>CAUBOH010000005.1 GCA_958437495.1 uncultured Collinsella sp. | reverse complement strand
GTCCTAGTGTTCGCTTCTAATAAAGAAGGCCAAGATTCGGGACGCAGTTCATTTGTGGTGGTTTTTGTTTTAGGCCGAGGGGAAGGCCTTGGCGGCAGTGCCTATCCTCGGCTTTTGCAAAATCTCGATCTGTAACACCAAGCCAGCGAAAATGGCTCTAACTGTTATAGATTTAGATGAACCGTTCGGCCGCCAACCTAACGTCTCGATCTGTAACACGTAGCGGGGAATTTGGTCTCTAACTGTTACAGATTGAGATGCAGCGTGGGCGGCCGGCACAATATCTCGATCTGTAACAACTGCAAGGCTCAACGGGCTCCAGCTGTTACTGATTGAGACAAACGCCGGAATTGGTTTGCCGACCAGGCCCCAAACCACCACAAGGGGGACAGGCACCTTTGTGGTGGTCGGGCGACCGGCATAGAAAAAGTCCCCGTCGGGCGTGTGCTCGACGGGGACTTTGCCGTTTGATGGCTAGCGCTGCAGGTGATTACTCGCCCAGCAGGCTCTTGGTGATGGAAGCGGCGGCCTTCTTGCCGGCGCCCATCGCCAGAATGACCGTAGCGGCACCGGTGACGATGTCGCCGCCGGCCCAGATGCGGGGATCGGTGGTCTGGCCGGTCTCCTCGTCGGCAACGATGTAGCCCCACTTGTTGAGCTCCATCTTGCCGCCGATCTTCTTTGCGAAGGGGTTGGCGTTGGTGCCGATAGCCGAGATCGCGACGTCGCAGGGGATCTCCTCGATGGCGCCCTCGATGGGCACCGGGCGACGACGGCCGGACTCGTCAGGCTCACCGAGCTCCATCTTCTGGACCTTGACGGCGCACACGGAGCCGTCCTCGCCAGCGACAAACTCGAGCGGGGAGACGAGCGGCAGAACCTCGACGCCCTCGGCCTTAGCATGGTGCAGCTCGGCGCGACGGCAAGGCATCTCGTCCTCGGTACGACGGTAGGCGATGATGGCGTGCTCGGCGCCCAGGCGCTTGGCGGTACGGACGGCGTCCATAGCCACGTTGCCGCCACCAAAGACGACGACGTTCTTGCCGTGCTTGGTGGGGGTGTCGTACTCGGGGAACTTGTTGGCCTTCATCAGGTTCACGCGGGTGAGGTACTCGTTTGCGAAGAAGACGTTGGGCAGATTCTCGCCGGGGACGTTGAGGAACTTGGGCAGGCCAGCGCCGGTTGCCACGTAGATGGCGTCGAAGCCCTGCTCGAACAGTTCCTCGGCCGTGGCCATGTTGCCCACGACGGAGTTGTACTCAAACTTGACGCCCATGTCCTCCAGGCCGTCAATCTCGCGCTTGACGACTGCCTTGGGCAGACGGAACTCGGGGATGCCGTAGACCAGCACACCGCCGCCGGTGAAGAATGCCTCGAAGACGGTGACGTCAAAGCCGTTGCGGGCGAGCTCGCCAGCGCAGGTGATGCCGGACGGGCCGGAGCCGACGACGGCGACCTTCTTGCCGTTCTTGGGGGCCATCTTGGGCGTGGAGGCGAGCTCGGGGCGGTCACCCAGGAAGCGCTCGAGCTGGCCGATGGCCACGGGCTCGGACTTCTTGCCACGGATGCACTTGCCCTCGCACTGGTTCTCCTGCGGGCAGACGCGACCGCAGATGGCGGGAAGCATGGAGTCCTCGCGGATGGTATCGAGAGCGCCGCCGAAGTCCTTCGCGCGGATCTGCTCAATAAAGCGGGGGATGTTGATGTTGACGGGGCAGCCCTCAACACAGAACGGCTTCTTGCAGTTGAGGCAGCGCTCGGCCTCGGCCAGCGCCATCTCCTCGGTGAAGCCCTTATCGACGGGGCGGAAGTCGCAGGCGCGCTCGGCAGCCGGCTCCTCGTTATCGGGGGTGCGGGGCGACTTCATATCGGCAACGAAACGACCGTTAACTAGTGGCATGCGCAGCTCTTTTCCTCATAGGCCTTGAGGGACTCGCCCTCTTCGGAACGGTAAGCGGCCTGGCGGGCACGAAGGTCATCCCAGTCGACCAGGGTGGCATCGAAGTCGGGGCCGTCGACGCAAGCGAACTTGGTCACGCCGCCCACCTCGACGCGGCAGCAGCCGCACATGCCGGTGCCGTCAACCATGATGGGGTTGAGCGACGCGGTGATGGGGGTGTCGTACTTCTGGGCGGTGAGGGTCGAGAACTTCATCATCGGAACGGGGCCGACGCAGAAGACCTGGCTCACGGCCTTGTCCTGCAGCAGGCGCTCCAGCGGAGCGGTGACAACGCCCTGCTCGCCGTAGGAGCCGTCGTCGGTGGTGATGTGAATGTGGTCCTCGTCGAGGAGCTCGCGGAACTGGTCCTCCATGAGCAGGAGGTCCTTGGTGCGGGCGCCCATGATGGCGTGCACCTCGTGACCGGTCTCGACCAGGTGCTTGGCGACCGGGAAGGCAATTGCCAGGCCGACGCCGCCGCCAATGACGGCGCAGGGGCCCTCAGCCATCTCGGTGGGAACGCCCAGCGGGCCCACGACGTCGCGCAGCGACTCGCCGGCCTCGTAGGTGGACAGCATCTCGGTGGTCTTGCCGATCACCATGAAGATGAACTCGACCCAGCCCTCGTCACCGTTCCAGCCGGCCAGGGTAAACGGGACGCGCTCGCCCGTCTCGTTGGCGCGGACCATGAGGAACTGTCCAGCGTGCGCATGTTTGGCGATTGCAGGCGCCTCGATGCGGAACTTGAACACCTTCTCCGAGAACTGCGTCTTCTCCAGGATCTTATACATAGAACCCCTCTCTTGTTAGGGCGGCCGAACCGTGCCTCCACGGAAATGGACGGTAGCCCGAATAAAACCGTACGCGCACAGGCGTTGTGCAGACATACGGTGCAAATTATACCCTCATGTGCATGTCGCTTACGTGTATCTTTGACAGGCGAGAAAAGTGACCTACCAAAAAGGGACAGGTTTATTTTGGTCGGTTTTATCAGGCAAAACGGCAAAGGGGGCCGGCCTCGCGTTTCGTTGAGGCCGGCCCCCTTTGGAGCGTTATGCATGTATGGTGGCAGCGTGTTTATTGCGATGTGCCGACTGCGGCGTTTCCGCATATAAAATCTGCCAAAAAACCTGTCCCTAAATGGTAGGTTTTAGTGTTTGCCGTTGGCGGAAGCGGCACCGTTTACGTGATCGCGGGCGTAGATTACGCCGTGGACGATGGCCAGACCGGCGGCATCTGCGGCGCGGGCGCAGGTGTCCTGGAAGTCCTCGGCCTCGCGGGCACGCAGCTGCTTGAGCACGTAGTCGGCGACAGCCATCTTGCCGGGAGGATTGCCGATGCCGGTGCGGATGCGGCTAAAGTCGCGGCTGCCCATCTTGTCGATGATGGAGCGCAGGCCGTTGTGGCCAGCGTGGCCGCCGCCCACCTTAACACGTACGTCGCCGGCGGGAATGTCGAGCTCGTCGTGAATCACGAGTAGCTCCTCGGCCTTGATCTTGTACTCGCGGCAGAGCTTGGAGATGGGGCCACCCGAGGTATTCATATACGACTGCGGCTTGACCAGCACAATCTGGCGCTTGCCGCCCTCTTCCTCGGGATCGTTGATGTTGATGAGCGCGACCTCGGCGCCTGCCTGATTTTTCCAGTACGTGACACCGGCCTGACGGGCCAACTCGTCGATTGCTTTGAAACCTGCGTTGTGGCGGGTCTCGGCATACTCATCGCCAGGGTTGCCAAGTCCGGCAACCATGCGAATCTTAAGCGGCTGTGCAGCTGCCATAGGCTTCCTTTCGTTACATAAGTAGTTCGTTCAACGACAAAGGCTACCACGCCCGCCGAAGGCGAGGAAAGGGCGCGGCAAAGTCATTTCAGAAAACAGCTGCCCCGAGACAGCAGGAAGCCCGGTAGGCCGGGAGGGGTTATCTAAGCCGACATCCCGCAGCCGCGAAGCGGCGAGGACGTCGGTGTGATAACCCCGCAGGCCTACCGGGCTTCCGGTGAGATGCGAGGGTCAAGCGACTACAGCGCGAAGTCGCCGCCGACGAGCGTGGAGACGGGCTCCTCGTGGTAAACGGCGGAGATGGCCTGAGCGAACTCCTCGGCGACCGAGATGGTCTTGATCTTGCCGCCGACCTCGACGGGGATGGCGTCGGTGACGAGGCACTCGACGATCGGGGCGTCGTTCAGACGCTCGATGGCCGGGCCGGAGAAGATGCCGTGGGTGGCGCACACGTAGATGTCGCCGGCGCCCATAGCCTTGAGTTCCTTGACGTTGGCGCACAGGGTGCCAGCGGTGTCGATCATGTCGTCGTTGATGATGCAGGTCTTGCCCTTGATGTCACCGATGATGCCCATGACCTCGGCGGCGTTGTGGCGCGGACGACCCTTGTGGGCGATGGCCAGGTCGCAGCCGAGCATGTCGGACAGCTTTTTGGCGGCCTTGGCGCGGCCCACATCGGGGGAGACGACAACCAGGTTGTCGGTGTCGAAGTGCATGTTGTTGTAGTACTGGCCAAACAGCGGCAGCGCGGACAGGTGGTTAACCGGGATATCAAAGAAGCCCTGGATCTGGCCCTGGTGCAGGTCGAGGGTGATGATGCGGTTGACGCCGGCGCGCTCGAGCAGGTTGGCGACGAGGCGGGCGGTGATGGGCTCGCGCGGGCCGGCCTTGCGGTCCTGGCGGGCATAGCCGTAGTGGGTGATAACGGCGGTGATGGAGCGGGCGGATGCGCGCTTGGCGGCGTCGGTGGCGATGAGCAACTCCATGAGCATGTCGTTGACGTTGCCGCCGGCCACGGACTGAATCAGGAAGACGTCGGCGCCGCGGACGGTCTCGTCGTAGCGGGCGTAAATCTCACCATTGGCGAACTGCTTTAGCGTAAGGCCCGAAAGCTCGACCCCAAGGTACTCAGCAATCTTCTGAGCGAGGGGACGGTTGGAGGAACCGGAATACACGCGGATGGACTTGCGCATATTCTCCGACTTCTCGGGATCATTAATCGGCATTACCCTTCTCCTTTATATCGAATGCCATATAGATGCCTTGTTGCATTGTAACCGCGCGGCGGGGTTTATCGAGTCTTGATAACGTCTTTACCGTCAACGGACACGAACCGACCACTCATCCGGCCGCGCAGGTCAGCATAGAAAAAGGAGCCGTCCCCATGGGAACAGCTCCTTAGATGCTTGGTAAAACGTTATACCTCGTCGTCCTCGTGCAGACGGCGGCGATAATCGGCGGCCCAGCCCTCAATATTTACCTGACGGGCGCGACCCAGGCCGAGTGCGTCGGCCGGGACCGGTTCGGTGATGACGGAGCCGGCAGCCACGAGCGCGCCGTCGCCGATCTGGGCGGGCGCGACCATCATGGTGTCGGAGCCGATGAAGGCATCCTTGCCGATGACGGTTTTGTGCTTGTGCACGCCGTCGTAGTTGCAGGTGATGGAGCCGGCGCCCACGTTGACGCCGGAGCCCATGGTGGTGTCGCCGATGTAGGACAGGTGGGGCACCTTGGAGCCCTCGCCGATCGTGGACTTCTTGATCTCCACGTGCGTGCCGGCCTTGGAACCGTCGAGCATGTGGGTACCCGGGCGCAGGTAGGCGCGCGGGCCGCAGTCGACGCCGTTCTCGATGACGGCCTCGATGGCGATAGTCTCGTCGATGGTGCAGCCGCTGCCGACGGTGGTGTCGGTGAGACGGCTGTTGGGGCCGAGCTGGCACTCCTCGCCCACGGTGACGTGGCCGATCAGGTGCGTCTGCGGCCACACGACGGTGTCGCGGCCGATGGTGGCGTCGGGGCCGATCCAGGCCTGCGTGGGGTCGATGAAGGTAACGCCCTCGGCCATCCAGTGCTCGTTGATGCGGTCGCGCGCGATGGCGGTAAGCTGCGCGAGCTGGATGCGGCTGTTGACGCCCAGGCCGTCGCGGTAGTCGTCACAGTGGAAGATAGAGACCGCCTGGCCGTGACCCTTGAGGATTTCGAGCATGTCGGGCAGGTAGTACTCGGACTGCGCGTTGTCGTTGCCGATCTCGTTGATGTGGGCGGCGAGCTGTGCGCCGTCGAAGGCGTAGCAGCCGGCGTTGCACTCGAGCAGCGTGGCGGCCTGCTCGGGCGTGCAGTCCTTCTGCTCGATGATGCGCTCAATCTGGCCGTCGGCGCCCAGCTTGATGCGGCCGTAGCCAAAAGGATCGGGCGGGGTCATGGTCATGACGGCGCAGGCGAGCTCGCCGGTAGCGACGGTCTGCGCGAACTTGGCGATGGTGTCGGCGGTGATGAGCGGCAGATCGCCGTTGAGCACGACGACCGGGCCCTCGGCGATGCCGCAGGCCTCGAGCGCGACCTTTACGGCGTGGCCGGTGCCCAGGCGCTCGGTCTGCTCGACGCACTCGACCTTGGTGGCGCTGTTGGCGTAGGCGCCGTCGATCAGGGCGCGCATCTCGTCGGCGTGGCTGCCGATGACGACCACGACGCGGCTGCAGCCGGCCTTGATGGTGGCGTCGACGATCCACTGGACCATGGGCTTACCCAGGATCTTGTGCGAAACCTTGCAGTGGTTCGACTTCATGCGGGTGCCCTCGCCGGCAGCGAGGATAATTGCGGTTGCGTCCATGTGATCTCCTGTTACGTTATAGAGACGTGTGTTTGGAAACGATACACGGCGCAATATGATACCGCAGGCATATGATGAGCGCGTAACGTTTGGGTCGTGGCGGCTGGGTTTGTGGTTCCGGCGCGGCGGCTGCGCTGCTTGTGCGGTGTTTGCGGCACTGCGGCGTTGGTATTTGGGTGAGAGGGCGGGTGCCCGTGGACAATATGCGAGAGAGGTCGGCCATCGAGCCCGTCGCGGCATTCTCGATGTCGCACCCGGCGGTGCCTGCGCTCTACATGGCGCTGACGCTGGGGCTCACCATGTTCTCGATGCAACCGGTGCTGATCGCGCTGTCGCTCGCGGGCGGGTTGGCATACGGCTTTGCGACCCGCGGGGCTGCTCGCACGCTGAGCGCGCTTCGCTGGCAGCTGCCGGTGATTTTGATCATTGCGCTGGTGAATCCGCTGTTTAGCGCCTCGGGCTCGACGGAGTTGTTCCGCATCGGCATGCGCGCAGTGTATTTGGAGAGCATGGTATACGGCCTGTGTATGGGCGGGCTGTTTGTAGCGAGCGTGCTGTGGTTTGAGGCTGCGGCGTCGATGCTCGAATACGACAAGGTGCTCGCGTTGCTGGGCAACGCCGTGCCGGTGCTCGCGCTTATGATCTCGATGTGCATGCGGCTTATCCCGCAGTTTTTGCGCCGCGGCCGCGCGGTGCTGGCGGTGCAGGACGCGATCGATGTGCCGGGGCGCGCTCCGGCCGACCCCGTGCGCTCGCGCTTGCGGGCCTCGAGTGTGCTGATGGGCTGGAGCATGGAGGATTCGCTGGAGCGCGCCGACGCCATGCGCTCGCGCGGATGGGGTGCCGCGGCGCGTCGTACGACGTATGCGCGGTATCGGCTGGGGCGCGGCGACGTTGCCGCGCTGGTGGGGCTTGCGCTGTTTGGCGCTGCTACGGTTGCGGTGGCGTGGGCCGCGACGACGCAGTATTCGTTTTACCCGCAGCTTTCGGTGCCGGCGCTGTGGCCTGGCTATATTGTGTGCGCGGCTTGGATGGTGTTGCCCTGTGTGTTGCACGCGATTGACGAGAAGAGGTTTGGCTGATGACCCGGTTGGATAACTGCTCGGTAACGGGCGGGGCGTGCGGCTCCGATGTGCCTGCGATTGAGGTGCGGGGCCTGAGCTTTACCTACCCCGGGGCTGAGGCGCCGGTACTCGAGGGGGTCGACTGGTCTGTTCCCCAAGGTGCATTTGCGCTGCTTGTTGGCGGTACCGGATCGGGTAAGTCAACGCTGCTCTCGCTGCTCAAGCCCGAGATTTCGCCGACGGGCGCGTGCACTGGCGAGTTGCGCGTGCTGGGGGAGGGCGTCGCCGACATGGATGTTCGGACGTCCGCGGAGCGCGTGGGCTATGTGTTTCAGGACCCCGAGAACCAGATCGTGTGCGAGACCGTGTGGCACGAGATGGCGTTTGGTCTGGAAAACTTGGGGCTAGCGCGCGACGAGATGCGCCGCCGTGTGGCCGAGACCAGCTATTTCTTTGGGCTGGAGGACTGGCTCCACCGCGATACCGATACGCTTTCGGGTGGGCGCAAGCAGCTGCTGTCGCTGGCAGCCGTGCTGGCGTTGCGCCCGCGCGTGCTGCTGCTCGACGAGCCCACGTCCCAACTTGATCCCGTTGCCGAGAAAAATTTTCTGCATGCGCTGTTCCGCGTGAACCGCGAGCTGGGCTGCACGGTTGTCGTGGCAACGCACCAGCCGCGCCCGATGCTCGAATACGCGACGTGCGCGTATCGGATTGAGGGCGGCCGCGTGCGCGAGGTGGCCGACATCGCCTCCTTGGGACATCGTGAAGGGCTGTTTTCTGGCGAGGTGCCAGGGTGGGGTGCCTCGCGGCGTGCAAAAAACGGAGTTTTCAGCAGCGTCAGTGGTCAGCTGGGTTCTTTGGACCCGCGCGGGGGCGCTCCGGGTGCAAAAAAGGGACTGAAATCGGGCAAATCGGCTGAATTTGAGGCACAAATTCAGCCGCAGGACGACTCGGGGGCGCCATCGCGTGCCGGTGGACGCAGAATACTCCCAAAAATGCACGGCGGGTCGGCTACCACCCTGTCGGAAGGCTGGTTTCGCTACGACCGCGTGTCCGGTTGGGTGCTGCGCGGGCTCGATGTGACGTTTTCAGCCGGCGCGGTGCATGCGATTGTGGGTGGTAACGGCTGCGGCAAGTCAACGATGCTTTCGGTGCTGGCCAAGACGGCTAAGCTGCAGCGTGGGCGCATGGCGCGCGGGGCGGCTTCGGCGGCGCTGCTGCCGCAGAACCCCAAGGCCCTGCTGGTCGCCGAGACAGTGCACGACGAGCTGATGGAATGGGCTTCGACCTGCGGATATGACGAGGCTGTGGCGCGGGAGCGCGCGGCGCAGCTGGGATTGGACGGCCTGGATGCGCGCCATCCGTACGATCTTTCGGGCGGTCAGCGTCAGCTGCTCGCGTTGGCAAAGCTGCTGTTGATTGGTCCGGAGCTGTTGCTGCTCGACGAGCCCACGAAGGGGCTGGACCTGACGAGCCGCCGCATTATCGCCCGCGCCCTGTGCGAGCATGCGCAAGCCGGCGGCACCGTCATCATGGCCACGCACGACCTGGACTTCGCCGAGCAGGTTGCCGACGACATCGCCATGATGTTCGACGGCGAAATTGCCTGCATGGAGCCGCCGGCAGATTTCTTTGCCGACAACGTGTTTTATAGGGCGTGATGGAATGGCGGATTATCGCGGCTTGCGCCTGCTTGCAAAACTGGAGATTCCGCTGCTGTTGGCGGTGCCGGCGGTAATGGCCGCAGCATTGTTGGCGGGCATTGAGCAGGCGGCGCTTGCCATGCTTGTCGTGGTGGCGCTGGTGCTCGCGCTGTTTTTTGCGGGCTACGAGGCATCGCGCCCGGGATTGCGTCAGATTATGCCCACGCTGGTGTTGGCGGCACTGGCTGCGGCGGGCCGCATCTTGTTCGGTCCCATTCCCGACTTTAAACCCGTGAGCGCCATCGCCATCATCGCCGGGGCGACGTTGGGTCGACGCAACGGCTTCATGGTCGGCGCACTGGCAGCGCTGACCAGCAATTTCTTTTTTGGACAGGGCATGTGGACGCCATGGCAGATGTATGCCTGGGGTCTGGTTGGCTATGTGGGCGGTGCGCTGGCGCATGCCGGTGCGTTCGACCGTGCGGATGGAACCGTGCGCATGCCGGCGCTGATGGCGTACGGCTTTGCTTCGGGTCTGCTGTACGGCGTGGTGATCAACGTGTATGACATCATCGGTTTTGTTCAACCGCTCACGTGGGCGGGCGCCGTGGCGCGTCTTGCCACCGCCGTACCGTTCGATATCACGCACGGACTCGCGACCTGCGTGTTTTTGGCCGCCCTGTACAAACCCTGGTGTCGCCGCATCAACCGAGTCGTCGTGAAATACGGACTATAGGGCTGGTTGCGCCGGGACGGGAATCAATACTGTCGAAGTGCCATTTTAAAACTATGCCGGTTTACGGGGCCAGATTGGCACGGGCAGACCATACCGGCTTTTTTCGAAATAGAGCAAGCCGTTTACCTGCGGTTTTAGTATTTCGGAATTGCGTATGGTTGGGGGTTTGCGATTCAGCCCCGTAAACCGGCATAGTTTTGGAATGGCCGGCTTATATGACGGGCATCGTGGCCCTCAAGAGCCAAATTGATCCGTTTTCTTCCGTCTCCAGACGTCCCCGGGGAATCAGCTGAACCCGCCCGCCACGGAATCGGCCTATCTACTACGTTTGGCCCGACACCCCCAAACACAACCGCGTTTTATGAAAAACCGCAGGCTTTCTACCTGCGGTTTTCTTTTTGCGCTGTTCGCTGTGGTTGAGGGTAGTGGCTTAAACGTAGTAGATGGGCCAGTTTCGTGGCAAGCGGGCCGCGTGGATGCCCTCGCGAGGTGAAAATGGTCCCTTTTCCTCCGTCCCCAGGGGGTCAGTTGGGGCTAGAGCTCTAGGGTGAGGGTGACGGGGCAGTGGTCACTGCCAAAGATGTCGCCGCGGATGCCGGCGTCGCGCACGTTGCCGGCGATTGCGTTGCTCACCAGGAAGTAATCGATGCGCCAGCCGGCGTTGTTCTTGCGGGCATTAAAGCGATAGCTCCACCAGCTGTAGACGCCCTCGACGTCGGGATTTGCCGCGCGCCAGGTATCGGTAAAACCGGCGTCGAGCAGCTCGGTAAACTTACCGCGCTCCTCGTCCGAAAAGCCTGCGTTACCGCGGTTGGACTTGGGGTTCTTAAGGTCGATCTCCTCGTGCGCCACGTTAAAGTCGCCGCAGGTCACCACGGGCTTGCCGGTCTCGCACTCTAGTGCGCTCAAAAAGCCACGATAGGCATCGTCCCAGGCCATGCGTACATCGATGCGCGCGAGCTCATTTTGGGCGTTGGGCGTATAGACGTCGACAAACCAGAACTTGTCGAACTCGAGCGCGCAGACGCGGCCCTCGGTTGCGGCTTGGGCGACGAGCTCGGTCGCCTCTCCCTCGCCGGCGTAGGGCAGCAGTGCATCGGCGCGCAGTACGAGCAGCGGTTCCTGGCGGCTAAAGACCGCAGTGCCCGAGTAGCCCTTGCGCTCGGCGTAGCTCCAGGTTTGGTGATAGCCGGGCAGGTCGATATCGACCTGGCCCTCTTGCAGTTTAGTTTCTTGCAGCGCCAGGACATCAACATTGAGTTCCTGCGCGATTTGAATAAAGCTTGGGTCCTTTTTGAGCACGGCGCGCAGGCCGTTGACGTTCCACGAGGCGAAAGTGTAAGTCTGAGGCATGGTGTCCTTTCGACGGGGTTTGCAGGCTTAAGATTAGCGCAACGGGGGCGGGGTGGGCTCCGCGCGTGCTGACCCAAAGGCTGCATGCCGGGATGTCGCCCGACGCTGCCCGACCAACAAGGACGGAGGACTCATATGACGCAGGCAATATCGGACCCCAAGCAGGCCTCCGCCGCACTGGCGGAGCTGTTCGGTGCCCACAAGCGTGTGGTGTTCTTTGGCGGCGCCGGTGTTTCCACGGCGAGCGGCATCCCCGATTTCCGCAGCGTGGACGGCCTGTATCACCAGCAGTTTGCCTACCCGCCCGAGACTATGCTCTCGCATAGCTTTTACGAGACGCACCCGGCCGAGTTCTTCGACTTCTACCGCACCAAGATGATTGCGCTTGGCGCCAAGCCCAACCGCTGCCACACCAAGTTGGCCGAGCTGGAGCGCGCCGGTAAGCTAAATGCCGTGGTGACGCAAAATATCGACGGCCTGCATCAGATGGCCGGCTCACAGCGCGTGTTCGAGCTGCACGGATCGGTCCATCGCAACATTTGCCAGTCGTGCGGCGCGGTCTATAGCGCCGAGTGGATTTGCTCGCGCGAGCACGAGGACGCCGCGGGCGTACCCGTGTGTCCTGCGTGCGGTGGGCGCATCAAGCCCGATGTGGTGCTCTACGAGGAGCCGCTCGACGAGCACGTGCTGACCGGCGCCGTTGCCGCCATCGCCGCGGCCGATGCCCTCATTGTGGGCGGGACCTCGCTCGTGGTGTATCCGGCGGCGGGCCTTACGCGTTACTTTACCGGCGATACGCTGGCCATTTGCAATCTTGCTCCCACCGATCAGGATGCAAATGCCGACCTGCTGATTTCTTGCGACATCGCGGCCGCGTTTGCGTTCTAGCCCGTGTGCGCGGATACAATAGAAAGACTGATTGCAAAGCGACCCCGCCGTCTGCGCCCGAGCGCGGCGGCGCGGGCATTTTAGGAGGATGTTCATGGCGAACGATAGCAAGACATGGCGGTGCGGAAAGTACGAGCTCAGCTTTGACCGTCCGCGCATCATGGGCGTCCTCAACGTGACGCCCGATTCGTTTAGCGACGGCGGGGAGCACTTCGACCCGGATGCCGCCATCGAGTACGGCCTGGCGATGCTCGACGCCGGCGCCGACATCATCGACGTGGGCGGCGAGTCCACGCGCCCTGGTTTTACTCCGGTCAACCCCGACGAGGAGGCTCGCCGCGTGCTGCCCGTGGTGCGCGCGCTGGCCAAAGAGGGCGCCATCGTCTCAATCGACACGCGCCACGTGGCGGTTGCTAAGGCGGCCGTGCGCTGCGGCGCCTCTATCGTCAACGACGTGACGGGATTCACCGACCCCAAGATGGTCGAGTTTGTTAAGACGAGCACCTGCGGCGTTATTGTGATGCACGCCGGCGAGGTCGCCGCGTCCGCTCGCACGCACGCAACGGTGCAGCTCGATACCTCGGCCGCGGCGTTTGTTGCCGAGAAGGCGCGCGAGGCGGCTGCTGAGGCCGCGCGCGAGGCCGAGAAGCCCGCCCGCCGTCGCCGTGGCAAGCTGCTGGGCGACCCTAAGCCCGAGGCAAAGCTCCCGGGTGGCGTGGTGCAGCCTTCGCTGCCGTTTGGCGATCCGGAACCCGCGCCCGAGCCTACGGACGAGCAGAAGCAGGAGGCACCGGCCGCCGAAGAGGCTGCCCCTGTCGCCGAGGCCGCCGCGAACACTGAGTCCGCGCCGGAGCCCAGCGACCACCTGGCCGCCATGATGCGCCGCAGCGCCCGCCGCGAGGAGGCTTATGTGCCCACCTCGCAGCTTCGCCGCTTTACCCTGCCCGATTCGGCGCCCATCATGCGCCGCGTCATGGGCTTTCTGTCCGATCAGGCCCGCGCGCTCATCCACGCCGGCGTGTCGCGCGACCGCATCTGCATCGATCCGGGCCCGGGCTTTGGCAAGACTGCCAACGAGGATATCGTCATCCAGCGCGAGACCGCCAAAATGGCGTCGCTGGGCTATCCGCTCATGTGCGCCGTGTCGCGCAAGCGCTTTGTGGGCGCTGTCTCGGGCGTGACCGAGGCCGCCGAGCGCGATGCCGCCACGTTTGGCGTGTGCCTGGGCGCTATCCAGGCCGGCGCCAACATCGTGCGCGTGCACGATGTCGCGGGCTTTGCGCAGTTCCTGAACGGTTACTGGGCTGTTGCCAAGCCGCAGCCGCGTCGCGCGTTTGTGGCCGTGGGCTCCAACCTGGGGCATCGTTGCGACAACATCCGTGCCGCGCGCGACATGATTGCCGAGATCCCGCTCACCTGTGTGTCCAACTGCTCACGCATCTACGAGAGCGAACCGGCCTACGAGACGCGCCAGGACGCGTTCGCCAACGCCGTCATCGAGATTAAGACCGAGCTGGCGCCGTTGGTGCTGCTCGATGAGCTTATGAAGATCGAGGCCGAGCTGGGCCGCGACCGTTCCAAAAAGGCCAAGGCCAATGGCCCACGCACCATCGATCTGGACCTGCTGTGGATGGACGGCGAGACCCACGGCGGCAAAAAGCTGCGCCTGCCGCATCCGCTGATTGGCGAGCGCGACTTTGTGCTGGTGCCGCTCGAGGACCTGATGCACGACCCGGCGCGGTTCTTCCGCTACAACGGCGTCGAGGTCAAGGAGCCCGAGGATCGCGTGGGCCATATCGTGGGCGAATTGGGGCGTATGTAGATGATTGAGATGAACGCTGTAGCCGCTGGCACTGAGCTCGACGCCGCGCGCGATGCGGGTCGCGAGGGCAAGTCCGCGGGTTGGTGCGCCTGGAGTGCCGGCGATGCGTCGTTGACGTTTTCGCTGGTCGTTCGCCCCGACGTGAACATGCACGCCTTCCACGGTCTGCCGTTTGTGGCCGCAATGGGCATGATGGACGCGCTCGTGGGAACGGCTGCGGCACCGGGGCTGGGCCTTGCCGGCAAGGTGGGCATTCAGTGGCCGAGCGATATTGTGTGCGGCGCGCCCACGTTTGAAACGTCGTTTGCACGCGTCGCCGTCAACGGTGGCGCCGGTGCCGCAGGCATGTTCGGTGCCGTGACGGTGGATATTGAGCGCGCGGCGTTGAGCGAGCTTGGCGTGGATGTAGCTGACGAAGCGCTGGTCGAGGCATTGGCTACCGCCGTGTTGACCCGCGTGGACGCCTGGGCGGTTGTCGCCAACACGCCGCAGGGTGCTGCCGGTCCGCTGGCTCCCGTGCTGGGCGAGTACTTCGACATGGTGCCGCTGTTGGGACGCCAGGTTGCGGCGGTGTCGCCCAACGGCCTGCCGCTCGCGGTCGGTGTGTTCGCGGGCCTGGACATCTGGGGCCGAGCGACCATCAAGACCGATGCCGGCGAGCAGGAGTTTCCGCCCGAGGCCGTGCGTTTTCGCGGGCTGTGACGCAGGGCGTCAGCGCTCAATGACAACGATGACAACAAGACCCTCCCCGGCCTGTGCCGGGGAGGGTCTTTGCGCGAATACAGGGTGGCATCGCGGTCCTATTCCTCAAAATAGAAAATTTTTCATTTTTGAGGAATGGGCTTGGCGAACGTTTGCGGGGGGGGCTGTGGCATCGGGCGTGTTCGACTTTAGCCCCCGCCCTATCCTAGCTCCTGCATGCGGCGGTAGATTTCGCAGATACCTTTGATGGTGAGTTGGCCGTCGACTATGTCGAAGGCGTCGGTCGAATCGGCGACGATGCTGGCGAGACCGCCCGTGGCGATAACGGTGGCATCGTCGCGGCCCAGCTCGCGCTTCATGCGCGCGACCAAGCCTTCGGCCATGGCGGCGGCGCCCATCACGGCGCCGACCTTGATGCACTCTTCGGTATCGCGGCCGATGGCGTGCTCCGGCGCCTCGAGCGGAACGCTGGCGAGCTTGGCGGCGCGGGCGGCAAGTGCATCCATGGAGATGCGGATGCCCGGCGCAATCGCTCCGCCAATGTAATAGCCGTCCTCATCGATGACGTCGATATTGGTCGCGGTGCCAAAGTCCACCACGATTGCCGGGGCGCCGTAGAAAGTTTCGGCCGCAACGGCGTTGGCGATGCGATCGGCACCTACGGCCTGGGGGCGCGCCGCGCGCAGTTTGGTCACCGTGGCCGTCTGCGGCCCGATAACGATGGCGTCTGCCGCGATGCGGTCGGCCACAGTGTGCCACTCGCGCGAGAGCTGTGGCACCACGCCGGCGAAGGCGATCGCGTCGACCGCGTCGAACGAGAGGTCGTACATCTTAAAGAAGCCCATCAGGCGCACATGGATCTCGTCGGCGGTATAGGAGCGGTCGGTGGGCATGCGCCACGACTGCACCAGCTCGTTTCCGTCAAACAGGCCCATGGCCGTCTGCGTATTTCCCATATCGATAGCGAGCAGCATGTCTACTCCCGGTGTTGGCGTAAAAGGACGCGCACCATTGTATACGTGCCGTCGACGGCGCTCGGCTGCGATTCGTTTACGGTGATATGGGCTGAGGGGTTTTAAATATGAAGGAATTATGCTCTACGAGATTTTCCTTGCCGTTTACCGAACTCCCACGTAATATTCTTTCTTGCGCACATGAGGCGCCCAGACATTGCGGGGTGGAGCAGTCTGGTAGCTCGCCGGGCTCATAACCCGGAGGTCGTAGGTTCAAATCCTGCCCCCGCGACCAAGAACTTGCAGCTCGTCGGCCTAGTCGGCGAGCTTTTTTGTTATTTCGGGACCGTGTTTTCGGTTCAATTCTCAGCCTCTCAAACAACATCTCAATCTGTAACATCTAGGCCCGATTTAGGCGGCTAGGTGTTACAGATCGAGATATACCGGTGGGCTGGCCCCTGTTTGTCTAAATCTGTAACACGAGGGACGGTTTTTGCCGAGTAGCTGTTACAGGTTGAGATATTCGGACGGACAGTTGCCGTTTGTCTCGATCTGTAACAGGTAGACCCCGGTTTTGCTGAGTAACTGTTACAGATTGAGACAAACCGACGGGTCGTCTCGCCCCATCCACCTGCCGCCACTTGCTATCCGCCGATTTTCGTTGTGCCGCTGTGCCCTCATGCCATATCCTCTAGACAACTACGCGGCACCATCGCCGCCGCGCCTACAAGAGAGGAATGTCCATGACCGCACCTGCATCCAAGCTGCTCCAGCCCATTACGGTTGGCCCCCTTGAGCTTAAGAACCGCATTATGTTCCCGCCGCTGACCACTGGCTACGAGGAGCGCGACGGTTCCATCGGTGAGCGTAGCCTGGCCTTTTACGAGCGCCTGGCCCGTGGCGGCGTGAGCTACATCGTCATCGGCGACGTCGCCCCCGTTATGACCGCAAGCCCCACGCCCAAGCTGGCGAACGACGCTCAGATCCCCACGTTTAAGGCGCTGGCCGATGCCGTCCACAAGCACGGTGCCAAGGTTGCGCTGCAGCTGTTCCACCCCGAGTACGACGTGCCCGGTGTCGGCCGCATGGTCATGGGCTCCATGGCCGCTGCCAAGGCCGCGCAGGAGGCCAAGGCCGCCGGCGACGAGGAGACCTTTGCCGCCAAGATGGCCGAGTCCAATGAGATTCGCAAACAGGCCTACGCCAAGTTGCACCACGACATGCAGCACTTTGTGAACGAGGCGAGCGTAGAGCAGCTCACCCAGATCAAGGAGGCCATCGCCGCCTCGGCCGCTCGCGCGCAGCAGGCTGGCATCGACGCCATCGAGGTCCACGGCGACCGTCTGGTGGGTTCGCTGTGCTCGGCCATCCTCAACAAGCGCACCGACGAGTACGGCGGTTCGTTCGAGAACCGCGTCCGCTACGCGCTCGAGGTCGTCGCCGCCATTAAGGAAGCCGCGCCGCAGCTGATGGTGGAGTACAAGCTCCCCGTGATCATGGAGAACCCCGACGGCACGCCGCGCGGCAAGGGCGGCCTGCAGCCCGACGAGGCCTGCGAGTTTGCCAAGCTGCTCGAGGGCGCCGGCATCGACATGATCCAGGTCGCGCAGGCCAACCACACCGGCAACATGGGCGACACTATTCCGCCCATGGGCGCCATGCCCTACAACTGGACGCTGCCCGTGGCCGAGCGCGTCAAGGCCCTGGTCTCCGTGCCGGTGGCAACCGTCGGTCGTGTTGTCTCGGTCGAGGCCGGCGAAAAGATTCTGGAAGACGGCGCGGCAGATATCATCGCTTATGGCCGCTCGCTCATGTGTGATCCCGACATTGCGCTCAAGGCTGCCACGGGTGAGCCCATCCGCGAGTGCCTCAACTGCAACAAGGGCTGCGTCGACGCGATTCAAAACCGCAAGTACATCTCGTGCGTGCTCAACGCCGAGAACGGCGACGAGGCGACCATCGCCATTAAGCCGGGCGAGGGCGACAAGAAGATCGCCGTGGTGGGCGGCGGTATTGCCGGCCTGGAGGCCGCGCGCGTGGCGGCCAAGCGCGGCTACGACGTGACTGTCTACGAGGCGAGCGATCACTTGGGCGGCCAGATTGTGCTGGCGGCCGCGCCTCCGCGCAAGGACGAGATCATGCGCTCGGTCGAGTACTACGAGAAGATTCTGCCCGGCCTGGGCGTGAAGGTCGAGCTCAACCATGCCGCTACCGCTGAGGACCTCAACGCCGCCGACGCTGCGATTGTGGCCGTGGGCGCGCACGACGTGGTCATCCCCGTTCCGGGCGCCGACTCTAAGAAGGTCGTCTCGAGCTGGGACGTGCTGGCCGGCAAGGTGGAGCTTACGGGCCGCGTCGCCGTCATTGGCGGTGGCCTGGTGGGCACCGAGACTGCCGAGTACCTGCTGCAGCACGGCTGCGAGGTGGCGATCGTCGAGATGCTCGACAAGATTGCCGCGGGCGAGTCCGAGACCATTCTGCCGCTGATTATGAGCGACTTTGCCGAGCACAACGTGGAGCAGCACGTGAAGACCCGCCTGACCGCCATTACCGACGAGGGCGTGGAGGCCATTCGCACCGCCGAGGACGGCGCCGAGGAGCCGGTGAAGATCGCCTGCGATTACGTGGTGATGGCCGTGGGTTCCAAGGCCAACGCGTTTGACCTGGACGGCGTGACGGTGCCCGTGACCTGCGTGGGCGACTGCTCGGGCGAGCGCACCGCCGACATTGCGAGCGCCATCCGCACGGCGTATCACGCGGCCAACGAGCTGTAGTTAACTTCGCGGCCAGGCGGGGCGGTAGCACGGATCTGCCTCGCCCGACTGCGTCCCATCGGGTGTCAACCAGGGCGGGGCCTGCAAGCGCAGCAGGTCCCGCCCTTTTGTTTTGCTCCGATGGATGGCAATGCGCGGCAATCATGGGGAGTGAGGCCGTCTACTGCTTTGTAGACCGCTCAAAATTATTGGGGGAGGGGTTAATAATTATGTCTTCTATACCAAAGGACATAAAGAGATGCCATTTTTGTTAGCAAGCGAATGACAATTAGCTGCGAGCTGGCTACCAGCGTAAATAATCGATAAAGAAATGTCGTAAATTGGTGCCAAATGCCCAGATAACGCCGCATCTATTTTAATTAACTGTTACGCGGGAACAGCAAAATGCTACTATCTAACATGCACGTAAGAAAGCAGATTAACGGTTAAGGCTAAGAAGTGGCAGGTATGTCGGAAGCAACTAGGACTCGCACGCATGCGCCCGAGGTTAGGCAGCGCGCCGTCGAGGTCCTCCAAGAGGGGGTCGGTCATCGCGCCCTCGCCGCGGAGCTCGGCATTCCCCAGGCCACGGCTCGTCAGTGGGCCCGCGCGTATGCCGTGGGCGGTGCCGACGCCGTGCTCAACGCGGGCACTCGCCACCACACATATTCGTACGAGGTTAAACTCGCCGTGGTTAAGGACCGCTTGGAAAACGGCCTGACGGTTCGCGAGGCTATGATCAAGCACAAGATTCCCAGCGAGTCTTCGGTCAAGGCCTGGTGCCGCCAGTATCGCGAGAGCGGTGAGTCCGCGCTGGTCGATAAGCCGCGCGGTCGCAAGCCGCGCGTTAAAAAGGCGGAATAGCGAACGGGATGGTGCGCCCACAGAGGCGCATTTTTCTTGCCGCGCCAACTTTTCGGACCGCCGCGAGCCTATTGGGACATCCTTCAACGTGGCCAATAAACCGCGCGCAGTGGCCCGCGTGCCCGTCGCTGCGGTAAGGGAACGTCACCCCTCTGCTCCAAAGCGGACGTGCCCTTACCCCGTACGTCTAAAACTCCCCAGTTGGCCGAAAACCTGCCGCCGCTACTCCTCAACTGAGCTATAACGTTAAACAATTGCAGCGTTTTTGCATGGGGGAGTGATGGTATGACGCTACTGTATTTCCTTACCCTGTTTCCGCTGGTACCGGCGCTGGGCATGCTGCTCGCGCGCGGTGACCGCGCCCGCGATGCGGTGGGGCTCATTGGCTCCGGCATTATTATGGCGGTGACAGTTGTAGTCGCCGTTATGTTTTTTGGCACGGGTCCGCAGAGCTTTGAGGTTGCCCTCGGCACCTCGCATGTGCTCTCGATCATCAGCTCCGCCATCGATGTCATCCTGTGCGCCGTCATCCTGTACAACGCGTACAAATATAGGAACGCGCTCACCACGGTGCTCGGCATAGTCCAGCTGGTGGGCTCGCTCGCCTTTGCAGCCATGACGTTGCCCGCGGCCGAAGCCGTCACGGCGACGCCGCTCTACCTGGACTACATGAGCGTGATCATGGTCCTCGCCGTCGGCATTGTCGGCAGCCTAATCTGCGTGTATGCCCTGGGCTACATGAAGGACTTCCAGGCCCACGACGAGCACGAGGCAGCGCTGCGCGGGCAGACCGCGCCCGACCGACGCCCGCAGTTCCTGGCGCTCATGTTCCTGTTCCTCTCGGCCATGTTCGTCATCGTGACGAGCGACAACCTTGAGTGGCTGTTCTGCGGCTGGGAAATCACCACCGTGTGCTCGTTCCTTATGATTGGCTACACGCGCACGCCCGAGGCCATTAAAAACGCCTTCACCCAGATCATCCTTAACATGCTGGGCGGCATCGCGTTTTTGGCCGGACTCATGTACCTGCACGTTAACGGCATGCCGCTGACCATCTCGGGCATGATCGAGCTTTCCGGCGCCGGAACCGCGCAATCCGCGTTGCTGGTGATGCCGGTCGTCCTGCTGTCGCTCGCCGCGCTCACCAAGGCCGCACAGATGCCGTTCCACACCTGGCTGCTCGGCGCCATGGTTGCCCCCACGCCCACGAGCGCCTTGCTGCACTCGTCCACCATGGTCAAAGCCGGTGTGTTCCTGATGGTCAAGCTGAGCCCGCTCTATGCCATCTATCCCGTGACTGGCTTTATGGTCACGAGTGTGGGTGCCATCACGTTTTTGCTCGCCGCCCTCATGGCCATCTCGCAGAGCAACGCCAAACGCGTGCTCGCGTACTCCACCATTTCCAACTTGGGCCTCATCAGTGCCTGCCTGGGCGTCGGCGCGCCCGAGGCCGTGTGGGCCGCCATCTTCCTAATCCTGTTCCACACGGTGGCAAAGTCGCTGCTGTTCTTGTGCGTGGGCACGGCCGAGCATCATATCGGCAGCCGCAATATCGAGGACATGGACGGTATGTTCAGCCGTATGCCGCACCTGACGCGTCTGATGATGCTGGGCATTATGGGCATGTTCGTGGCCCCGTTTGGCATGCTCGTGTCCAAGTGGGGCGCCCTGGTGGCGTTTGCGCAGACCGGCAACGTGCTCATGATCATGGTGCTTGCCTTTGGCTCGGCCGCGACGTTCTTCTTCTGGGGCAAGTGGCTCGCCAAGCTTTCGGGTGTCGACCCCACGGCTCAAAACGTTGAGGTCAATGTCCATAAGACCGAATGGATGGCCCTCAACACCATCGCCGCGCTGCTGATTCTGTGCTGCGTGGCGTTCCCGCTCATCTCGAGCGGTCTGGTGTCGCCTTACTTGGCCATGGTGTTTGGCCGCGTGCCGTACGTTATTGGCAAGGATGCCATGTATTTGATGGTGGTCATCGTGGCGTTTATTGCCGTGGTGCTGCTGACTTCATTCCGCGTGAGCAACAAACCGCACGTCAACGTATATCTTTCGGGTGTGGGGACCGACAAATATCGCCATTTCCGCGGCTCGATGGGACACGAGGTGAAGGCCGAAAAGCGCAATTGGTACTCGGAGGACGCCCTTGGCGAGAAGCGTATTGGCCCCGCAGGCAGCGTCGTGTGCTGCAGCATTATCCTGTTCGCGCTGCTGTGTTGCGCGTGGATTGGGCCCGAGCGGCTTGCCATGAGCGCGCCCTCGGTGCTGCGCGGCAAGTATTTTGAAGGCTCGGGCGTCGTGGGCATATTTATTGGTACCGTGGCGTTTGCCTTGATTGCGCCGCTTGTGGGTGGACTGATCGACGGCCTTGACCGCAAGCTTTCGGCCCGCATGCAGGGCCGCGTGGGCCCGCGCCTGCTGCAGCCCTTCTACGACGTTGCCAAGCTGCTGCGAAAGGCCCCTGCCAGCGTAAACACCATGGACGATACCTACATGGCGTGCGCGCTCATCTTTACCGTCGTGGGCGGCGGCATCTTTGTGTCGGGCTCCAACACGCTGCTCTGCGCTTTTATGGTTACCCTCGCCGCGATCTTTGTGGTGTTGGCGTCCGCCTCGACGCAAAGCCCGTTTGCCCAGGTTGGTGCCGATCGCGAGTTGCTGCAGGTTATGAGTTACGAGCCCGCCGTTCTGCTGATGAGCGTGGGCCTGTACCTTGCCACCGACAGCTTTGATTCCATCGCCGTGACGGGGCAGTCGACCCCTATCATCGTGTACGGCGCGCCCATTTTCCTCGCGCTGCTCGCGGTGCTTACCATCAAGCTGCGCAAGTCGCCGTTCGATCTTTCGTACTCGCATCACGCGCATCAGGAGATCGTCCAGGGCGTCGCCACCGAGATGAGCGGCGGCACGCTGGCCAAGATGACCCTTATGCACTGGTGCGAGACCGTGCTGTTTTTGATGTGGGTGGGCATGTTCTTTGTTTGGGACAACCCGGTGAGCTGGCTGGTCGCCCTGGTCGTGATGGCTGCGACGTATTTTGTCGAGGTGCTGATCGACAACACCTTCGCACGCAGCACCTGGCGCAGCTGCTTTAAGCTCGGCTGGGGCGTGGCGCTGGTGTTTGGCCTGCTCAACCTTATGCCCATCCTCGTCGACGTGTTTATTTAGGAGGTGGCATCCATGGATCATAAAATGTCGCGCTCGCCGTGGGTTATTCATTACGACGGCTCGAGCTGCAACGGATGCGATATCGAGGTGCTGGCCTCGCTCACCCCATTGTTTGATGCGGAGCGTTTTGGTGTGGTCAACACCGGCAACCCCAAGCATGCCGATATTTTTTTGGTGACGGGGTCGGTCAACGCTCAGAACCTGCCCGTCGTGCGCCAGATCTACAACCAGATGCTCGAGCCCAAGTGCGTGGTGGCCTGCGGCATCTGCGCGTGTTCGGGCGGCGTATTCCGCGATGCCTATAACGTGATCGGCGGCGTGGACCGCGCGATCCCCGTGGACGTGTACGCGCCCGGATGCGCCATTCGCCCCGAGACCGTGATCGATGCCATCGTGGAGGCGTGCGGCATCCTGGACCAGAAGGAGGCCGTGATGCGCGCCGGCGGCGATCCGCTTACCGTGGGCGGTGCCGCAACCTGGGACGGTGGCGTTGGGCTGGGCGAGGACGGGTTTGTGGCTGCTGCGGGTGCCGGGGCTGACGGTGCCGGTGGCGGCGACACGGCCGCTGGGACGCTTGCCGCGCCCGCCGCTGCAAAGGAGGCCGAGTAATGCAAAAGGCTATCTATACCACCGTTGGGATCGATGAGCTCCTGTCGCATGTCCAGGTGCTCAAGGGCGTCGGCGCGCGCTTTGTGCAAATGCACGCCGAGCGCAACGTCGACGACGGCTCGTATCGCTTGGTCTATACGTTTATCAACGTTCGCTCTGCTCAGGAACATATTGCGCAGGACGGCAGCTATGCGATTGAGAATCTGGTGGTCGAGGGTATCGACCAGTACCAGGAGATTCCGTCCATCAGCTCGTACTATCCGGCGGTATTCCCGTTTGAGAACGAGGTGCATGACCTGTTTGGGCTTGCCATCACCGACATGCAGGTCGACTTTAAGGGCTTTTTCTACCAGGTTTCGACTGCCGAGCCCATGAGCGTTATCACGCCCGAGGTGAAGGCCGCGCGCGAGAAGGCCATGAAGGTTCGCGCGGCTGCCGAGGCCAAGGCGCGCAAGGCCGCTGCCGAGAAGGCCGCCGCTGCCACGGCCTCTGCGGGGGAGCCCGCTGCGGCTGCCGGCGATGCTGCGAGCGCTGCTGCCGCCCAGCCCGCTGCGGCTGCCGGCTCCGATGCTCAGCATGACGATGCCGCTGCCAAGGCCGCGCTCAAGGCTGCCGAGATGGAGGCAAAGCTCGCCGCCATGGATCCCGAGAAAGCGGCCAAGGTCCGCGCGGCGCTTGCCGCCAAGGCCGCCCGCGATAAGCAGAAAAAGGAGGCGTAAGGCCCATGGCACATCGCTCCGTAATTCCGTTTGGCCCGCAGCACCCGGTGCTGCCCGAGCCGCTTCATCTGGACCTGGTGATCGAGGACGACCGCGTCATCGAGGCAATTCCGCAGATCGGCTTTGTGCACCGCGGACTCGAGAAGCTCACCGAAAAGCGTGACATGCACCAGTTTGGCTACATCGCCGAGCGCATCTGCGGCATTTGCGCCGTGGGCCACAGCTGCGGCTATGCCAGCGCCTGCGAGCGCATGCTCGACATCGAGGTGCCCGGCCGTGTGCAGTATATCCGCACCATTCTGCACGAGCTCTCGCGCATCCACTCGCATCTGCTGTGGCTGGGCCTGCTCGCCGATGCCTTTGGCTTCGAGGCGCTGTTCTATCGGTCATGGACCCTGCGCGAGCAGATTCTCAAGATCTTTGAGCGCACGTGCGGCGGGCGTGTGATTCTGTCGATTAACGAGATCGGCGGCCTTAAGCACGATATCGAGGACTCCGAGCTGGCGGGCATTGTCCAGACGCTCGACGCCATGCGCCCCGACTACGAGGCCCTGGTGCATACGTTTTTGGACGACGACAGCTGCGGCGAGCGTCTGCATGGCGTGGGCGTGATCAGCAAGAAGGACGCGCTGGAGCTTTCGATGGTCGGCCCGTTTGGGCGCGCCTCGGGCGTGGACTATGACGTGCGCATGTTTGGCGACGGTGCCTATACGGACCTGGCTGCGTTTGAGCCCATCGTTGCTACCGATGGCGACTGCTATGCCCGCTGCCAGGTGCGTTGTACCGAGGTCACGCAGGCCATGGACATCATTAAGGAGCTTGTGGGCAAGATTCCGCACGACGGCATCGGTGGGCGTACCAAGCTCACGCCGGCCGACGGCGCGCGCGGCGAGGTTGTGATTGAGCAGCCGCGCGGCGAGGCGTACTACTATGTGCGCGGCAACGGCACCAAGAACCTTGACCGCTTCCGTGTGCGCACGCCGACATCGCAAAACCTGGCGGGTCTGACGCATGCGCTGCAGGGCGTGCTCCTTGCCAACGTGCCCATGATTATCCTGACCATCGACCCCTGTATTAGCTGCACGGAAAGGTAGGCGCGGCATGAGTTTGCTGACATTTGCCAAGACGGCCTTGGGCTCTATGGTCAAGCAGCCGGTCACGGTGCGCTATCCGCAGGAGAAGCTGACGGCGCCCGAGCGCTTGCGCGGGCATATCGTCAACGACATGGACGTGTGCATTTGCTGCGGGATGTGCGCGCGTCGCTGCCCGGCGGGCGCGCTCGCGGTCGATCGCAAGGGCGGAACGTGGTCGATCGACCCGTATGCCTGCGTGGTGTGCGGCGAGTGCATCGAAAGCTGTCCCAAGCGCTGCCTGACTATGGACACCGCCCGCACTCCAGTCGCAGCGGACAAGACTCCCACAGTAGAAACCAAGTCGGAATAACGCTGGAATAGGGGCCGGCGGGGCAAAAATGCCCCGCCGGCCCCGCGCTTAAACGCGCGGGCGAGCCGCCGCGAACAAAACTATGCCGGATTACGGGGCTGGATAGCGAACCTCCGACCATACAGAAAATCGCAAAAACAAAACCGCAGGTAGAACGCCTGCGGTTTTTCATGAAATGCGGGTATGGTCAGTGGTATCGGGTTAAACGTAGTAGATGGGCCGGTTTCGTGGCGAGCACCATCGACTGCTCCCTCGGGGATGGAGGAAAACGCGTCCTTTTGCCCCCGTCCATCTTGAGTCGCGCCCGTTTTCCTGCGAAAACGCCGTGTCTCAACTTTGGTGAGACATTTGTCTCACGCTCAAAATCGAATCTGGAACGTGTGTCACCTGCCCAAATTGTGTCTCATTCCGTAACTTTAGGCTGATGCAAGGTCAAGCCCGCGAGAAGGGAGACGCGATGAGCAAGCACACGAGGGGTCTCTTGGCGGTGATACTGGCCGTAGTGCTGGTGTTGCCGGCTGCAGCATTTGCCATGCTGCCCGAGGCCAACGCCAGGTCCAGCACCGGAATGGACGGACCGACGGTGACAAAGGTAGTCGATCCAAACACCACCAACCGTTGGCAATACTGGGCGTCGGGCGGCGAGCAGGACCAGACTACACGTTATGTAGGCCGAATCTGGACGGACAAGACGGTCGAGCCCGCGCAGGACGAAAAGTCCGACTTTGTGACGACGCTTTCCACGATATCTTCGACTTCTGATACAACGTCGCTGGTCACTAAACCGCTCGATATCGTGATGGTGCTCGATGCCTCCGGGTCGATGGATGATGACATGGGCGGCAGTGATTCGACCAAACGCATCGATGCGCTCAAGGCGGCTGCCAGTTCCTTTATCGACACCATCGCCGAGCAGAACGCAAAGATTGAGGATGCTTCCAAACAGCATCAGGTTGCCATCGTTAAGTTCTCGAGTGGAAAGAAAAAAGAGACCGGCAACGATACGTATCGCGATCGTTGGGGATACACGCACAACTATTCGCAGGTTATGAAGAGCCTGACGCCGTGTGTCGATAACGCTGCGACGGAACTTAATGCGACGGAACTTAAGAAAACGGTCAGTCTCATCAAGCCCGCCGGCGCCACGCGGGCTGATTACGGCCTTGAGCTTGCTCGTGACATGTCGGGTCGTAAGGATGCCCAGAAGGTCGTTGTGTTCTTTACCGACGGCTCTCCTACAAGTTCTAATGGTTTTGAGTCCGATGTCGCTGATGATGCCGTTAATGCCGCCAAGACCATGAAAGATAAAGGCGCTACCATCTACACCATCGGCATCTTTAGCGGTGCAAACCCGGATCAGGCCATTAGCAAGGCAAGCAAAGAAAACAGGTTCATGCACGCCGTGTCAAGCAACTATCCAAACGCCACGTCCCACATAACCAATGAGCTTGGTAAACGCGCCGAGAATTCCGACTTCTACAAGGCTGCGTCGAACGCCGATGAGCTCAAGAAGGTATTTGATGATATCTCGAGCTCTATCACCTCGGGCAAGGGCTATCCCACCCAGACAGAGGATGGCTATGCTCACAAGTCCGGCTACATCACCTTTAGTGATGAGCTGGGCGACTTCATGCAGGTCGATGCGTTTGTCAGCGCTCAGATTAATGGCGTCACCTTTGGCGAGGCAACCAAGACCACCAAGAAGACCGCCAAGGGCAGTGTGGACACGTACGAGTTTTCGGACATTGCCAAGGACCTGGTCATCACCGTCGTGCATTCTGACGACGCGCAGCAGGGCGATATCGTGACGGTTAAGATTCCCGCATCGCTGATTCCGCTGATCCGCTATCACGTGGACATGGAAAAGGGGATTTTTGAGCACACGTCGCTCAATGACATCAAGCCTATTCAGGTTAAATACACTTCGAGCGTCAAGGGCGAAGCGCGCAACAACCTATTTACGCCCGATAAGGAACTCGAGGAGTATATCGGCACTCACAAGGACGCCGACAACCAGACGGTCTCCTTCCTGGCCAACAAGTGGTCGGGCGGCGAGCTGGGCGATGTCGTCGCCGAGTTTGAGCCTGCCAAGACCAACAGCTACTATTACTTCCAAAAGGTCACGCCTATCTACACGGACGAGGCATGCACCCAGCGCACGACGGTAAAGCCGCAGGGCAACGACGTCTATTACTACAAGGACGAGTTTGTGGCGATGGACGCAAACGGCAAGCCAAAGAACGACTATGCCGTTGTGGCGTTTGAAGGTCACGAGATTGCCAGCTACGACGGCGCTCTGGCCAATGAGGGCGGCTACTGGTCCTTTAATAAGGGAACCGCGCGTTTGGCCTATATTGACCAACTGCATACCAACAAGGACGACGTGGGCGGCAACAACACCAAGACCGCGAGTGACGTGCTTAACCCCACGTGGAATGACCTTTCCTCCGTTGCGTCTTCCACGCACGTGTATTCGCACCTGGGAAACAACGGCAAAATTGTCTTTAGCCTTGCAACCAAGCCGACAACGGTGGATACCAAGGCAAGCTTTGGTCTGACCAAGGTGCTTGAGGGCCGCAAGTGGGCGGATGCGGACGCGTTTGAGTTTGAGCTCTCCGCGACGTCCGACAACAATGCCCCGATGCCCGACCCCGCGACCGTAACTGTGACCAATGCCGATCTCGACAAGGGCAAGGCAGTCATTAGCTTTGGCAAGATTACTTATGCCGAGCCGGGCGAGTACACCTATGAGGTCCGCGAGAAGAACGCTGGCCAAGCTATCGACGGTATCACCTACAGCGATAACGTTGCGGAGATCACCGTGACGGTAACGCCCAACGCAAAGGGCGAGCTCAGCGCTGCCGTGAAGGTGACCTCGGGCGAGACTGAGTTCGTAAACACCTACGCTACAGATTCCGTTGAGTCCAGCGTCACCAGCAAGATCAAGGTTACCAAGTCCCTGGACGGGCGCGACCTCAAGGACGGCGAGTTCAGCTTTGAGCTGCGCGAGATCAAGGGCGAGGACTCTGAGCTTATCGAGACCGTCAAGAATGATGCCAACGGCAACGTTGTGTTCAGCCCCATCGAGTACACCAAGCCCGGCGAGCACACCTATACGCTGCGTGAGATCAAGGGCAATGCCGGCGGCATCACCTACGACGAAACCGTCTACACCATCGTGACCACCATTACCGACGACGGCAAGGGCCAGTTGGTGGCTACGCATAAGCTGAAGGACGCCGAGGACGTCAAGAAGATTGAGTTTAAGAACTCCTACACCGTGGAGTCCAAGGAGTCCAGCGTTACCGACAAGATCACCGCGAAGAAGGTCCTGACCGGACGCGACCTCAAGGACAACGAGTTCTCCTTCGAGCTGGTCGAGGGCGACGACATCGTCGCGATCGGCACCAATAACGCCGGTGGCATGATTATGATGAGCCCCATCGAGTACACCGAGGCCGGCGAGCACACCTACACACTGCGCGAGGTCAAGGGCGATGCCGACAACGGTATTACCTACAGCACCGCTGAGTACACCATCGTGACTACCGTCACCGATGATGGCAACGGCAAGCTTGCGGTTGAGCACAAGCTGCAGGGCGCCGAGGAAGCGGTCTTCGAGAACGCCTACATCGTGACTCCCGTGAAGTCCAGCGTCACCGACCAGATCACTGCGACCAAGTCCCTGGACGGGCGCGAACTCAAGGACGGCGAATTCTCCTTCGACCTCGTCGAGGGCGACGAGGTCGTTGCTGAGGGCACCAATGCGGCCGACGGCAAGATCGTCATGGGCAAAATCACTTACGACAAGCCCGGCACCCACACCTACACGCTGCGCGAGAAGCTCCCCAACGAGGCGGGGCTGAGCAACGGGATCACGTACGATAAGACGAACTACACCATCAAGACGAGCGTCATCGACAACGGCGACGGCACGCTTAAGGTGACCCATACGCTCGAGGGCGCCGAGCTGGCACTCTTCCAGAACAAGTACAATACTGCCCCGAAAGATTCCAGCGTCACTGATCAGATAACCGCGACCAAGACCCTGACCGGGCGCAAACTTGCTGCCGGCGAGTTCTCCTTCGAGCTGGTCGAGGGCGGCAAAGTCGTCGCCAGGGGCGCCAATGCGGCTGACGGCGCAATCACGATGGGCAAGATCACCTATACCGAGGCCGGAACGCACACCTACACACTGCGCGAGGTCAAGGGCGACGCCGACAACGGCATTACCTACAGCACCGCTGAGTACACTATTGTGACCATCGTCAAGGACAACGGTGATGGCACCCTCAGCGTGGAGCACAAGCTGCAGAACGACGAGAAGGCGACCTTTGAGAACGCCTATAACGTGACGTCCAAGGATTCCAGCGTTACCGACAAGATTAAGGCGACCAAGTACCTGACCGGGCGCGACATGGCTGAGGGCGAGTTCTCCTTCGTGCTCGTCGAGGGCGACAATGTCGTCGCCACCGGCACCAACGCCGCCGACGGCAAGATCACGATGAGTGAGATCACCTACAACGAGCCCGGCAAGCATACCTACACGCTGCGCGAGGTCCCGGGCGACGCCAACAACGGCATCACCTACGACGGCAAGACCTACACCATCGAGACGACCGTCACCGACAACGGTAAGGGCGAGCTCGTGGTAAAGCATGAGCTGAAGGGCGTCGATGAGGCGAAATTCAACAACAGCTACAAGCCGAATCCTGACGAGTTCAGCGTCACCGATCAGATCACCGCGACCAAGTCCCTGACCGGGCGCGACATGACTGAGGGCGAGTTCTCCTTCGAGCTCGTCGAGGGCGAGGGCAAGGACGCCAAGGTCGTCGCCACCGGCAAGAACGCCGCCGATGGCAAGATCACGATGAGCGCCGTGAAGTACGACAAGGCCGGAACGCACACCTACACACTGCGCGAGGTCAACGGCGGAACCACCAGCAAGGGTATTACCTACAGTGACGCCAAGTTCACCATCGAGACGACCATCACCGACAACGGCGACGGCATACTCAGTGCCCAGCATGTCCTGAAGGACGCCGAGGCTGCGACCTTCAACAACACCTACAGCGTGGCCCCGATCGATCCTACGCTCGACTTTGGTTTGAGCAAGGCCATTGACGGCCGTGACTGGATGGATTCGGACAAGTTCAGCTTTACCATCACCGCCCCCGAAGGCACCCCGCTGCCCGATCCCGCAACCGTAACCGTGAGCAAGGAGGACGCGAAGGACGGCATCGCCGCCATCAAGTTCGGCAAGATCCGCTACACGGCTGCCGGAACCTACAAGTATGAGATCCGCGAGAGCGCGGGCAACGCGGCGGGCATGACGTATGACTCTCATGTCGCGACCGCCGAAGTGACCGTGACCGAGAACGGCGAGGGCGTCCTGACCGCCAACGTCACCAAGAAGGAAAACGGACGTTTTACTAACACGTACCACACTGAGCTCGATTACGCCGCGGCCGGCGGCCTTAAGCTCAGCAAGACCCTCTCCGGACGTCCCATGACTGAGGGCCAGTTTACCTTTACCGTGACGCCCGCCGACGCAGCTTCTGCCAAGGCGCTCGGCCTGCACGAGGGCGCCAACGTGTACAAGTCCCCTGCAGCGACAGAGGGAACCGTCGGCCTGATCGACATTCTGGCCGGCCATGAGGTCAAGTTTACGCAGGCTGACGCGGGTAAGACCTTTACATACACCGTTGCCGAGAAGAACGACGGCCAGCCCGGCTACACCTACGACGATGCCGAGCGCACCGTGACGATCGCTATCGCCGACGATGGTGCTGGCACGCTCACTGCCACTACGACCGTCTCTGGCGGACCCAATGGCACGCCCGTGACGGTCCACAAGAGCGGCGAGAATAAGGTCGAGAGCGCCTTGATCCCGTTCGCCAACAGCTATAGCGCCACGACCGATGCGCACGGTGGTGACGTTGCTCAGATCGTTGCCACCAAGACCCTGACCGGTCGTCCGATGGCCGACGGCGAGTTCTACTTCGGCATCGCCTATGCAGGCGAGACGGAAGCCATCGAGGGTACGTGCGTTACCAACGTTAACGGCCAAGTGAGTTTTGGTGCTCTGCATTACACGACCGAGATGCTCGCCGACCTGGTAAACGCCAAACGCGCCATCCGCACCGACACGGATGCCAAGCTTGCGTGGACCATCAACTACACGGCCTTCGAGTACACGTCTCCGCTCGCAGCAAAGGGCATTACCGCCGCAACGCCGAGCTTTAGCTTTAAGGTTATCGTCGTCGACAACGGTGACGGGACTCTGACGGCGACGCCCGCCTACGACGGTATTCAGCCCTTGTTCGAGAACGTCTACGGCGCCGATGCCGTTGATGCCGCGCTTGCCGGCACCAAGAAGCTCCAGGCAGCTGAGGGCCTGACCCCGGCCGACATCGCGGGTAAGTTTACCTTTACCGTGACCGCTGACGAGGCGGGTGCTCCGATGCCCGAGCACACGACCGCAACCAACGACGCGGCCGGCAACGTGGACTTTGGCAAGATCCACTTTACGCTCGACGACCTCAACCGCGCCCTGGGCGTGACGACTGATGCTTCTGGCGATGCAACGAGCGATGCTGAAGCAAACGCCGACGAGGCTGAGGTTGACGCTGACGCCAGCGGTGACGAGACCAAGGACGAGTCCAAGCCCGAGGCCCCCGCTGCTCCGCGCTCGCACACCTTTACCTACACGGTGACCGAGTCCGGTAGCGCCCCTGGCGTGACCAACGACGCCAACACCGCGCGCAAGGTTTCCTACACCGTGACTGACGACCGTGCCGGACACCTGAGTGTCGTGCGCAACGGCGACGACGGTGCGGCCTTCACGTTCACCAACACCTACGGCGTGGCGCCTACCGATTCTGTCGTGATCGATCAGGTCAAGACGGTTAAGCGTCTGACCGGACGCGACCTTGCGGCTGGCGAGTTCACGTTTGATCTGCTCGAGGACGGCGTGGTTGTCGCTAGTGGCACCAACGACGCCAACGGCAACGTTACGCTGAGCCCGATCCGCTACGAGGCACCCGGCACGCACACGTACACGCTGCGCGAGGCTTGCCCCAACGCGCTCGGCCTGTACAAGGGCGTCACCTATGACAGCGCGACCTACACCATCGTGACCACCGTCAAGGACAACGGCGACGGCACGCTGACCGCGACGCACAAGCTCGAGGGAACTACCGAGTCGGCTGGCTTTACTAACAAGTATCACGCCATGCCCACGCAGGTTTCCATCGGTGCCATCAAGGTGCTCGAGGGACGCGAGCTCAAGAAGGACGAGTTTAGCTTTAAGCTCGTTGGCGAGGACATCGAGTCTACGGTTACCAACGATGCCGACGGCAAGATCAACTTCGACAAGTTCGAGTACGACGAGCCCGGTACGTACGTCTACACCATCAGCGAGGTCAAGGGCGACGAGGCCGGTATGACCTATGACAAGTCCGTCTTTACCGCGACCGTCAACGTGGTCGACGACGGCGAGGGCAACCTCAAGGCGAACGTCGCCTTTACCAAGGGCGACAAGAGCGTCGAGGGTATCGTGTTCAACAACACGTACAAGAAGCCCGAGACGCCCGTGCCGACGCCCGACCCCGGCACGCCCAAGACCGTGACGAACATCGTCAAGACGGTCAAGGGTTTCCTGCCCACCACGGGTGACCAGCAGGCCGCTGCACTGCTCATGGCATTCGTCATTGCCATGGCCGGCGTCGGAGCCCTGGTCTGGGGTATCCGTAAGCGCTAGGCACGCTGGTAGTGCCCGGGGCCAAAAGGCCCCGGGTGGCCGGCGGGGAGCCAGAACATAGCCCCCACCCCCACCCCCAGCCGCCACGGAGGTATCTCCCTCCTCCGTGGCGGCACTTTTGTGCGTAGGCGAGAAGGGCTTGCCACGAAATCGGCCCATCTACTACGTTTAGCCCCTTACCCCCAACCATGCCAAAAAACGCGAAAATAAAACCGCAGGTAGAACGCCTGCGGTTTTGTTCAAAACGAAGGCATGGTCAGGGGTATCGAGTCAAACGTAGTAGATGGGCCGATTTCGTGGCAAGCGGTTCCGGCTGATCCCTTGGGGATGGAGGAAAACGGATCATTTTGGTCCCGCAAGGCTTGCGGAGGCACTCGTGCAGGGTTGCTCGAACAAAACTATGCCGGTTTACGGGGCTGAGTCACGAGTTCCCAACCATGCCGATATTCGTGAAAATAAAACCGCAGGTAGACGAGTCGTCATTTTGCAGAAAACGCGGGTATGGATGGGGATCCTGGGTTTAGCCCCGTAAACCGGCATAGTTTTGAAATGGTATTAATCGCTAGCAGCCATTTTGCTATGCTGGGGCGGTCGGCCGTTGGGTAATTACCCTCGCAGGTACGCAATGGCGATCTGCGTGCGGTTGCGCAGGCCCATTTTGGCAAGGATCGAGCTGATGTGGTTGCGTACGGTGCCTTCGCCCATGTAGGCGGTGGCGGCAATTTCCTTGTTGTCGAGGCCGCGGGCGATGAGCTCGGCGACTTCGAACTCGCGGTCGGTCAGGCTGACAAAGGCCGCGGGCCGGCGGGCCGTGCCGGCCTCGACGCCCGCCCCATCAAAGTTGATATCCTCGATCGCCTTACCCTCGAGCACGCGTTTGCCGCTCATGACCTGCGCCAACGCCGGCGGAATGGCGGCGACATCGGTTTTAATCAGGTAGCCGCGGGCGCCCAGCTTGAGCGCCGACACAATGTACTCGTCATCCGAGAACGTCGTCAGAAATACCACGCGCGCCGCAGGGTCGCGCTCAAGGATCTCGCGCGCGGCCGAAAGGCCGTCGCGTCCCGGCATCTGGATGTCGAGCAGCGCGATGTCGGGCGCGTGCTCGGCGTAGAGCGCGACCGCGTCGTCGCCATTGGCGCCGGTGCCCACCACCTCAATCTGCGGCTGGGCGCCCAGGATGATCTTGAGCGAATCGACCACCAAGCGGTCGTCGTCGACAACAATGAGCCTCATCGGTCCTCATCTCCTTGCTGTTTGGGAACGGTGGCAAACACGCGCCAGCCACCGGCGCCGGCACGCGGGCCGGCGGTGAAGGTGCCGCCAAGCGCCTCGATGCGCTCGCGCATGGAGGCGAGCCCCATGCCCTCCGCGGCGCCGCAGCCGCTTGCTTGGACCCCGCCCGCGCCATCGTCGGTAACGATGAGCTGGTAAAACGACGGATGTTCCATGCATCGTACGGAGACGGTCTGGGCGCAAGCGTGGCGCATGGTGTTGGAGAGCGCCTCGCGCAGGACCGCCGCAAAGCAGTTCGCGACGTTTGCGGGCGCATGTTCGGTCATAACTTCAAGCTCAATCTGGGGGCCGCCGTCCGAGCGCGCGCCTTCAACAATGCGTTCGAGCTGCACGGAAAGGTCGACGGCGTTGTCGTTGAGCGCGTGGACACTGGCGCGCACAAGTTGGAGCGCCTCGTCAACGGTGTGCTTGACGTCGGCGAAATCGCCGGCGACGCCGGGCTCGTCGGCGTGGACTACGCGCAAAGCTTCGGCTTGCAGTGAGGCGCGCGTGAGCTGGTGGCCCACGTTATCGTGGATTTCGCGCGCGATGCGGGCGCGTTCGGCGAGTGTCGCGAGTTCGACTTCGTAGTCCTGGCGGTCGGCAAGGTCGCGGTTGCGTGCCTCCAGCGCCAGAGCACGTTCCTGCAGCTCGTCACGGGTGCGGCGCATGCGCTTCTGCTCGCGTTCCAACTGGGCGGTGCGCAGTGATAGCAAGGTGGCGGCAACCGAAAGGATTGCAGTCAGCAGGAGCGTTCGGGCGGTGAGCGCGTCGGTGCGAAGGTCCGCGACGAGCGCAAAGACAAAGGTGGCGCCAATGCCCAGCGCGGCCCAGGCGTGCTCGCGGCGCACCCGCCGCGCGATGTCATAGAGGGCGAGAGGCGCAAACGGCACAAACGGCGGCACGAAGACAGCCGCGATGATGTAAGCGTAACTCGCGGCCTCGCTGGCGCGACGGGCGCGCTCTCCCTGCGCGAGCTCGGCCAGCGAGGTGGTAATAACGCCAAGGCAAAACGCCGCGACCAGGCGAGCGTCGACAGCAAGGCCCACGGCGGCTGCGATGCAGCACGCCAGCACGATCGATTTGTCGAAAAGCCTGTTCATACGGGTATTGTACGCGAAGCCGTGCATGGTGGAGGGGCCGCCTGCGCAACCGTGACATTCCTCCCGCGCGGCAAAGCGGGGGCGTCGGCAGGCCGCACGACCAAGACCCCTGCACTCGTGACAAAGCTCACTGGTGCGCGCCGGCGGTTCCTGCGATGATGCAATCGTACCGGGCCGCAATCAACAGAAGGGCCGCCTCATGACAGACATCGTCCACGTCGAAAATCTCGTCAAGCGCTACGACGATCTTATCGCGCTCGACCACTTTAACCTGTGCATCGCTCCCGGCGAGATCTTTGGCCTGCTGGGCCCCAACGGCTCGGGCAAGACCACGTCCATCAACTGCATTCTGCAGCTGCTCGCCTACGACAAAGGCACCATCGAGCTGTTCGGTGAACCCATGACGCCCACGCGCTACGACCTCAAGCGTCGCATCGGCGTGGTGCCGCAGCAGGTGGCGGTGTTTGACGAGCTTACCGTGCGCGAGAACATCGACTATTTCTGCAGTCTTTACGTCAACGACCGCAAACACCGTCGGGCACTGGTCGACGAGGCCATCGACTTTGTCGGCCTGGGCGACTTTACTAAGTTCCGCCCTGGCAAGCTCTCGGGCGGTCTGGCGCGCCGGCTCAACATCGCCTGCGGCATCGCGCACAAGCCCGAGCTCATCTTCTTTGACGAGCCCACGGTGGCGGTCGACCCGCAGAGCCGCAATGCCATCCTGGAGGGCATCTGCCGCCTGCGCGACGAGGGCGCCACGGTGGTGTATACCAGCCATTACATGGAGGAAGTCGAGCAGATCTGCAGCCGCATCATGATCATGGACGGCGGCCGCGTGCTGGCGCAGGGTACCAACGACGAGCTCAAGCGCATGATTCAGATGGGCGAGCGCGTGACCGTCGAGGTCGGCGCCGTTGAGCCCGCCACAGTCGAGCGGCTGCGCGCCCTCGAGCACGTGCTTTCGGTTGAACTGTCCGGCGGCGAGCTCGTCTGCACCTGCGAAGCGAGCCCGCACAACCTGGTCGACATCCTCGACACGCTGCGCGCCGCCGACGTGGCGCTCGGCCGCGTGTGGAGCGAACCGCCGACCCTCAACGACGTGTTCCTCGAGATCACCGGCCGCGAGCTGCGCGACTAGGGGGCAGCTATGTTCAACACCACTATCATTACGGTTAAGACGCTGCTGCGCCGGCCGAGCACGTGGGTTTGGGGCGCGATCTTTCCCGTCGCGCTTTCCGCGATGTTCATGTTTATGTTTGCGAACCTCAGCTCCGACGGCAAGGTCGACCCGGTGCCGGTGGCCGTCGTAGCGGATGAGGCTTGGGACGCCTCGACCTTTAAGGACATGGCGACGTCGCTTGCCAAGGAAGACGACGACCAGCTGCTCGAGATCCACGAGTGCGACGACGCAGCCGATGCGAACCGTGCACTCAAGGCCGGCGAGGTCGCGGGCATCTATACGGTCGACGACGCGGGCGTGCCCAAGCTCACGCTGCTTTCGAGCTACGATAGCTCGCGCGCCTCGTCGGTGCTCACCGACCGCAGCATTCTGGAGACGGTGGCAAGTTCGTATACACAAAATGCCGAGCTCATGTCCCAGATTGCCCAGGACAACCCGGCGGCGCTCGCCGACCCGGAGGCGGTTGCGCGCGCCCTGTCGCTCGAGGGCGGAACCCGCCGCGTGAGCCTGACACGTGCCACGCCCGATGGCACGGTCATCTACTACTACGCACTCTTTGGCCTGGTCGCGATGATGTCTGCCGAGTTTGCCGCTTTGAGCGTCGTCGACCTGCAGCCCAATCTGTCGGGCCTTGGCGCGCGCCGCTGCGTGGGCGGCCTTTCCAAGACGGCGTCGCTGGCCGGCATCTTTGTCGGCTCGTGGCTGGTTTCCTTTGCCTCGATGGCGGTCGCGATTGGCTACGTGCGCCTAGTCGTTGGCGTCGACTTTGGCGGGCGCGAGGGGCTGTGCCTGCTGGGCGGTGCTGCATCCGCGCTTGCCGCCACGGGCCTGGGGCTCTTTGTGGGTACGCTTCCCGTTAAGGGTGGCAAGGCGTCCAAGTCAGGCATCCTCACGGGCTTTGCCACCACGTGCGCCTTGTTCGCCGGCCTCTACGGCGAGCCGGCGATGGCGCTTGCCGACGACGTCGCCCGCGCCTGCCCGGCCGAGTGCTGGCTCAACCCCGTCAAGCTCATCTGCGACATGTTCAACCGCTTGTATTTCTTTGAGGATCTGGGGCCCTTTGCCGTTCGCGCCGGCGCGCTCGTCCTGATGGCCCTGGTGTTTGTCGCCGCCGCTACGCTGATCTTTGGAAGGAGCCGCTATGAGCACCTTTAAGACCGCGCTTCGCATGGCGCTCGCGCACCCGTTCTACCTGCTCATCTATACGGTGTTCATTTCGCTCATGGGCGTATTCATCGCGGCCTCGGTGAGCTGGAACTCGTCGCAGCTTACCGAGTATAGGCCCTACGACACCAACGTGATCGTGGTCGACCGCGACAATAGCGACCTTTCGCGGGCACTTACCAAGCACCTGGGCTCACGCTTTGACCTGGTCACGGGCGTCGGCGACGACACGTACGACCTTGCGGATGCGCTCGCCAAGAGCAACAGCGCCAAGGGCAGCGCCGATTGCGTGTTCTTTATCCCGGAGGGGTTTGAGGACGATCTTGTTGCAGCCGCCCGTGCGGGGGAGGACCTGCCCAAGCTCGATGTGACCTACGGTGCCGGCACCATGGCGGCAGCGCTTTCGTCTGCCGAGGCCTCGCGCTGGATCTCGCTCGCGGGTGCTGCGGCGGCACTTGAGCCAGCTGCTTCCGACAGCGAGGTCGCCAAAGCTGCCGAGCATGCCGCTGCAAAGCGCGCGGAGGTCCAGATCGAGCAGGTCAAGGTCGACTCGACTGCCGCCGCCACGCTCGAGTCGTACTTCAACTTTGGCGCGTACGCGATCATCTCGTCGGTCATCGTGTCGGTGGGATTGGTGTTCTCGGGCATGAACGAGCCCGAGCGCGTGCGCCGCATGGAGGCCGGCCCGGTCTCCGAGCGCCAGCGTTCGCTCGCCGTGTTCGCGGCCGCCGCCGTGCTCACCGTCTGCATTTGGCTCGTGTCGAGCATGATGGGCGTCGTGGGCTTTGCCGGCGCGGTTGCCGAGGTCGGCGTGGGTCGCGTGTGTCTGGCGCTGGCGGCAACGTTTGCCCTGGCGTGCACGCCTCTGGCCGTTGGCTTTACGCTGTCGAGCTTGGGCGCGCGCGAGGAGCTGCTCAACGGCGTGGGCAACCTGCTTGGCATGCTCATGACGTTTTTGGGCGGCGCCTGGATGCCGCTGTCGCTCATGGGTTCGGCCGTGCAGACGGTGGCGCACTTTGTGCCGACATATTGGGTGAACGACGCGATCGGCAAGGCGCTTGCCTCGGACCTGACGTCTGCCGTGTTGGGCGACATCGCCTGCGACCTGGGCGTCACGGTGCTCTTTGCCGCGGCCATCGCCGCCGTAGGTCTGGCCCTCGCACACAACAAATCCCGCGCCTAGCCACCTAATCATTGGGGACGTTCTTAAACGACTAGTCATCGGGGACAGTCTTTGCCGATTCGACGGCTCGTCGGCCGGGCTGGCAAGGACTGTCCCAATATGCCGGCCTTTGGGACCACTCATTGGGGACAGACTTAAATGAGCGATTTCACTCATTTAAGTCTGTCCCCAATGAGTAGGTTGGAAAAAGTCGCGCCTGTCGCTTAAAAATAGTTCGCCTGGGTTTACTATTACCCTAGAAAAGTAGCAGAAGGCTAACAACGGGGGATAGCATGGCGACAAAGCGTGCCTACGTCCAGGTCAACGGGCTCAAGAAACACTACGGCGACGGTGATGCGCGCCTGACGGTGCTCGACGGTATCGATACGTCCATCAACCGCGGCGAGATCTGCGTCATGCTGGGGCCCTCGGGCTCGGGTAAGTCGACCTTTCTCAACCTGATCGGCGGCTTGGAGGATGCCGACGGCGGCTCCATCATGGTGGACGGCTGCGACCTCACCGTGCTCAAGCCTGCCGATCTGGGCGAATACCGACGCCGCGAGCTGGGCTTTGTCTTTCAGTTCTACAACCTGGTGCCCGATCTCACCATCAAGGAAAACATCGAGGTCACGGCGCACCTGTCCAAAAACCCGCTCAACATTGACGACCTGCTGCGCTCGCTGGGCCTTTATGAGCACCGTAACAAGTTTCCGCGCCAGGTTTCGGGCGGCCAGCAGCAGCGCTGCGCCATCGGCCGCGCGCTCGTCAAAAATCCGGGCCTGCTGCTGTGCGACGAGCCCACGGGCGCGCTCGACTACAAGACCTCCAAGGAAATCCTGCAGCTCATGGAGGACGTCAACCGCACCTACGGCTGCACCATCATCATCGTCACCCACAACGCCGCCATCGCGCGCATGGCCAACCGCGTGCTGCGCCTGCGCGACGGCCGCATCGTCGAGGATGAGCTCAACGAGTCGCCCGTCGCGGCCGCCGAGCTCGATTGGTAGGCGACGCCATGACACCTCTCGCAAAACGCCTCCCGCGCGAGCTGCGCCGCAATATCGGCAAGTACCTGGGCATCTTTTTGCTTATGTGCGGGAGCATCGCTCTCACCTCGGGCTTTTTGCTCGCGGCGCATTCCATCGGTTGCCTTATCGACGACATGCGCGATGCGTACACGATTGAGGACGGCCGCGTGACCACCTCCTTCGAGGCTACCGACGACCAGCTCAAGGCAGCCGAGGGCGCGGCAGACGACGTCGGCGGCGTTACGCTCTACAAGAACTTCTCCATCGACGCCATCATCAAAAAGGCGTCCGGCGACGACGGCACCAAGCGCACCCTGCGCACCTACGCGCATCGCACCAAGGTCGACATTGCGTCCTACTGCGAAGGCAAGCAGCCAAAGGCGGACGACGAGGTGGCCATCGACCGCGTCTTTGCCACCAATAACGACCTCGCCATCGGCGATAAAGTCGAGCTCGAGGGCCGAGCCTACACCATCTGCGGCATCATGACCCAGCCCGATAGCCAGGCGTTGTTCCTCAACAACTCCGACTTTACGATCAACACCGTCACCTATGGTGTTGCCGAGGTTACCGACGCTGGCTTTGCCGCGCTCGAGGATGCCGGCGGCGCACCCGCCTACACCTACTCCTTCACCTTTGCCGATCGCGACCTCCCCACCGCGGACCGCATCGATGCCGAGCAGGATATGGTCGAGGCGCTGACCGATGCCGATGCGCGCGTGGACGATCTGATCGATGCCGATTCCAACCAGGGTATTGGCTACGCGCGCGACGACGTAGACGGCGACTCCATGATGTGGATGACGCTGCTCGACATTATCATCGTGATCATGGCGTTTGTCTTTGTGGTCCTTACCGACGCCACCATCGAGGAGGAGAGCGCCATCATCGGCACGCTGCTCGCCAGCGGCTATCGTCGACGCGAGATCGTGCTGCACTACCTGGCACTTCCCGCCATCGTGGGCGTGGTCTCGGCGCTTTTGGGCACTGCGCTCGGCATTGTGTTCTTTACCGAGCCCATGCGCAGTCTCTATTACGGTTCGTACAGCCTGCCGCCCTTCCAGGTGTACTGGAGCTGGGAGATCTTTGTGAAGTGCGCCGTGGTTCCCGCCGCCGCGCTCATCCTCATCACGCTGGTGGGCCTGTTTCGCAAAATGGGCAAGACGCCGTTGCAGTTCCTTCGTCACGAGGCGAGCGGCAAATCGGGCACCAAGCGTGGCCTGCAGCTGCCGGAGCGCATGGGTTTTGTTTCCCGCTTCCGCCTGCGTATCTTCCTGCGCAACCTGGGCAACTTTGCCACGCTCTTCGTGGGCATTGCGTTTGCGTCGCTGCTACTGCTCTTTGGCCTGGCGATTCTGCCCACGATGACGCACTACGCCGACAACCTCGAGACGAGCCTGGTCGCCGAGCACCAGTACACGCTCAAAGCTCCGCTGGAGCTCGAGGGCACTGCCGAGGAGCGCGAGCAGTGGTCGGCACTCGAGCGCTTGCAATCGGTTGACGGTGCGCTGCTTTCCGCCGCCCAGGATGCCGATGACGAGCTTGACGACGCGGCCGATGCGGCGCAGGCGGCAGCCGATGCCGCGACCGCATCTCCGTCTGCCGAGAGCCTGACTGCGGCGCAGGATGCGCTTGCCAAGGTCCAGGACAAGAAGGATGCGCTCTACGCGCGCCTTGACGATCTTGCCGATGCCCTCGGCTGCAACCGCGACGAGGCTATCGACCTGATTGACAAGGCCTCTAAGATCGACACTGACAACGACGATATCCACCCGGTCAATACGACCGATAACGGCGCGGGCGCAATCGCGCAGGCCGAGAAATACGCCGTTTACCAGCTGCAATACGACCGTGGCGATGGTAATGGCGAGGAGACGATTTCCATCTACGGCATTTCATCCGATTCGCGTTATTGGAAAGACCTCGACGTCGGCGATGGGCGCGTCGTCTTTGGCGGCGGTCTGCTCGATAAGTTTGGCTGGAGCGAGGGCCAGAAGGTCGCGCTCAGCGACAAGTACGAGGGCGAGCATTATTCCCTTGGGTATGCGGGCAAGGACTGTGCCTGGGGCTCCAAGTCGGACATGAATATCTATATGAGTATCGACGACTTTAACGAGCTGTTCGACAACGACGCCGCCTACTTTAACGGCTATGTGAGCGACGAGAAGCTCGACCTCGATGCTCGTTACTTTGCCGGCGACACCACGCCCGACGACATGCGCGCCGTGGGCGACCAGTTCATCGGCATGATGAGCAAAATGATTGGCATGATGGTCGGGCTCGCGGTGTTTATCTTCCTGCTGTTTATGTACCTGCTGACCAAGGCCGTGATCGACCACAGCGCCCGTTCGATCAGCTATATGAAAGTCTTTGGCTATCGAGATAGCGAGATCTCGCATCTGTACATCCGCTCGATCACGCTGTGCGTGGCGGCGTCGCTCGTGCTGAGCCTGCCAGTCATTATTGGCTCGCTCACGGCCATCTTTCGCTCGATGCTGCTCGCCTACAACGGCAATATCGAGATCTACGTGCCTGCTTGGTCTATGGCTGCATGCGTCGGCATTGGCTTTGCGACCTACCTGGTCGTGGCGCTGCTACACACGCGTTCTATCAAGCGCGTCAGTCTGGCCGAAGCCCTCAAGGTGCAAGAGTAGCCATTGGGGACGGTCTTAAACGACTAGTCGTTGGGGACAGTCTTTGCCGATTCGCTGGCTCGCCGGCCGGGCTGGCAAGGACTGTCCCTGGCGGCACTCATTTAAGTCTGTCCCCAATGAGTGCCTAACGACTCGGTGTTGCGCTTGACTTCGACCCTACTTCAACGGGTACCATCCTCTTATGTCTGTAACGCCATATAGACCGAGGGGATAGATCTATGACCGCAACTGCACCCGCAGCACCCGCTAAGGTGTACTTTACCAACCTGCGCACGCATGCTCGCGAGAGCCAGCTCGACAAACTCAAGCGCCTCATCCGTCGCGCCGGTATCGAGCAGATCGACTTTGAGAACAAGTTCGTTGCCATCAAGATTCACTTTGGCGAGCTGGGTAACCTGAGCTTTCTGCGCCCTAACTACGCCCGCGCCGTCGCCGACGTGGTGAAGGAGCTGGGCGGCAAGCCCTTTCTCACCGACTGCAACACGCTCTATGTGGGCAGCCGCAAAAACGCGCTCGAGCACATCGACACCGCTTATCAGAACGGCTTTACCCCGTATGCCACGGGTTGCCAGATCATCATCGCCGACGGCCTCAAGGGCACCGACGAGGCACTCGTTCCGGTCGAGGGCGGCGAGTACGTGCGCGAGGCAAAGATCGGCCAGGCACTCATGGATGCCGACATCGTAATCAGCCTCACCCACTTTAAGGGTCATGAGCAGGCCGGTTTTGGCGGTGCCATGAAGAACCTGGGCATGGGAGGTGGCAGCCGAGCCGGCAAGATGGAGCAGCATGCCGCCGGCAAGCCGAACGTCGCGACCGAGCACTGCATTGGCTGCCGTGCCTGCGAAAAGATCTGCGCGCACAACGCTATCTCGTTCGACGACACCCGCGAGCGCGAGCTTGCCAACGGCAACACCCGCACGGTCCACGTGGCTGCCATCGACCATGATCGCTGCGTGGGCTGCGGCCGCTGCATCGGCGTGTGCAACCAGGACGCCATCAAGCCCGGCTATGATGCTGCGGCCGACGTGCTCAACTACAAGATCGCCGAGTATACGAAGGCCGTTGTCCAGGATCGCCCGAGCTTCCATATCTCGCTTGCCATGGATATCAGCCCCAACTGCGATTGCCATCCCGAAAACGACACGCCTATCGTCAACGATATCGGCATGTTCGCGAGCTTCGACCCGGTCGCCATCGACCAGGCCTGCGCCGATGCCGTCATGGCATCCGAGCCGCTGCCCAACACCGAGCTCACCGATAGCGCGGCCAAGATGGAGCACAACCACGAGCATCTGGAGGGCGAGCAGGCGCGTGACCCCTTCTGCATCACGCATCCCGACACCGACTGGCGCGCGTGCATCGCGCACGCCGAAAAGATCGGCCTGGGCACGAGCGAGTATGAGCTCATCGAGGTCAAGTAGCGCCTAGCTATTGGACAAAACAAGCGCCTTTGTAGCGTTAGTTGAGCAAAAGCCGCCCGCGAGCACAACGCTCGCGGGCGGCTTTTCGGAAGTGCTAGGGGGTCAGATAGACCAGTAAACCGTACTATTTGCCTAAAAATACTCGTCGAGGAAGTTGTTGACTGTGTTCCAGTAGAGCTCGGGGTCAACTTGCGCACTCTTGGCGTGGGTGGCGCCATGAATGGTGAGCTTTTGCTTGACCTTGCTGGCGCACGCGTCGTAGTTTTGGTCGAGCATGCTGTACGGCACAAAGGTGTCCTGGTCGCCGTGGATAAACAGCATGGGAACCGTCGCGTGTTTGAGTTGCTCCACACTGCTCGCCTTATGAAAGTCGTAGCCCGCGCGCACGTTGCACACCAAGTTTGCTACATCGAGCAAGGGAAAGCTGGGCAGGCCGAACACGTCCTTGAGCTGCAGAGAGAACTCGTCCCAAACACTCGTATAACCGCAGTCCTCGATAATGCATTTTACGTTTGCGGGCAGAGATTCCCCTGCGACGTTCATGGCAGTTGCTGCACCCATCGACTCGCCAAAGACCAGGATGCGCGCCTCGGGATCAGCTTGAACGATTCGCTCGATCCATGCGACGATGTCAAGGCGCTCAGGCCAGCCCATGCCGATATAGTCGCCGCCGGAGCGCTCGTGGGCGCGAGCGGCGGGTGCGAGTACGTTCATGCCGCGGTCATGGAATCGTTTGGCGTATCGGGCCATACCGATAGGCTCATCGGTGTATCCGTGTAAGCAGACAGCGTAATTGTGCGTGGTCTCTGGGGCGGCAAAATACCAAGCGGCAAGCTCGGTTCCGTCAACTGCGGTGAGGCTGCTGCTCTCGCGATTCTCTTTAAACCATGCCCGCGCCTCGGTTTCCTCGGCATCCGGCTGCTCACCTTTTTTGTCGTCCTTGCCATCCTGCATCATCTTCATGGTGTACGGCGCTTGGGGGTTCAGGGCAAAGTCAAACAAAAAGTTGCCGGCAAATCCGAGCAACGTGACAACAAGCGCCAGCGCAACAACGACGGTTATCTTAAGTTTTCGATGGGGGTGTGCGCTTTGAGGCATTTACGGTTCTCCTTAAAGATGTTGATACATCAACATTTAAAACAAGCGCATTATGGACGTTCGCCGTTGATGCGTCAACAAGCAAAGAATGGGTAAACAAAGGGTCACGTATGGTGCAAATTTCGCACGTACCCAGACGCTTTGATATAGTGTTGAGAACTATTTACGTTGGAGGATGTAACCGGCATGTCCGATTCGAGCGACAGTTCCAAGCCGCGACCCAAGGCCGCGGCCGTTCCGCACTACACGGTGGGCGAGGAGATCATGAACTCCGTTACCCATGGTGTCGGCTGCCTGCTGGGTATCGCGGGCCTGGTGCTCCTAATCGTATTCGCTGCCCTGCGCGGTGGCGGTCCGGCGCATATGGCCGCGGCAATCGTCTACGGTGCCAGCATTATTCTCGAATACCTTGCCTCCACGCTCTACCATGCGATTCAGCCCGCGGGCGCTAAGCGTGTGTTTCGCATCATCGACCACAGCTGCATCTACCTGCTCATAGCTGGCAGCTATACGCCGTTTTGCCTCATCACGCTGGCAAACGACGGTGGTCCCGTGCTGTTTTTTGCCGTATGGGCCATCGCCATCGTCGGGATCGCCCTCGAGTGCTTTTTGCGCGAGCGCCAGCCGCATTGGGTAAGCGGCCTGGTCTATCTGCTGATGGGCTGGCTCGTCGTCTTTAAGCTGCCCGAGCTCGTGTCGCTGCTCAACCCCGTGGCACTTGCCCTGCTCGCTGTCGGCGGCGTGTGCTACACCGTGGGCGTGCCGTTCTATATCGCCAAAAACGTGCGTTATCTGCACAGCGTGTTTCACCTGTGGGTGCTCGCCGGCAGTATCTTCCAGTTCATGGCGGTGATCCTCTTCGTAATCTAGCGATCGCGTCTGTGCCCGCGGACCCATCCAAACGGCCGTTGGGCGCAACTGCCCTATCCGTCACCTACGCTTACTACCTAACGTCCCGAATCTTGGAGGTTCGAGAAACTTCCGATGGACATAACCATCTCCCTTATTACCACGCTCGTTTTAACGCTCATCAACGGCTACTTCTCTATGTCTGAGATGGCACTCACCACGGCCAAGCGCGCCGTGCTGGAGCATGAGGCCGAGGAAGGCGACAAGCGCGCCGAGCGCGCCGTTAAGCTGGCCGCCGATTCCGACGAGCTGCTCGCCACCATCCAGGTTGCCATCACGCTCGTGGGCTTCGCCTCGTCCGCTGTCGCCTCGACGAGCCTGTCCGACCCACTCGCCGCTTGGCTCACGAGCTTTGGCATCGCGCCGCTCTCCGCCATCGCGCGCGGCCTGGCGCCGGTCATCATCACCGTCGCGGTCGCCTTCGTGTCCATCGTGATCGGCGAGCTGGTTCCTAAGCGCATTGGCCTGGCCAACGCCGAGGGCGTATCCAAGCAAGTCGTGGGCCCGCTTTCCGTGTTCCAAAAGATCGCCCGCCCGCTCGTGTGGCTGACCGGCGCCTGCTCCGATGGTCTGGCCCGCATTCTGCGCATCAAGAGCGCCGACGATCGCCAGAACGTCTCGGAGGAAGAGATCAAGTACATGGTCTCGGAGCAGGACGACCTGCTCGACGAGGAAAAGCGCATGATCCACGAGATCTTCGACCTGGGCGACACCGTTGCCCGCGAGGTCATGGTGCCGCGCGTGGACACCACCATGTGCGAGGACGACGAGACGGTCGCCGACGTGCTGTCCACCATGCGCCAGACCGGCTTCAGCCGCATCCCGGTGTACCACGAGGATCCCGACAATGTCGCGGGCATCGCGCACATCAAGGACCTGATTCAGCCCGCGCTCGACGGCAAGGGTGACCAGCCCATCGCCGATTACCTGCGCGATGCCACCTTTGTGCCCGACACCAAGGACATCCTGCCGCTGCTGTCCGAGATGCAGACCTCGCACGACCAGATCGTGGTCGTCGTGGACGAGTACGGCGGCACGGCCGGCATCATCACCATCGAAGATATCGTCGAGGAGATCGTTGGCGAGATTGAGGACGAGTTCGACCCTGACAACAAGTACCTCACGCGCCTCTCACGCCGCGAGTGGCTTGTCGATGGGCGTTTTTCGTGCGATGACGCGATTGAGCTTGGTTGGCCGCTCGAGGAAAGCGATGATTATGAGACCATCGCCGGCTGGATTTTGGAGCTTTGCGACTCGGTGCCCGACATCGGAGAGGTGTTTGAGGTTGCGGGGTACAAGTTTAAGGTGCAGTCGATGCGTGGCCAGCGCATCTCGCTTATTCGCGTGATCGCTCCGGCCGAAACCGATAAGAAGGATTCCGAGTCTTCGGCAGAAAAGCCGGCGGCGTCGGGTGCGGGCTCTGTGGATCCGCACGATGGCGACGAGTAGGGCAAGGAAGAGTAGGGGAGAGTTATGGCAGGCCTGTTCAACATCCTTAAGGTCACCGTCAGCGAGGACAAGATCTGCGCGCACGTGCTGGTGAACCCCGGCATGCCGCTCATGACCTCGGAGGATATCGAGGCCACGGCGCGCGTGTACTATCTGGTGCCGGCGATTGCCAAGCACCTGTGTCTGGGTGATTCCGGTCGCGAGTTCCAGGACTGCATGGGCCAGACCGAGCTTTGCCACCTGCTTGAGCATGTGACGGTCGAGCTCATGAACGAGACCGGTCTTGCGGGCAGCATTTCGTGCGGCCGCACCCGCGTGAGCGAGCACGACGAGCGCGTCTTTGAGATTGAGCTTTCGTGTCCCGATGATGCGCTGGCCATCGGTGCGCTGTCCTCGGGCACCTTCATGATGGACTGGGCCTACCTGCACGCCGATCAGCCGGCTCCCGACGTGGAGGGCACGGTCGCGGGCCTGCGCAACCTGGTGCTGGGCATGCGCGCCGAGGCCGAGGGCAAAGATCCGCACGAGGTCGTCGCTGCCGCGAATGGCGAGGACGTGGCAGAGGATGCTGTTGAGGGCGACGCCGCTGCTGACAGTGAAACCGTCGCCGAGCCCGTTTCCGATACGACCGCCGAGCCGGAGTCCGAGCTTGCCGAGCCCCAGGGCGTTCCCAGCTTTGACGACGAGCCGCGGGTGGCTATTGATACCGAAGGCGCGACCGTCGAGAGCCACGAGGTCCCCGCTGCCGTCTTTGGCGGTGCGGCAACGGTTCCGGCAGGACCTGCGCACGAGGGTAGCCTGCCACTCGTGGACGGCTCCGGCGAGGACCCTGCCGCCACGGTGGCCATGCCGGCCCTGTCGCAGGAGTAAACTCACGCGTTTATCACCGCCGTCTACCTGCGCTTTTACCGTACGCAGATGAGCGGGGCGGCAAGTGTTGCGCTGCGGGTATAATGGACAGCATTCAAACGGTGGGCACCGAGGTGCCCGCAGGAGAGGAATGATCATGGGAAAGACTTTCAGCTTTGTCTCCGGCGCGCTCTTTGGTGCTGCCGCCGGCGCTATCATCGGCGTTGCCCTGGCCCCGCGTTCGGGTGCCGAGACCCGCGCCATGGCTGCCGATATCGCCAACGATGCTTGGGATAACATGCGCGACACCTACGAGCACAGTGCCGAGGAGGCCCGCGCCGCGGTCAGTGACTTCGGCCCGATGGTCGACGCTAAGACCGATGACCTGCGTGCCAAGGTCGATTTGGCCCGCGAGCGCATGGACCAACTGCGCGAGCAGCTCAACGATGCCATCTCGGGTGGCAACGTGACGCCCGCCGCCGATGTCGTGGTCGAGAACGCCGTCGAGGCCGATACCGAGGCTGCGGAGCCTTCGACCGAGGCATAATGCGCACCGGGGATTTTGTCGGCATCAAGGTTTACCGCAAGCCCGCCGAGGACAAGCGCACTAAAAAGGACGGCACGCCGCGCAGCCCCAAAAAGCTCGGTAAGATTCACTTTCCGGTCTTTTCGCCGGGCGGCACGCGCGTGGTGGGATTTATGGTTCGCCAGTCCGATATCGCGGGCATGATCGAGCGTCCCGACCGGTTTGTGGCGCTCGATGCCATCGGTGTCTACGAGGGCGCCATCGCGGTCGATGACGCCAAGGGCACCTACGATGCCGCCGCTGCCAAGCGCCTCGATATCAACCTGGACGACTGTATTATCTGGGTCGGTATGGACGTGCGTACGGAATCGGGCGATGTCGTGGGCTATTGCTCGGACGTTGAGTTCAAACCGCGTTCGGGCATTGTGCAGACGTTCTATGTGACCGCCAGCGCTGCGTCGAGCATGTTGGTGGGCGACACGCAGGTGCCGCCGACGATGCTGCGCGGCTACGATAACGGCGCGATGATCGTCTCGGATGAGGTCAAGACGCTCGGGTATTCGGGCGGTGCGGCTGCCAAGGCTGCCGAGGCGAGTGTCGTGGTGAGCGACAAGGTCAAAAAGGGTGCCAAGGTGCTCGACGACAAGGGTTCGGTTGCCGTTGACAAGGGCAGTCGCGCGCTGGGCAAGCAGCTCGGCAAGACGCGCGGCATGTTCAAGGCCTTTAAGGACGAATATCAAAAGGCGAGCGGAGGCTCGTCGAAAGCTAACAAATAGCGACATACCAAACGATGGGAGGCGAGCCGGAGACATGTAACTCCGGCTCGCTGTGTTTATGGGGGAGGGCACATGCACCAAAACGGATCCAATGTTAACGGGCGATCGAGTGCGCGTTCGACGGCGCGTCGCGACTTGGGGCAGCTGCCCAGCGGTCAGCGCCGTCGTCGTCGTAAGCCCGGCGCGGTGTATCTCAACCACAGCCGTGGGTTTAGCGATCGCAGTGCACGCATCGGCAACGGGCGTTCGCCCCGCCGTTCGTCTCGCCTGCCCTACGCGCTCATCGCTGTGGGCTGCGCGTTCGTACTGTTTGTCGCCGCCGTCGTGGGCTACATTAACCGTAGCGTGGACGTCGTACTCAACGGAGAACAGACCGCGGTGCGCGTGGGCTCTACGCTGCAGACGCTTATCGACGATCAGGAGTTGACCGACACCTATTCTGCCGGCGACCTGTTGGCGGTCGACGACAGTGTGCTCAAGCGCCGTGGCGGCGAAAAGCTGTCGGTGAAGGTTGACGGCAAGCGTGTAAAGCAGGGCAAGTGGGATAGCCGCGAGCTTACCGGCGGCGAGAAGATCACGGTTAAGGATGGTCGCAACGTCTACGAGAAGCACGAGGTGCAGGCTACGACCATCGAGCCCAAGCTCAAAGTCGAGGGCACGGGTGCCATCGAGTACGTGCAAACCTGGGGCGTCCAGGGTCGTTCTGAGGTGTGGGTCGGCGAACAGTCGGGTAAGACGCAGGACCGCGGCGAGGTCGTGCCCACCACCGATTGCATCGTCGCCTGTGCCAGCGTGGCGCCCAAGGGCAATGAGAAGGTCGTGGCTCTGACGTTTGACGAGGGCCCCAGTGGCGCCACCAAACAGATTTTGCAGGTGCTCAAAGAGAAGGGCGTCACCGCGACGTTCTTCCTTTCGGGCGATGCGGCCGAGGCCTCGCCCGCTACGGCCAAGGCGATTGTCGACGCCGGATGTGAGATCGGTTCCAACAGCTACAGCGACGATTCGCTCAAGGGCGAGGACCGTGAGACGGTGCGCAAGCAAATTTCGAAGGGCACCGACGCCATCAAGTCGGCGACCGGCGTGAAGACGATGCTGCTGCGTGCCCCGTACGCCGCCTTTGACGAGCAAAACTGGATCGACTCGATGGATTTGGTGTCCGCGGTGGTCTCGTGGAATATCGATTCGGGCGATTGGCTGCTCAACGGTGCCGACGAGCAGGTCTCGACGGTGCTGGATTCGGTGACGCCGGGCAATATCGTGCTGCTCACCGATAGCGATGAGTGCTCCGAGCAGACGCTCGAGGCGCTGCCGCAGATTATCGACGGGCTTATTGCCGACGGCTACAAAATCGTGACGTTGAGCGATCTGGTCAAGACGGATACATCGCTGAGCAAAAAACTCACCTCGCTGACGAAGGTCACCATGCCCAAAAACGCCGTGTTCCCCCAGCTCGCCGATGATGACGACGCCACAGACTAGTCGTTTAAGAACGTCGCCAATGGCTATGTCACGGATGCGTCAGCGTTTGGTATGCCTGCGATGTGCGACGCATAAATTTGGCGCCACGGCGCGATGCTGATGCTATAGTTACTGCGGATAATAAGGGTCAAGAGAAAGGTTGCAGGTGAAATCCAAACCTCGACCATACAGTCGATGACCCCTTGCAGGTGCTTTTTGCGCATGCACGGGGTGTGAGCGCCGAGCGGCGTGCCGCCCGCGCATGCGTATACATATCCAGAAGTCCACGGAGTGCGTGCCATCACGGTCGCAGCCCGAAGGAATAATGATGGGGAGCACCATTGAATTATCTGAGTGAGATGCTCAAGTTGCCGGTCTTGGACGTCGATGGCGAAAAACTCGGCGTAGTGAACGATTTTGGCATTGCCACCGGCGAAGTTTTTCCGCACGTGACGTCACTCGCGTTCCGCGGTCCTGGCAAGACACCGTTTATGATCAGCTGGCGCAAATGGGTCGACCGCATCGACGAGACGGGCGTGTACCTCAATACATCTGCGACCAATATTCGCTTTTCGTATCTGCAGCCGACCGAGCTGCTGCTTGCGCGTGACGTGCTCAACAAACAGATTGTCGACACGCAGGGCATGAAGGTCGTGCGCGTAAACGACATCAAGTTTTCCATGTCGGGCGAAAATCAGCTGCGTTTGCTGGGTGCCGAAGTTGGCGCCCGCGGTCTACTGCGCGCGATCAGCCCCGCACTCGAGCATGTCGTCGAGGGCTTTATGAAGCATCTGGGCAAACCGCTCGGCGAGGATATCATCGCCTGGTCCTACATGGACCTGCTCGACCGTTCGACTAAGAACATCCAACTGTCGGTGTCGCACAAGACGCTCGGCGAGCTGCACCCTGCCGACATTGCCGACATTATCGAGCAGCTCGACCCGCGCCTGCGCGCGCAGGTATTTGCGCAGCTCGACACCGCCCAGGCCGCCGAGGCCATCTCGGAGTTCGATGATGACGAGCTTATGACCGAGATGCTCGAGGGCCTGTCCGACACGGACGCGTCGTCGATGCTGGCCATGATGGACCCGGATGACGCCGCCGACCTGATCGACGAGCTCGATTACGAGAAGGCCGAGAAACTCCTGCGTCTGATGGGCGTCAAGGAGGAGAAGGCGATTCGTAACCTACTGGGCTATGAGGACAACACCGCCGGCCGTATCATGACCTCGGAGTTTGTCTCCCTGCCCGCCACGGCGACGGTCGGTGACGCCATTGACGCGATTCGCAAACTCGACGAAGACTTCGAGAGCGTCTACTACGTATACACCGTGGATCCGAGCGGTATGCTCACTGGCGTACTTTCGCTGCGCACGCTCATCGTGGCCGATCGCGACGCCACGCTGGGCCAGCTGGCCTATCGCGACCTGGTTTACGTGTCGCCCGACGACGACCAGGAAGACGTAACGGACGAGATGACCAAGTACGACCTGGTCGCCATCCCCGTTTGCGACGAGAATCGTCACATTTTGGGTATCGTGACCTTTGACGACGCCATGGACGTTATCGCCGAGGAACACCAGGAGGACCTGCAGATCGCAGGCGTCGGCTCGGGCGATAGCGCGTCCGACGACTCGACGAATGTGCTCAGCTGGTTTGTGCATCGCCAGTACTGGGTTGTCGTGTGGGGCATCGCCTCGTGCATCATGGCAACGGTGCTGGGGACGGCACTGGGCTCCGCGCATCTGGTGGTGTTCCCCATGTGCGCCATGCCTCTCGTGCTGTTGGCTGCCTCGCGTATGGTGTCGTTCGTCAAGAACTACTTCCTGGAATACGACGGCCACGACGACGAGCCTAAGCCCTACCTGGGATTCTTCTTCCAGAGCACCGGTATGGGCCTGATCCTGTCGCTCGTGACCTATCTGTGTGCGCAATTGGTGCGTACCGCCGCGTTCCCCGATGCCCCTATGTTTGAGGAGCAGCTCTTTACCGGCTGCTTTAATATCGCTGCCGTCATTTGCTTGGTCGGCAACATGAGCGCCGTGATTTATCTGATGGTGCTGTTCTGGCGCGACGAGCACGATCTCAACACGTCGGGCACCGCCATGAACGTCATTGCCGTCATGATCTCGTGTGTGGCGTACTGTATTGCCGCGGTGCTGCTCACCATGTCAGTCATGGGTTAGGTGGTCGCGTGCAAAACACGAAGCAAAAGGCGAGCACCAAGCAAAAGCTGACCATTGCGGCCATCTTTGGCGCCATGGGCCCCGGTCTGTTGGCGGCGCTTTCGGGTAATGACGCCGGCGGCATCGCCACGTATTCCAGCGCCGGCGCCAGCTACGGTTACAAGATGCTCTGGATGCTTCCCGTCATGACCGTGCTGCTCATCGTGACGCAAGAGACTGCGGCGCGTTGCGGCTGCGTCACAGGCAAGGGCCTGGCCTCGCTCATCCGCGAGCGCTTTGGTGTGCGCAGGAGCGTGCTGGCCATGGCGGCGCTGCTGATTGCCAACACGGCCGTTACCATCTCGGAGTTTGCGGGTATCGCGAGCGGCCTGGCCCTGTTTGGGGTGCCGGCGAGTATCTCGGTGCCATTGGTGGCCCTGTTGGTTTGGATGCTTACCATGTCGGGCAGTTTCCAGCGCATCGAGAAGATTCTGCTGCTGGTGAGCTGCGTGTTCGTGACCTATATCGTTGCCGCCTTTATGGCCGGCCCCAACTGGGGCGAGGTCGCGGTCGATTTGGTCGTGCCCAATATTCAAAACGACCCCAGCTACGTGTCGCTGGTAGTTGCCACGATCGGCACCACCATTGCGCCGTGGATGATCTTTTTGGCGCAGAATAACGTGGTCGATAAGAATGCGGGTGAGGACGACATCGTGCTGCAGCGTATTGATACCGTGAGCGGCTCGATCGCTGCTGATATCATTGCGGGCTTCATTATCATCACGACCGGTACGGTGCTGTTTCCCGCAGGCGTCCAGATTAGCGACGCTGCCGATGCGGCCCGCGCGCTGGAACCCATCGCGGGCCAGTGGTCCACGGTGCTGTTCGCCTCGGGTCTGGTCGCGGCGAGCTTTTTGGCCGCTTGCGTGCTGCCGGGCGTTACGTCGAGCGCTATCTGCGAGGCATTTGGCTGGGAGCGCGGTGCCGACCGCAGCTGGGACGAGGCTCCGGTCTATCGCGGCATCATTACGGCCATCATTGGCATTTCGGCCGTGCTGGTGCTTATGCCCGGCGTCGATTTGTTCCAGATTATGATGACCTCGCAGGTCATTAACGGTGTACTGCTGCCCGTAGTGCTGGTGTTCCAGGTGGTTATCGCTGCCGATCGCCATATTATGGGCGGCAACCGTAACGGCCGCGTGTGGAATGTGCTCACGTGGGCGACCATTGGTGTGATTACGGTGCTGACGGTTGTCATGTTTGTCCTGCAGGCGATGGGCTACAGCGCGTAGCGCCTCTTTTGGGTTTCGAGCGGGCCGCTGCCATGGGCTGCGGCCTCCTTTTTGCCCGCTATAGGGGGTTAGTTATATATCAGTGGACAGAAAATGCCAAATATGAGTACTGTTGCTAAGTGAATGGCATTTACATCTAAGAAGATGATGAACATAACCGATAGTATGTTAATTAAAATTGGCTCCAATATGCCCTAAACCAGTCAGGTTGGCTGCTTTAGGGGGTTGTAGGGGTCGCTCGGGCGTCATTTTGGGTAGTTTTGCCTGCTACTAAAATGGTAACAGTACTCATATTTGCCCCTTTTTGTCCACGACCTCTTGGAGCCGGCTCGAAAAGAGTGATTTTTGGTTGTTTGCTGCGGGTGTGGGCTTGGAAACAACGCCCGGGGTGGCGAGGCGCCCAGAATTCGGTCGCAAGGAGGGCGTTCCGCTGCTGTGTCAGGAGTGTCCCTGGGTGCCGGCACATAAGGAACGTCCCTAACTGCCGGAGGGGGGTGTCTGTCGTGGCAGGTATCCCCTCCGGATGTGGGAAGCTTGCGCTGCAGGTTACTTGTCGCCGCCGAGCTTGTGCGGCTTGTAGGCGAGAGCGTTGACGAGCGCGTCGCCGGCGGACTTGACGGCTGCCGGTTGCGGATCGTTAACGTGGTCCTCGGGGTGCACGGGTAGGTCTTTCTTGACTGCATCGTGGATGAGATTGAGGTACTCGGTCACGCCGGCAGTCGACAGGTGCGTGCCGTCGCCGTCGAACAGGTCGTTGCGATTGGCACTGTATCCGTACCAGTCGATAACGCGCACGTTCTTGTAGCGCGTGGCGGCATTTGCGATAGCCTGGTTGGTGGAACCCACCCACGGCTGCGGACTGCGTGTGTTCACAAATACGACGGTACGCTTGTCGCCGGCATCGGCCATGATGGCATCGATCTGATCATCAGTTACCAGGCCATTGGTGCCCAGTGCAAAGACCACGACCTTGCCGGCAAGGTTCTGTTGGAGATAGCCCTCAAATGTTGCGCGGCCCGCATCAAACTGGCGGCCCTTTTCGGCATCGATGTGACTGTGGGGGAACACGCTGTCAAAGGAATCGACGGCGCGCAGCGACACGGAGTCGCCGATCATCAGCAGGTCGTAGGATCCGTCGGGGAAGCCGTCGTTGTCCTTGTCGATGTCGTCGGCTGCTTGCTGGTCTTTGTGTGCGGTGTTCTTGGCTTCTTTATTGAGGATCTCGGCACCTTCACCACTCAACGCGGAGGTCTCCGGCACAAAGATGAGACCTCCTAGGGCAATGATCAGCACGACGCCGCAAGTGGCACACACGGGAATATGCGCGCGCACCCAGCTTGCGGGCGTGGTGGTTCCGTCGCGGAATTCGGAAACGGTGCGTCCAAAGGCGCCCTTCCTAAACGGAGTCTCGATAAAGCGATAGCAGCACTCTGCCACGGCGACCACCACAAGTACCTGCAAGATGTACTGCCACCAGGGCGTATCGTTGATGTTAGCGACCGGGTTCATAAGCAGCAGCAGCGGATAGTGCCACAGATAGATACTGTACGAGCGCTTGCCGACCCATACGAGCGGCTCGGCGGCAAGAGCGCGCGCGACCAAGCCCTGAGGCTGCACGCAGGCGGCGATGACCATGAGCGTGAGGATGGAGCACAGCAGCGTGCCTCCGCGATATTGGAAAGCGGTGTAGCCGTTGGTGAGCGCGACCATGGCCGCAAGGCCGACCAGGCCCACAACGCCCAGTACGTCGATGGACGCAGGCGAGGACCAAAAGCGTGTGAGCGCACTCGGCTGAGCTGGGGCGGTCTCGGCTGCGGAATCGGTCTTCTCGCCATGCCCGCCCTTGGCGTTCTTGTCGAGCTTACCGCGCTTGGCAGCGCTCGCTAGGCGGTCGAGTCCCAGGCGATGGGCAAGGCGAACTGGCGCCAGGTCGCGGTCGGGGATAAATGCCATCCATGCACCCAACAGCAGCGAGAACACGCGGGTATCCGTGCCGTAGTACACACGGCTGGGGTCGGCGGCAGGGTTGTAGAGCACCATCATGGCAAGGGCGGATACCGCTGCGAGCCCCAGGACCACACGGCGCGTGTTAGGTTTGCTTACATGCATGGACACCATGGCAAACAGCAGCGGTGGCCAAATCAAATAGAACTGCTCTTCGATGGCGAGCGACCAGAAGTGCGTGAGCGGCGAGGGGTCGCCCAGAGCATTGAAGTACGAAATATCCTGCGCAATCTGCCACCAGTTGTTAAAGAACAACAGCGACGGAAGGATATCGGGGCGCATCTTGGTGAGCATCACGTGGTTGAAAATGGTGCACAACGCGCAAGTCACCACCACAACGGTTACCACGGCGGGGAATAGGCGGCGAATGCGGCGGATCCAGAAGCTCTTGAGGTCGATGCGGCCGGTCTTGGCTACTTCGTTGAGCAGCAGGCGCGTGATCAGATAGCCCGAAAGCACAAAGAAAATCGTGACGCCGAGCAAGCCGCCCTGCGCCCAGGTGAGGTTGAGGTGGTAGAGCACCACCGCGACAACGGCGAGTGTGCGTAGGCCATCGAGGGCGGGGATATAACGGGACTTGGGGCGAGCGGGCGTCTGCTGGTCGGCAGCCGGTGAGCAGACGCCGTCGTTGGCGCTGGCGTGCGCGGACTTGCTGGAGGACGCGGGCGTACGACGTGAGTCCGCGCCACGGTGTGCCTCGTTGGTGCGGCGTTTGCCCTGCGGACGTTCGTGCGGAGTCTGCGCCTGGGCCGTGCGGCGTCGGCCGCGTGAGCTCGATTGCGGGAGTTGTTCCATAAAAAATCATCCAATGACGAGAATAATCAGCACGTATTCATTGTAGCCGCCTGCTCCTGTGAATGCTTGCTGCTGGCGCAACCTCAAGCGCGCGTCCACATCAAAGTGAACTAAAGTTATAGGGGTGCGAAGGCGCACAATCGACGGTCGACGGTGGGTGCAAAGCTCGCAGACGAGGAGGTTTCCATGGCAGATAACGGCATTGTTGCGGTGTTCGGCAGTATGAACATGGACCTTTCGGTGGCGTGCGAGCGCATGCCGCGTGCGGGCGAGACCGTCGGCGGCAGCGGATTTATCACCAACGCTGGTGGCAAAGGCGCCAACCAGGCCGTGGCAGCTGCGCACATGGGCGCGCGCACGTGCATGATCGGCGCGGTCGGGCGCGATGCGTTTGGCGATGCGCTGGTGGCGGGACTTCAGGATGCCGGCGTGGGTGTTGAGTTCGTGGCGCGGCGCGACGACGTGGAGACGGGAACGGCGACCATCATTCGCTGTGAGGGCGACAACCGCATCGTGCTGTCGCCGGGCGCTAACCATGCGCTTGTGGGCGAGGACGTTGCCCGCGCGCTGAGGCGTCTGGTGGCCGATGAGCTCGACCGCGATGCCTGTGGGCTCGCCCCCGCGGCCGGCAGCGTCTTTATCGCCCAGGGCGAATGCGATCTGATGGCGACGGCCGAGGCGCTTGCCTGCGCTCACGAGCTGGGGTTCTATACGGTCTTTAATCCGGCGCCTGCCTGTGAGTTGCCGGCGGGTGCGTGGCCCGCAGTCGACCTCGTCTGTCCCAACGAGACCGAATGCCAGGCACTGACGGGCATTCTGCCCGCAGATGACGCGAGTTGTGCCGAAGCGCTTAATGCCCTGCGCGCCAAGGGTGCCGGAGCTGCGGTCATCACGTTGGGCGGCGCCGGATCGGTTACGCTCGGCGATGACGGCGAGCCGCTGCGCATGCCGGCGCTTTCGAGCTCGGTGGTCGACACCACGGCGGCCGGCGATACGTTTATCGGCGCACTTGCAGCTGCCCGTCTGGAGGGCCTGCCGCTCTTTGAGTGCATGGCCGCGGGCGCTCGCGCCTCGGCGGTGACGGTGTCGCGCTTGGGTGCTCAGCAATCGATTCCCACGCGTGCCGAAGTTGAACATTGGTTTGGTTAAACGATAAAGACGGAGAAGCGGAGTAGAACAATGGCAACCAAGAAGCTGATCCTTGACCTGGATATGGGTGTGGACGACGCCATGGCGCTCGCCTATGCCATCGCGAGCTCCGAGGTGGAGCTCGTCGGCATAACCACGTGCTTTGGCAACGTGCGCGTCGACCAGTCGGCGCGCAACTGCCTGGCGGTGCTCGACCTGCTGGGTCGTCCCGAGGTGCCGGTGTACCTGGGCGCCGATCGTCCCATTAAGGCGACTGAGCCCTATACGCCGCCGGCGTCAACCACGCTCATCCACGGCAAGAACGGCATTGGCGGGGCGAGCGTGCCCACGTCGCCGTACGAGCCGGTGGGCGCGACCTCGGCTGACGGTAACGCGGCGGTCGATTATCTGATCGATGCCGCGCGCACCTATGGTCCCGATCTGGTCTACGTAGCGACCGGCCCGCTTTCCAACTTGGCGCTTGCCCTGGAGCGCGACGCGGCGGCGGTGATGTCTATCGGCCGCGTGGTGGTGATGGGCGGCGCCCTGACCGTGCCCGGCAACGTGAGCGCGGGCGCCGAGGCCAACATGGCGAGCGACCCCGAGGCGGCCGATGCCGTGCTACGCTCGGGCCGCAAGCTCACCATGGTGGGCCTGGACGTGACACATCGCGTGCTGCTCACGCGCCGCGACATTGCCGGCTGGACGGGCTCGGGCACTATGGCGGGCTGCGCATTTGCGAGCATGGTCGAGCACTACATCGGTTCGTACGAGATGAACGCACCCTACCTGGGCGGCTGCGCGCTGCACGATCCGCTGGCCGTTGCCGTGGCGATCGACCCCACGCTTGTGGGCGCGCTCGGCTGTAACCTGCGCGTGGACTTGCTGGGCGAGTACCGCGGTCGCACCATCTGCGATGAGCGCCGCGTGGCAGATCCCGACAAGAGTGCGCTTGTGGCGCTGACCGTGGATGCCCCGCGCTTCCTGTCCGAGTTCAAGACGCGCATGGCCCGCGTCCTGGGCTAAGTTGTCTTTTTGGGACGGGCTTTTTTGACTGGTATGATTGGTGCGGCCATTCGAACCAGCTAAAAGAGCCCCGTCCCAAATTGACTACCGAGAGGATCTGCCATGGAGCGCATCGCGAGTTTTTCCGTTGACCATCTGCTGCTTGAGCCCGGCGTGTATGTGAGCCGCATCGACTGCGATCCGGCGACCGGCGCCGCCGTCACCACCTTTGACCTGCGCCTGACCACGCCCAATAAGGAGCCGGTCATGAACACGGCCGAGTGCCACACTATCGAGCATCTGGGCGCGACGTTCCTCCGCAATCATGCCGAGTGGTCGAGCCGCATTGTCTACTTTGGCCCCATGGGCTGCCGCACGGGCTTTTACCTTGTCGTTTTTGGTGAGCTGACGAGCGAGGAAATCTTGCCGCTCGTGCGCGAGCTGTTCGAGTTTGTCGCTGGCTTTGAGGGCGATGTTCCCGGTGCCGCTCCCGAGGAGTGCGGTAACTACCTGGACCAGAACCTCCCCATGGCAAACTGGCTCGCGCGCCGCTACCTCGGCCGCGACCTGGCCGATATCGACGAGAAGCATCTGCACTATCAGCAGGCATAAGAGCTGTCTGCGAAACGACCGTTTGAACCGGAGGCGTCCCCGTTTTTTCGGGGACGCTTTTTCATGTTGAGCGCTCAAAAGGGTATTTGTTTGTTCTAGAATGTTCGTATGGTCACATAAACGAACAGGAGCGAACATGCATATCTATTCTGTTGAGGATCCCGAGTTCAAGTCCTATGGCAACGTTTGGGATAACGTTCCGTCCGAGCTTACGTCACCCGTGCTCGAGGCGCTTGCCTCCACGCCCATCCCTGAGGGCAGCAAGTACGTAGCGAGCGCGCCCGAGCTCGAGGGCGTCAAGGAAGCCGATAATCTGGGCTTTCTCATGTTTGGCGGCCGCCCCTTCCAGTTCGGCTGGTGCAACGGCCACAATACGCGACTCAACTGTCTGGAGTATCACCGCGCCAGCGAGTTTAACCTGGGCGCCCGCGACTTTATCCTGCTCGTGGCGCATCGCTGGGAGATCGAGGACGGCAAGCTCGACACCGCGTGCGTTAAGGCGTTCCGTGTGCCGGCGGGCAAGGTCGTCGAGGTCTTCAACACCACGCTTCACTACACGCCGTGCATGGTCGACGATGGTGGCTTCCAGGTGATGGTGGCGCTGCCCGCCGGCACCAACGGTCCGCGCCCCGAGGCTGCGGCCGAGATGCCCACGGCCGGCGACGCTTACTGCTATTGGAAGGCCGACAAGTGGGTTCTCTGCCATGCTGACAGCCCGAAGGCTGCCGAGGGCGGCTACGTAGGCCTCATCGGCAAGAACCTCGACATCGCCTGCGACTAGCATCTTCCATCTCGATCTGTAACATCTAGCGGGCTAAATCGTCTCTACCTGTTACAGATTTAGACAAACTGCGGGGGGCTGCCCGAAAATCTCAATCTGTAACACCAGGCCCGGTTTTTGCTGCCTAACTGTTACAGATCGAGACAAACCGCCCGCCAACCACCACAAAGGTGCCTGTCCCCTTTGTGGTGGTTGGCGGTTTGGGCGGGCAGGTATCAAAAAGTGTCAGACAGGGCGGCTGCCGGGCACCTGCGCGCGAAAAGAAGTATCGGTCTGCGCCGTTGCCGTTGAGCGACGCGTTGTTTGCAGGGATGCTGAGTCTATGACAACAGCGTGCGAAAGGATTGATGCAGGGCTTTCCGTAATGACTTCCTGTGGGGCGGCGCGACGGCTGCCAACCAGTGCGAGGGCGCCTGCAACGTGGACGGCCGCGGCCTGGCCAACGTGGACGTGGCTCCGCACGGCCCCGAGCGCTATGCGGTGGTCTCCGGCCAGCGCAAGATGCTCGACTTCGAGGACGGCTATTACTATCCCGCGCAGACCGGCATCGATTTCTATCACCACTACAAAGAGGACATCGCTCTCTTTGCCGAGATGGGCTTTAAGACCTTCCGTATGAGCCTGGCCTGGACCCGCATCTTCCCCAACGGCGACGAGACCGAGCCCAACGAGGCTGGCCTGGCCTTCTACGAGGATGTATTCCGCGAGTGCCAAAAGCACGGCATCGAGCCGCTCGTGACCATCACGCACTTCGACTGCCCAAACGACTGGTCGCTGGGGACACTCCTTTCACCCTTTGCCGTCTGCGGATTTTGGGACATGCGGCCCGCTTTTTTGACCCATCTGTCGGTACACTAAAAGCACTATGGGTACCCGCGAGCGACATATCGGCCACGCGGCCGCCCGGACCGCGCCGGTTGCGGATCCCAGGGGCGGCAGGCTCTTCGCCATGCCGCGATTCCTTGTTGGCATAACGCATCGTGTATACCGCCGCCGCGTCTTCGCTATCGCTGGTGTCACCACTGCGCTGTTCCTTATATTTTTGGCAGTCTTGCCGGCGTTGTTCGCCTCCGATTTCAAGCTTTCCAACACCACGCCCGTCTATGGTGAGGTGTCCGAAGAAGTCGTGGATGCACTCGTCCATTCGAGCTCTCTCCCGCTGCTTGTCGCCGCAATTGCATTTTTAATCTGGGGCGTGCTGGTCTATCTGCGTTGTTTGGACTATGCGTTGCGCCGTCGCCTTGTTGCCATCGCTGCCATTTGCGCCCTGTGGATGATCGAGGTCATCCTCAAATATAAGTCGTTCACGCCGTTCTATGCCACCGTGCTGTGGTACCTGTACTACGTGCCCATGACGCTCATTCCGCTGATCTACCAGCTGTGCGGCCTGCGCCTCGCGGGTTTGGAACAGCATCGTATAGGGCGTCGGTACCGCACCGTTTTGTGGGCCATGGCCGTCCTGCTTATCGGCTTTGTGCTCACTAACGATGTGCATCAGCAGGTCTTCCACTTCGATCGATCGAGTGGAACCTGGAGCAACGATTACACATACGGTTGGGGCTACGGTGCCGTTCTGGTATGGACAGCCTTTAACTTCGTTGCCTTTTTTATCCTGGTGGGCCGGTCCTCGTCCTTCCGCATCCAACGTTTTTCGGGCACGGCGGCGCTCGTGCTGCTGGGCGGCGCATTCTTTGCCATCTCATATGCTCTGCGCGTACCCTGGGCATGGAGGCTCAACTTTTCGCTTGTCTATTGCGTCCTGTGCGTGGTGGCGATGGAAATCTGTCTCGATTGCGGTGTCATTCCGTCGTATCACGATATCGCCGGCATTTTCGATACCCTGCCGCTCGACCTCAAAGTTCTAACGCGTGACCTGCAGGAAGTCTATGCCACGCCGGTGTCAAAGCCGATCCCAGAGGGCGTGCGCGAGGAGTTGCGGGTCCAGGAGTACGGGCGCGCCCATGCCTTTGCCGTGGCGTCCGACCCCGATGTAATGTATCGCGCCTTTCCGCTGCTGGGTGGATCGGCGCTGCTTGCCCAAGACGTGTCGGAGCTCAACGAGCTCAATCGCGAACTAGCGCATCGTCGCATGGAGCTGCAACGCCAAAACGAGCTGCTTGTCGCCGACTACGACCTTAAGACGCACCTGGCAGATCAAGAGGCCGAGACCCTGCTGGTCCAAGACGTGGACCAGGCGCTTGTCCGCGCGCTCGAAGAGATGTACGACTTGCTGGGCTCGCTGCCACCGTTGACCGACGAGGCATCTTCGCACGAGCGTTACCGCATGCTGCAGCGCGCCAAGATGCTCGTCGCCTATTGCAAACGCAAGGGATCGCTCACGTTGGCGCAGCACGGGGAGAGCGGTTTTGACCGTGACCGCATTCAGCTCATTGCCAACGAGCTTGCAAGCGACCTACGCACCATCGATGTCGATTGCGCCTCGATTATCGCCATACGGCGCCCGATGCACGCCAGTGCGGTAAGCGCGCTGTACGACTGCGTGTATGACTTTGCGTTTTTTGCCTACGCCACCGATCATCCGGCGCTTATGTATCACCTGAGTGACCACGATCGGTGCAGCGTCGAGTTGCGTGCCACGCTTTTCTCCAACGACGAGGAGGATCTTTCGCAGACACCCGCTGCGCAAGAGCTCGAAAGCGCTTTGCAAGGGCGCAACGTGGCATATCGCCTTGAGGGCGAGCCCGGCCAGCTGCGCATGATTGTGTTGATGCCGCGGGCGGGTGAGTGACGATGCAGATCCCGCTCATTCTCCCCCAAATCGTTGCGCTCGATATTGTCTTTGCCCTGGCTGCTTGCCTGCAGACAATCCACGTTCCGCTCATCGTATCGCGCCGCTCGTCCTATAACCGTAAGGCGATTTGCGTCTACGAGGCGAGCCTCGTGGTTCACCAGATGGTTTCGGCGCTTGTCCTGTTCGCGTCGTCTGGCTCGTATCTGGTGGCGCCGCTTGGCGTTTGCGCCAGGGCAATGGGCGGAGCGCTGTGGCTCAATGCCGCGATCTTTGCCTATGGCGTGGCGCTTATGGTGCACTATCGTCGTCCCATCATGCTGACCGAGCTGCTGCTCGTTGCCGCCGTAACGCCGCCAATGGTTGTTGTTATGGGCTCGGCGTGGACCGTTGTCCTTATCGCAGAGGGAGCGTTCTTCCTGTTCCGTTCCATCGCGGCGCTCTTGATGGACGTCCGTAACCGCCAGGAGGATATTACCGCGTTCTCGACGATTGAAACCATCAACGTGATTCCCGTGGGCATCCTGTATTTAGACCCGAGGGGCCGTCCGTTGCTCATGAACCGCTGCATGCGCAAAAACCTGGTGGAGCTTCATATGCCCACCGATCTGCGCGACATGAGCAGCACATGGAACGACCTGCGCAAACTCAGTATGCAGACGCCCGAAAGCAGCGCTAATCGCGCCCATATCGACCTTGACCGCTTTGGTAGGGATCGCGCCGTGATCGAGATCTCTCCTTCCGAGATTCGTCTGTTCGTGCGTGACTCCGTTACGGTCTCGGGCCGTCCGTTCGAGCGCGTCGTCGGCCTGGACGTGACGGAATACGCACACGCCTACGACCGCCTGGCGCAAGCTAATCATCTGCTTGAGCTTGCGGGGCAAGAGCTCCAGGCCCAGATCGAAGAAGTCAAAAAGGTTGCCGACAATGCGGCCTACCTGCGTATGCGCTCCCGCGTGCACGATGTGATCGGCCAGCGCCTGTCCATCCTCCATCGCTATTTGGAGGAGGGGCGCCTGGACGACGAGTCGCTCGAGCAGATCGATCCGTTGCTGCGTTCAATCGCCGTCGACCTGCGCAGTGGCGGCGCCAGTGAGCCGGCGGAGCAGTTGGGTGATATCGTCCATGCTTTTGGCCTGGTGAGTGTGCAGATCGATGTTGAGGGTGCGCTGCCTGAGGACGCGCGTGTCGCCGCCGCATTTTTGCAGATTATCCGCGAGGCCTCGACCAATGCCACCAAGCATGCGCAGGCGCATCGGGCCCATGTGCGCTTGTGGCAGGAGGGGACGGATGCTGACGCCGTCGCGCGCATGACGATTTCTAACGACGGGTCCCCGGCCCCCGTATCGTATCGCGAGGGAACGGGTATCCCAGGTATGAGGCATGTCGCGCAAGATCTGGGTGGCAACCTAGAAGTCCACGCCACCCCGCCCTTTACGCTTACGGTATCCATTCCGCTTAACGCCAACGACACGTCCCAAAGGAGAAACTCATGATCCGCGTGTTAATTGTCGAAGATCAGGCCATCCTGCGCGAGAGCCTGGCGCGCTCCGTTGGCGACCAGCCCGATATGACCGTCGTTGCCGCGATCGCCGATGCCTCCGAGGCCTTGGGTGTCGCGCTCAAGGAGCGCCCGGACATGATACTGATGGACGTGTGCACCGAACACGATTCAAACGGCATCGTGGCGGCGGCACGTATCAAGGAGCAGCTGCCTGAGTGTCGCATCATTATCATGACAGGCATGCCCGAGATCACCTTTGTCGATCAGGCCCGCGAGGCGGGCGTCGATAGCTTTGTGTACAAGAACGTCGGTATCGACGAGCTGTTCGCCGTGATGCGCTCCACGTTGGCGGGCTACTGCACGTTTCCCAAGCCGCCCGAGAGCATTTTTTCGGGCACGGCAGCCCTCGACGATGTCGAGCTGTCGATTTTGCGCCTTGCCTGCGAGGGCAAGAGCCGCCGCGAGATCGCGGCCGAGCTTTTTATGAGTGAGGGCACCATCAAACGCCGCATCTCGGAGATTCTGAGCAAGACCGGTTACGACAACATCATGCGCCTGGCCGTGCATGCGGTGACCGAGGGCAGCATCGTTCCCAACATGGAGCGCCCGTAATCGACGCGCTCACCCGTGTCCCGGCGCCGCAAAGATAGGCCGCCCACCGTTTCGCATCTAAAAACGGCGGGCGGCCTGCTTGTGTGGGCAGTGCTGTCGGCATACAGCGGCGGGGCCGCAGGATTATCTCCTGCGGCCCCGCCTGACATGTGCGCGGATGTGTCCGCCAATCCGCGGCTGATGTTACGTGCCGCTACGCGATGGTCGCGGTGTAAGAGGCGACGTCCTCGTAGGAATCGGTCAGGTAGGCGTCGATGCCGATGGTCGTGTTGACCAGGTCGTCAAGGCTGTCAAGCTCGCCGTTCGAGAACGTGAATTCCTCGGTGGCGTTGGTGCCGGGCATCAGGTGAGCCGAGAACCAGGGCTCCTTCATGGTGCCGTTGACGTTGGTCTTGCCGGAAGGAGCGTAGAAGGTCAGGTCCTTGTCGCTCTTGTTGGTGATGTTGACGACAAAGCCGATGTCGCCCCAGTCGTCCTTGAACTTCTCGGTGATGGTGATGGTGCACAGGTCGTCATCGGCGACGGTGACGGCGGGGGAGATTTCGACGCTCTGGACATCGTCGTCTTCGACGGCCTCATCAATCTCCTCTTCCTTCTCGGCCGCCTCACGATCCTTCTTCACCGTACCGGACAGGTCCTTGTCGGACTTGGTAAAGACAAGATTGCCGTCATCTTCTTCGAGGATGAGTTTGCCGTCCTTGAGCTTCATGTCATGCGACTCGTCTTCGGCGGTGATGGTTACGGTGGTGGCGTCCTTTGCCTCCCACTTAAGATCGACGACTTCAAGGAACAGGTCGAGGGCACCTGTACCGTCCTCATCGAGAATCAGGACGCAGTGGACACCCCAATCCTCGAGCATCTTCATGTACTCATCGGTCAGCTCTTCGCCCTCCACGGTTCCACCCGAGAGTTCCCAGCTGCCGACGAAGTTGGCCTTGGGGTCTTTGCCGCCGCCGCTGCAGCCCGCCAGGGCAAAGGCGAGCGCAAGGACGCATGTCAGAAATGCGAGTACGGATTTTTTGAACGTTGTCTTCATGGTGTCCTCCTTTATCGAACGAAACCCATAGAAGCAAATGCGGGGGTGGCGGATCCCCCGCCAATTACCAGATAAAGGGGCTAGGGCCTGGGTGTTCCGCAGTTGCTGCAGAACTTGCCGCCGTTTTCGCTACCGCAGTTGGGGCAGAACCACTTGGTTGGTGCCGGGGCGGGTGCGGGGCTGCCGCATTCCGAGCAGAACTTGCCGGTGTTGGTGGCGCCGCAGCTGCAGGTCCATGCGCCGGCCGCAGGTGCGGCAGCGGGTGCCGGTGCGGGGGTGGGAGCCGGAGCCGGCTGCGGGGCAGCCTGCTGCTGTGCCTGGCCGGCGGCGAACAGCTGGCTGGCGTTCATGCCGCCCATGCCGCCTGCCATGCCCATGCCCATAAAGCCTGCCATCGCGCCGTTGGGGTTGGCCGCTGCCGCGCGCATCGCGTCGCTCTGGGCGCTGGCGATGTTGGCGGCCGCCATGGTGGGATCGCGCATGACCGCGGCCTTCTGCAGGTCCTTGATCATCTGCTCGTCTTCTTGCGAGGCGGCGATGGAGTTAACGCCAAAGCTCACGATCTCGACGCCGCGCAGGTCACGCCAATCGGCCGAGAGGACCTCGTTGAGCGCGCGGGCGAGCTCGGTGGTGTGGCCGGGGATGGCGCTGTAGCGAATGCCCATCTCCGAGATCTTGGCAAAGGCAGGCTGCAGGGCGGTGAGCAGCTCGGACTTAAGCTGGCTGTCGATCTTGTCGCGCGTATAGCTATCGGTCACGTTGCCGCACACATTGGTGTAGAACAGCAGCGGGTTGGTGATGCGGTACGAATACTCGCCGTTGCAGCGCACGGAGATGTCGACGTCCAGACCAATGTTGTTGTCGACCACGCGGAAGGGCACGGGCGAGGCGGTGCCGTACTTGTTGCCGATAATCTCCTTGGTGTTGATGAAGTAGACACGCTGGTCCTTGCCCGCGTCGCCGCCAAAGGCAAAACGGCTGCCGATATTGGCGAAGGTCTCCTTGATGGAGTCGCCCAGGTTGCCGCTAAAGACGCTCGGCTCGCTGCCGGTATCGAAGACGAACTCGCCGGGCTCCAGCGCGACCTCGATGATCTTGCCGTTTTGCACCACGAGCATGCCCTGGCCGTCGTTGACGGCAATGACGGAGCCGTTGGAAATAACGTTGTCCTCGCCGCGCGTGTTGGAGCTGCGGCCGCCGGTGCGCTTGCTGCCCTTGCAGGCCAAGACGTCAGCGGGCATCGATTCGCAGTAGATAAATTCCTTCCACTGGTCGGCCATGACGCCGCCGGCAGCACCCAATCCAGCTTTCAAGAGTCCCATGGTGATCTTCCTTTCTCGTCAAAGGCCGGGTGGTATTGGTCGGGATGGTTAGTCGTCCTTGTCGTCCTTCATGACGACGGTGGTCTCGGTGTGGCTGAAGGTGTCGTGCTTCTCGACCAGGTCGAGCTCGCCGCAGTATTCGTCGGCGTGGGTGGCCTCGTTGGCTGTCTTGAGCTGGCCGACCAGCAACACGTCCGCGATGATCACGATGATCAGCGGTGCGACGATGTTGATGAGGATGCCCTCGATGTCAAAGGCGAGGTAATCCGGATCGAAGGCGTTCTCACCCATGAAGAGAATCTGGGAGAGGACAAATCCAATTACAAAGAACAGTACCGAGGCGATAGCGAGCTTGGGCTTGGAGCAGGGGAGCTCGCCGACCATGCGGCCGGTCTGGCCGTTCATGGCAAACAGGTAGCTCTTGCCGTTCCACGAGGTAGAGAGCATCCACACGGGGAACAGAGCATAATCGCTGTTTTCCCAGGTGTAGTCGAGCTGCTTGCTTTCGACTGTGGCATCGTCATATTCGTCGACGACGGTCTCGCGCAGGGCCGAGATCGTGCTTTCCTCCATGCGGCGCTCGGCACGAGCCTTGCACGTTTCGCAGTCCTCGTCGTAGCGGTTGGCGATGTAGCCGGGCATATACGCGACCGAGAACGGGCGCAGGGCATCGTAGTCAAACGGTTCGATGGCGTCCATGTGGCCGTCGGGCATCTTGGACGATCCGTCGACGGGCACGCGCTCAAACGAGATATTGCCTTTACGGTAGGCGTCGTAGTGGTCGGTGGTCGTGACGGTACGATCGGATTCCTCAGTCACGGTCTCGTTGGTAGCATCAAAGTACACTTCGCCGTCCACGCGGGCGCCGTAAAGCCAAAACGGCACGTAAACGCCTTGGACTTCGTCGATGTGGTTGCCGGTGACAAAGCTCTTGGGCAGCAGGATCTTGCCCTTGTAATGCTCTTTGAGCGCAGCCATAACGTCGTCGCGCTCGAGCTTAAACGGAATCACCAGGTTGGGTGAAAAGTCGCCCGAGAGCTGACCGGGTGCCACGGCGGGATTGCCGCAGTACGGGCAGGTGGTAACGGCGACGGTACCGTCCGAGATTAGCTCGGCGCCGCACGATGAGCAGATATAGCCGGCGTTTTGGGCGAGCTCCTGCACCGCAGCGTCGGCGGCGGGCTTGGGCGCTGCTACTGCAGCGTCGGCTTTGGCGTCTGCCTTGTCCTGGCGCTCGCGATAGAGGGCTTCGACTTCTTCGACTTCAAAGCGCGAGTCGCAGTAGTCGCAGACGAGCTTTTGCTCGGCGCTGGCAAAATGCAAGGGGCCGCCGCACGCGGGGCACTGATAGTTGACGCTCTCGAAGGCCATGATCGGTCCTTTCCGTGCCGGGGGCTATGCGCCGATGGCGCCGCCGCAGTATTCGCAGCGTCCGCTGGCATCGGGAATGGTGGTGGCTCCGCAGAAGGGGCAGGTCACCGCGGTCTTGGGAGCCTTGGCGGCCACGACGCTGTCGCGCGTTTCCTGGCGCAGCTGCACTAGGGCGTCGCGGACCTCGGTTGCCTGGCGCTTGGCCTCGCGGTACTCGATGGACCCGCGCTGGTCGATGGTGGAGTCGTTCACGCGCAGGTTGATCTCGGTAAAGTATGGTGTGTTGACGTGGATGGTCAGGTTAAAGTCGTAATCCAGGTCATAGCGCGGCGGATTGTAGCTCTCGCGCTCGCCGTCTTTGGTCTCGCGATAGATCTCGGTGCGATGCTCGTCGATATCCATATCGCAGCCGAGTACCTGCGAGAACTCGATGATGTCGGGATTGGCGTCGCGCCAGCGGCTCTGCGAGGTGATGATCAGCAGCCCCGCGTCCTCATCGAGCATAATATTGGTGCGCCCGGCAGAAAGCGTGCGCGTGGGGTTGAACGAAGACAGGCGTTCGGCATTGGCCTCGCGGTAGGCGAGTTGCTCGCGGATATCGTCCGCGGTGCTGGAGCGATAGCCGTGGAAGTAGGGGGAGAGTTTGCCGGCGCACTCTTTGCACAGGTAGCCTTCGTTGATCTTGGTCTTACCTAGAAGTCCCAGCTCGGTACCGCAAATCGCGCACTCTTTCTTCTCAAACATCTTGTCAAAGAAGCCCATGGTTGCCTCCCATCAACAGGTAGCGTGTGTCACTTTTGATGATGGGGGAGTGCGCAGCCTTTCACGATACCCAGGCGGCTCAAGGAGCCTCCACAACTGGGACACATGGCCCATTTTCACCTACTCATTGGGGACGTACTTAAATGAGTGGCAGCTGAAGGCACTCCTTGCCGAGCTAGAGGTCGCGCGTGCCCCTTCTGGTCCATGCGGCTCAAAATCGCGGCGTGATGTGGACGACTGGGGTCGAATTTGCAACATTTCGAGCTTGGCTTCGATATTGAGATTGGTTCTTTATTAAAATGGAATTCCAGACAATTGAGCGGCCGGGGGTTAACCATGAGGGGCATAGGAGACACAACCGCATATTTGCGTCGGGGCATTCGGGAGATTATATGCCTGGCGCTGTTCTTCTTCACGTTTTTGGCGTGCGAGTATCTCTTTGATGTGCGCATGGCCGAGTTCGTGCCATCGAGTGAGGTCGTCATCTACGAGAGCATCGTTGTCGGCGCGAGCGTGATTGGCTTTTTCGTGCGCCCATTTCTGTACTATCGCCGTCCCCAGATGATCGATGCGACGAGCGATATTACGGGCGTGCTGTTGGTATCGGCGTTGCTGCTGATGATTATGGCAGTGCGGTTTGAGGTAGTAATTGCCGGCGGCCTGGTGGCGTGCTGCGCCCTGGGCTATTGCGGATCGACCGCCCATGCCAATCTTGCGCGGCGTTTTGCGCAGACGCCCTGCCTGGCGCGCGCCGTGGCGGTTTCCTATGCTGCGGGCATTTTGGTGCAGGTGCTCAACCATATGGTGATGCCTTCGGGCATTCCCCAGCAGTCTGTTCTCATTGCCTGTGCGATTGCGCTGGTGGGGCTGCTTCACGGTGCCCGCCGCGCTAAATTGCGTGATGAGCCTGCGCCCGAGTTCGAGGTCGAGATTGCCGAGCTATCGGTCGATGTGTCGGAGCGTGGCGTCAGGTGGCACGATGACCCCGAGGCAAAGGCGGCCTTTCAGGGTGCCGTGGTGCGTCTGACGGTGGCGACCGCTTGCCTCACCGGCGTGTTCGCGGCCCTCAATGCCGGCCTTACGACCTCGCATGCCGCTGGCGCTATCGATCTGGGCGACTGGCCTCGCTTGCTGCTGGTTGTGAGCGCCCTTGCCGCCGGCGTCCTGTATGACCTGCGTGGGCGTTCGTATATGAATATCATCATGACGTGCGCCGCCATGCTGTCCACGCTCTCGTTCTTTGTGCTTATCACCGATGGCAACGGTGGCAACACGCTTGCCGCCACGATTATCTTTTACCTTGGCACGGGCTTTTTCGTGGTGTTCTTCACCGCAAAGTTCGCCGCGATTTCGATGTATGCCCACTGGGCGTATCTGTGGCCGTGCATGGGCCGTGTTATCAACAATGTTTGCTCGATACTCGTGACGGCTCCGGCGGTGGCGATTATCTCGAGTCAAAACGTGCTGGCGGCAGTGAGCGTCGTGCTCGTGCTGTTTGTCGGCATCTCGATTTCGCTGTTAGGACAGTTTAGACAAGACGGTGAGGGCGAGGCGACGCACGGCGGGCTGGCGCTTGCCACCGACGATCTTGGCGTGAGCTGTGAACCCGGCCAGGCCGACACGGTGCCCCTGGAGGCGCCGGAACTTTCGTTTGACGATCGGCTCGATGGCTTCGTTGCCGCCTTTGGGCTCACCAAGCGCGAGCGCGATGTTCTGGAGGCACTGGTCGTTTCGGACGACAGCGTGCAGGACGTGGCAGCGGCACTCTTCCTTTCGCGCTCCACGCTCTATCGCCACATCGCTTCGATCAACAAAAAGACCGGTGCCTCCTCGCGCGTAGCCCTCATCAACTTCTTCTGGTCCTGGACACCCCAAGACTAGCTAACCACCACAAAGGGGACAGGCACCTTTGTGGTGGTTTTTTACCTGCAAAAATATGAATATGAGACATTTGTCACCTGCCGTTTTGGTGCTCAAAGGCATATGAATGTGATGCTGAGCAGAGCAGAACGGAGGGGGTGCACCTATGGCGTCTCGGAGTTGCGCGTCTAATAAAATTGCGGGCGCGCTTATCGCCGTGGTGGTCTTTGCCGCGGCGGTGACACTCATGCGAGTTTACGTTGCCGGCGACCATAGCGCTCAAGGAAAGACTGCCGCGCAAGTGTCGCTCAACGATTGCGCTGCCGTTCCGGTGGCGGTCAAGCTTATCGAGGACGGGGAGGCGCGGACGGTCTATGAGACCGACGATGCCGAACTGGTCGCATCGACTTTTGCCGCGCTCGATGGCTGCACCGTGGGGGATGCGGTGGATGAGCGGATGAGCGATGCCGGCCAAACGCTCGTCTTTGTCTATACGGATGGCTCGGAGCAATCGATAGAACTTGAGGGCAAAAACATCGTGCTCGATAAGACAGCGTACCGACTTAACGGTGCCGATGAGTTATGGCGGCAGCTTGCCGTGATCAAAAACAGCTAACGAAATTAGGGATGTACGGGATGAGTGACTTGAGATTCTGCCCAGCGTGTGGGACGCAGCTGCCACGGGTCGCCGGCGTGCCGGTGCGATTTTGCCCGGGATGCGGCGTCCGACTTGAGGGCGTTGTGGGCTACTCGGGCGCCGTGGGGGCTACAGATGGGGCGACTGCCGATGACGATGCGGACGAAGGCGGCGACCCGAGCGTGGACGCGCCGGCCGATGCGCCGGTGGAGACTGCCGGCGTCGCGTCGTCGTCTCGTGACGCGGCCACGACGGATGCGTCTCACATCAGTGACCTTGAGCTTCATGCCGCATGCGATACCTCTGGCGGCCAGGCACTCGCGCAGGTGGCGCTGCCGCGGGGCTGGCATATCGAAGAGGCGCATCTTGAGCGCAGCGGCAGTTTCGACTGCCCGATTTCGGTTGGCGTGACGGCAGCGGGTCCGATGGGCGAGCGGATTATGTACCGCTCCGAGCTCTGTTACGTGGATGCGGGTGCCGTTGCCAAGCGTATCCCCACGCAAACCGAGCACAAGGCGTTTATGCACGTGGAGGCAGCTTGCGACGAGCTGGCTCAGGCCTGCGCGGCACAGCTGGGCGCACGGGCGGAGGTTGTGGCCGAGCAACCGTACCCATCGAGCGCGGCGGTCGATATCGAGCGCGAACGTGCCCGCGTAAAGCGCGAGGCGGCAAACGACTTTGCGATCCAGGGCTTTTCGATGGAGCCGAGCAATGTGATCTATGAGTGCCGCATGCGTCGATATCGGCTCGCGGGCGCCCCAGTGTCCACCGAACTCGCGGTGGCGGCCAAAGTCGAGGGCTATGTGGCCTCGATCGGCGGCGTCGCGGGCTCTATGAGTAAAGGCATTGCCGCTGGGGCCGAGGCGCTGCTGGGCGCGGGCCTTTCGAGTGGGCTGATCGGCGGTGTTTTGGGCAAGCGCCTGCGCGAGCGCCAGGCGGCGGCAGCGGCGGGACAGGGCGTCGCGCAAGAACAGCCCCCGGGTCGAGGCGGTTGCCCGGACGGAGCGTCGTTCGAGCTGGGCGCGGCCGACCTGCTGCAGTGGCGTATCAGGGACAGCTTCTGTTTGGTTGCGCCAGAAAGTCGCCTGGACGAGGCGGCCTCGACGGCGCTTGCATCAATGGCGTCGACTCTGCGGCTCAATCCGGCGATTGCACGCGAGGCGTCAGCTCAAAAGCAACAGATGGTGCTTGAGCAGCGCCAACGCACGCAGATGAACATTGCCCAGCAGCAACAGCAGTTTGCAGCCTGGCAACAGATGCATGCCTCGCAACAGGCGGCGTTCGATAGCTACCAGCAGGCGTGGTTCGATCGCAGCGACCGTCAGCACGCTGCGAATATGGCTGCCAGCGCCGCCAATTTTTCCAGTGCGGGCGTGGGGACGGGCGCCGCCTCGTATTCCGATGCCATCCGCGGGGTCAACCATTACGTCAGACCCGACGGCACCGATGTCGAGGTCTCGGTGATGGCCGACCAGGCCTGGGTCAACGGTTCGGGCGATGTAATCGGTACACGCGATGGCTTTGAACCCGGTTTTGGCTGGACGGAGCTGCCTCGTCAATAGCGTGAGGCGGCTTATGTGTGAATCGATGCCGGGTGTGTTTCTTGGCATGGTGATAAAGAACGGGAAAGGAACAATGATGAGGGAGACGGTACTTTCGCGCACGGCATTTGTCGCGGCGGCGGGAACGGCGCTGCTGACACTTGTGGGGTGCGGCGGACAGCGGACGCAGGATGCGACGGGTTTTAACGGCGACCGCCCGGTAAAGGACAAGATGGACGCGGGTGCGACGTCGGGCGATTCCGGCGACGCGGACAGCAGCTCGGCGGATGCGTTCGATACGTGGTCGGATGATTGCTGGGATGCGCACCGCAACATCAGCATTGCGGCGCTCCTCGAGCTTAAGGGCTGGCAGCTGCAGGAGTTTGCCTCGCAGCAGGGCTATACCTGGCAAGACGCACTCGAGATGTACGAGGACGAGGCGGGACACGTGCTCAGCGTCTGCAATATCAGCAAGGACGGCGCGACCGAATGGCTCGGTGAGGACGAAATCGGAAAGCTCGACAAGGGCGGCACCGGAAGCACCGTGATGTTCACGCTGCAACTTTCGGGCTATTCGAGCTGCGAGGATGTTATCGCGGGCTTTTCCGTGCCGGTCGAGGACCGGGCGCAGATTACTTCGGGCTCATGGGTCGCGTGCGTATACGGTTCCAACATGGCGCGGCACGTTGCCATGGCGAGCCCGATGGAAAACGGTGACTACCGCTTGGATCTCATTACCGAGGAGGCTATCAAGACCGGTAGGTTTACCCAGGACGGCGGTGCTCCGACGATAGACGAATTTTGGCAGGAAAAGACTGGGCGCGCGCTCGGCTAGGTGCGACGTGGCCAATACCATAGCGAGGAACGAACATGATGAATAAAGTGACGATGAACCGTGCGGCCTTTGTGACAGGCGCGGGTGCGCTGGCTTGTGCGCTGGCTGGCTGCTCGGGCGGATTGGGCGGCGCGGGCGGTGCCAAGAAGGCGACCACGGCGGACGCCGCCTGTGTAGACGACAACGCCAACGTGACGGTCTATGCTGCAATCAACTTGGACGGCGCCGACCTGGTGCGCCTACTCAAGCATCAAAACTATGAGTGGCAAGGCGAGAGCGTGGGCTACGGTGCCGCCGATGACGCGGGACTTTTCGCTTTTACCTTTTCTAAGATTTCGGATGACGTGGACGAACTTGCGAACAGTGCGATACCGCTTTCGGAGTCCGAGTACGAGGAACTTGAGCCGGGCGGCGGAGACGATAGCGTGGCGATTTTGCTCTCGGTGGGCGGCTATACGACGGGCGATCGTGCGCTCACCGGCGCAATCGGCGATGCGTCGATAGTGCAGGAGAAGTGCACAATCGACGATTCCGTGTATTGGCTGGTCAAGGCGCTCGACGGCAGCCGTTACGTGATTTCGGCCTACGACACCGAAGATGATGGCGACAGCGCGCATGACATCTATATCTATAGTGAGTCTTTTATTCACACCGGTTATCTGAGCGGCGGCGACCAAATCGATATTGACGAACTCTGGAGCCGCCTGACCGATGCCTCGTAGCGCACCAAAACCACCACAAAGGGGACAGGCGCCTTTGTGGTGGTTTTGCCCTTGGGCTGTCTACTGTGGCGGCTCACCGCGCTAAAGCAGCTCGCCGTGGCGGGCAATGTAGCGGTGCTTTGCCAGCTGGGTGAGCGCGATGTAGGCGGTAACGATGCCGATGAGCAGTGCGAAAAAGCTCGCGGGCAGCGTCATGAGACCGAGTGCATCGGCGATGGAGCTTGCCGGCAGCCAGGTGACGAGCGCCAGGCCCAGCACGGTGAGGGTGCACAGTGCCGGTGCGGCATGGTCGCGCGGGCTCGGCAGGCGCGGGGAGCGCAGCATGTGGACCACGAGCGTCTGCGACCACATGGACTCGACAAACCAACCGCTCTGGAAGAGCGCCGTAAAGGTCGCCATGCCTGCGACGTTGCCCGCGACGGCAAGCTCTGCCCAGCTTGCGCCCACGGCGGCAGGGCACACCACAAAGAAGAGCGCGGCGAAGGTCACAATGTCAAACAGCGAGCTCACAGGGCCCAGCTCGAGCATAAAGCCCTTGATGGACGCGGCGTTCCAGGCGCGCGGGCGGGCGGTCCAGGCGTCGTCGACGGTGTCCCACGGCAGCGCGATGCACACGATCTCGTAGACCAGCGACAGCAACACCAGCTGCAGGGCGCTCATGGGCAAAAACGGCAAGAACAGGCTCGCGACGGTCACGGACAGCACGTTACCAAAGTTTGAGCTCACCGTGGTCTTGAGGTACTTGAGCAGGTTGCCGTAGGTGCGGCGGCCTTCGATGATGCCGCGCTCGAGCACGCCCAGGTCCTTCTGGAGCAAGATGATGTCGGCGGATTCCTTGGCGATGTCGACGGCCGAATCGACCGAGATGCCGCAGTCGCTCGCGCGCATGGCGGCGGCGTCGTTGATGCCGTCGCCCATAAAGCCCACGGTGTGGCCGAGCAGCTCGCGCATGACGCGCACCAGGCGCGCCTTCTGCAGCGGCGAGAGCTTGGCGAAGAGGTGGGTGTTCTCGGCGCGCTCGGCAAGCTCGGCGTCGTCGAGCGCATCGATCTCGGAGCCCAGCAAGACGTTGCTCGCGTCGATGCCGATCTGCTCGCAGACGGTGGCGGCGACACGGTCATTGTCGCCGGTCAGGACCTTAACGGCGACGCCCTTGGCCTCGAGGGTGGCGACGGCGCCCGCGGCACTTGCTTTGGGCGGATCGAGGAAGGCCAAAAAGCCCATCAGCACCATGTCGCACTCGTCGGCGATGCCAAACTCGCCCACGCAGCGCGGATTGGTTTTCTGCGCCACGGCAATCACGCGCAGGCCCTCGGCGTTGAGCCCGGCTACCTGCTTGCGAATCTGGGCGAGCTTATCTTTGGTAAGCGGCTGGGCGGCACCATCGACCTCGACAAAGGAGCAGATCTCGAGCATTTCCTCGGCAGCTCCCTTGGTGACCATCTGGGTTTTGCCTTGGGCGTCGGCGACAACTACGCTCAGACGACGGCGCGAGAAATCGAAGGGCACCTCGTCGACCTTGGTGTAGCGGTCGCGCAGGCTCTGGCCCAGCATGGAATCGGGTGCGACAGCCGAGGGCGTCAAGTCGGCACGGTCGATGACGGCCAGGTCGATAAGGTTCTTGAGGCCGGTCTGGAAGAAGCTGTTCAAAAACGCATGGCGCAACACGCGCGCGTCCTCGTTGCCATCGGTGTTGAGGTAGCGCTCGAGTACGATGCGGTCTTCGGTGAGGGTGCCGGTCTTGTCGCAGCACAGGACGTCCATGGCACCCAGGTTTTGGATCGCCGGCAGCTCCTTGACGATAACCTGGCGACGGGCGAGGTCCTTGGCGCCTTGCGACAGGCTCGTGGTCACGATGACGGGAAGCATCTGCGGCGTGATGCCCACGGCCACGCTCGTGGCGAACAACAGCGCGTCGATGACGTTGCCCTTGGTGGCGGCGTTGATGGCAAAGACGGCCGGCGCCATAACGAGCATGAGGCGTACGAGCAACATGGAGACGCTCGAAACGCCGCGGTCAAACGCGCTCTTCTCGCCGCGTCCGTTGAGCATCTTGGCGATGCTGCCCAGGTAGGTGTCCGAGCCGGTGGCAACGACAAGCGCCATGGCAGTGCCGTTTTGCACGGAGGTGCCGGTAAAGACGATGTTCTTGCAGGCGGAGAGTGGTAGCGCGGAGCCGTCGGCACCCTCGACGACGGTGATGGCAGCGGTCTTCTCGACGGCCTCGCTCTCGCCGGTGAGTGCGGACTCGATCACAAACAGATCGCGCGCGGTGATGATGCGGGCGTCGGCCGGCACCATATCGCCGGCAGAGAGGCGGATCACATCGCCGGGGACGAGCTCATCGAAGGGGATTTCGATGCGCTCGCCGTCGCGCAGGGCGCAGCAGGTGTTGGAGACCAGGTCCTTGAGGGCCTCGGCAGCATTGCCGCTGCGGGCTTCCTGGATAAACTTCATGCCGCCCGATACCAGCAGCATGATGCCGATGACGATGACCGTGGAGGGGTCGCGCTGCGGCTCGGGCACGGCGAGCACGTCGATGTAGAGCGAGACCAGTGCGAGCGCGGCGAGGATGCCGGCGAAGGGATCGATGAAGGCGTCGGCGATGCGGCGCGCGAGCGTCTTGGTTGCCGCCTCGATGGTGTTGGGGCCGATGGCGCTCAGGCGCTCGGCGGCGTGCTCGGCAGTGAGGCCGTCGGCTGTGGCGTCGAGCAGCACGAGGGCGTCCTCGGCGCTATGGGTGGCGGCGAATATGGTGTTCTTGGGCAGGCCGGTGTGAGCGGCAGGGCGCGCCGTGCGGCGGCGCTTGGAGATAGCTTCGAGTACCGTGGCGGTTTTGAGCATCAGCATAGGGTCCTCCTTGTTGAAGGGAGTTAGCGTACGTGTCGTATTGAGTTGCAAAAAACCTAGATGTCGCTCACGTCAAGCTCGCGAACCACCACAAAGGGGACAGGCACCTTTGTGGTGGTTTTGATTGTTGGCGGATGGGTGCCAAAGATTGGTTCGTGGCGCTTATGCGTGTGCGGAATCCTCGCGGCGTGCCGAGGACGACATGCAGGTTTTTCGACTATGACTGCCTTCCATGGCACACCTCCTTAAGGCCGGGCGCAATGCGCTTTTGGTATCTCGTGCCCGTTTTAATCCGCCCGTATTCTTGATGAGGGGGTTTGCAATGTCAACCCCATTGTTCGGAAAACCATTGCCCCTGACAAAGCCTTTACAGAATGCCGTGGCCTCAAAGCGTACCCACATCGACGCCTCGCCTGCGCTAAACTGAAGGGCACGTACGCGATTACGAGAGGAGCCCGCATGGAGGCTTACAAGCAAGAGTTCATCAAGTTCATGGTCGAGTCCGACGTTCTTAAGTTCGGCAGCTTTACGCTCAAGAGCGGCCGTCAGTCCCCGTTCTTTATGAACGCCGGCGCTTATGTGACGGGCTATCAGCTCAAGAAGCTGGGCGAGTATTACGCCCAGGCCATCCACGATAACTTTGGCGACGACTTTGATGTCCTGTTTGGGCCTGCCTACAAGGGTATTCCGCTGGCTGTTGTGACTGCCATTGCCTACCACGAGCTGTACGGCAAGGAGGTCAAGTACTGCTGCGACCGCAAGGAGGCCAAGGACCACGGCGCCGACAAGGGCAACCTGCTGGGCTACGAGCCCCAGGACGGCGACCGCGTGGTCATGGTCGAGGATGTCACCACCAGCGGCAAGTCCATCGACGAGACCTATCCCAAGGTCAAGGCGGCTGCCGACGTCGAAATCAAGGGCCTGATCGTGTCCCTTAATCGCATGGAAGTCGGCAAGGGCGGCGTGACCACCGCGCAGAAGGAGATCGAGGCCAAGTACGGTTTCCCCGTCGCGAGCATTGTTTCCATGGCCGAGGTCGTCGAGACCCTCTACAACCACGAGATCGACGGCAAGGTCGTTATCGATGACGAGCTCAAGGCCGCTATCGACGCCTACTACGAGCAGTACGGAGCTCGGGAGTAGTTACGGCGTTTTACCAAACGCCGTAACCGGCCGACGCTGCGCGGGCCGCATTTGGACAGTCTGACGTTCAACTTCAAGGGCGCGACCAGAAGGTCAGCGCCCTTTCGTTTCACGTCACCTCGTCTCAAATGCGGCCCGCTCGCTGTCCGTCCTCTGCCTGCGGCGTTGCCTTGCTCCGGATGTGGCACCTGGGGACGTTCCTTTTCTGCCGGCACCTTGGGACACTCCTGATGTAGTCGTTGGGGACGCTCTTAAATGACTACTCAGGATGAGCGTCCAAAATCCGCGCTCGTTCGATTGGCGCATGTCTACGCAGCGTAGGTTGTCGAGCCTGGCCTTCAAATGGATACTGACTGTCGAACCGGTTCACTCCATTTCTTCAATTTGATTGGACAGCCCATGAACCAGACACGGCAAACCAATGCCTCCCATACTTTTTTGGCAGCGCATGCCATCAAGCAGCTGCGCGAAGAGCGCGGCCTCACCCAGCGCGCCCTGGCGGAAAGCCTTGGCGTGACCGATAAAGCCGTCAGCAAGTGGGAATCCGGTCGCGGCCTTCCCGACATTTCCCTCGTTGAGCCTTTGGCCCAGAGACTCGGCATAAGCGTGGCTGAGCTTTTGGCTGGTGACATTCGGGCCAACGCCAACCGTGCAGGCAATATGCTCAAAGGCGTCTTTTATGTTTGTCCTATCTGCGGAAACGTTGTGCACGCGCTCGGAGAAGGCAGCTTTAGCTGCTGTGGCTCCACGATGTTTCCCCAGGAGGCCGAAGAGCCGGACGCGGACCACGCCTTTTCCATCGAGCGCATCGAGGACGATTGGTACGTCACGCTCGATCATCCCATGACCAAGGATCACTACATTAGCTTTGTGGCATATGCGACTATGGACGGCATCTGCTTTAAGAAGCTCTATCCAGAGCAATCGGTGCAGCCGCGCTTCCATATTACCGGGCGCGGCAGGATATATCTTTACTGCAACCAACACGGACTCTTTACGTCGCTGACGCCTCGCAAATAACGGCTGTCTATCCGCCCTCCTCATGCGTTCCCAGGGGACCCAAAATGAGCGCGGATAATCTCCCAGTTTTGGCCTGTGTGCAGGCTCAAAGTGGGAGATTATCCGCGCTCGTTAGTTAAGCGTCCAAAAATCCACGCTCGTCGCTACTTGAGCCCGGGCAGGCGGGTGTAGGGAAACGAGCGCTCCAGGAATTCGGAGCAGCGGACGTAGTCTTTGGCGAAGTAGCTGCTGTAGAGCGAATCAAGCACGTATTGCACGGCGATGTGGCTCGCGAACTGTGTGATGCGATGCGTCATGCTCTCGTGGTCACTCACCGTAAGGTAGGCGGCAAAGCCAGGGTGAATGCGCGCGCAATGAGGCGTGCCGATGACGATGACCGGGACATGCCGACTGCTGAGGATCGGCAAGATCTCCCTGAGGTTGGGGGCAAGTCCGCTGTAGGAGATGGCGATTGCCACATGGTCGGGGCCCGAGGCAAGCGCCGTGCGCACCTGGGCTTCGGCATTGTCGTGGCACGTCGCACTTTTACCGGCGGAGAGTAGGCGATCGCGGAACATTCCTGCTGGATAGAGGTTGTGCGAGCCCGTGAAAATATCGACCTGTCGGGCGTTCGCGATGAGCTTGGAGGCGTAGTCGAGCTGTGCGGGGTCGAGCAGCTCCTGCGTTTCGGCCAGCGTGGTCTGGTAGAGTCCTTCCATACGCTCCATGACCTGCGCAGGGGTGGACGTAGCATCGAAGGGAAAGTTGATGTCCACGTCGCGGCGGTTTCCCGCCTCGGTTGTCAAGCGAATAAGCTCGACCTTGAGATCCTTGAAGCCCTCGAGGCCGAGCTTTTTGCAAAAACGGTGCACGCTTGCGACCGAAACGTTGGTGCGTGCGGCAAATTCTTTAATAGAAAGCCCGCGGATGTCCTCGCCGATGGCAAGGGCTGCAATGCCGAGCTGCTGCTCGGTAGGGGTGAGGCCCTGTGCCTCGGTAATCTTGCGTTTGATATCCATGCGAACTCCCACACTCGCCAAACCTGCCAAAAAGGAACGGGTTTATTTTGGCACGTTTCGGTCGGTATCAGGAAGTGTCAGGGACGGGGCGGTGGCAGGAGTCAGGAGCGAAAAGAAGTGTCGGGTTTGGCGCGCCCGCTTCTGCCCGTTTCGTGCGCAGACGATACTCGGCTTATCGAGGGTTAATCGACAATATGAGTGCCACCGGGGAAAAGCCTTGGGATGGGCTCTCGATTCGAGCCCTCACCTTAGCAATTTGACCATTTGGCACTATAATCACCATAGGCATGCGCATAACGTTGCGCTTAATCAAGAGGAGAAAACGTATGGGTCTGTTTGACATGTTCAAGAAGAAGGCTGAGCCCGCGGCAGCCGCTGCTCCGGCCTCCATCTCTGCTTCTGCCGGCGCCGACGTGCTGTGCTCGCCTGTCAAGGGCAAGGTCATCAAGATGGCTGACGTGCCCGATCCCGTCTTTGGTGGCGAGGTCCTGGGCAAGGGCTGCGCCGTGTGGCCCGAGGACGACCTGGTCTATGCTCCCTGCGACGGCAAGGTGACTGTCACCATGGGTCACGCCGTGGGCCTGCAGTCCGATAGCGGTATCGAGGTTCTGGTGCACGTTGGCGTCGATACCGTCAACATGAACGGCGACGGCTTCGAAGGCTTCGTCAAGGCCGACGACGTCGTCAAGGCCGGCCAGCCCATGCTCAAGATCGACCGCGCCAAGATCGCCGCTGCCGGTTATAAGGACTGCGTCGTCGTGGCTGTGTCCAACACCGCCGAGTTCGCCGACGTCGAGCTCGCCGTCGAGGCTGACTCCGCTGTCGCCGCTGGCGATGCCATCGTCAAGGTCGTCCGCAAGTAAGCTGTAGCGTCCAGAGGATGTTTTAGGGTGGTTGGATTGTCCGGCCACCCTTTTTATTAGACCGGGTACATGCGTTTTACTGCACGTTGGGCAAGTCTACAGACCGTTCCAAGTCTAAAGACCGTTCGGATGTTAAAACGGACCGCCCGCGCCTTCATGCTGCCGAGGGTGTTCATTAGTGGATAGTATGGACTTACCTTATTACAACGTGCGCCGTGTCTGGGAAGTGCGGCGCCGCTCATTGGGAGGAACAACATGAAAAAGAAGCTGCTGCTTGCGCCCCTCATGGCTGTCTTGGTTGCGTGCGTGGTTCTGCTTTCCGGCTGCGGAGGCCCTTCGGTTGAGGAGCTCATCACCAAGGACCTTACGACTCAGTTTGATGAGGTTAAGAATGGCGGAGACGATTTCCTCGCCGGTCTGGAAGAGGCCTCGGGCGACGAGTTCGAGCAGCTGGGCATCGATCCCAAGGAGTACGCCAAGAGCTATCTCGAGGGCTTTGACTACAAGATCGGCGACGTGACAGTCGACGAGGACAAGGGTACCGCAACTGCCGAGGTCACCATTACCTGCAAGTCCATGAACCAGATCGTTGAGGATTTTGCCACCCAGTACCAGGAGAAGGTCGCCGCGCTCGATTCGATGCCTTCCGATGACGAGCTGTACAAGATGGCCGGTCAGGTTATGGTCGATGTGACCAAGGCTGCTAAAACCAAGGACACCAAGGTCACCTTCAAGTACTCCTGCAATGACGACGGCGAGTGGTCTGCCGACGATTCCGCAACCAACGAGATGATGAATGCGATGATGAGCTAGGGGAGTTACGCGGTAGTTCGTTGCGGCGTTTTACCAAACGCCGCAACTGCTCGACGCTGCGCGCCGCCCAGGACGACAATTTGTCATTCAAAAGGCGAGGCATGACCAGAAGGTCTATGCCTCGCCTTTTTCATGCCAACTTGTTCGTCCTGGACGTCGCTCGCTGTCCGTCCTCTACCTGCGACGATGCCATCGCTGGAGTAGTCATTGGGAAGGCGGCACTTGGGGACGTTCCTTTTCTGCCGGCAGTTGGGGACACTCCTTGCGCCAGCGTTGCATCGAGTGCTCGGGAAAATGAGGCCCGGTTTTTGGTCGAATTCCGGGTCGCGGTTTCCGGATGGGGTGGGTTGCGGAAAGTGCGACCCGGATTATTGCTCCAAAACGGGATGCACTTTCCTTGCGGAAGAATTGTCGCAGCCGCGTTGAGCGGCGGCTTCGTTACTCGCCCAGAATCAGCGCCGCGAGCTCTGCTTGGGTGTCCACCACGTAGTCGGCGCCGGCTGCTTCGAGCTCTGCGCGACCGCGGAAGCCCCAGCTAACGCCCGCGCTCTTGAGGCCGGCATTGTGACCGGTCAGGACGTCGACATTGGAATCGCCCACATAGAGCGTGGTTGCCGGGTCGGCGCCCAGCTCCTCCATCACATGCAGCGTGACGGGCGCTTCGGGCTTGGGCGGAAACGCATCGACACGGCCCTGGACCAGCGCAAAGCGGTCGGGACCAAAGTACTTCTCGATAAGCGGAGCCGCCGAAACGTGGTCCTTGTTGGTGAGCACGGCAAGCCGCACACCCGCGGCGCGCAGGCGGTCGAGCATCTCGATCGTGCCGCTGTAGGGGGCGGTGTGATCCTCCTTATGCTCGCCGTAATAGGCCCTAAACTCGGCAAGCGTCTGCTCAAAGGCGCGCCCGTCGCCCGCATACTCGGCGGGCATAAAGCGCTCGACCAGCTTGAGCATGCCGTTTCCCACCTTATAGCGGTACTCGTCAACGGCAAACGTGGGCCAGCCGTGCGTCTCACAGGTATGGTTACCGGCGGCTGCCAGGTCCTCGAGCGTGTTGAGGAGAGTGCCGTCGAGGTCAAAAATCACATGGGAAAACACTGCCGCCATGGGTGCTCCTGTCGTTTGAGTAACAAAACGCACTCCATGATACTGGGCCTGCGTATCGGACACGTTTGGAATCTGAATATCTTTGCCGGCCTTGAACCGCGTTGCGCCAGCCGCGAGCCTTTGCCGTTAGCAAATCCTTGGCAGCTGCTCTCCCACGAGCATGTCGAGGATGCGGGTCGAGCCCCAGCCGGTGCGTACGCGCACGGCGGGCCGAGCGTCCGATCCAAGCGGCAGTACGCGGCCGATGATCGCGGCATTCTCGCCGTAGCGTGCGGAACGCATGGCGGCTAGAGCCGCATCGGCCTGCTCGGCCGGCACCACGGCGACCATCTTGCCCTCGTTTGCCACCTGCAGCACATCGTATCCGAGCATCTCGCACGCCGCCTGCACGTCGGGGCGTACGGGCACGGCGTCCTCATCGACCTCCATCGCAACGTCGCTGGCCTGCGCAAACTCATTGAGTGTGGATGCAAGGCCGCCGCGCGTGGGGTCGCGGAAACAGCGCGTGTCGGGGGCGGCGGCCAGAACGTCGGCTATCAGGTGGTTGAGCGGCGCGGCATCGCTTTCGATGTTGCTCGAAAACGCCAAGCCCTCGCGTTGGCTCATGATGGCGATGCCGTGGTCGCCGAGTGTGCCCGACACCAGGATGACATCGCCAGGCTGGCAGTTTGCGCCACTGAGCGCCACACCCGCGGGCACTTCGCCCACGCCGGCGGTATTGATGTAGACGCCGTCGGCCCCGCCGCGCTCAACCACTTTGGTGTCGCCGGTGATGATCGCCACGCCCGCCTCGCGCGCCGTCTCGGCCATGGTTTGCACGATCTGACGCAGCTTGTCCATGGGATAGCCCTCTTCGAGGATGAAGCCGCACGACAGGTAGCGCACATTGGCACCCGAGGTCGCGACATCGTTGACGGTTCCGCACACGGCGAGTCGGCCGATATTGCCGCCGGGGAAGAACTGCGGCGTCACCACAAAGCTGTCGGTCGACATGGCGATGCGCCCGCTCGCGGGCAGTGCGGCGACGCCGGCATCGTTGCCCTCGAGCAGCTCGGGCGACCCAAAGGCATCCAAAAAGACCTCGTCGATGATGCGTTTCATCATCTGGCCGCCGGAGCCGTGGCCCAGCAGGACGGTGCTATCGGTAACGCTATGGGACATATCGAAAACTCCAATCGTGGGTGGAATTATATGGGTGAGGCGCAGCGTCGACCGGTCCGCCGTTCGTTAGAACGGCGGAACCTAACAGCCTCGGTAGCGGAAATATGCTGCGCAGCTGCCCTCGGAGCTCACCATGCAGGGGCCGACGGGATGCTCGGGTGTACAAGCGTGGCCGAACAGAGGGCAGTCGCTCGGCGTAATGGCTCCGCGCAACACGTCGCCGCAGCGGCATCCGCGTGGCTCGACCGTCGGCTCGATGGACACGTCAAAGCGGGTGCGGGCATCAAAGCGCGAGAATTCGGGACGAATGGCGAGTCCCGAAGCCGCAATCGGCCCCAGCCCGCGCCATGTGGTATCGCACGGCTCAAATACCTGCTCGACCAGCTGGCGCGCCACGGGATTGCCGTCGGTATTGACGCCACGACGGTAGGCGTTGTCAATTGCGGGCCGCCCCTCAACAACCATCTGGACCAGCATGTAGATGCCCTGCAAGATGTCGACCGGTTCAAATCCCGTAACCACGCCCGGGGTCTTAAACTCGTCGACCAAAAAGCCAAAGGGGGCTAAGCCTGTGATGGTGGCGACGTGGCCCGGCAGGATAAAGCCGTCGATAGTGGTCTCGGGATCGTTGGCGATGGCGCGCAGCGCCGGCGGCGTGGTCTTATGGGCGCAGTAGACCGAGAAGTTCTGCAGCCCGCGTGCATCTGCCTCCAGGATGGCGGCGGCGATGGTGGGAGTGGTGGTCTCAAAGCCCACGCCCATAAAGATGACCGGGCGGTCGGGGTTTTGCTCAGCGATGTCGAGTGCGTCGAGTGGGGAATACACAATGCGGATGTCTCGTCCGGCTGCCTTTTGCGCGGCGAGCGAGGTGGACGATCCGGGCACGCGCATCATGTCGCCAAAGGTGGTGATGATGGCGCCGTCTATGTTGGCGAGCGCGATTGCATGGTCGATATCGCGGTTGGCGGTAACGCAGACGGGGCAACCTGGGCCGCTCAGCAGCTTGAGTCCCGCCGGCATAATGGAGCGAAAGCCATAGCGACCGATGCTCACGGTGTGCGTGCCGCAGACTTCCATAAGGTTGATGGTGCCGTCGCCGACAAGTTCACGGATGCGTTCGATGAGCTCGCGGGCCAGCTTGGAATCGCGAAATGCCGAAAAGTCGATACCGGAGCGAGCCGGCTGTCCGGCCACCACTAGTACGCCTCGGCCGGGTTGCTGGCCAGTTGGTCTTCTTCGGCCAGTTCGGTCATGGTGTTGACCAGGTCGAGCGTATCCTGCGCCTCCTGCTCGTCGACGATCTGGATGCCAAATCCAGCGTGCACCAGAATATAATCGCCTACTTGTGCCGTCGGCACGAGTCGCAGCGACACCGGGCGCTCGATGCCCATCATGTCGACGGTGGCCTTGAGGTCGTCGTCGCGTTTGACCACTTTACCGGGAACGGCAAGGCACATAATGTTCCCCTTTTATACGTTTTGCGCTGGATAGGCGCCTAATTATCCATCAGTTGATGGTAGCGCTCGTGGGAGTCGCGAGCAAACGCGTTACACCTGTGAGACGGCGGCGCGCAGGCTGGCAAAACAGCCTATCGCGATGCTGTCTGCGCGAGGTGGGCGCGCGCGATCGCCGCCTGACCGTAGGCGATGCAGCCGTCGTTGACGGGCACGGCGTGGGGGACCAAGACGGTGAGACCTATGCTTTTGAGCTCGCGGGTGAGGAGCTGGAGCAAAAGTCGGTTCATGAACACGCCGCCCGAGAGCGCGACGGTGTCGATATCTTCGCGCGCGCAGATTTCGCGTGCGATGTGGGTCGTAGCGTGCGTAATGGCGATGTGAAACCCGAGGGCGAGCCTGTCGGCCGGCGCGCCTGCCTCGATTCCATTCAGAAGAGCTTCGATGAGCGGTTGGGGGTCCAAGATGGGGGAGTCGTCGGCAGACGTGAATACGCCTGCATGATTGCCGTCGAGACGAACGGTCTTACCGCCGAGCGCGCGCCAGGCGGCGGCTTCGAGCTCGATGGCGGGTTCGCCCTCGTAGGTTGCCTGGCCACAAATGCCCAAAATCGCGGCTGCGGCATCAAAGAGGCGCCCCATGCTGCTGGTGCGCGGGCTGTTGATGCTACGTTCGATCATCGTTGCCGTCACGCTCCGTGTTTGCTCGTCTAGGCCGCCCAAGAGCCGCTCGGCCCCCGGGTGTTCGAGCAGACCGAGCTCACTGAGCAGGGCAAAGGCGTTGCGGCGGGCGTCGCGCACGGAGGCCGCCCCGCCGGGGAGCGCCCAGGTGCGCAAATGCGCGGCGCGCTCAAAGCCGCCAAGGCTGGCAACAAGAAACTCGCCGCCCCAAATGGTCCCATCGGTACCGGCGCCGGTGCCGTCAAAGGCGATGCCAAGGACGCGCGTGTCGGTAGTAAGCTGGCCCACGGCGATAGCCTCGGCCATTACGCTCGCGATATGCGCATGGTGGTGCTGCACCTCGACGAGCGGCAGATTGCATTTCCGCGCCCGCTCGCGCGCCCACTGGCTCGATAGATAGCTGGGGTGCAAATCGCAGGCCAAGGCGGCGGGCACCAAGTCAAAGAGATCTTCCAAGCGCGTGCACGCGGCGTTCCAGGCATCGAAGGTCCCGCCGTTTTCAACATCGCCGATATGCTGCGACACAAAACAGGTTGCCTCGCCGTTTGTCCCTTCACGCGTGAGTGCAATCGTGGCCTTTTGTTGTGGCCCGCAGGCGAGCACACAGGGTGCGGTGCCGTCGGGCGCCGGCAACGGCAGCGGTTGGGGTGCATATCCGCGAGCGCGGCGAACGGGCATAACAGAGTCGTCGACCACGCGTACCACAGAGTCGTCGTAGCGCGAGAGAATCGCGCGGTCGTTACCGAGCAACGCGTCGGCGATGCCGGCGGCAACGAGGTGTTCCCAGGCAAGGTCGTCGTCGGTCTCGATGGGTTCTTCGCTCAGGTTTCCGCTGGTCATGACGAGCGCGTGCATACCGCGGGCTTCTGCCGCGGCAAGCAACAGATGCTGAAGCGGGGTGTAGGGGAGCATGACACCGAGCTCGGGAAGGTCGTGTGCGACGGACGGCGCGAGCGCGAGGGCGTTGGGGGAACCGCCGCTCTCGCAAACGGCACGTCGGCGCAGCAGCACAATGGGGCGAATGCTGCCGGCCAGCAAGCCGCGTTCAACGTCGTTGACATGGCACAGGCGTTCAGCGTCGGCAAGGTCACGCACCATAACGGCAAGCGGTTTGTTGCTGCGGCGTTTGCGGCGGCGAAGCTCGGCTACCGCCTGCTCGTTGGAGGCGTCGCATGCCAAGTGAAATCCGCCCAGACCCTTGATGGCGACGATACTGCCACGGGCCAGCAGCTCAACACAGCGGTCGATAATGGCGTCGCTGGTCTCGCACGTGGTGCCGACGGCCGGCGACGCGGCGGCTTCGCCCGCCTCGCGCCACGTAATATGCGGCCCGCAATCAAAGCAGGCATCGGGCTGCGCGTGAAAACGCCGGTCGAGTGGGTCGGCATACTCCGCGGCGCACTCGGGACACATGGGAAAACAATCCATCGACGTGGCCGCTCGGTCATAAGGCAGCGATCGGATGATGGTAAAGCGTGGGCCGCAGTTAGTGCAGTTGATAAAGGGGTAGTGATAGCGTCGGTCGGCGGGATCGAACAACTCGCGCAGGCAATCGTCGCAGGTGGCGATATCGGGCGAGACGAGCGTCGTGTGTGCGGTCTGGTCCTGTGATGCTACGATGCGAAACCCCTGTTCATTGGCGGCATCCCAACCGTTGGCTGCCAGGTCCATAGTCTCGACATGCTCTACACGGGCTGCCGCAGGCGCATGCTCGGAAAGCGCGGCAACAAAAGCATCGAGCGCATCGGCCGGAGCATGCGCCTCGATGTGCACGCCATCGCCTGCGTTGAGCACCCAGCCGTAAATGCCATGCGCCATGGCCTCGCGATACACAAACGGTCGCATGCCAACGCCCTGCACAATGCCCGTCACATGAATATGTACATGCCGCATGCGATACCCCTCATCAAAACCGACCAAATAGGGACAGGTTTGTTTTGGTAGGTAAAACTTCTAAACCTGCCAAAACAAACCTGTCCCTTTTTGGCAGGTGCGCTGCGGGAAAACCCGCTATAGCCCCAGACTTTGCCTGGTGGCGGCGCAGGTGAGCTCGCCGTGCTTAACGCCGCGCAGGCCCAGCAGTCGGTCGGCCAGTTCGTAGACGCGCTCGCCGCGACCCTTGAGTGCCAGGATCTCCAGACAGTTGTGGTGATCAAGATGCACGTGCATGGTTGATACGATCTCGTCGGTGTAGTCGTGCTGCACCTCGTCCAGGCGGCGCGTCAGATCGCCGGTGTGATGGTCGTAGATCATGGTAAGCGACCCGATAACGTGCTCATCGGGCGTGCGCATCTGCTCTTTGGCGATTGAGGCGCGAATCAAATCGCGCACTGCCTCGGAGCGGTTGGCCACGTCGCCGCGGCGTGCGATCTGCTCGTCAAAGCGGCGCAGCAGGTCATCGGGCGCGGTGACCGAAAAACGGACCAGCTCGGAGCCGCCGCCGCAACGGCAGCTCGCCTCGTCGCCCGTGTCGTTGCGGTGGTCGTGCCCGCAGCCGTGCTCGTGTTCGTGTTCGGACACCCTACACCAGCTTTACGGAGCCGACGGAGTTGTGGTCAGCCTCGATGGCTTCCTCGTAGCCCTCGAGCGCGTCATGCGCCTCGTGCAGTGCGGCCATGGCAGCTTCGAGCTTGGCGCCAATGCGCTCCATGTCAAAATTTTCGGTCGCATGCAGCAGCTGGTGGCTCCACTCGTGGGCGAGCTCGATGGTGTCGTCGACCTGCTTGACGCTCATGGCAAGCTGGCTCATGTTCATTCCGACGTCATGCATGGGAAATCTCCTTATGCTCGGGGCAATCCAGTGGTTCAGATTCTACTACGCCCGCGCGGGGCGCTACCGCATAAGAAAACGGGTGCGAGTCTGTGTGACCCGCACCCGTTCACTGGGGGCTGTTTGTATTTACCATACTATCCGTGGTCGCACGCGGTGCACCCAGAAGTCCGGCGAGCGGTGCAAAAGCGCTCATGGACGGCGGCAGGACGCCAAAATGTAACCAGCGTATTACAGGTGCTTCTCCAGCAATGCCTGCAGCCTTGCCTTGGGCAGCGCGCCGACCGAGCGGTCAATTTCCTCGCCGTTCTTAAAGACAATCAGCGTGGGGATGCTCATGACGCCAAACTTCATGGCCAGGTCCTGATTGTCATCGACGTTGCACTTGGCAACGGCAAGCTTGCCGGCCAGCTCGTCGGCTACCTCGTCCACGATGGGCGAGAGCGATCGGCAGGGCCCGCACCAGGGCGCCCAAAAATCAACCAGTACGGGAAGGTTGCCGCTAACGACGGAATCGAAGTTCTCGGGGGTAATCTGCTTAATGTCAGCCATGGTGACCTCCATAATGCGACGCGGCTCGGCCGCGTAAAACTCAGTACGACCGTGCTTATACCCAACGGCCCGCAAAGCAACCACTCACGGGCGGCTCTTTTATATAATGGTGGGCACGCAAACGATTGGAGAGCGCATGTCCACGTCACAAAGCCAGAAAAAAGAAGCCATCGCCCAGGCGGCCGAGCAGGAGCTTGCATCGCTTGCGGCCCGTGGCGTGCGCATCGCGGGCAACGCGTGCTCGCCGATTGTGCTGGTCAAAGGTGATTTGGATGATGCCGAGCGCTCGGGCGGCGAACTTGCCGCCGGCGCGGATGGTGCCGCATTGCGCAAGGCGCTCGGGGCAATCGGTTACGCGCCCGAAGATTTTTGTGTGCTGGCGAGTGTCGCCGGCGCGGGCGACGGAGCTGTGACGGTGGGCCACGCCCTGCCGTGCGACCTGTTCCGCGAGGCGCTTGAGGCTCTGGATCCCGAGGCGGTGCTGCTGCTCGATAACAGCGCGGCCGATGTCATGCGCGAAACCTACGCCGATATGCTCGTGGCGATTGATGACTTCGACACCGCCATGCTCAAACCCGGCCTGGTCGCCCATGTGCAGGGCCGCCGCGTGCTCGCGCTCGATGGCTTTGAGGCGGCGCTGACCGACAAGGCGGCCAAGCAGCGCATGTGGGCCTACATCAAGCAGCTGACCCCGGCGGCCGCTCCGCTGTAGCGGATTGGCGCCGGTGAGCGATTGCCTGGCGGGCATGTCGTCGACCATGCGCGGCGGCCGTCCAAAGATGCCTCCTGCGCTATCGAGAGCTCGATTATCCTTAACTTGTCAGTTCGAAAATGGGCCTGCCGCATGATTGAATCTTTATTTCAACTTTACACCTAGGTTTACAGCTGTCTTGTCAGCTGTAAACCTAGGTGTCATACTAAAGCCCCAAGATTCGCCAAAAGAGAGGGGCCTTGATGGCACAGAGCGCGAACATGGATGCATCGGAGCTTGCACGCGACATTGCGGCCGGCCTGGCATCGGCAACGACGGCAACGGAGCGCGCGGCATTGGTGCCCGCAGAGCTCGTCGAGGCCATTCAGCAACTAAAAACCCAACGTGACGCGGTGATCCTGGCACACTATTACGTGGCGCCCGAGGTCCAGGCTGTGGCCGATTACGTCGGCGACAGCTTCTACCTGGCAAAGCTTGCCAAGAGCCTGCCGCAGCAGACTATCGTGCTGTGCGGCGTGGAGTTTATGGGCGAGAGCGCCAAGCTGCTCAATCCCACCAAGACCGTGCTGCTGCCCGAGCCGGGCGCGGATTGCCCCATGGCTCATATGGTCAAGCGCGAGACAGTCGACGCCGCCCGTGCCGAGTACGGCGACGACCTGGCCGTAGTGTGCTACGTCAACTCGACGGTCGAGATCAAGAGCTGGAGTGATGTGTGCGTCACCAGCTCCAACGCTGTCAAGATCGTGTCCGAGCTGCCGCAGCAGCACGTCCTGTTCATTCCCGACCAAAACCTCGGTCGCTTCGTAGCCGAGCAGGTGCCGCAAAAGCACGTCCTGCTTAACAAGGGCTACTGCCCGCGCCACCACATCATCACCGTCGAGCAGATCGTCGACGCGCAGGAGGCACATCCCGACGCGCTTGTACTGGCGCACCCCGAGTGCAAGGCCGACGTCCTTGCCGAGGCCGACTACATCGGCTCCACCGCCGGCATCATCAAGTATGCCGAGGAGTCGGACGCCAGCGAGTTCATCATCGTGACGGTCCGCGGCGTGCTCTACGAGCTCGAGCGCCGCTGCCAAGGCACCGGCAAAAAGTTCTACTTCCCCGCGGTGCAGCCCACCTGCGTCAACATGGATCTCATCACGCTCGAAAAGCTCGTGCGCTGCCTGGAGACGGGCGAGGGCGAGGTGCAGATCGGCGTGTCGGACGAGGCCGCCGACCAGGCCAAGCTCACGCTCGACCGCATGCTCGAGTACGCGGCGCGCTAGAACGATGCGACATGAGGGGCGGTCCCTTATGTCACATTACAAGGGAGAGGATTCCTGTGGAAACCAAGCAATACCCCGACATGGAGCGCGACGTCGTCATTGCCGGCTGCGGCGTGGCGGGCCTGTACGCTGCCCTCAATCTGCCGACGAGTATGCGTGTGATCATGCTCTCCAAGGGCGCGGTCGACGAGTGCGATTCGATGCTCGCACAGGGCGGCATCTGCGTGCTGCCCGAGGGCTCGGACTACGATGCCTTCTTTGAGGACACCATGCACGCCGGCCACTACGAGAACCGCCGCGAGAGCGTAGACATCATGATCCGCTCGAGCCGCTCGGTCATCAACGACCTGCTGGCGATGGGCGTGGACTTTGAGCGCAAAGCCGATGGCGGCCTCGACTTTACCCGCGAGGGCGCGCACAGCCGCCCACGTATCGCCTTCCATGCCGACATTACGGGCAAGGAGATCACGACCAAGCTGCTCCAGGCCGTCCGCAAGCTGGACAACGTGCAGATTCTTGAACACGTGGCCATGACCGACATCCTCACGGCCGAGCGCGATGGGGCCACGGTGTGCACTGGTGTCGTCGCTGTTGCCGTGGACGAAGGCGATTCGGTCCGCCCCGCCGACGAACTGGCAAATGCCGCCGAGGGCGTGCATGCCGGCGAGCCGTTTGAGATTCATGCTCGCCATACGCTGTGGGCGACGGGCGGTATCGGTGGCGTGTACGATCACTCCACCAACTACCCGCAGCTCACCGGCGACGCCTGCTACATCGCGCAGGAGCACGGCATTACGATGGAGCATCTTGACTACGTGCAGATTCACCCCACGGGACTGTTCTCGCCGCAGCCGGGCCGCACCTTCCTGATCAGCGAGAGCTGCCGCGGCGAGGGCGCGATTCTGCTCAACGCCGCCGGCGAGCGCTTTACCGACGAACTGCAGCCGCGCGACGTGGTCGCCGCCGCTATTCGCGAGCAGATGAAGCAGGACGGCACCGAGCACGAGTGGCTGAGCTTTGCCCCCGTCGAGCGCGACGTGGTGACCGGGCACTTCGCCAACATCCGCGCGCGCTGCCTGGAGGACGGTCGCGACATCCTGGATGAGCCCATCCCCGTCACGCCCACGCAGCACTACTTTATGGGCGGCGTGTGGGTCGACAAGGACGGCCGCACTTCGATGCCCGAACTCTACGCCGCCGGCGAGACGGCCTGCAACGGCGTTCACGGCAAGAATCGCCTAGCTTCCAACAGCCTGCTCGAGTCCCTAGTCTGGGGTCGCCGCGCTGCTTGGCGTATGCGCACCGGCGAGTCGCTTGCCGTGGAGCAGGCGGGCGAGCCCGCGCTTGATGGACGCCATCGCGCTCTGAGTTCCGATACCCTTGCAATCGATGATCTGGCCCGTGCCGCCGGCACGCAGGCCGTGGAGGAGTAGGCCATGAATCCCATAACTATGAAACTCGTCGTCGATGATCTGATCCTGCAGGCCCTGCGCGAGGACATTACGTTTGAGGACGTGAGCACGGCGAGCGTGTGTCCCACGGCGCGCCCCGCCACGGTGGAGCTCATCGCCAAGGCCGATGGCATCATCGCCGGCCTGGATGTGTTCGCCCGCACCTTTGAGCTGCTGGATCCGCAGAGCTCGGTGCTGTTTGATGTTGCCGATGGTGACGAAGTACACGCCGGCGACCACGTGGGCCAAGTGCGCGGCGACGCGCGCGTGCTGCTTTCGGGCGAGCGCGTGGCGCTCAACTATCTGCAGCGTATGAGCGGTATCGCCACCTACACACACAATATGGCAGCGGCGCTCGAGGGTACCAAGACCGTGCTTGTCGACACGCGCAAGACCACGCCGGGCATGCGCGTCTTCGAGAAGGCCGCGGTCGAGATCGGTGGCGGCAGCAACCACCGCTACAACCTGTCGACGGCCGTCATGCTCAAGGACAACCATATCGACGCCGCCGGTGGCGTGACGCGTGCGATCGAGATGGCACGCGCCCACGCATCGTTTACCACGACGGTCGAGATTGAGTGCGAGAACCTGGACATGGTACGCGAGGCCGTGGAGGCCGGTGCCGACATCATCATGTTCGACAACATGACCCACGATGACATGGCTGCCGCGATTGAGCTTATCGCCGGCCGCGCCAAGACCGAGTGCTCGGGCAATGTGGATGCCAGCAATATCCGCGCGCTCGCCGACCTGGGCGTCGACTTTATTAGCTCGGGCGCGCTGACACACTCCGCCCCGATCCTCGATCTCTCGCTTAAGCACCTGCGTCTGCTGGACGGTAAATAATGAACGCCCGCGAGCGTCGCCGTGCCATCATGGACGTGCTCGAGGGAGCCAAGGAGCCCGTTTCGGGCAGCGCACTTGCCCGCGAGGTTGGCGTGAGCCGTCAGATCGTGGTTCAGGATATTGCCCTGTTGCGTGCCGATGGGCACGATGTCGTGGCAACCAACCGTGGCTATGTGCTGCAGGAGGCCCCCAGCAGCCCCGCCGTGCCCACGCGCTTGGTCAAGGTTCGCCATAGCGTGGAGCAGGCAGGCGATGAGCTCACGAGTATCGTCGACGCCGGCGGCGCCGTGCTCAACGTGATCGTCAATCACCGCGTGTACGGCAAGATCACGGCCGACCTGGACATCCGCAATCGTCGCGATGTTGAGCGCTACCTGCACGATATCGAGAGCGGCAAGAGCTTTCCACTACTGACGGTGACGAGCGGCTATCACTTCCATCGCATTGCGGCAGAGGATGAGCAAACCCTCGACGAGATCGAGGCCATGCTCAAGGAGAAAGGCTACTTGGCGGACCTGATGCCCTACGAGGACGATTTGTCCTAGCCCGATGCTGTCTTTATAAGTTGCGGTGAAATAGTTCCTAAAATCGGCACCTAAGCAATGAATCGGGAACTATTCCACCGCAACTGCCAAGGCAGCCCCGTCCCCAATTAGCTGCCTGTACAAACAAAAGGAGGCCTCCGCGGCGATGCGGAGGCCTCCTTTTGTGCACGGTGTACTTTTGAGTGTGCAGGTGGGGGAGTTGTTACTCCTCGACGATCTCGGTGATCGCGCCAGCGGGGCAAGCGTCCTGGCAAGCGCCACAGGCGACGCAGGAGTCCTCGTCAGCGACGGTAGCGACGTCCTGGAGCTCCAGAACGCCAGCGGGGCAGGAGTCGACGCAAACGCCACAAGCGATGCACTCGTCGGCATCAATTACGGGATGAGCCATGGTAGTTTCCTCTCTGTTGACCGACGCTACAGGCGATGCGCGCCGGTTTGATTCGGGCAAAAACATACCACGGGAGCGACCGTTTGCAATACCCTCTGGCCGGCATCTTCATACCGTTCGCCGAGTATGCCAAGGTTTACTAAAAAACGCGCAGGTGGGGCTTTTGAGCTGCATAAATGTTAGCTAAAGGTGACTTGAAATATTGAGCTGTTGAGCGCGCCTGCGGAAAGGGTGTCCCGTTATTTGGCCGAAAAACGGGTCGCAGTTTCCGGTTGAGCCCGCTAGCGGAAACTGCGACCCGGTATCAGCTCTCAAAACGGGACACGGTTTCCGGTTGAGCCTTCAGACGGAAACTGCGACCCGGAATTCACGCTCAAACCGGGACGAGCTTTCCGCAAGGCACCCCCAGGCACCCCCGGACCAAAACCTCAGCCATCTCTACATAGATCTCGATAGATGTGCCGAGAACTCAATCAGCGCATCTACCTGCGCATTTAAGAACCTAAACTCTCGGCAATAAGAAATCTTATATGAATTGACTTAGATTTTGTATATTCCGGCCCATAAGGGGATACACTACATCCTGAAAGACAAGCCGAAGCGCCGCGTGACAGACCGCCGAGGCGGCGCGAACGCACAAGAGAGAGGGAATTTCTAATGAGTAAGATTCTTGGTATCGACCTTGGTACTACCAACTCCGCTATGGCCGTTCTCGAGGGCGGTTCTCCGACCATCATCGTGAACGCCGAGGGCGACCGCACCACCCCGTCTGTCGTGGGCTTCCGTGCCGACGGCGATCGTGTCGTGGGCAAGGCCGCTAAGAACCAGGCGGTCACCAACCCCAAGAACACCGTGTTCTCCATCAAGCGCTTCATGGGCCGCAAGTACTCCGAGTGCACCTCCGAGATCAAGACCGTGCCGTACGAGGTCAAGGAGGGCCAGGGTGGCCGTGCCGTCGTCGACATCGAGGGCAAGGACTACACCGCCGAGCAGGTGAGCGCCATGACGCTCGCAAAGATGAAGGCCGACGCCGAGAAGTATCTGGGCGAGACCGTCACCGACGCCGTCATCACCGTCCCGGCCTACTTCAACGACGCGCAGCGTCAGGCCACCAAGGATGCCGGTAAGATCGCCGGCCTCAACGTCAAGCGTATTGTCAACGAGCCGACCGCTGCTGCTCTGGCCTATGGCCTGGACAAGCAGGGCACCGACCAGCGTATCCTGGTCTTCGACCTGGGCGGCGGCACCTTCGACGTCTCCATCCTCGACCTCGCCGACGGCGTGTTTGAGGTTCTGTCCACCTCGGGCGACAACCACCTGGGCGGCGACGACT
>CAUBOH010000004.1 GCA_958437495.1 uncultured Collinsella sp. | reverse complement strand
AGCGTCCTAGTGTTCGCTTCTAATAAAGAAGGCCAAGATTCGGGACGCAGTTCAATTTAAGTCTGTCCCCAATCAACATTGCTGGGGTACTTTGCTCAGCTAAAGCGTACAATAGCGCCTATGCGAAAGGGGAACAGATGATCAACGAAACCATGTTTGCTCGCGGCGCGGAGAGCTCCATCATCCGCGAGATCTTTAGCTATGGCCTTGAGCGCAAGGCGCAAATCGGCGCGGAAAACGTGTTCGATTTCTCCCTGGGCAACCCGAGTGTTCCGGCACCTGCCTCCGTGGCTGAGTCCATCAAGAAGGCGCTGGAGCTGCCGAGCGATCAGTTGCATGGATACACGCCTGCACCGGGACTGCCGCAGTGCCGTTCCGCTGTGGCCGAATCGCTCAACCGCCGCTTTGGCACGAGCTATGAGGGCAAGGATGTCTTTATGACGGTAGGTGCGGCGGCCTCGCTCACCTGCACGCTCAACGCCGTTACCAATCCGGGTGACGAGGTCATCGTTATCGCCCCGTACTTTCCGGAGTATCGCGTTTGGATTGAGAAGGCCGGCTGTACGTGTGTCGAGGCGCTCGCCGATGAAGATACGTTTCAGCTGAGTGTGGGTAACGTGCTCAAGGCGATCACCGACAAGACAGCGGCGGTCATTATCGATTCGCCGAATAACCCCACGGGTGCCGTGTATACGCGTGAAACGTTGACACGCCTGGCGAATACTCTGCGTGAGGTCAACGCTCAGCGAGATCCCGAGAATCCGATTATGCTGATCTCGGACGAACCGTACCGTGAGATTGTGTATGGCGCCGAAGTGCCCTGGGTGCCTTCGATCTATGAGCACACTATCGTCTGCTACTCGTATTCCAAGTCCCTTTCGCTACCGGGTGAGCGTGTGGGCTGGATTTTGGTCCCCAATACCAATCCACAGGCTGCTCGCCTGATGCCGGCTGTCGCCGGTGCCGCCCGCACGCTGGGCTTCGTGTGCGCACCGGCTCTCTTCCAGCGTGTGATCATCGGCTGCATTGATGAACCGAGCGATGTTGAGGCCTATGCGCGCAACCGCACCGCGCTTACCGACGCACTAACGGAGTACGGCTACACCTATGTTGAGCCGGATGGCGCATTCTACCTGTGGGTGAAGGCGCTGGAGCCCGATGCGAATGCGTTCTGTGAGCGCGCGAAGAAGTATGAGCTGCTTGCGGTGCCCTCGGACAGCTTTGGCATGCCTGGTTGGTTCCGCCTGGGCTATTGCGTGAGTTACGAAACGATTATCAATTCGCTACCCGCTTGGAAACAGTTGGCGGACGAGTATCGTTAAAAGTAAAGCACTCTGCTTACAATGTTTTACGTGAAACGGGGTTTGGTGTTATGCCAGGCCCCGTTGTCTGTGCCGTTGTGTGGTTGGGATGAAGTGGTTTTACGACTGCTGAAAGCTATGCGTACAATGAATATACGCGACGGCCACACCGGATAAGGAGACCCGATGCCCTACCTTCTTTCTTGTGACATTCATACTCATACGATGTTCTCTGCGCATGCATATTCGACCATTGAGGAGAATGTGTACTGGGCGGCGGAGCGCGGCTTGCAGGTGCTCGGATCTGCCGACCACCTGAGCTCCATGGTTACACCCTGCCCCGATGACCTGCGCAGTTACCAGTTTTTTATTAACCAGGATATCTGGCCGCGCATTTGGAGCGGCGTGCTGGTGTTGCGTGGTGCTGAGGCTGATGTCGTTTCGCTGGACGGAAGCCTGTTTGGCGAGGATACTCCTGTCACGCTCGATATCGCCGGCGATTCGTACAGCCGTCAGCATTCGCTGTTCGATTTGGCTACGCGTAATTTGGATTATTTGGTTGCAAGCGTGCATAATCCGCAGATTGCTGAGGGCGCGACGCTGGCCCGGACGACCGAAATGTATATCAATGCCCTGGAGCACCCCAAGGTGTTCATGCTGGGCCACACGGGGCGCTCGGGCGTGCCGTTCGATATCGACGAGGTGCTGTTGGCGGCTAAGGCCAAGCACAAGATTATCGAGATCAATAACCATAGTCTTGAACACGGTGTCGACACTGAGCATTGGGCCGTATGCCGCAAGATCGCCGAGCGCTGCGCCGAGCTGGGCGTGGGCATTGGCGTGTCGACCGATGCCCACATTGGCATGGCCATTGGCAAGCTCGATCACGCGCGCAAGATGCTCGACGAGATTCACTTCCCGCTGGATTTGATCGTGACGCGCGACCGTGAGACACTGCTGCGCGAGATGGCGGCGGCAGGCGTGTGCGACCTGCGCAAGAGTATGTAGCGAGGCTCAGTGTGCAACAAGAAGGGGGGGCGGTCCAGACGGGCTGCCCCCTTCTTGTGCCGGTGGATTAGCGACGCTCGAGGACCGCGACGGTCTCGGTGTGGTCGGTATGGGGAAACATGTCGACCGGCGTGATCTTGAGCAGGCGGTAGCCGCCATTGAGGAGCTGATGCAAGTCTCGCTCTTGGGTGACGGGATTGCAGCTGATGTAGGTGATGCGGCGTGGCTTGAGCGCGCAAGCGGCTTCGAGGAACTCGGGTGTGGAGCCGGCGCGTGGCGGGTCGATGGAGAGAACGTCAACGCGCTCGTTGTTATCGACGGCATCGAGGATGTAGTCAGTGGCATCGTCAGCCATAAACCACGCGTTACGGGTAAGGCCGTTGAGCTCGGCGTTGCGACGTGCGTCGGCAATGCCGGCGGGGTTGCGCTCTACACCGAGCAGCATAATGCCGGCGCCTTTGTCCTGGGCATCTTTTGCGGCGCACAGACCGATGGTTCCGCTGCCGCAGTAGGCATCCATGAGTACGTCGCCCTGCTGCAAATCCATGCCGTCGATAGCGAGCTGATAGAGCAGCTCGGTCTGCTGCGGATTGGTCTGATAGAACGCGGTAGGGGAGATATCGAATTCACAACCGAGCAGCTGGTCGCGCATGCATTCGGCGCCATAGACGATACGGGTTTCCTCGCCCAAGATGGCATTGCCAGGGCGTCCGTTGATGTTCTGAGCAACGGTGACGATATGCGAATCGAGCGCCGCGACGGCCTCAAAGAACTCCTGCGCGTGCGGTAAGTCACGCTGGGCGGTCACAAGGGTGACCATGATCTGGTCGGTACGCCAACCGCAGCGGACGACGGCATAGCGAAGCAAACCAAGATGTTTGTCCTCATTAAAGGCGGGAATATGCAGCCGCTCAGCTTCGCGTGCGATGCCGTTGAGAATCTGACGAGCGCCCGGCGCCTCGACAGGACACTCGGGTACGGCAACGATCTTGTGCGTGCCGCGCTCAAAGAAGCCGCAGCGGACAGTACCCTCCTTACCGGGAGCAAACGGAGTGGCAGCCTTATGACGAAAACAACGCGGCGCAGGATACTTGCCCGGGTCGCCCAGGGTAACACCCATACCGCGAATGGGATCGACAGCAATGCCCTCACGCTCGCAAAGCGAGGCAAAAAGCTCCTCCATTGCAGCCTGCTTGGCGGCGAGCTGCTTCTTATAAGGACGATTGAGCGCCGTGCACCCACCGCAAGCTTTCATGATTGAACAGGGAGACTTGGGGTCCATAGCCTTGCGCGCAGGCGAAACTGGATCTTTATGCGAGCGCTTGGGGCGAGTCTGAGATGTCTTGTCCCCGCTCCGACGAGAGCTAGGACGCTTGGCTTTAGCCTTGCCCTTGGCCGACTTACCCTTCGCATCCTGAGACGACTTGAATTTCTTGGAAGGTTTTTTCTCCTGAGACCCCTCAGCCGCCTCGATCAAAGCACGACGAGCCTTACGCTCCGCACGAGATTCTGCCATGAATTAACCCCACTATTAGATAAAAGAAAAGTCCGAAGTAATTGTACCGTGCATTCAACGTGCCCGTTTGGAGAGGAGGCTATTTAAGGTTCCGAGCACGTTGTCTCCCGGCTGGGTGGCGCCCGGCGCGGAGTTTAATTTGTCGCGAGTTCCGCACGAACAGGAGGCCACTTAATGTGGCCTCCGTCGTGAGCAGGACTGTAGAGCAGCAAATTAAACTCCGCGCCGGGCGCCACCCAGCCGGCTGCTCCAACCTAGTGCTCCATGCGTGCTTTCCGTCTTGCGCAGGACTGTAGAGCAGGAAACTTAATTACGCGCCGCTCCCCGCCCACGCCGGGCAAACCCTCCCTTGTACTTTATCTAGGTAGAGTGTATGATTCTGAACGTTACATGCCTCACTTTACTTAACTAAAGTGTCATCAAGGGGGAATACCATGAATACCGATATGTCTCGTCGCCAGTTTGTCGGTCTAGCCGGCTCACTTGCTACGGTGCTTGGCCTTGGCCTGGTTGGCTGCGGCGGTGCCGATAAGGGCCCTGCTGCCGGATCTGCCGCAGCCAAGGACGTGAAGGGCGCTGCCGAGTCCAAGAAGCTCGTGGTGGGCTTTGACAAGTCCTATCCTCCGTACGGCTTTGTGGGCGATGACGGCGAGTACACGGGCTTTGACCTCGACCTCGCCAAGGCCGTTGCCGATAAGCAGGGCTGGGATGTCGATTACGAGGCCATCGATTGGGATGCCAAGGACACGCTGCTCAACTCCGGCGCCATCAACTGCATCTGGAATGGCTTTACCATGGAGGGTCGCGAGGACGACTACACGTTCTCCGAGCCGTACATGCTCAACGAGCAGGTACTCGTGGTCAAGAAGGATGCGGGCATCAAGAGTTGGGATGATCTTGCCGGCAAGACGGTGATCACCCAGACCGATTCCGCTGCTCAGGACGTGCTCGAGGGCGATCAGAAGGATTTGGCGGCGACGTTTGCCACGCTCGACACTATCGGTGAGTACAACACGGCCTTTATGCAGCTCGAGAGCGGCGCGGTCGATGCCGTGGCGTGCGACCTTTCGATTGCTCAGTATCAGCTTGCCGCAAAGCCCGATGCCTATACGCAGCTTGATAAGCCGCTGTCCAGCGAGCACTATGCCGTCGGCTTTAAGAAGGGCGACACCAAGTCGGCCGACGCCGTGACCGAGTCGCTCAAGGCGCTCTACGAGGACGGTACGGTTAAGGACCTGTGCGACAAGTATTCAAGCTATGGTCTATCTTTCGATAATTGGGTGCTCAAGTAATGTCTATTCAGGTCATGATGCAGATGCTTGGCCAGGGATTCTTGGTCAGCTTGCAGCTGTTTGTGCTGACGCTACTCGGGTCGATTCCGCTGGGAATCCCCGTGGCGTTCATGCGCATGAGCAAAATTGCGCCGCTTCGCTGGATCGCGCGCATCTATATTTCGGTGATGCGCGGTACGCCGCTCATGCTACAGATGTTTGCCATCTACTTTGCCCCGTACTACGTGTTCGGCATCTCGCTCACGCCCGATTCCAAATGGACGGCATGCGTCGTGGCGTTCATCATCAACTACGCTGGCTACTTTGCCGAGATCTATCGCTCGGGCTTGCAGTCCATTCCGCGCGGTCAATACGAGGCGGCCGAGGTGCTGGGCTATTCGCGTATGCAGACGTTTCTGTATATCGTGATGCCGCAGGTCGCCAAGCGTATTCTGCCGGCGATGGGCAACGAGATCATCACGCTGGTCAAAGACACGTCGCTGGCGTTTGCCATTGGCGTGGGTGAGATGTTCTCGACCGCCAAGGCGCTGGTTGCCTCGCAGGTGAGCATGGTGCCGTTTGCGATTGCGGCGCTGATCTACTGGGTCTTTAACTTTGTGGTCGAGATGCTGTTGGGCGCCGCCGAGAAAAAATTGGATTACTACCATGACTAATTCGGTAATGAATATAACGAACGCGCGCAAGGCGTTTGGTGGCAATGAGGTGCTCAAGGATATCTCGCTCGAGGTCAAGCGCGGCGAGGTCGTGGCGATTATCGGGCCTTCGGGCGGCGGTAAGTCTACACTTCTGCGCTGCGCCACGCTGCTCGAGACGCTCGACGGCGGCTCGCTTTCGTTTGGCGACCTTGCGGTTGCGACGGATGCGGGATCGGGTGCGATATATGCGAAGGGAGATGTTCCCAAGCAAGCGCGTTCGCGTTTTGGTCTGGTGTTCCAGAACTACAACCTGTTCCCGCACTATACCGTGATGAAAAACATCACCGATGCGCCGATTCGCGTGCTTAAGCGTCCGCGCGAGCAGGCGGAAGCCCGCGCTCACGAGCTTATTGCGCAGATGGGGCTGACGGGCAACGAGAACAAGGTGCCGTGTGAGCTTTCGGGCGGTCAGCAGCAGCGCGTGAGTATTGCCCGCGCCCTGGCGCTCGATCCGGAAATCTTATTCTTTGACGAGCCGACCTCGGCGCTCGACCCCGAGCTGACGGCCGAGGTGCTGCGTGTCATTAAGGACCTGGCGGCGCAGAATATGACGATGGTAATCGTGACCCATGCGATGCAGTTTGCGCGCGATGTTGCCGACCGCGTGGTCTTTATGGACGGCGGTCGTATTGTCGAGGAGGGTCCTGCCGAGCAGGTCATCGACCATCCACGCGAGCAGCGTACCCGCGAGTTCTTGAGCCGTATCGAGGGGTAGGCTCAGCTATTTACTCAACAATTAATTGACGCGAAGCCGCCGCAGGTCATATGGCCTGCGGCGACATTTTATTTGCATCGGCGGGGTCCAATAATCGCCTGGCATGTGTTCTTCTTCCTCTCGCCGCCTGTATCCATACGTGCGCCGAAAGGTGTGCATGGACAGTCGCCTGTGAGGGTAGGGTGATGGCATAGGATATTTGGAGGGTGAGTCGGCTCGGCTGCCGACCATGCTGCTCCCGGGACGGCACCGACCGCGAACTCTCCCCGTTGGCGTCGCGCATTGCGCGCGGCCCTGCAAGGAGGTCATCATGGGTGCTCCCAAGACCGGCAATGTAAGGAACGTGGTGCTCGTAGGCCAAGGCGGGGTGGGCAAGACTTCACTCGCCGAGGCCATGCTCCACCTTTCCGGTAAGACCGCCCGCTTGGGCGGCCACGACGGCACCAAGCCCACGCTCGACTATGACCCCGAAGAGGTCAAGCGTTCGTTCTCCATCTCGACGACCATCGCGCCGATCGACTGGAAGGGCGCCCGCATCAACGTACTCGATGCCCCGTGCTACCCCGATTTTATCGGCGACGCCTTTGCCGCGATGAGCGTCTGCGAAACGGCTCTGTTTGTGGTCGACGCCGAGGCCGGCCCGCAGCCTACGACGGTTAAGCTCTGGTATGCGGCGGAGGACCTGCGCCTGGCGCGTGCGGTGTTCGTGAACCGCCTGTCGCGCTCCGAGGCCAGCTTTACGACCACAATGGACTTGCTGCAGGAGCGCTTTGGCACGCGCCTGGGCGCCGTGACCCTTCCCTGGGGCGAGGGCGAGGACTTTGACGGCATTATCGACCTGGTGCGCATGAAGGCGCGCCATTGCAACGGCACCGAAGCCGTTGAGTCGGAGATTCCCGAGGAGTATCGTGTCCAGGCCGAGGAGGCCCATGACCATCTGTGCGAGCTGGTGGCCGAGGCTGACGACGAGCTGATGATGAAGTACTTGGAAGGCGAGGAGACGCTGACGCAGGAGGAGCTTGAAGGCCTGCTGTCGAAGGCGATCGCCGAGCGCATCTTTGTGCCGGTCTTTGCGGGCGATTGCATTAAGGAGCAGGGCGTTAACTCACTGATGGACGACATCGCCACGTACTTCCCAGCGCCGACCGACTATGGCGAGATGCCGCTCATCGACGGTGATTCGCTTAAGATCTCGAGCGACGATGACCGTCCGGTGGCGTTTGTGTTTAAGACCCTGGCCGATCCGCAGCAGGGCCGCATCAGCTTTATCAAGGTACTGACGGGCACGCTTGAGCCGGGCCTTGAGCTGGTCAACGCGCGTACCCGCAAGAGCGATCGTCTGGCTCACCTGTATGTGATGTGCGGCCGCGACATGACCGAGGTCGGTCACGCCTATGCCGGCGACATTATCGTGGCGCCCAAGTTGGCGGCAGAGACGGGTGACACGCTCTCCATTACCGGTAAAGTCGAGGCGGCGGCGTTTAAGTTCCCCAACTCGCAGTACCGCATTGCCATCGAGGCCGAGAACCGCGGTGACGAAGAGAAGCTCTACACGTTTATCGAGAAGGCGTGCAAGGCCGATCCGACCATGAGTATCGATCGTGACGAGGAGACGGGCCAGACTATCATCTCCGCCGTGGGTGAGGCGCAGGTTTCGGTGCTGCTCAACCGTTTGGAGGACCGTACCAAGGTCGTGGCCAAGAGCGTGCCGATCCGCATTCCGTATCGCGAGACCATCCGCCGCACGGCAAGTGCTCAGGGCCGCCACAAAAAGCAGACTGGCGGTGCCGGTCAGTATGGCGACTGCTGGCTGCGCGTTGAGCCGCTCATTGGGCCCGACGGCACGAGCGATGGCTATGAGTTTGTGGACGAGGTCGTGGGCGGCCGCATTCCGCGCTCGCTGATTCCCGCCGTGGACAAGGGCGTCCAGGAGACCATGAAGGACGGCATCATTGCCGGCTACCCGCTCACGGGCATTCGCGTGGCTGTGTACGACGGTTCGTATCACAGCGTCGACTCCAACGAGATGGCGTTCCGCGCGGCGGCCCGCATCGGCCTGCGCAAGGCATGCGCCGATGCCGACCCGGTGGTGCTGGAGCCCATCGAGGAAATCACGGTGACGATCCCCGAGAGCTACGCCGGCGCCGTGATGGGCGACATCTCGGCATCGCGCGGTCGCGTGACGGGCATGGAGACCGATGAGCGCGGCGACACCGTGGTTATTGCGCAGGCACCTCTCGCCGAGCTGACGGATTACTCGACGCGTTTGCGCTCTATTACGCGCGGCACGGGCGACTTTACCATGAAGCCCGCCGGCTACGAGCAGGTGCCCTATGACGTTCAGGCCAAGCTGGTCGAGCGCTATGAGGAGGGCCGCGCCAAGTAGCGTGTGGCGTTGCCTGTAACATACGTGCCGATGCAAGGGCCGCTCTGGGTAATCCGGGGCGGCCCTTTTTGATCCCTGGGGGGGGCGGAGAAAAACGGATCACGTTAGGTTTTGGGGCAGCTTGGTCGGCCCTAGTCCCCCGAGGCCTGATTGCGGCCGGTGGCGTAGTCGATCTGCACGTGCGGCTGCAGGTTGTAGCAATATACGTGGAAGCAGAGGGTCTTGCCGTGGTCCTCGACCGATTGCGCCTCGAGGCGCACGCCACGGCAGACAAGTTCCTCTTCGTTATACATGGGCGTGACGCGGTAGAGCACATGGTTGCCCGTATCGCGAATATAGTTGAGAATCTGCTCTTCAAACGGTAGCATGCCCGTCTCGTTGAGATAGCGCGTGCCGGTGAGGAGATTCTTACGGTTGGCGTTTTCGCCGCAGAGCGACCAGGCGATAAGGTGGCAGCGGTTGTAGAGGCTCTGACCCGGAATAAAGTCGTAGCGCTGCTGACGCCATCCAGCGGGATGGATACGCGAGATATCGCCGCGCTCGCCTTGACCGAGTGATTCGGGGCCCACGCAGGCGAGCGCTTTGCGGGTGCGGCCCAGGCTGTCGAGCTTGGAGAATTTCTTAAAGCAGCCCTCTTCTGTAGCGCGCTCGTATTCATCGAGCGTGAATGATGGTGTGCCGAGCGGGTGCGTGCTGTCGGCGCGAAGGGCAACATAGGGGTTACCCGCGTAGTCGGGAATGCTGCTGAGGTATACGCCGCGGGCGCGGTTGAGGTCGGGGTTTTCCACCTCGTCGATGGGGGTGGCGGCACTATCCGCGGAGGTAACGTTGCCGTTGGTGTTGGTCGCAGTGGACTCGGAGCCATCGCCAGAGTCTTGGCTATTTTGAGAGTCCGAGGAGCTCGCTGTTCCCGATTCGAGCCGGGCAACCAGGTCTGCTTCGTCGTCGGTGCGGCTGGGGCTCTCGTTTTGTTTTTCGGCCAGGGCTGCCGCCTGCTCATCGCTTTGCGGCGACAACAGCTTGGGCGCCCCGTCGAGCGACCCTGTGAACAGCGCAAACCCCAGCACCACGGCGGTGCCGATGGAAAGTACTTGCTTGTAGGCGGACTTGCGCGACATGGAGGCTCCTGGATGGACGGTTGGGAATCTACCAGTCTAGCAGGAGCCGGCAGGGGCCGTTCTGTCGAACAAATACTTAAGATTTGGGACAAACGCTACGGATTCATTTGCCTCATATGGAGCTGCGGTGGTTGGGCATGTGGGGCTATTTGACATTTCCCCAGATAAAACCTGCCAAAACAAACCTGTCCCTTATTGACAGGTCAGTTAACGCAGTCCAGGTTGAGCATATGCGAGCGAGCGGGCTCCGGGTGCGGCAAGGTGACGTGAAACAAGCGGGCGCTGACCTTTTGGTCGCGCCCGTGCAGGTGAACGTCAGATTGCCGTGCCCGGGGCCTGCGCAGCGCCGAGCGGTTACGCCGTTTGTAAAACGGCGTAACTTAAAGGTTCATGTTGCCGTGGATGTAGGGGGCGACCTCGGGGGAGATGTGACCGCAGCCCAGCTCGCGCAGCGCGGACTCGATGGCGGCGGGCAGCGGGGTTTTGCCCTCGGCATCGACGGCGGTGTCGCCGAGGGCGGCAATCTTGGTGATATCTGCGGGGGTGGCCTCGATATGCATGCAGCCGTCGACCAAGCGCGCGCGAACCTGCGCCAGGTCAAGATCGTGCAGGTAGTCCTCGCAGGTACGGATTAAATCGATCTTCTCGCGCGTAAGCTCCTCGCCCGTGGGGACGCGCGTGGCAAGACAGGCTCCCGCCGGCAGGTTCCAAACGGGATAGCCCCATGCGCGCAGCAGCTCGCGCTCTTCGTCCTTGGTAAAGCCGACCTCCATGAGAGGGGAGCGTACGCCGAGCTCTTTTGCCGCGCGCATGCCAGGGCGGTAGTCACCGCGATCGCTTGCATTGCTGCCGTCGATGACGGTGGAAAAGCCGAGTGACTTGGCGTGGTTGACGATAGCGGTAAAGCCGGCGTGCTTGCAGTGGTAGCAGCGATTAGCATCGTTGCAGGCTACTTGGGGGAGCTGCAGCTGATCCACCGAAAGATTGAGCACGGGGAGCTTAAAATGCGGTCCCTCATTGGCTTGTCCATCAACGGAGCGCTCAAACGAGGTCTGTTCGGGCGTGCCGATGAGCGGCGTGGTGAGGTGGACGAGAAGCGTGTCGGCAGGCATGATACGGGCGCAGACCGCGGCCAAAAAGCTGCTGTCGACGCCGCCGGAATAGCCGATGGCGACGCGTCCATATGCCAAAAGCAGTTGCTCGAGCGCTGCGAGTTTGTCCTGAAGCTCCTCTGCAGGTGCGGTGGTGTCTGAAAACATGAAACGATCCTTGCCATTGAGTACTCGGTCGAAAACTATAATCCTACCGGGCTGCTTGTCATAAGATTTCTACCTATGTAACGAAAGTGCAATATGCTATATACGTTATATACAAGTTTGTAAAGTGCGGTAGAGTGGCAGTAACGCAATCCGGTGAGGGGACCGATATGATCAAGGCTGTTATTTTTGACATGGACGGAACGCTGGTCGATACCGAGCGTCTGGGCATCAAGGCATGGAAAGCGCCCGCTGCTGAGTTGGGCGTCGCGATTGATGACACGCTGATTCATCAGTTTATCGGTCGCACGCTGCCCGATGTCATGGACATCCTTGAGGCGCATTGCGGCAGCAGGGAAACCGCTGAGGCGATCTATCGTCGCCACAAGGAGATTCGCGACGAGATGGTCAAGACCGATCTGGAGCTTAAGGCCGGCGCTGCCGAGTGCCTAGACGAGCTGCTGGCTGCGGGCTATCACGTGGGGCTTGCGACCTCGTCGCGCCACGTTACAGCGGAGCGCAACCTTAAGATGGTCGGACTTTTTGACAAGTTTGAAACGGTGACCTGCGGCGAGGACGTCGTGCATGGCAAGCCCGATCCCGAGATGTATCTGCTTGCCTGCGAGCGCGCGGGCTTTGCCCCCGAGGAGTGTGCCGTGGTCGAGGACTCTCGCAACGGTTGCGTCTCGGGCATCACGGCCGGCTGCCATGTCTTTGCCGTTCCCGATATCGTGCCGCTGCCGCAGGACGTGGTGGATGGCTGCGAGGCCGTGCTCGATTCGTTGTTCGATCTGACGGCGGCGGTCAAGGCCGTGCGCTAGACAATTGCGGTGTTGAAACGAGCAATTGCCCACGTTGCGCTTAAGCAAAAGGAGCCCGGCAATGGTCGGGCCCCTTTTGCTTAAGCGGCGACTTGGCATACTTGCGGGCGTGCTATAGATACGCGCCTAGGTTGATGGCCGTGGCGTCGGTCTGGGTGCTTGCCTGGGTGCTGGCGCGCTCCAGTAGGAACGGACGTACCAGTTCTTGGCGGTTGACATCCTCGGCAGCGGTGGCTGCGGCGACGGTGCGCGCTGCCGAGCCGACGCGTATGTGCTTGGTCTTTGCCGGGGCCTTGTTCTCGATTTGCTCCATCAGCAGTTGGACACCCTTGCGGCCAATCTCGTAGCCCGGGGGCGCTACCGTAGTGAGCGGGACCGATCCGCTCCATGCGAGTGGGTTGCCGTCGCAGCCGGCCACGCGTACTTGCCCGGGGACAGAGATGCCCTTGTCGACCAGTGCCGAAACGACGCCCGAGGCCAGCACGTCGGTTAGACCGACGACAAAATCGGGGCGTTCGTCGGCGGGACGCTCGGCGATTTGGTTGCCGATACCATAGCCGTCGGCCGCCGTGTTCCACTCGCCGGCGTCAATGACTTCGATCTTGATGTCGGGATGTAGGGCGAGCGCCTTGTGAATGCCAAGGACGCGCAGGGTGAGTTGCATAAATGCTGCTCGGCCGACGACGACAATATGGCGCGCGCCACGGGCGATGGCGAGTTCGGCAATGATGCGACCCTGGGCCTCGTTGTCGGCCGCTACGTAGTAGCCGGGCTCGGAGCAATGGATGTCCAGATGGACGATCGGCACGGGCATCTTGGTCATGGCGGGGTGCCAGTCGGGGGATGCCATGGGCTGAACCATGACACCGGACATCTGGGTGCCCATAAAATAGCGCAGGTAATGGTCCTCGAGAATATCGTCGTTATCGGCGTTGGCGATGAGCAGGTCGTAGCCGTGCTTGCGGGCCTCGTTGTGGGCGCCGCTGGCGATTTGGAGCGAAAAGCCGTGATCGAGACGGGGGAGCACCAGGCCAAAGGACTTGGTGGCGCCGCCCGCGAGCTGACGAGCGCTTTGGTTGGGCAGGTAGCCCAGTCGATTGATGGTTTCGTTAATGAGCTTGAGGGTCTCGGGACGCAACTTTTCGGGATGGTTGAGCGCGTTGGAAACCGTGCCCAACGAAACCCCGGCTTCGCGCGCGACGTCGCTGATTTTAACCTTTGCCATAGCGGCCCCTTTGATGCGTTTCAAGTACAAGCCAGATTGTAGCATCGCCCGCCCCCGGGGTGGCAAAACCTGCCAATTAGGGACAGGTTTATTTTGGCAGGTTTTATCTGGGGAAACGATGCCGCCATACCAAACCACCACGAAGGTGCCTGTCCCCATTGTGGTGGTTTAGATCGGCTGGACGTGTGTGCATCGGGTGGTATCTAAGTTGAGATACCACTTCTGGTATATCAGCTTGCGCCTGCGTGAGTACAATACTCGAACGTTGTACGTCTCAGCGCCCCATGTGCGTGGACGTTTTGCAGTCACGCGAACGAAGGGATTTGTCCTATGTGCGGAATTGTCGGCTACACCGGCTCTGATATTGCAAAGAACATCCTAGTCACGGGCCTTAAGCGTATGGAGTATCGCGGCTATGACTCCTCGGGCGTCGCGCTCGAGGTGGGCGAGGGCGCCGCGGCGCACCTTGACGTCATCCGCCGCGTGGGCAAGGTCGCGGGCCTGGAGAGCGAGCTTTCCAACATCGACAGCGACGCTACCTGTGGTATCGGCCACACCCGCTGGGCCACTCACGGCAAGCCCTCCGTCGTTAATGCTCATCCCCACACCAGCTGCGACGGTCGTATCGCCATCGTCCACAACGGCATCATCGAGAACTTCGCCGAGCTGCGCGAAGAGCTGGAGGGCCGCGGCCACCACTTTAAGAGCGAGACCGATACCGAGGTCTTCGCGCATCTGATTGAAGAGACTTATGCCGAGACGCACGACCTGATGGCCTCCGTGCGCGAGGCTTGCACCCACGTGGTCGGTGCCTATGGACTGGCCGCCGTGTGCGCTGACGAGCCCGGCGTGATCGCCGTGGCCCGCAAGGATTCCCCGATCGTAGTCGGCGTGGGCGAAACCGGCTCCTATGTTGCTTCCGATGTCATCGCGCTCATCGACGCAACCCGCGACGTCGTGGTGCTCGAGGACGGCCAGTTTGCCAAGCTCACGCCCGCAGGCGTCGAGTATACCGACGAGGCCGGCAATGTGATTGAGCCCAAGGTTACCCATATCGACTGGGATCTGGATATGGCCGAAAAGGGCGGCTACCCTGACTTTATGCTCAAGGAGATTCACGAGCAACCGCGCGTCGTGCGTGATACCCTGGTGGGCCGAATGACCCCCGCCGGTGAGCTCGATATCGATGAACTGGGTCTTTCGCTCGAGGAACTCAACGATATCGACCGCGTCTACGTGATTGCTTGCGGCACCAGCTACCATGCCGGTCTCATTGCCAAGAACCTTATCGAGGGCTGGGCTCGCATCCCTACCGAGGTTGAGGCGGCCAGCGAGTTCCGCTATCGCAATCCCATCATTACGCCGACGACGCTTGTCGTTGCCGTGTCCCAGTCGGGCGAAACGGCCGATACCCTTGCCGCTATTCGCGACGCGCGCATCAAGGGTGCCAAGGTCTTCGGCATCACCAACGTGGTGGGCAGCCCCGTGGCGCGTGAGAGCGACGGCGTTATCTACACCAAGGCCAACAAGGAGATTGCAGTCGCCTCGACCAAGAGCTTTATCGGCCAAGTCGTGAGCCTGACGCTGCTGGCTTTGCTGTTGGCGCAGGTCAAGTACCGCTTGACCACCAAGCAGGCGCGTATGCTGTTCCGCGAGCTTTCCGATACGGCCGAGCAGATCCAGTGGATTTTGGATACCCAGACCGAGGCCGTGCATGAGGCCGCCCTGCTGTGCAAGGACGCGCAGTCCGCACTGTTCGTGGGTCGCGGCATGGGTGCCGCTATTTCCTACGAGGGCGCGCTCAAGCTCAAAGAGGTCAGCTACCTGCACGCCGAGGCCTACGCCGCCGGCGAGATGAAGCACGGCCCCATTGCCCTGATCGACCCGGGCTTCCCTGTCATCGCCGTGGCCACCAAGAGTGCCACCTACGACAAGACCGTGTCGAACCTCATGGAGTGCAAGGCACGCGGCGCCAAGGTCATCGTCGTTGCCACCGAGGGCGACGAGGAAATCAACAAGATCGCCGACTGCATCATTCGCGTGCCGGCCGTCCGCGACGTGTTCAGCCCCATCACGGCGAGCGTTCCGCTTCAGCTGCTCGCCCGCGAGGTGGCCATCCTGCGCGGCTGCGACGTCGACCAGCCCCGTAACCTGGCCAAGAGCGTTACCGTGGAATAACTAATATTCCGCCGTTCTAACGACCAAGGCCCGGCTCCGTTGTGGCGGAGCCGGGCCTTGCTGCATTTGACCGGATAAAACCTGCCAAAATAAACCTGTCCCTTTTTGGCAGCTTAGCGGAGCTTGCTGGTCTCGAAGTACTTGGGGAATTGGTCCAGGACCTCGGTTTGGTTGCGGAACATCATGTGCAGGTGCTTGCTGACCAAAAAGCTCGCCTCGATAGGATCGCGACCGGCGATGGCGCGGCGGATTTGCTTGTGCTCGTTAACAGTCTCCTGATTGTCGAGCGTCTGCGTGGCGGCACGCAGCCAGCGGAAGCGCTCCAGGTCGGCATTGGTCTCCTCGAGCCATGACCACACGGTGCTGCGGCACGCGATGCTAAAGATCATGCGGTGCATGAGGTTGTCGCTTAAAAAGAATCCGATGCGATCCTCTTCGGTCATGGCCTTTTCCTGCAGCGCGATGGCCCGGTCGAGTTGTTCGATACCTGCCGAGGTGGCGCGGGCGCAGCACTCCACAATCACCTGCTTTTCCAGGTGTTCGCGAATATAGCAGGCGCTTTCGGCAAGGGTGAGGTTGATGGGCGAAACATAGGTGCCGCTTTGGGGCACGGTGCGCACCAGGCCCTCTTGAGCCAGACGCACCAGTGCCTCGCGCACAGGGGTGCGCCCCATATCCAAGTCGTCGCAAAGCTGCTTGACGCCCAGTTTTTCGCCCGGCTTGTAGTCCAGGTAGACGATTTTGCGTCGAATGGTGTGGTAGGACTGGTCCTGTAGGCTCGTTTCCTGCTCGCCAACGTGCATCGATTCTTCCATAGCGCCTCGCAACTGTTCTATCACACTCATATGTCAGTTGTTAATTATGCCGCGAATCAGCTTTCCGCGGTGGGTAATTCGGCTGTTGCCCAAGAACTATTGCGGCGTCTTGGTCGTTGTTTACGTAAAGGCTGCGCTCAATGTTGCCGTATCATAAACCGTCGCAAACGTGAAATAGAAAGAAGGAATCCCATATGCAACTGGCGAATATCGTACGCGAGCGCTGGAAGGGCGTCTTGTTCTGCCTGATCATCGCTATCCCCGCGACGTTGCTCGGCAAACAAATTGAGGTGGTCGGCGGACCGGTATTTGCCATCCTCTTTGGCATGGTCCTGGCGCTCGTCTTCCCCAAGAATCGTCGCGAACAGCTCGCCGCCGGCGTCACCTATACGTCCAAAAAAGTCTTGCAGTACGCGGTTATCCTGCTTGGCTTTGGCATGAACCTCTCCCAGATTCTGTCCAAGGGCGCCCAGTCGCTGCCGATTATCGTGGCAACGATCTCGACCTCGCTTGTCATTGCCTTTGTGCTCTGCCGCGTCATGAACGTGCCGGGCAAGATCGCGACGCTTGTGGGTGTGGGTTCGTCGATTTGCGGCGGTTCTGCCATCGCCGCGACCGCGCCCGTCATCGATGCCGACGATCGCGAGATTGCCCAGGCTATTTCGGTCATCTTCCTGTTTAACGTTATCGCGGCGCTCGTGTTTCCGACGCTCGGTGGCATGCTCGGGCTGACCAACGAGGGCTTTGGCCTGTTCGCCGGCACCGCCATCAACGATACCTCGTCCGTAACGGCTGCGGCGAGCGCTTGGGACAGCATGCATCCCGGCGCCAATGTGCTCGAGAGCGCCACGGTGGTCAAGCTCACCAGGACGCTGGCCATTATTCCCATCACGTTGGTCCTCGCATGCTGGCAGATGCGTCTGGCGCGCAAGGCCGGCGGCGACGCCAAAAGCACGTTCTCGCTTAAACGCGCGTTTCCCATGTTTGTGCTGTTCTTTGTGCTGGCGAGCGTGATCACCACGGTGCTTCAGCTTCCCGCGTCCTTTACGGCGCCCATCAAGGAGCTGTCGAAGTTCTTTATCGTGATGGCCATGGCGGCTATTGGTTTTAATACCGATATCGTCGAGCTGGTCAAAAAGGGCGGCAAGCCCATCGCATTGGGCTTTTGCTGCTGGATTGGCATTGCGTGCATGAGCTTGGGAATGCAGCACGTGCTGGGAATCTGGTAGAGAAGTAGCTTTTTTCGTGCTAGTTGCTGGTGAGCGCATGCTTGCGGTGGAGCGATAGGAGCTCTTGCGGGTATGGCTTGTCCGCAGGTTAATAGGTCCCGAAGAGCTCTTATCGCCCCGCCAGGATGGCGATGCGGGGCAATTCATATATTCGCAAGAAGGCGCCGCTGGCCCTATAGTGTTTGGTGAACATTATCGTTCAATTTTGAAACACTTGAGATGCCAAGCCGCAGATAGGGGTCGTGGCTGGAGACGGGGCGAACCATGGACAGCGATGTCAAGCTACAGATTCTGATCGAGGCATTGTCCGCAGCCGGAGCATCGGCGCTGGCAATCGACGAGCGCGGTGGCGTTGTAATCTCGACTATGAGCGATGCTTCGCTCGAGCAGGATGTCGCCGCTTTTGTTTCCAAGCGTCTTGCTCGCGTGGGCGATGGAGCGCGCCTGGTGATGGGATACGAGGGCATGCGGTTGAGCTTGACGGTGCGCCCGACGGCCAAGGAGCACGGGGCGCTTTGGGTGGTCGTGGCGCATGAGGTGCGCGCCGCCGCGGCGCATGCGGGCATCGAGTGGCTCAATGCCGACGAAGTCGAGGCTCGCTACGAGTCGAGCACGTACGGCATCGTCGAAGACGCGGCGGCGGTCGCTGCCCCCGTACGGGAGAGCTATGCGCGCGAGGTGCCCCTTATGCTCGAGGGCGAGCTGGGCGCGGGACAGGATCAGATTGCAAAACGTTTGTACCTGGATGGACCCTATGCCGATCAGCCCTTTGTGTCCGTTGCGCTCGATGAGCTTACGGATCGCGGCTGGCGCCATCTGCTCAAAAGTTCCGAATCGCCGCTATTCCAAACGGGACTGACGCTTTGCATGGGCGGCTGGCATGCCGTTGGGCCCCAGCGCCTGCGCGAGCTCGTGTCCGCAATGATCGACACGGCGCTCGCAACTCGTTGCCATGTGGTGTTGACGGCAAACGATATGCCGGGCGGCGGCGAAAGCGATCAGGCTGCTTTTGTAACCGAGCGTCTGGCCTGTGCAGTGAGTGTGGCGCCGGCGATTGCCGAGCAGGGCGGCGCGTCGGAAAAGGTTGCACGCTATCTGGAGTATCTGGCAGATATGTTTGAGACGGCAACACCTGCCTTGTCGTCCGCGGCGGCAAAGACACTCGATGCCTATCGATGGCCCCGTAACTATCTACAGTTGCGCGAGGTTTCGGAACGACTTTATATATTAGTGGGGACGGGCACGGCCGAGCGGGCGGTGGCAGAAGAGGTACTTGCCCAGGAGGACGTTATCAAGACCGCGACCTTTGGTGCCCCGACGCTCGAAAGCGATTTGTATATCTTGCGGCCTCTGGTCGATACCGAGCGCGATATCGCGCGGTTGGTCGTAGGCCACCTTCACGGCAACAAGACCCGTGCTGCCGAAGTGCTAGGCATAAGCCGTACGACCCTGTGGCGCCTGCTGAAGGACGACGACCGTTAAGCGAGGTACCCGTGACCGCGTGCGGTACGTGTGCTACAGTCCAAAGCAGCATTGTTTCGATTCTGTTACGGCGTGCGGGGGCGTATGGCGGAGACTTCAAAAACAAATCGGGCTCGAAAACCCGCGGCGCCGGCCAACCGCCGCACGACTTCGCGGACGTGGGGCAAAAGCGCCTCGGGCTTCGACGGTTCGTTCAAACGCACTAAATATGGTTATCCTTCGGCAAGCGCTCGCTTGGCCATGCAGGCCGAATCGTCGCTGTGGGGCCGTAAGCGTGTGGTGGGGTCAAAGCTCAAGCACGATGGAACGCTCGGCTACATTAGCCGTGGCGCTGCTCGCCGTAGCGGCCTCAATCCCGCAGGCTGGCATCGCTATGTTCCGATCGCGGTCGTTGTTGCGGTGATTGTCATCGCGCTCGCGGCGCTTGGTTACGCCGGCGGCGGGGCCAATCTGGACGCAATGTTCAAGTCGCCCGAGCTCGCGCATGCAGGCACGGAAGTTGTCGAGGGCGTTCAGACCCAGACGGGCGTCGCGCCCCAGCGCGGTATCGTTGCGGCGGCCTCCACCATCGCCGATGCGCAAAAGGACGAGGACGAACAAGACGACGGCGCCGAAACGACTCACACGAACGAAACGACGACAACTCCATCGGCAAGATAAGTTGCGAGTGGCGCTCGCGCAGCGTCAGCGGGTCCGCCGTTCGTTAGAACGGCGGAACTAATTACCTTACATACACCACATTGTCGCGGCGAGGCTTTGCCTCGGGAAGCGCGCCCTCGGCATAGCCCAGAATGCAGTGACCGACGCCGCGTAGGCTACCGTCGGCGGGCAGACCCCAGCTGGCCAGCAGCTCCAGACCCTCGGGCGAGTCGAAGACCTCGTGCGCGCGGTGGATCCAGCACGAATCGACACCCAGCGCATAAGCCGCGTTGAGCAGGTTGCCCATGGCAAGCGAGCCGTCTTCCAGATGCGTGGGCACGCTGCGGTCGACGAGCACTACCACAACGGTCTTGGCCCCGTAGAAGGGATCGCCATCGCTGCCCATAACCTGGGCGTTGAGCTGCGAGAGGCGCTCGACGGTCGCCGGATCGGTAACGGCGACAAACGTCACCGGTTGGCGCCCCATGCCGCTCGGTGCATACTGGCCGGCTTCGATAATGCGTGCGAGCTTCTCGGCCTCGACAGGGCGGTCGCTGTATTTGCGGCAGCTGCGGCGGTGGATGAGCGCTTCGATGGTCTCCATGGGTTCTCCTAGCGATGACGTTGCAGATGCTCCGTTCTTACCCGTCGTGCCGTAGCCGTAATCGCGCAGAGGACTCCAAACAGTAATAGCCACCAATCGGAAAAGTCGGCTTGCATAAAACTGCAGTCAGAATGTGATAAACCAGTGGGATGGTTAAACGTTTTATCCCGTCTACCCTGCGGTTTTTTACCACTTGCCTAAATGATGCCCGCATAACTTCTGATAAAGGTTTTACTAAAGGAGTGCCAACGTTTATCAACGCGCCGTGGTGGCGCCGGGCCAGGAGGTAACTATCATGTTCCAGGCTGGAGATGTCGTCGAGACCGATTTCGAAGGATTTCTGAAGCTGCTGCGTTCCAAGACGCGCGCTTTCGTGTCGATCAACGATCACGAGTACTACATCACGCACACCGATGGCTATTGGCGTGTTCAGGATTGCGAGGCCCTCAACGATAAGGGCCACTTTACTGATTGCTCCGAGCTGGTCAACACGGTCTGCGAGGTCGTCGAGCTGCCTTGGATCTGCGGCAAGAGCCTGCACGATAGCTTCTCGGGCGCTACGGTCTACGAGGCCGTCGCCGCCTAGCAGCAAATAATCGATTTCCTCTCATGACCGCCGGCGCTGCCCCCGCGCCGGCGGTCTTTTTTGTCGATATGTTGTATAGCTTGCGCGCTGCGAATGACGCCCTTGACGATAGTCAAAACTCGGACTAATCTGAAACTTCAATTAGTCAAAATTCGGACTATCGAATGGTGGGAGAGATGGATTGCGCGGTTACGTCGGTCGATTTTGACCGGATGCTCAACGGGCTCGACCGTATTTACTCAGAGTTCGCGCGTGCCTGCGGCCTTTCGGATTGCGCCTATTGGATGCTCGTCGATATCAGCACGGCGGACGAAGACGTTGCCGTGAGCCAACTCACGAGCGAATTGTTCTATAGCAAGCAGACCATTAACTCGGCAAATAAAACCCTGACGGCGCGAGGGCTCGCGACGCTGGAATTTGCCGAAGGCAGCCGCAAGAATAAGGTCGTTTGTTTGACCGATGAGGGCCGACGGTTCGCCGAGCACTATGCGTTGCCGGCGGTTAAAGCCGAACAGCGTGCCTTTGGCGCGCTCGAACCCTGGGAACAGCGTGAGATTATGCGCCTGGTCGGCAAGTTTTCCCACGTGCTCAACGAGGAGTGCGAGGCGTTTAAACAGCAGATGGCCGCCGAGAGCCAAGCGGAAAAACAAGAAGAGGGGGAGACGTGCGACTCTTAATGAGGTTTATGAGGCCGTATCGCGGGCTGATTGCGGTGACACTGTTTGTGCTGCTGATAGATAACGTCGGCACGCTGCTGGTGCCTACGATGTTGGCGAATATGGTCAATACCGGCATCACGACGGGTGATGTCGACTACATCCTGCGCAACGGTCTGTACATGCTTGTCGCGACCGGCATGGCCAGCGGTGGCGCGGTGCTGGGCTGCTATCTTTCGGCTCGCCTGGCGGCCAACGTGGCCTGTGACATCCGCAACGCCGTCTACGACAAGTCACTCGAGCTGTCTGCAAGCGACTTTGAGCGCTTTGGCACCGGCTCGATGATCACGCGCTCGCTCAACGACATCAACGTGATCCAGCAGGCGATTCTGCAGACAATTCAGCTGGTGCTGCCGGTGCCGTTTTTGGCCGTGGCGGGCATCATCTTCGCTTGGCATATCGATCCCGCCATGGGCACGCTGCTGGGCGCAGTCGTAGCGATTGTACTGGTGGCAGCGGTCTTTACGGTCGCCAACGCAGCGCCGATTTTTATGCGCTTGCAGAGTTTTATCGACCGTATGAACGTGGTGTTGCGCGAGAACATCGTGGGCGTGCGCGTCATCCGCGCGTTTAACAAGGAACGCCACGAGGAGCAGCGCCTAGACGAGGTGTTTAGCGATTACGCGGCCAACGCCATCAAGGTCAACCACCTGTTTGTGGGCCTCGATAGCTCCAGCTTCTTTCTGATGAACATCGCCGAGGTGGCGGTGCTGTGGGTGGGAGGCAACCGCGTGGGCGTCCACGCCATGCAAATCGGCAGCATCTCGGCCGTGTTGGAATACGCGATCCTGATCCTGTTCTTTGTGATGATGGCGCAGATAGTGATCCTGACGTTGCCTCGTGCCGCGGCGTGCCTCAACCGCGCGCAGCAGGTGCTCCAGATAGAGCCGAGCATCGTCGATGGCGAGCGAACGCTCGACGCAGGCGCGTCCGACTCAAAGGACGGAGCAGGCGCGGTCGCCGTGTTCGACCATATGTCGTTCCGTTTTGACGACGCCGACGAGGACACCCTGTGCGACCTGAGCTTTGCCTGTCGCCGTGGCCAGACTACGGCAATTGTAGGCTCGACGGGTTCGGGCAAGTCGACGGTGGCCAAGCTCTTGTTGCGTTTCCACGATGCCACGAAGGGCGCCATTCGCCTCAATGATGTTGACCTGCGTGACCTTTCGCAAGACGAGATTCGCGGGCATATCGCTTACGTGCCGCAGAAGGCATGGCTGTTCTTGGGCACGGTGGCGAGCAACCTGCGCTATGGCAACGGGGGTGCGACCGAGGCCGACATGCTTCACGCGCTGCAGGTTGCCCAGAGCACCTTTGTGCTCGACCAGCCGCAGGGACTCGATACCCCGGTGGCGCAGGGCGGTACGAACTTCTCGGGCGGTCAGCGCCAGCGCCTGGCCATCGCCCGTGCGCTCATGAAGCACGCTGATCTGTATATCTTCGACGATAGCTTTTCGGCCCTGGACTTTAAGACCGACGCGGCCCTGCGCCATGCGCTGCAGGACGAGACGCGCGATGCCGCGGTGCTCATCATCGCGCAGCGTATCTCGACGATTCTGCATGCCGACCAGATCGTGGTGCTCAAGGATGGCGAGGTCGTGGGCTTGGGCACGCACGACGAGCTGATGGAGACCTGCGAGGTGTACCGCGCCATCGCGGAATCGCAGATGAAGGGAGGTGAGTAGCGTGACCGAGGAGATCAAGAAGCAGGTCGTCGTTAATGACGTCGTGGCGGCAGGGACGGCTGAGGAGACGGCGGTCGCGCCCGGTCTGGATGATGCCGCCAAGGCTGCAGCCGAGCGCGAGGCTCGCCGCCAAGCGCTCTACGAGGAAAACGAACGCGCCGAGGACGAGCGCGCCCGCGCTGAGGCAGAACGCATGCGCGATGTGGGCGACGAGGACGAGGACGAGAAACCCAGCGACACCTGGGCGACGGTGCGCCGTCTGTGGAGCGAGGCCGCCGGCGATCACTGGCGCTTCTACCTCGTGTTCGCGAGCATTGTGTTCTACGCCATCTTTAACACCGCGGCGCCGGCGTACAGCGCCCGCGTCATCGATGAGCTGTGGGGACACGTGAAGCTGGCGTTTGCCAACGACACCACCTTCAGTATCACTTGGGAGAACTGCGGCAGGACCATCTTCATCTACTTTATGATCTGGACCGCCGCCGCCTCGTTCTACGCACTCCAGAGCTTTTTGATGTCGAGCGTGGCCGAACGCCTCAACCTACGTCTGCGTAACCGCATTGCTCAAAAGCTCAATCGTCTGCCGCTCGCCTATTTTGACGCGCATCGTCCCGGCGAGGTCGTCAGCCGCGCGACCAACGATCTGGACAAGATGTCCGAAAGCATGCAGCGCGGACTGCTGCAGCTGCTGGTGTCGATCGGCACCGTGGTGGGCGCCGTGGGCGTGATGTTCGTGTTTAGCGTGCCGCTCACGCTGGTCTTTTTGTTCTTTACGGCGTTGTCGCTGCTGGTGACCAAAGTGGTCTCGCGTCGCACACATGACGTGACCGGCGAGCGCCAGGAGTGGGTATCCAAGATTACGAGTGCGGTCGAGGAAGGCTATTCGGGCCGTCTGGTGATTCGCGCGTTTAACCGCGAGCGTCAGAGCTCTGCCGAAGTGCATGAGGCCTCGAGGGAGCTGGCGCGCGTGAGTACCAAGGCCGACTTTATGATCAATGCCGTCGGTCCTGCGGTGCGCTTTATCGGCCGTTTGGCGCAGATCGTGATCGCGCTGGTGGGCTGCAGCATGCTGGTCGCCGGCCACATGACCGTCGGCGTGTTCCAGGCGTTCTTCCAGTTTATCTACGAGGCGTCCGAACCCATGACGCAGCTGTCGTTTACCTTTAACTCGCTGCAGAGCGCGCTGGCGAGTGCGGAGCGCGTGTTCGACCTGCTCGATGAGCCCGAGATGGAGGCCGATCCGCTACCGGACGAGGCTGCCAAGCTGCCGGGTCGCGTTGAGGGCCGCGTCGCTTTTGAGCACGTGCGCTTTGGTTATTCGCCCGACAAGCCGCTTATGCGCGACGTGTCGTTTGCCGCCGAGCCGGGCCAAAAGATCGCCGTGGTTGGAACCACGGGTGCGGGCAAGACCACGCTCATCAACCTGCTCATGCGCTTTTACGAGATCGACGGCGGCCGCATTACGCTCGACGGTGTGGACACGAGCCGCATGGACCGCGGCGAGCTGCGCCAGCAGTTTGGCATGGTGTTGCAGGATGCCTGGCTGTTCGATGGCACGATTGCCGAGAACATCGCCTATGGCTGTCCCGAGGCGACGCGCGAGGAGATTGTCGCGGCCGCCCGCGCCGCGCAGGTCGACTTCTTTGTGCGCACCATGCCGCAGGGTTATGACACGCGGGTGGCCAACGATGCCGAGAGCATTAGTCAGGGCCAGCGCCAGCTGCTGACCATTGCGCGCGTGCTGCTCAACAACCCGGCGATTCTCATCCTGGACGAGGCGACCTCAAGCGTGGACACGCGCACTGAGCTTGCCATCGGCCGCGCCATGGACGCGCTCATGAGCGGGCGCACGAGTTTTGTGATCGCGCATCGCCTGTCGACGATCGTGGATGCCGACCTGATTTTGGTCATGGACCACGGCAACATCATCGAGCAAGGCACGCATCAGGAACTGTTGGCTGCCGAGGGTGCTTACGCCGACCTCTATCTGAGCCAGTTCGCATAATGCGACATAGGGACGGCCCCTTTGTCGCATTGGAAATAAGGCGCGCCGGGGATGGATTCCCTGGCGCGCCTTTTGCGTCGGTGCCGATGTTGTTTTGTGCCGCTCGCGTTCCTAGCGCTCGTCCACGAGCTTGGCGACGAGGGCCTTGAGCTCGGCCACCTCTTTCTCGAGCTCTTTGACGCGGCGGGCATTTTCGGTGATGCCCTGGCGGTTGAGCGCAGACTGCTCGGCGGCATCGTCGGGCATGTACTCGCGATGCTGTTTGGCGTCGAAGCTCTCCTCGAACACGCGGCAGCCGTTGCGCTTGATGATGCGTCCCGGCACGCCAACGACGGTGCAGTTGTCGGGCACGTCCTTAACGACAACCGAGTTGCCGCCGATCTTGACGTTGTTGCCGATGCGGATGTTGCCGAGTACCTTGGCACCCGTGCCCACGGTGACGTTGTTGCCCAGGGTGGGGTGGCGCTTGCCGGTCTCGTTGCCGGTGCCGCCGAGCGTGACGCCCTGGTAGAGCACGCAGTTGTCGCCCACGATGGTGGTCTCGCCGATGACGACGCCCATGGCGTGGTCGATAAAGAAGTGCTTGCCGATCTGCGCGGCAGGGTGAATCTCGACGCCGGTGATGTGGCGGGTGATTTGAGAGAGCACACGGGCGAGCGAGCGATGACCGTGCTCCCAGAGCCAGTGCTCGGGCACGTGGTTCCACTTGGCGTGCAGGCCAGGATAGGAAAGGAAGATGACCAGACCGTTTTGCGCGGCGGGGTCTTGCGCCTGGACGGTCTTGATGTCCTCGCGAATGGTATTGATAAAGCTCACCGGCCGCCCTCCCTTAGCGCCATGGCAATGCGATTCAATAAAGTATAGCGATTCGCTAGGGATTAGGAAGAACAATCTTGACGGCATTGCGCAACAGGTGTCAGTTATGCAAACTTGCTGGTAATGGAGTCATGCTTTTGTGGGGTTGCGCACGAGGGGGCGCCGCAACCGTATACTGGTCAACTTGGACGTATCCGCGCCCACAACTGAGAGGTTTTACTTCATGGGTTTCATCAATTTTATCGCTGAGCTGCTCAAAGACCCGCGCACCGCGATCGCCAGCTGGATCGCCGCCGGCCCGCTTATGGCCTACGGCTGCGTGTTCCTCATTATCTTCATTGAGACAGGCGTGGTGTTCTTCCCGTTTCTCCCGGGCGATTCGCTGCTGTTTGCTTCGGGCTTCTTTGCTCATAACGGTGGCTTTAACATCGTGGCCCTGCTGGCCGTCGCATGGGCTGCAGCCATCCTGGGCGACCAGTGCAACTTTATGATCGGTCACTTCTTTGGCAAAAAGATTATCGCTTCGGGCAAGGTCAAGGCCATGACGCCCGAGCGCATTAAAAAGTCCGAGGACTTTTTGGACAAGTGGGGTCACCTGGCCATCTTCCTGGGCCGCTTCTTCCCGTTTATCCGCACCTTTGTGCCTTTTATTGCCGGTATGGGCGGCATGCACTGGCGCAACTTCGTTATCTTTAACGTGCTGGGTGGCATTACCTGGTCAACGCTCTTTACACTGCTGGGCTACTTCTTTGGCGGTATCCCCTTTGTGCAGGAGCACTTTGAGCTGCTGATTGTAGGCATCGTTGCCGTGTCGATCATCCCGACCGTGGTCGGTTTGGTCAAGGCCAAGCTGGGCAAAAAACAAGCTGCATAGTATTTGCGCGCGAAAAGCCACATGCTAACAGTTGCACTACATAGTCAAAAACAAAACGGGATCCGTCGCTTGGAGTCGACGGATCCCGTTTGCGTTTGAGGGGAAGTGGGCGCGCGATGCGCTTGGCAGCAAGCGTCGCGCAGCAACTTAATCAACTGGAATCGGCGGTGGGGTGGGGCCGTTGTTGAAGAGTGCTGCAATTGCGGGAACGGTTTTTGCGGGCATCCAGGTTGTCATGCCCTCCTGCCAAACGAGAGATTCGGAGGTAAGCGATTTTGAGGCAACCATGGAGCTCAGTGTGATGAGGTCGAACGGTCCGGTTGCCGCACCGTTGATGGCAACGTAAAAACGATCTTGCCGCGGAATGGGTGGGGGAACGGGGGAACCGGAGATTCCCGCCGGAGTGTTGCCCATCATGTTGTCCATCGCTTCGGCGATGTTCCGACCAACGGAACCGCCTATGGCCATGCCCGCGGCGATCCCAGCCATGTCCATGCCGCCGTTGCCACCGCCGCCGAGGCCGATGCTCGCAGCCCCGTTTTCACCCATATGGCCGAGCGCTTCTGCGCCGGCGACGCCAACGGTGGTCTGCGCCTCCACCTGATAGGCGGGGAAGTTGGCAGTTTGAGTCTGTTTATGGACGCGATACTGTCCCTCTTCGCGCTCGATGCGCAAGCGTTCTTGCAGGTTTTCCATCTGAACGCGCTGCATGTCGTGGATGTTCTTGATATTGGCTTCGGTTTGGGCCTGAACGGTGGCTTCGGTTACATCGCGTGTTACCGTCATGAGCCGAGCGTAGCCGTCGCTCTCTTCGTCCACGTCGATGGCGGCGATGTCTAAAGACGAAAGCTCTATGCCAAAGACCTTGTGCAGCTGCGGAGAAAGGTCATCGTGGACAAGTTCTGAGAGGTCGTCGGTGCGGCCAGCGAGCTGTAAAAGAGGGATTCCGAGTTTTGAAGGCATATTGGCGACAAGAGATTTAACTCTACGCGAGACCGCATCGCGAACCTGACTTTGAAAGTCTTCGAGCGTGAATTCATCAAGACGGTGGAGCTCGATGAATTCGCGGTAGTCGGCGATTTTGAAAGTAAGGGTCCCTCGCACGGCAACGGGTACTCCAAAATCAGGGAACCGCTGGTCGAACACATCGAAGTAGCGCACGGCAAAACGTGATTGAACAACCTTGGCAAGATTGATGAAGTAAACCTCTGCCTGAAACGGTGTGCCACCGCCATATGCCGCCGCGACAAAGCTTGCGATGATAGGCAGGTTGGAGGTGTTGAGCGCCTCATCAAAAGGCCCCTCGATGAACTCTTGGATTGCGTCTTGCCCCTTGCGACGGCAGATGAAAACGGCAACGGAGCCCTCGCGCACGCGGAGTGACGATCCCCAGCGAATTGCGTTTTCTCGGCGCACATTGTTTGCGGGCCGCCATTTCCAGATGAGGTAGTCCTTCTCGTCGCAGCAGATTTCATCCATCATGCCGGCACGATTTTGATTAGCCATGATTTACTCCCCTGAACAAGCGGACATGATGCCCAAGAATCCGAAGAGGGCTGCCATAATCAATCCATATGCAATCCAAGGACCCCAAGCGCGAAGCCTAGAGATAATCGTTCTCCTTTGGATGCCCGTCTTGAGGTCTACGAGTAACGCGAACTCGTCGCTGTCGCCAAAGAGATGCTCCGCTTTTGCGTATGCCTGATCAAATTTGGAGTGCCATGCTTCGGCGAGCGCGTCCTCTGCAGCGATGCGGTCGTTGCCAAGTTTTGGGGGAGCGATGCAGTTGCCGCTTGCCATGGCGGCGAATTCGATAAGGTCATCCTTGCTGTTGGGAATGGGCCAGCTCCGAATCAGGCTGATCTTCCGTTCATCGGTTGCCGAGATGGTGTCGTTTTCGTCCTTCTTACGTTTTTGAGGTCGCTTGCTCTCAATCAGGTCGAGCTTTTGCGAAAGCAGCGCAATCGACCCGTCTGCCACATCACGGATTCCGAAGCCGCATGAGGGGCAGATGACCGCATTCTTGTCGACAATCTCGCCGCAAGCGGGGCAGCGCGTAATACTGGATTTTGGTTTCGTTTCTTTTGTGAGGGACTCGCTCTCCCTGGTGGGCGCTTGCGAGAAAACGGGTTCACAGGGTGCCGCGGCTGCTTCGATGCGCTTTCCGCAGTTTCCGCAAAAGACATCGCCATCAACGAGTTTTGTCCCACAGTTTGGGCAGTATGCCATTGTCAACTCCTTAACGTGCCGACATCGAGACGGGATCCAGGTGAAGCAGACACGTCGATGCGTTGTAATCCTTAACTATTGCCTTGATGTGTACGTTTGTGCCGGTGCGGATTTCATCGAGACTGTCGTCAAATCCCATGTCAAAGGTATTGACGTTTTCGTACTGCATTTCGGGACCTTGAGCATGGTTGGGGTCATAGTCGCCGGCGTTGATCAAAACATCCCAGCGCGTGTTGTAGTTAGCGTGCGGGGCGAGGTAGGCGATATTGCCGTCAAACTCAATAGTCTTGCCCGCATACTTGGACACAAACCAACTCGCGTCCATGTCGCTGGAGGAGAGCAGCGTCGCAAGATCGGGGCAATTGGCCGTTGTCAGTACGGTATCTTGTTCGGAAGCGGGCTGTGCGGCCTCGGCATTTTGCTCGGGAGAGTCAGTATCCTCCGTTTCTGCTTCTTCGGTCTCCTTCTTTTGGGTAGGCTCGCTGTCCGTTTCCTTTTTCTCTTTCTTCTTTTCGGTTGTCTGTGATGGTTCCTTTGTGCTGTCTCCGCTATCGGTTGATGCCTTTACTTTTAGGCTAATTTCAATCTGGTCATGTTTTGGATATACGGTGCAGCTGACTTTTTCGTTCTGATCGACCTTGAATGTTTTCCTTCCGTCGACGCTTGAGTCGTCCGCTTTCTGGACCCTAAGCGTGTGCTGCCCCTTGTCGAGCGTGAGGTCCCATGAATCTTTGGCTCCATGATCGAGGGTCCCGACTTTTTCTGAATCAACGTAGATGGCAAGGTCGTAGCGAGAGAAGAGGAGATTCTCGCTGCAGTCTACGGAAAGATGGACTGGGTAGCTCGGGGCATCCTGAACGGATTCGCTGGTTTTCTTTGAGCCATTTGCACCGAGCACGATCGCTGCGACTGTAAAGATGGCAACTATTGCTATGCCGATGCCGGCTATTCCAAGGATCCGCCAAGGGTGTTGGGGTGCGTGATTTGCCCTGAGTTTTTTCTGAGCTTGTGATATCGAGGCCGAGTATTTGCGGGAGATAGAACCAAGAACTTTCGAGGCGCCTTTGCTGTGAACTGTATTTGGTGGCTGCGACTCAAAGGCTTCGTCGCCCCCGGCGGCATCCCGATATCCGGACGGAGAATCATTCACCGTAGGATTCACTTCCTGTTTGCCAGCGGCGCTTGCCGTGGCGTCATCAAGGGCATCTTTTGCGCGGCTAGCGAGTTCGCCCACGGCGCCGGCCGCGATGGCTCCGGCCTTTGCTGCTAGTCCGCCAAGCGCGTCTGCGGCCGTTGCCAGGCTGTCAGACAGCTCGTCTGCGGCGGCATTGTTCGTAGAATTGTGGGGAATCGGAGGGATATTGCTTGCCTCACCAGAGGGAGTGTTGTCGGGGACGGGCTCGATGGGGTCGGTTCGGCGGGTTTCTGGAGTGTACCTGACGATATCTATCTCTGAACCGCATTTGGGACAAAAATGCAGGCCGGGGCGTAACTCATTTCCGCATTTTGGGCAAAAAGCCATATCTGCCTTCCATGAAAATCGTATGGTCGCGTTCGCCAGCTCGTCGGATATAACTCACGCTTAGGAAGGGAAACGACTCGGAAGAATCGAAAGGGTTTAGGGCGTTGGGGCGCCTTGAGACCCTGTTCCGCTTTTGGCGATCATTTGGCAGCGCTGGTCATTTTATTGTGTGGCTACGAGAGCTGTGATTCCTCAGTTGCCAACTGAATCGGAGATGCTGTCGGCGAACGGCACCCCGGACCTTACCACTGGGCGGCGTACATATCGCAGCTTGCGTGCGTGGGCGGATTGTTGACGTCGATCGAAACAGGGACCGTCGAGCCGACGGCGGGGCAGTCGCAAAAATTGTTATAGCCGGCAATAATCTCGCCTTGTTTGTCACGCAAAATGGCCGATAGAAAAACCTGAGTCTTATCAAAGCCGCTCGGGGCGCTTTGGAGTTTGAGCTTTGCCAAGAATGACTGCATGCCGTCTGCCCCAGCGGATTCGGTGATATCGAAAATTTCGTACACCGGCGCTTCGGTGGCGGTGGCAAGTGCAACGCCGCTGGGTGTGACGGTTTCGAACTCAACGCGCGCGGGAGCGGTGCCATTTCCCGTCTGATCGCCAAAGTAGACGGTCTGGCCGGGCTCGATGGCGCTGTAGGTTTTTTCATCCGTAAAAATCACGTTATCGTCCGCATCGTATCCGCAGATTCTCACGGTGGGATACTCGATGGCGGCGGATCCGGCAGAGTTTTTGAGCCCGATACCAAAATGGACGTACCCAAAATCGTCTGCTGACCAGCCAGATTCCACAATTGAGAGCTCCGCCGACAAACGGTTGGCATCGCTTGTCGAATTTGCTTTTTTGGATGTCGAAACGCCGTCAGACTGGTTGGCTTGCGATGAGGACGTGGGCCCGTTGTCGTTTTCTCGGCCGGCGTGAAACGTCGAGATGGCAATCGCGCCGACTGCCATCAGCCCGGCAAGCATTGCAGTGACGAGTGCCAGTTTTAGCAACAAGCCGCCAAAGGTCTGCGTCCTGCTTTTATCTGGGTTGCGCTTAGGCGCATTCGTGCCCGCTGCCATTTGGGCATGGCCGGTTTGCTCGTCTGTGCCAGAAGATGCTCTATCGTTTCCCGGTTGGGACGAGCCGGAGAGCACCCCTGCCATCTCTGCCGCAGACTGGAATCGCGCGCTTGGCTCAAACGAGCAGGCACGCGCGATGGCATGGACGAGCGTAGCGGGTGCATTATCAAGATTCTTCTTAAGAATCTGCTCATAAGCCTCGTCATCAGGACGAACGCCCGTAAGCGCAAAGCCAAGAACGCGTCCGATGGAGTAGACATCACTTCGTGCATCGGTCTGGGCAAAGCCGTATTGTTCGGGCGAGGCAAAGCCCCAGGTTCCGAGGGAGGTCGTGTCCTTGCTCGCCCCCTCGACGCGCATGCGGGCGATGCCAAGGTCGATAAGATGCGCTCCGTCCGCAGCCATCACAATATTGTTGGGGGAGATGTCACGGTGGACGATACCGTGTCTGTGGAGCTCCTCGGCTGCCTCGCAAAGCTCGATGCCAAGCGACGTTGCCTCTTCCGGCGTCAACGGTCCATCGGTTTCGATAACTTTGGAAAGCGACCGACCTGGCACAAAGTCGTAGACGACAACAAAGTGCTCGGGTAGTTCGTAGGTCGCCTCGACGCGGGGAAGGCGGGGCGAGCTGCATTCGGTGAGTGCCGACCATACATTGCGGCGGGCAAGCTCTTGTCGAATCTTCTTTCGCACGAAGGGACCGGCTCCGTCAATCGTGACGAGTTCAGTAATGCCGTCTTCGCCGCGCGCGAGCACCTGCTCGACGCGATAGGTGTCGTCAAGACTCATGGCATGCATGAGCTGGTTGTCGTTCAAGCCGTCCTCCCTTCATGGTAGCTGGGCAAATGCCCCAAGAATGATATGACAACGATTGTTCTGTTTGTTCAGTTGGCAACTGAATCGCGTATGGAGAGGATAGTGTTACGGGGCTCGCACAGACGTGGGCGTTTATTTGAGTGGATTGGTTCCCAAAAGCGTTTTTTCGCCCAAGCGGTAAAGCTCGTCATCGGTGCAAGCGCGACTCATGCCGCGTTCGATGCACCAGATGACGATGGCATCACGGCGATCCTTGCACCAAAGCTCGGCGACACTGTCGAGTCTCAGAAGACGCTGCGTCTCTCGAAGCGTGCAGCCGATGCCGAGTGCCAACATGATGGCGTGGTCGCGGCCGGGGCGGCTTTTGCCGGCAAAGATGTCGTACACAACGGTCGGGTTAAGGCCCGAGTTGCGTGCGACGTCCGAGCGCTTGATGCGGCGCTCGTCGATGAGGCAGCGCAAGTACGAGGGAAGCGTTTGGTCGACGGTTTCGCCTTCGTCAAGATAGGCGTCGATGCTCGAACTGGCCAACAGCCGCTTGAGCAGGTCTTCCGTCAAGTGTTCGCGTTTGTTCTGAGTTGCCAAGGGGGCTCCAATCATCGTCTCGACTTTAGAGTATATCGATAGGGCGGTCGCGGGGCGCATGGGGCGAGTGGACGCCGCGGCTTGGAGGATGCCTATTTACCCCGGTGAATCCCGAAGCAAATGAAAATACTTTAGTTAGTTAAAGAAAAACGTTTTATCCTACGCGCGTGCGGAGTACAATCTCGTGCATGCGAATCGACGTGCCATGGGCTTTGGTGTTGCCCGCGTGTCCCGTCCGGCTCTACGCTCCGGGCGTGCGACGTTGCGACGCGGTCGGCCTCGGTCCTTGCGTGCGAGTTCGCGAGTTTGCAACTGTGTATGTAAGGAGCGACATATGACTGTCGAGAAGAAGGATATCGATTGGGGTAGCCTCGGCTTTGGCTACATGAAGACCGACTACAGCTACGAGGCCCATTGGAAGGATGGCGAGTGGGACGAGGGCGGCCTGACCACCGACCATACCCTGCACGTCTCCGAGTGCGGTGGCATCTTCCATTACTGCCAGGAGGTCTTTGAGGGCCTGAAGGCCTACACCGCCGAGGACGGCAGCATCGTCTGCTTCCGTCCCGACATGAACGCCGAGCGTATGTATAACTCCGCCCAGCGTCTGGAGATGCCCCCGTTCCCCAAGGACAAGTTCGTCGAGGCCGTCAAGCAGGTTGTCTCTGCCAACGCCGCCTGGGTTCCGCCTTTTGGCTCCGGTGCGACCCTGTACGTGCGTCCGTTTATGATTGGCTCCGGTGACGTGATCGGCGTGGCTCCCGCTCCTGAGTACACGTTCCGTATTCTCGTGACCCCGGTCGGTCCGTACTTTAAGGGTGGCCTTAAGCCCGTTAAGCTGCGTGTTTCCGAGTATGACCGTGCTGCACCGCACGGCACCGGTAACATCAAGGCCGGCCTCAACTACGCCATGTCCCTCAAGCCTACGATGGAGGCTCACCGCGAGGGTTATGCCGAGAACCTGTATCTCGACTCCGAGTCGCGCACCTATGTCGAGGAGACCGGTGGCGCCAACGTCCTGTTCGTGAAGGAGGACGGCACGCTCGTCGTTCCGCAGTCGCACACCGACTCCATCCTGCCCTCCATCACCCGTCGCTCGCTCGTTCAGGTCGCCGAGGACCTGGGTATGACCGTTGACCAGCGCCCCGTCGAGTGGGCCGAGGTCAAGGCCGGCACCTTTGTGGAGTGCGGCCTGTGCGGCACCGCTGCCGTCATCTCCCCGGTGGGCGAGATCGACAACAAGGTTTACGGCGCCGACGAGACCGTGACCTTCCCGGCTGGCTACACCGAGATCGGCCCTGTGATGAAGAATCTTCGCGAGACCCTGACTGGTATCCAGTCCGGTGCTGTCGAGGATAAGCACAACTGGGTTTACACCGTCGCATAAGCAGTCTTAGCTGTCCTGCCCGAGGGCGACCTTCCTTTCCGGCGCGTCCTCGGACATGAAAGAACCCCCGCTGCGCACTACGTGCGGCGGGGGTTCTTTCGTCCTGCGGAGTGCGCCGGAAAGGAAGGTCGCCCTCGGGCCTGCGTTGCCTCGGCGCTGCCGTTACGGGCAATATAGATCTGAATTAAAGATGGTGCGCGGCCTTTTGGCCGCGCTTTTGTTTTGCTTCGCGCCATGTGGGGGTGGTGGCGACGTGCATTTTTGCGAGTATTCTGCAATCGAAGGCCCCTGCATACCGACGTTCGGGCAAAAATCCGTGCTCGTCGATGCTTTTTGCGAATAATAAGCGGGGTTATGGGCTGCTGGGTCTCGAGCTGCAGGGGTATTCGCTATCTAACGCCTCTGCTGCGGTGTCCGAAGCTCTTGGTTATGTTGAATACTCCCAAAAATGCACGGCGCTTAGAGGGGGACCTTCGCGACAAAGGAAACCGCCCCGTCGAAGTATGCATTCGACGGGGCGGTTTATGCATAAACGGCTGTAGATGCGTCAACGGCTCGCTAGAACTTGACGGTCGGAGCCTGGCGGGCGGCCTCAGCTGCCTCGAAGCCCTGGCGCTCCTTAAACTGGAAGATGCCGGCAAAGATGACGGCCGGGAACGTCTGGATAGCGTTGTTGTAGCTGAGCACGCAATCGTTGTAGCTCTGGCGCGCGTAGCTCACCTTGTTCTCGGTATCCTCGAGCGATGCCTGGAGCTGCGTAAAGTTGGTGTTCGCCTTAAGGTCGGGGTAGGCCTCGGCTACGGCAAAGAGCTGGCGCAGCGCACCGGTCAGCACGTTGTCTGCTTCCATCTTGGCCTCGGGCGTGGTCGCCTTGACGGCGGTGTTGCGCGCGCTGATCACGGCGGAGAGCGTCTCCTGCTCGTGCTTGGCATAGCCCTTGACGGTCTCCACCAAGTTGGGGATCAGGTCGTTGCGGCGCTGCAGCTGCGTGTCGATGTTCTGCCAGGCATTATCGATGCGATTGCGTTTGGTGACCATGTTGTTGTAGATGCCGGCGATGGCGCAGACAATCACAACGACAACAACGATACCGATGATGATGGTAGCCATGATGTCTCCGTTTCGAATGGCAGCGGCGTTTTGCGCCTGCCGTTGTTGGTATAGCGTATCTAGTATACCCGCAACCTTTGGCGGTGCCGAACTTTCCGGTAAGCGTTATGTTTCAACCAGGGAGGGGGCGCCAATATCGAACGGTTGGTACAGGTGTAAGATATGCGACATATTAAGGAATGCTGTCTACGCCTTGAGGATGGCGATACGGATGGATCTTCGCATCAAGAAAACCTATCGTGCCCTGTTCGATGCCTTTACCGAGCTTTTGGAAGAGCATCGGTTTGAGGATTTGACGGTTGCTATGCTGTGCGACCGGGCCATGATTCGCCGCACGACGTTCTATAAGCACTTTCGCGATAAAAACGATTACTTCGCCTTTTATATCGATGAGCTCATGTCGGGCTTGCCGCAAAAACAGCCCGATGAGGCCGGCGCAGTGTCTGCCGAGGACGTGCGCGCGCTTCGACATGCGATTTTGGACGATGCCATGGATTTGATTCTGGCGCACGAGCAGCTCATGGATAACATTTTGGCTAGCAGCATGTCGGGCATGTTGACCAACGTTATTTGCGACCGCATTGCCCGCTCCATCCGCGAGCGTGTGATGAACGTGCTTGCCGAGGATGCCCTGGCCCCCGTGTCACTCGAGACGACGTCTGAGTTTGTCGCCGGCGGTATTATTCGACTTTTCACGATATGGTGGGAGTCGGGTCACGACCTCGAGCGTCGACCCGAGATGGCCGACGTGGTCGATGCGCTGTTCGAACGAACCATGACGCCGGTGCATCACTAGAAGTGGCGGAGAGAGGGGGATTCGAACCCCCGGAACGCTCTCGCGCTCAACGGTTTTCAAGACCGCCGCATTCAACCGCTCTGCCATCTCTCCGTGAGTCGTAATGATAGCATCGTTTTGAATTTGCAGCAGGGAAGGCGAACGATGACGATCACCGAAATCGACGAGAAGTTCATGCGCGAGGCGCTGGCCGAGGCGCGCGCCGCCGCGGCAGTGGGCGAAGTGCCCATTGGCGCTGTGGTGGTGCACGCGGGTGAGATTGTCGCGCGGGCGCATAATCGTCGCGAGCTCGACCAGGACCCTTCGGCGCATGCAGAGTTCGCGGCCCTGTGCGCTGCCGCTCGGTCGCTCGGTCGCTGGCGCCTTTCCGATTGCACGGTCTATGTAACGCTCGAGCCTTGCTGCATGTGTGCGGGGCTTATGGTCAACGCGCGCGTGGGCCGCTGCGTGTATGGCGCGGCTGATGCCAAGGCGGGCGCGCTGGGTTCGCTGTATGACCTGAATGCCGATTCGCGTCTGAATCATCGGTTTAATGTGACCGCCGGCGTGCTGGCAGACGAGTGCCGTGAGGTGTTGAGCAACTATTTTGGCGGGCTGCGTGGCACCGATGGTGCTGGCTGCGGCTGTGGATCTGATCTCGAGGCGCATGCCGCTCATGCCGAGGCACTCGCGTGTGCCGAAGATATTGCCGTTGAGGCGGTCGATTTTGGTTCCGTGTGCCGCCGGCCCCGCCGTGTGCTGTTGGCGATCGACTCCTTTAAGGGCAGCGTTTCGAGCGCGCAGGCGGAGGCGGCGGTTGCCGAAGGCGTGCGCCGTGTGTGGTCCGATGCCGAGGTACGCGCATTGCCGCTGGCAGATGGTGGCGAGGGAACGCTCGACGCCGTTGCCGCCTGCGGTGGCGAGCTTGTGACCTGCGAGGTTGCAGGCCCCCTGGACGATCGCGTGGCTGCCCGGATGCTGGTGGACGGCGAGCACGAGTCGGCTGTAATTGAGATGGCCGAGGCGGCGGGTATTGGGTATTCACCCTGCACGGAATCGGCGGCGCTTGTGGCTTCGACCTTTGGCGTGGGCGAGCTTATGCTTCGCGCGGTCCGTGCCGGGGCAAAGACTATCTATATTGGTCTGGGCGGCAGCGCCACCAACGATGGTGGTGCCGGTATGCTGCAGGCGATGGGCGCGCGTGTGGTCGATGAGCGGGGTTGCGATGTTGCGCCGGGGCTTGCGGGGCTTGAGCAGGTGGCGAGTATCGATTTGGCGCCAGCGCTTCGGGCGCTGAATGGCGTGCGTGTCATTGTGCTTTCCGATGTCGAGAATCCGCTCGTGGGGCGTCGCGGTGCACTGGCGGTGTTTGGCGGGCAGAAGGGTCTGCCGACGGGTGACGCCGAGGCGCTGCGCAGGTACGACGGTTGGATGGTCGGCTACGGCCGCCTGCTTGATGCGGCAATTGCCGAGGCGCGAGCCCAGGAGCTGTTGCGTGTGCCCGAGGGTGCACGGAGATTTGGCTCGGTGCTCGGCGTGCCCGGCGCTGGTGCCGCCGGTGGTCTGGGTGCCGCACTGTTGGCGCTCGGCGCCGAGTTGCGCTCGGGCGTGGAGACAGTGCTCGATCTGATTGGGTTTGACGAGTGCGTGCGCGATGCCGACCTGGTCATAACGGGCGAGGGCAATATGGATGAGCAGTCCGCCGCCGGTAAGGCACCGGTGGGCGTGGCCCGTCGTGCGAAGCGATATGGCAAGCCGGTTGTTGCCGTCGTGGGCGGGCGTGCCGACAACCTGGATGCGGTGTATGGGCAGGGTATTGACTTGGTTTTGCCGATCTGTCGCAAGCCCATGGACCTGGAACAGGCACTCGATCCGCAAGAAGCCACAGCCAACCTCATTTGCGCCGGCGAAGCAGCCGCTCGATCCTACGACCTCGCCCGCCTCTAAAACCCATCTCTCTATAAGTTGCGGTGAAATACGGAGTGTTTTTGCCTTTAAGGTGCCAATTCAGTCCGTATTCCACCGCAACTTCGAGAATGGTCATCCGAGGCTGGCCGCCTTGGGCCTTGGGTCGGACCTTCCGCCACGAAATGCGGCCATCTACTACGTTTAGCCGAGCACCCTCGACCATCCTGGATTTTGCGAAATCAAAACCGCAGGTAGAAAGCTTGCCGCTTTTCGAAAAAGCCGGCTATGGATGACCCCTACGGCCTAAACGTAGTAGATAGGCCCTTTTCGTGGCGCAGCGTCAGACCAGTCTTTTTGGGACGGCTATTTTGACTACTTGCCGATCCGATTGCCCGGGTAGCCAAAAAGCCCCGTTCCAAATTAGCTATCTTGCCCCATCGGGCGGGAGCAGGTAAGATATACCGAGCGTCTAGCGCGTTCGATGGGTTCGGATGACGACATGTTCCGAATCTGGTCAGGTCCGGAAGGAAGCAGCCATAAGGAGCCTCTGTCGGGCATCCGAATCCATCGAGCGCACGGGCGCTTTTTTGGTGCCGCGGCTACCCGCGAGTGCCGGCAGGGCGCTTGGTGTCTCGCTGGTCCTCGGCTTCGCCTGCGGGATCGCTCGACTACCAAGCGCCCTGCCGGCACTCGCGGGTAGCCGACCAAAACCGCCTGAAGGGTCACATTTATCTGAATAATTTAATCCCGTTCCTTTTGCTGCTCGCTGGCGTTGTCTGGAGCGCGGTGGCTATGTTGTTCAGGAGGCGGCGGTGCTGTTGCTTGGATTTTTGTAGTTAAAGAGGTCCGTTTCCCTGGGTTGGGGAAACGGACCTCTTTTTGTCTCTGGGCTTGTGGATTGGCGAAGACAATAACCGCTGGCAACTATTTTGAGTTCTTGATGCGGCGTGTGGCTGTGGCGGTTATTCCGAGTCCTGCGGCGGCGATTCCTGCGAGTGCGATTGCGCTCGGTGCGGTGTCGCCCGTGTTTGCGAGCTTGCCGGGCTTGCCGCTGCTCGTGTTCGCCTGCTTGGCGGAGCTCGGTGCGGCGTCTTTGCCGGTCGCGGGCGAGCCGGCGGGCTGTGCCGTCTCGCCCGGTTGCGCCGAGCCGGAGGGAGGTGTCGTCTCGGTGGGTTGTGTTATCTCGGGCGAGGTGGCCTTATCTGCTGCGGCTTTTGCCTCTTCGTATGCCTTGCAGGCGTCGTCATAGGCCGCTTGCGCCTTTTCCAAATCGTCGAGGAGCGCGTTTTGCTTGGTTATGTCCTCGTCGATGTGGGCTTTAGCTTCCTTCGCCTCACTTTCGAAACGCTGAACCTGTTTTTCCTGGCTTTCGAGCTGGCTTTGGTAGGAGTGAAGATCATCTTCACAAGATTTTTCTCGCCTTTCTGCCGACATGATCTCACTTCGCAACTGCTTAATAGTTTCGTTAGAAGCTCCGTCGTCGATTGCCTTATTTAATTCTGCCTGAAGGCCGCTTGTCCGGTTGTGGGCCTTATCGTATTTGGCTTGGGCTGCATCGACGTTCGCCTGCATGGCGGGAAGGGGTTTCCTCCATTTGGCGGCTTCCGCCACCACCATGTTGTAGAGTTCTTGAAATGCGGCAATGTCATCATCGATTTCCGCAAGTTTCTCGGGACTTGCGGCGTCTTTTGCGGCCTCGAGGGTTTTGAGCGCTTCCTGCATGGCTGCATACGCTTTTTCTTTTGCGGCGGCCGCATCTTCCGCCTGCAAGGCAACTGCACCGGTGGGGGAACTGGTTTCTGCCGCGATCGCCGTTACGGGGGCGATACCCGCGACAAGTGCCGCGGAAAGGGCGATGCCCACAGTTGCTCGTCTTGCTCTTCTTGCGAGAATGTCGTTCATCTCGGCACCTCATTTCAAGGGTCGGCGACTAACTTGGTAGCACTAAGGTAAGTATACCAAGTGGTCGACCCGACACTGGCTGGGTGTGCACGTGCCTCTCCGCTTCTTTGGAAACCGAACCTCATTAGAAATGACGAGTTGTTTACGCTTCTTTTGGGCTCACCGTACTATCATGATTCGAATTGAGTGTGAATGATGATAGGGAGCGCCTTTTTATGATTGAGCTGCTCAGGCGTTTTGGTGGTAAGTTTCGCCGGTATATGGTGATTGGCCCTGCGTGCAAGTTGATTGAAGTGATCTTTGACTTGCTGACGCCGCTGGTGATTGCCCAGATGATTGATAAGGGCATTGGCGCGCACGATGTGAACGCCGTCGTCCGTTACGGCGTGGTGCTCGCCGCCATGGCGGTGATCGGCATCTCGTTTACGCTCGTCTGCCAAAAGATGGCGGCGCTCACCTCGCAGGGCATGGGCACCGACATTCGCGGTGCGCTCTACCAGCACATCAACAAGCTGAGCTATGCCGAGCTCGACCGCTTTGGCACGCCGTCGCTCATCACGCGCATCACCAACGACGTCAACCAGGTGCAGCTCGCCGTGGCGCTGGGCGTGCGTATGCTCATCCGCTGGCCCTTCCTGGCGGTGGGCTCCATGGTCGCGGCCCTTGCCATCGACCTTAAGCTCGGCATGATCTTTTTGATCTGCACGCCCGCCATCGGCCTGGTGTTTTGGTTTGTCATGGCGCGCTGCATTCCGTACTACAAGCAGCTGCAGGCAAAGCTCGACCGCATTGCGCTCATTTGCCGCGAGGGGCTTTCGGGCGCTCGCGTGGTTCGCGCCTTTGTACGCGAAGATCACGAGCGTGAGCGCTTTGCCCAAGCCGCCGACGATCAGGCGCATGTCGCCATCGCGGTGGGCAAGCTCTCGTCGATCCTTAACCCCGTAACGTTTTTGGTGATGAACCTGGGCGTGTGTGCCATCCTGTGGGTGGGCGGCATCCAGGTCAACGTGGGCGAGCTTACGCAGGGCCAGGTCATGGCGTTTGTGAACTACATGACGCAGACCCTGACCTCCATCGTGTACGTCGCTAACCTGGTCGTTGTCTTTACCAAGGCGAGCGCCAGCGCGTCGCGTATCAACGAGGTGCTCAATTGCGAGCCGAGCATCACCGACGAGGACAACGAGCCGGTCGCACTGCCCGAGCCGGGCAATGTCGCTCCAGTTCCTGCGCTGAGCTTAAGCCATGCGAGCTTCTCCTTTGGCGCCGGCGCTGCCAACGCCGTCAACGATGTGACGCTGGAGCTCCCGCTGGGCAAGACACTCGGCATTATCGGCGGCACGGGCAGCGGTAAGTCCACGCTCGTCTCGCTTATCCCGCGCTTGTACGACGCGAGCACCGGCAGCGTAAGCGTGATGGGTGCCGACGTGCGCACTTGGCCGCTCGACCAACTGCGCCACGTGGTCGCGACCGTCCCGCAGCGCGCGTCGCTGGTGAGTGGCACCATCCGCAGCAACCTGACCTGGCGCGATGAGGCGGCGACCGATGAGGAGCTTTGGGCGGCGCTCGATATGGCGCAAGCCAGCGAGTTCGTGCGCAACAAGCCCCAGGGCCTCGATGCCCCGGTCGAGGCGGGCGGTAAGAACTTCAGCGGTGGCCAGCGCCAGCGCCTGACCATCGCGCGTGCCCTGGTGGGCGCGCCACAGGTCCTGATTATGGACGACTCCGCCTCGGCGCTCGACTTTAAGACCGACGCGGCGCTTCGTCACGCTATTCGCGAGCGCAGCGTGCGCGGTGCCGCCGAGGGCGGGCTGCCGCTCACGATGGTGATCGTAAGCCAGCGCGTCTCGACCGTGCGCGACGCCGACATGATCTGCGTACTCGATCACGGCTCGGTTGCGGGCCTGGGCACGCATGACGAGCTGTACGCGACCTGCCAGCTCTACCGCGAGATCTGCCAGTCGCAGCTGCGCCGCGAGGAGCTCGAGGGTCAGCAGGGGAGCGCGACGCCCGCGTCTGTCCTGGCTGCCTCGGCATCCACTTGCGCAAAGGAGGGCTGCTAAATGAATCCGTACACTTCTTCCGGTTCGGTCGCCACGATGACGGCCAACGTGTCCGGCAACGATAGCCTCAACGACCTGGGTGACGGCCCACGCCAGCCCGGCGACCCCGAGCGCTATCCCGTGGGCGCGGTGACCCGCCGCCTGATGGGCTATATCCGCCCGCACCGTATTTCGTTTATGGCGTCGTTTGTGAGTGCCGCCATCTCGGTGATCTTGCAGCTCTACACGCCCATCCTCATTGGTGAGGGCATCGATCTTATCGTCGCCGCCGGGCAGGTGGACTTCGATGCGCTGCTGCCGCTCGTTACCAAGCTCGCGCTCGTCGTGGTGGGCGCGGCGGCCTTCCAGTGGCTGCAGGGCTACTGCGTTAACCGCCTGTCCTACGAGACGGTGCGTGACATGCGCGTGGAGGCGAGCGACAAGCTCAGCCGTATGCCGCTCAGCTTTATCGACAGTCATGCCCATGGCGACCTTATGAGTCGCGTGGTCAACGATGTCGACCAGGTTGGCGATGGCCTGCTACAAGGCTTCACGCAACTCTTTACCGGCGTTATCACCATTGTGGGTACGCTCGCGTTTATGCTCTCCATCAACCTGACTATGACGCTCGTGGTGGTGCTCGTCACGCCGCTTTCCATTTTTGCAGCCGGCGCCATCGCCAAGCTTTCCAACAAGAGCTTTACGGCCCAGCAGCGTATTCAGGGTCAACTGGGCGGTCATATCGAGGAGTATGTGGGCGAGCAGAAGCTGGTTGATGCGTTTGCCTACGGCCCGAACGCCCAAGCGCGCTTTGACGCGCTCAACGCCGAGCTCTATACGGCAGGTGAACGCGCGCAGTTTATGGGCTCGCTCTCTAACCCCGGTACGCGCTTTATCAACAACATCATCTATGCCGTGGTCGCTGTGATCGGCTGCGTGGGCGTGATCACGGGCGTGCCGGCGGCGCTCACGGTGGGCGGCGTGCAGATCTTCCTGTCCTACGCCAACCAGTACACCAAGCCGTTCAACGAGGTCACCAACGTCATTACGCAGATCCAGACGGCGTATGCTTCGGCGCGCCGCATGTTTGTGCTGCTCGATGCGCGCGAGCAGGAGCCCGATGCGTCGGACGCCGTAGAGCTTGCCGACCCGCAGGGCGAGGTCGCCTTTGAGCATGTGAACTTTAGCTACGTGCCCGATCGCAAGCTGCTGCAGGATATCTGCATCGAGGCCAAGCCCGGCATGCGCTTTGCCCTCGTTGGCCCCACGGGCTGCGGAAAGACAACGCTCATCAATTTGCTGCTGCGTTTTTACGATATCGATGCCGGTCACATTGCGGTCGATGGCCGTTCCTCGCGCGACTACACGCGCGCAAGCCTGCGCCGTGCCTTTGGCATGGTGCTGCAAGATACCTGGCTGTTCGAGGGCACCGTGGCCGAAAATATCGCCTATGGTTGCCCCGATGCCACACGCGAACAGGTTATCGAGGCGGCCAAGCGCGCTCATGCGCACAAGTTTATCGTGCAGCTGCCGAACGGCTACGATACGGTGATCGGCGAGGACGGCGGTACGTTTAGCCAGGGTCAAAAACAGCTGCTGTGCATCGCGCGCGTCATGCTCACCGACCCGGCGATTCTGCTGCTGGACGAGGCGACCTCGAGCATCGATACCCGCACCGAGCTGCAGGTTCAGGCGGCATTCGACGAGCTCATGGCCGGCCGCACAAGCTTTGTCGTGGCGCACCGCCTGAGCACCATCCGCAACGCCGACTGCATTCTGGTGATGCGCGACGGCGAAATTATCGAGCGCGGCACGCACGACGAGCTGCTGGCGGCAGACGGCTTCTATGCCGAGCTTTACCGCAGCCAGTTCGCCCAGTGAGCAAGCCCGTGGGGCAAATTAATCAGGTTTGTTTGTCCCATAGAGCGATCTTGTTATATAGCGTTTTACCAGCGCGTGAAACATTTTGACGATACTCCGTGACACAATTTGACGGCGTTTTGTGAAACAGTTTTTCGGCCATTCGTGAAACGTTCTGCGGCGGTTTCAATCCGAAGTACATACTGTTCGAAATCTGTCCAAAGATGTCGTCTGCGTCGCCAATCGACAGACGGTGGTTTACATCTGTCACGTTAGTACTAAGATATTCATCTAATAAATTGCATTAGTGGCTTTAGTTTTGGGGGAAACGAGGCAACGTGACTATGACGTGCTCTTTGGTGGTTAACAGCAAGAGCGGTAATACCAGGATGGTTTCGGGCGCGATCAAGCGCGCTCTGCAGGCTGCGGGCGTTGAGTTTGTCCATGCCGCGGCGCTGAGCGACGATGCGGATGCAGATCAGGTTGCGCTCGAGACGCAGGGCGCCTGCGCGGCCGACACGGTGCTCGTCGGTTTTTGGTGCGACAAGGGCGCGTGCACGCCTTCGGTTGCCGCGCTGCTCTCCGCTCTGCACGGCAGGCGCGTTTTCCTCTTTGGTACCTGCGGTTTTGGCGCCGACCAGAGCTATTATCAGCAGATTATCAATCGCGTGACCTCCAATTTGGCCGAGGATGCCGAGCTTGCGGGTTGGGCAATGTGCCAGGGCAAGATGGGCCCCGCGGTCAAGCAGCGCTACGAGGCCATGCTCGAGCAAGATCCCGACAATGTCCGCTTTAAGATGCTGCTCGATAACTGGGTCGCCGCAAAGGATCACCCCACCAAGGAAGATCTGGACAACATGGCTGCAGCCGCCAAAAAGGCCGTGCTGGGGGAGTAGCTCCCATCGCTGACGGCGATCGGTCCATCTTTCTAAATGAAACGTCCTCCCGGGCGTCGGGGCACGAAGTTCCCTGCTCTACAGTCCTGCGCAAGACGAAGGCCACATTAAGTGGCCTTCTTTGCGTGCGGAACTCGCGATGAACTTCGTGCCCCGCCGTCCGGGAGGACGCCTCTTTTTTGATGGGAGGCCTGATAGGTCGATGGTTCCGTGCCCGGATGCGTCCAAAGTGGGACGGGCTTTCCGGATGGGCAGGCTTTCGAAAAATGCGTCCCGGAATTTGCCTTTGGAATGGGACGTAGTTTCCCGTTGAGGTGCTTTGCGGAAAGTGCATCCCACTCTGGGCGGTCGAAGTGGGACACACTTTCCCAAAGGCGCTCCAACGGGAAATTGCGTCCCATTATTCGGTCAAGAAACGGGATGCATTTTCCCAATGAGAGCAAAACCGGAAAATGCATCCCACAATCAGCCCTCAAAGTGGGACGCCGTTTCCCAATGAGGCTCAAGCGGAAAATGCATCCCGGAATTTGCGCTCAAAGTGGGATGCGGTTTCCGGTTGAGGGTCTAAGGGGAAAGTGCGTCCCAGAATCGACGCTTGAAATGGGATGCAGTTTCCCGATGAGGCACTCGACGGAAAATACATCCCAGAAATGGCCTTTGAGCTGGGATAAGATTTCCGCGACATCTCGGATTCTCAAAAATGAGACACGCCGTTGGCGAAAATGAGACACGTGATATCGGGCATCGGACGTATCATTTGCAAAAATGAGTCCACTCCACTCGAATAAAGCGAGGTCCCTCATGTACGTTCCACACCCCCGTATCCGTAGGCTGTCGAAAATCCCGCTTGTTGGGACGGCGGCGCTTGCTGCGTTGATCGCCACGAGCGTCGCCTGCTTCACGGCCACGCCCCAGGTTGCCCAGGCGGCAGACGCGCCCGCAATCACCGATATGACCGAGCAGGATTATCAAGCCCTGGGTCTGGGCACGAGCGAGGACATTCCGGCCGATACCGTTGGCCCCTATTCCACTGATACCCCCACGACGTTTGCCACGCGCAGCGAGGTCTATATGGCAGCTAACGGTAGCCATGGCAATCGCTACACTCTGCGCGACAAGCTCGAGAACGTCGAGCGCGGTGACATTGGCGGCAGCAGCAAACTCACCGATGGCTATGGAAGTGTGTGGGGCGCCGCAAAGTTCTGGCAAAACGTCAACAACTTCGATACGAACAGCGATCTCTACAAGCATAGCGACTACGGTGGCGGCACCTGGTCGTACCTAAGCAACAATGAGTCCTCAACAGTACTCGCCAACGACAACAACGGTTTCTCGGGCATTCACGCCACGAGTGTTGAGTTCTGCAGCGACGCCAGCACGGGCAAAAAGAGCCGCGTTGCCGAGCTCCGTGCCTACGGCGACAGTTCCTCCACGACGATTGACGGCAAGTCATACGCCGGAAAGGTTGAGCTGGTCCTCTACTCGTTTAGCAACGGGCGTACGCGCACTCTCGACACACACCTGCCGGTGACGGTCAACACTAATATGATGTACGAAGGCCGTTTTAAGTACCTGGATGCCGGTTACCTGCAAGAGCACGACGCCGTCTTTGATGTCGAGGCGGGCGATGTCGATGGCGACGGCGTCGACGAGCTTTTTGTCTACGCGGGCTGCTATGTCGACGAGAACGGCGTGCGCAAGGCTGTAGTCGACATGTATGACTTGGAGGGCGGCAACTGGAAGCAAAGCGTCGTCAAGATCGATGCCGGTAACGCCGCGGACTACACCACGCACAACAAGGGCGGGAACGACTCCTGGACGCAGCTTCAGTCAGCTCCTGTCGTTTCGCTAGCGGCTGGCGACCTCGATCGCGATTTTTGCGATGACCTCGCCATCGTGGTCTCGGCACCCTACGGCAAGAAGAATATTGATAAGTCGACGCATTGCGAGCTGTTTTCGTGGGATGCATCCAAGGGTGCGCTCGTCCATGTCGATGCTCTGGGCGACGCGGGCGCAATCTCCCTCTCCGCGAACGGCAAGACCATGGTCGCTGCGAATGCGACGTTCGGCACGTTTGCCGCCTACGATGAAGAAGGAAAGAAGACGGGTGAAACCGTCACGGGCCTTATTCTTGCGGGCTATGACTGGCAACGCAGCGCTTTTGATTACGGCGCTTCTGACGGCAGCAAGGGGCTGTACGGCGCGCTGTACCGCTACGCGTATTTTGACTCGGAGTCTGGCGAGTTCAAGCTTTCCGATTGCAAGGAATACAGAGACGGGCTCCTCGCCTCCTATGGGCTGATGCATGTGCCCAACAGCGCATGGAAGGATAGCGCTCAGGATAAGCGCTATCCGTGCACCTTGGCGCCTATTGCCCTTGCCACTGCCAACCTTGACGGCCTGTCCGAGCAGCTGGCGGTCGACGAGGTACTCGTGGGCGGCGATGTGTTCCGCGACTTTGCCTGCAACACGGCACAGAGCGGGGCTCAGGGCTTGGGGTCCATGGTCGGAACCATGAGCATGAGCGGTCAGCAATACAACAGCAGCAACAAGCATGACCACAAAGGTATAGAGCAGGTGTGGATCAGCGACGTCAAGGCGGGCAGCGTCTCGGGTTCGGACCGCTATAACGAGAGCTTTATCGCCGTGGTGGGCAAGCACCGCGACGAGGACCTGCGCAAGAACGATGACTACTATTGGATGACCGCCTCGCATTTTTCGCTCGACGAGAACGGAAAGGTGCGCCGCGGCGAGGAGCAGGTGATTAGCGAGAGCAACCGTCGCGGCACTACCTACGGCACATTTATCTCGCTCGCGCTGCCCGATGTCGACAACGACAGCGTCAAGATCACGTACAAGGACCGCTACAAGGTCTATACCAATCCGCGCGTGCTTGCCGTGCTGCAGGATGCGCCCTATGTTGAGGATCTGGAGCAGGCATACGGCTATCTGGTGTTGGGCGGCACGTCATACGGAGAGGAAAAGGGCACGGGGACATCCCAGGGCTATACCATTGGCGCCGAGTTGGGCGTTGCCGTCGAGGTGCAGACCGGTCCGCCCCTGGTCGCGATGAATGCTTCAGTCGATTTTGCCGCCGAGGGATGCTATGACTACCGGAGCGAGCGCACGGTCAGCGCAAGCGTAAGCTATGAGTCGCATGCCGGCGAGGGTGACAAGGCCGTGCTCTACACGATTCCGATGGTCTATTACGAGTATGAGATCGAAAATGAGGAAACTGGTGGCAAGGGCGTGATGGCGGCGCCCGTGTCGCTCGGCGCGCAGACCTCGGTCGTTAATGTCGAGGCCTATGACCGCATTGCCAAACAGCACAATATGACGCCGCTCAGCTACTTTTTGACCAACCGGTCGGGAGAACCCGGAACCTATCAAACGACGCTCAACGGCGAGACTCCCGTTGGGGATTCCTTTGGCCTGGGCAAGCCTGGCGTAACGCGCGCCTACACGCACGATGGGTTTAACGGCGCCGCCGCGCAGTCGGGGGCGAGCATTGAGCAGACCATCGAAGTCGAGGAGGGCAAGGAGCAGGAGCTCGAGCTCGGCTTGACGCTGAACGGCAGCGTTGTCATGGGCGCGAAGCTCGCAAAGCACGAGTTGTTTGGCGGCCTGTGCTTTGGTGCCAACGCCGGCTTTACTACGGGTAACTCCTCGAGTGAATCGACCGAATACGGCGGCACCGTCGACAACCTGCCCGAGGCCGCGCAGGGCAAGTACGGTTTTGTGTGGCGTCTGGGCGTCAACGCGGTGGATGTCGACAAGTTCGAGGCAGACTCGGGCGACAAGCTCGGCACCAAGGACACCGACCAGTTCTGGATCGTGGGCTATGACGTTAAGGACGTCGAGATGCCCGACGCGCCGGCCGTGACGGGCTTTACGGCAAACGCCGTCGATTCGACCAGCGTTACGTTTAGCTGGGACGATGTACTCGCAAACAAGAGTGGCTTTAGCTACGGCGTGGGCATGCTGCAGAGCAATGCGGCGGATGCGGTCGTCAATAGCTGGAAGATTGCCGACAACACGCAGACCTCGCTCAAGTGGGATGGGCTGCAGCCCAATACGGAGTATCGATTCGCCATCGCCGCCGTTAAGAATGGATCCACGACCGAAACAGGTATTCGCTCGGCAATCATCACGGTCAAGACCATGCCCGATGGCATGACGATGACCGTGAGCGGACCTGCGGCGGATGCTGCGGAGGGGTCGGATCTTGGATACGACTCTTCGGTTGAGCGCACGGCGGGAAGCCACCTGACGCTCTCGGCGATTGGCCATGTGAAGCAACTCGGTGCCGACGATAGCGAAACAGGGCTGGCACCGACCTATATGTGGTACCGCAAGGGCCGCGGCGAGACAGAGTTTAAGCTCGTGGGTGCCGATGGCAACCTCGCGGCTGGAACGGCCTCAAAGCTCGAGATTGACCTGACCGCAGACGATGACGGTGCGCAGTATTACTGCCACGTGGGATACAACGACGTGGGCCTCGACACCGGCACGACGCTCGTGAATATCGAGGCCGAGGAGACGGCGCCCACAACGGTGAACGCCACCCCGATCCGCACGCGCCGCCTGTTCTCACAGGCAAGTGCGGGCGCCAAGAAGTTCCTGGACCATACGCTGGTAAACACCGCCGGCCCAACCGATTCCGAAGGCTCAAAGGACCCCGAGACTCCTGAGACCCCGACGAACCCGGACAAGCCCAAGTCCGACAACGGAGCTAAGACCGACACCAAGGTCAAGACTACGACCACAGCGAAGAACCTCGCAAACACCGGCGACCAAACATTCGCCCTAGTCGCCACCGCAGCAGCAGCGGGAGCAACGCTCGTAGTGATAGCCCTCATCATGCTGATCAAGCGCCGCAAGACCCACTAGTAGCCAGTCGAACATATCGACAACCCAAAAACCCGGGTAGCCAAAAAACAGGCCACCCGGGTTTTCTGTTGAGTGGAGACTCCGCAAGCGGAAACTGCATCCCACAATTAGCGCCCGGAACGGGACACATTTTCCGTCAAGCCCTCATCCGGAAAATCCATCCCAGTTTGAGCGCCCAGACCGGGACGCACTTTCCCAACGAGCCTCAACCGGAAACTGCATCCCATTCCAGACAAGAATTCCGGGACACACTTTCCGCAAACAAAGAAGGCCACATAACGTGGCCTTCAACTTATATATGTTCGGCGATACACCCAAGACAAGCCGCGCTCCAACAACAGGGCGTCTGTCCGGGCGGAGGCATATAAGGTTCATCGCGAGTTCCGCACGCAAAGGAGGCCACTTAATGTGGCCTCCGTCTTGCGCAGGACTGTCCGAGCAGGGAACCTTATATGCCTCCGCCCGGACAGACGTTTCAGTTATGAACTCGCAGCTAGTCGCTATTTGATCTTGGTTGTACCCGGCGCCAGGTTGGGGTCGGTCTCGTTGGCCTCGGTCTGGAAGTGCTCGGTATACACGTTCTTGCCGTCGCGGAACATCTCGTAGTACTGCATCTTGGCGTAATCCTCGCGCGCCTTGGTGGCGGCTGCGGCAGCGGCGTCGTCGCCGGTGACGTTGGAGGAGAGCGCCCAGCGCAGGCTGGCGTCCTCGTAGCCCACGGAGTTGATGGCGGGCAGCGACTCGCGCAGCGTCATGTGCGCCTTCTGGTAGTCGGTCAGCGGTGCGCCGATTAGCTGCATGAGCTGGGTGGACAGGTAGTTGGTGGACAAGTCGTCGACCTCACTCGTCTGGTTGCAACCGGCAACGTCGTAGTTAGCCCAAATGATGTAGTCGGTCTGCCACAAGCGCTCCTGGTGCGTGGCGTCGTCCTCGCCGGTAAACCACTTATCGTTGAACTTGGACGGGAAGAACGGCTGGTGGTCGCCCCAGAACACCACGACTACCTTACGGTCGAGCTTGCTCAAGGCATTGAGGAAGTAGCGAAGCGCCTGGTCGGACTGCTCGATGCACGAGACGTACTCGTCGACATCGGACAGCGTGCCGTCCTCGATGGTCTTGGCGTCCAGGTCGGTCGTGTCGATGTTCAGGTGCATCTGCTTGTCGACCGGCAGCAGGCCTGTATCGTAGCCCGAGTGGTTCTGCATGGTCACGTCGAAGATAAACTGCGGATCGGCGTTCTGGTCGAGCAGCTCAAGAATCTTGTCGTAGGTAGCCTGGTCGGTCACCATGCCGCGTAGGGTGTCGGCTCCCTGGAAGTCGTTGATGGACAGGAACTGGTCAAAGCCAAAGTCCTTGTAGACGTTCTCGCGGTTCCAGTTGGTCGCGTGGTTGGGGTGCATGGCCGTGGTGGAATATCCGAGCGACTTGAACTGCTCTGCCAGGTTTCCGGTCGTCTCCATGTTGTAGATGGTGTAGGGGTACACGCCCGAGCCCAGGTTGGCCATGGAGTTGCCGGTCATAAACTCAAACTCGGTATTGGCGGTACCGCCGCCGTAGGCGCTCACGTAGAGCTTGCCGCGGCTGAGGCAGTTGGACAGGTTCTTAAAGTACTGCGGGCCTTCGTAGCCGGCGCGCATGTTCTGGTAGATGGATAGGTCCGAGAAGGTCTCGTTCATGATGGCGATGACCGTGGGCTTCTCGCTGTCGAACTGCTCCTTTGCGGCGGCGCGCTCGTCGCTCTTGGCGGCGTCGGACTTGTCGTAGGCCTTGGCGTACTTTTTGAGCGTGGCCTTGGCATCGTCGACGGAGTAGTCGGCGGGTTTGGGCGGCTTGATGGACTGTGCTGCACTAATAAAGGCAGGCAGATAGCCCTCGCGCCAGTAGCTCTCGAGCGGGCGCCAGGTGTAGACGGTGATGCCGAGGGTGTTGTAGTAGTCGATGAGCGTGACATGCGCGGTCACGCCGCCCAGGCACAGCACCGCCACGAGCAGGTTGGTGAGCAGCATGCGCTTGGCGTTGGCGGCGCCCTTCTGGCGATGCGGCGCGACCAGGCCGGCGTACTCGCACAGCAGCATGGCGATGGCGGTAAAGCTCATGGACAGCACGCAGAACAGCGAGATCGAGAAGGTGTAGCCGTTGCCGGCGACCGCGGCGGCGGTGGAGATGGCCGAAAGGTCGCCCGGCTGGATCGGCATGGATTTAAACGTGATGACGAAGAACTCGGCAATGCCCAGGACAAAGAGGGCAAAGGCCAGGACCGCGGGAGCTGCGCCGTGGCGCTGGAATAGGAAGAACAAGCCGGTCATGAGCACGGTGATGATGGCCCACTCGAGCAGGATGCACAGGGGGTAGACCCAGGTAAAGTCGTGGTTGGACGAGACCTCCATGCCCAGCAGCGCAAAGACGCCGGCGAGCAGCAGGCACAGGACGGCGGCGACGAGTGGCTTGCCCACAAAGGCACCGCGCAGGCGGGCGAGCTTGCCGGTGGGGGCGGGGGCATCGGCCGAGGCGAACGCAAAGACGCGCGGGGCGATGCGGTCGCGGGCGATGCTGGCCCAAGCGCAGCCGGTGAGGATGGCGTTGGTCAGGATGAGCATCACAAAGGCGAGCGGCTCGTTTTGGGCGACGAGGCCAATGGCGCCCCAAATGGTCAAAAAGAGCTGGAACAGGCCGAAGGCGACGCTCCACCCAAGAGCGCTTTTGGCAACGGTGCCCGACTGTGCGCGAATGGCCTTGGCCTCGCGCAAGACAAGGTAGACGGTCGCCGCAAGACCGACGAGCGAGATGGCGGCTGCGAACATGCTGAGACTCCTCACAAACTTAAAACCTACGAAAGCGGTGGTTTACCCGATTGTTACCAAGATATGCGCTGCAATTGGTGGATGCGCACAACAACCAGCCATATTAACGCGCACGTGTGGCGGTGTGGCGCAATGTAGTGGCGACCTGCGCGATAATGGACGGGAATTACACGGAAACGTAAAGGCTTCTTAAAGAAATGGCGAGGGTAGGGCGATGAGCGAGCAGGTTTGTATGACGGGCGCCGGGTGCTGCGGCGGAGCTGCGGCCGTGGATACATACGGCTATCCGGTCGAGACTACGGGTAACGCGGTGCTGGACATCTTGGAGCATCGTTCGTCTACGCGTGCCTTCGCGCGCGATGACAACGACCGTCCCGTGGCGGTGACCGACGAGCAGCGGGCGGCGATTCTGCATGCGGCGAGTCGCGCGCCGTCGGCGGGCGCCATGATGATGTATTCCATCGTGAGCATTCGCGAGCAGGCTACGCTGGACCGTCTGGCCGAACTGTGCGACCATCAGCCCATGATTGCCAAGGCGCCCTGGGCACTCATATTTGTGGTCGATTATGCCAAGTGGATCGACCTGTTTGAGCACGTGGGCTGCTTTGAGCCCGAGTTTGTCGAGCGTACGGGTAAGGCGCCCCGCCGCGCGCCGGGTTTGGGCGACTTTGCCATCGCGGCACAGGATGCCGTGATCGCCGCGCAAAATGCCGTGGTCGCCGCCGAGACCCTGGGGCTGGGGAGCTGCTACATCGGTGATATCGTCGAGAATGCCGAGGAAGTTGCCGAGCTGCTCGATCTGCCGCCCTATACCATGCCGCTATCGATGCTCATCATCGGCACGCCTCGCAAAGAGCGCCCGGCGATTGCGCATCCCGTGGTGAACCTGGTGCACGAGGAGCGTTACTGCCGTGCGGATGCCGCGACCATGGACGCGCAGGTGGCCGAGATGGACACGATGTTTCGCCCGCATGCCCGCGAGGTGGGGGAGCGCGTGGTGGATATCTACACACGCAAACACACCAGTCCCTTTATGGCCGAGATGAGCCGCTCCATGGAGTGGTGGTTCAAAAACTGGCTCGGCAAGTAGCCAATGTGACAAAGGGACAGCTCCTTTGTCACATTCCATATCGCCGCGGTAGCCTAAAGACTGTATAAATCTTTATCTAGCTGGGAAAACGGTGCCGTGCAAGCGCAGGCCGATTGCCTATAATCCCTTCGAACATTAAAGTTGGGAGGAAACCGGCTTATGGAACAAAAGGCCAAGGAGGCAGCCTCGCACGCTGCGATTCCTGTGAGCATCTCGGCGATGCTCGTCACGCTGGGCGTGGTGTATGGCGATATCGGCACCAGCCCTATGTATGTAACCAAGGCGCTCGTTGCCGGCAACGGCGGCATCGGAAGCGTCACGGAGGAGTTCGTGCTCGGCGCGCTCTCCCTTGTCGTGTGGACGGTCACGCTGCTGACCACCATCAAGTATGTGCTCATTTCGCTGCGCGCCGATAACCATGGTGAGGGCGGCATCTTTGCCCTGTACAGCCTGGTCAAGCGCTGCGGCAAATGGCTTATCATCCCCGCCATGCTGGGTGGCGCCGCGCTGCTCGCCGACGGCATCCTGACGCCGGCCGTTACCGTTACCACGGCCATCGAGGGCCTGCGCACCATCCCGGCGGTCCATGCCGTGCTGGGCGATGACCAGGGCCGCGTCGTCGCCATTACGCTCGCCATCATCATCGTGCTCTTCTTGGTGCAGCGCATCGGTACGGCCAAGATCGGTCACGCCTTTGGCCCCATCATGACGCTGTGGTTCCTGTTCCTGGGCGGCACGGGTCTGTTCTTTGTCTTCCAGCACCCCGCCGTGCTGCTGTGTCTCAACCCGGTGCGCGGCATCGGCTTTTTGCTGAGCCCCAACAACCACGCGGGCATCATGATTCTGGGCAGCTGCTTCCTCGCCACCACCGGTGCCGAGGCGCTCTACTCCGACATGGGCCACGTCGGCCGCGGCAACATATACGCCACCTGGCCGTTCGTTAAGTGCTGTCTGCTGCTTTCCTATATGGGCCAGGGCGCTTGGCTTATCAACAACGCTGCCAACCCCGAGCTCATGGGCATTGCCGACCTCAACCCGTTCTACCAGATGCTCGCCCCGGGTCTGCGCCCGTTTGCCGTTGGCCTTTCCACCATCGCGGCCATCATTGCCTCGCAGGCGCTCATTACCGGCGCGTTTTCGCTGGTGTCCGAGGCCAGCCGTCTGGACCTCATGCCGCACATGCAGGTCTTCTACCCTGCTGAGACCAAGGGCCAGCTCTACATCCCCATGGTCAACAACGTCATGCTTGTCGGCTGCGTCATCGTGGTGCTGCTGTTCCAGAACTCGGCGCATATGGAAGCCGCCTACGGCCTTGCCATTACGCTGACTATGATGTGCACCACGCTGCTGCTCTTCTTCTACCTGCACGAGGAGCGCAAGCTCAAGGTTGCTCCGTGGATCTTCGCGGCCTTCTTCCTTTTGCTCGAAGGCTTCTTCTTCGTGAGCTCGCTCACCAAGTTCTTCCATGGCGGCTACTTCACCATCCTCATGGCTGCACTCATCATGGGCGTTATGGTGTGCTGGTACAACGGCACGGCGGTCGAGCAGCGTCAGTTTACGCTGCTGCCGCTGCGCAGCTATCTGCCGCAGCTCAAGCGCCTGCGCGACGACGATCGCTACGAGCTTATGAGCGACAACATCGTGTACCTGACCAAGGACACCCATACCGATTACATCGACCGTGATATCGTCTACTCGATCTTGGACAAGCATCCCAAGCGCGCTCGCGCTTGGTGGCTCGTGAATGTCGAGACCATGGACGAGCCGCATACCTTTGCCTATTCGGTCGAGACGTTCGGCACCGACTACGTGTTCCGCGTGCATCTGTACCTGGGCTACAAGATCAACCAGCGCGTCAATGCCTACCTGCGTCAGGTCGTTCAGGACCTGGCTGCCACCGGCGAGCTGCCGGCGCAGACGCATGACTACTCGGTCTACAAGGATCCGGGCAACATCGGCACGTTCAAGTTCGTCATGATCCGCAAGCTTCTGGCGCCCGAGAGTGACGTGGAGCCGAGCGAGCGCACGGCCATCACGCTCAAGTACATCATCCGCCGCGCCGCCGGTACGCCGGCGCGCTGGTATGGCCTGGAGAACTCCAACGTGAGCTTTGAGTATGTGCCGCTGTTCACCAAGTTCAAGGCTGTGAACAAGATGCAGCGCCTGGCCCCCAACGAGCGCCCGTAGGCGCCGACGGGTTGCATGGAGTTGGTTTTCGATGGACAAGATTGGGGCTGGAGAGGCAAACATGGATGCAAAGATACTTGATAGCCGCGAGGTGGTTGCCGAGCTGGTGCGTGAGGCGCGCGCCGATGCTGACGAAGATCGGTTTTTGACGAACCGTGCCAACATGGACATGGCCGATCGCGTAATTTCGATCGTGGCACTGGTATTTGGAGCGGTGTGCGTGTGTGCCCTGCTCGCGCACGTACTGTTTGTCTAGCGATTGCCGGTCGTAGAAGGCTTTACACTTAGAACCACCACGAGGGAAAACCACCACAAAGGTGCCTGTCCCCTTTGTGGTGGTTTTTGTTTTTGAGAGAGGGGCGGGGCGCTGATGGACGTCCATGCGGACGGCGATATTGCCGAAAACTTTTGGTGGCGGCGCACGACGTCGACGCGTCGCGGCCCCCTGTACGACATCTGCGTGGCGGCGGGGCTGCTGTTAGCGGCGACGATTGTGGGCGTGCTGCTCGACCGCCCCGGTCTCGCTCCCAGCATCATGATCGTCTACGTGTTTGCCGTGCAGCTGTGCGCCTTTTTCACCTGGAGCCGCCTGTATTGCCTGTTGAGCTCGGCTGCCGCCGTGGCGCTCTACAGCTTCTTGTTTGTCGATCCGCGCTACTCGCTGTCGTTTATCGACCGCGTCTATCCCGGCATGTTCTTCATCATGTTTGTGGTCTCGCTTGTGTCGAGCTCGATTGCGTTGGCCCTGCGCCGCGCCTTGGCACAGGCTGCCGCCAGCGACCGTCGCACGCATATGGTACTCGAGACCAACCGCATGCTGCAGCGGTGTGCCGATCAGCAGCAGATTGTGCATGCCATGGCCACGCAGCTGGCTCGTCTTTCGGACTGTCCGGTCGTGTGGTACAGCGCCGACGCCGACGATGATGACCTGCTGCCGTGTGCGACGTACACGGCCGTGGGTGACGCCGCGCCGGTGCACCAGCTGACGCCCCAGATGCCGCCGCGACTCTCGGCGTCCGCCTATGTGGGAACGCCGCTCGATGCCACCTATGGCGGCTCGGCGTTCTACGGTATATACCTGACGGTGCGCTCGGGCGACACCATGGTACGCGCGGGCGATCCCGTCTCGGTGGTGGGGGTACTCGCCATTGTCGCCGAGTCCGATGCTCTGACGCCCGAGGAGCGGACGCTGGCCGATGCCATCGTGAGCGAAGGTGAGTTGGCACTCGATCGTGCCCGCGCCATGGAGGCGCGCGAGGAGGCGGCGGTGCTTGCCAAAAATGAGCAGCTGCGCGCTAACCTGCTGCGCTCCATCTCGCACGACCTGCGCACGCCGCTCACCAGTATTTCGGGCAATGCCGATGTGCTGCTCGACCAGGGCTCGACCGGCACCGCCGTGCTCGACGCCCAGACGCGCCGCGGCCTGCTCCTGTCCATTCGCTCGGATGCGCAATGGCTCAACGCCACCGTCGAGAACCTGCTCGCCATCACCAAGCTCGAGGGCGGCGGCATGCATCTGTCGACTACGCTTGAGCTCATGGACGATATCGTCGAGGAGGCGCTGCGCCACGTAAGTCCGGCCGTGCGCGAGCACGACCTTAAGGTGGTGCCGTGCGATGAGCCGGCGCTCGTCAACGTCGATGCGCGCCTGATGGTGCAGCTGGTGGTGAACCTGGTGAACAATGCCATCACCTATACACCAGTAGGCTCGCATATCGTGATCTCGATTGGCGTCGACGGCGGGCGCGTGAGGTGTTCGGTCGCTGACGACGGGCCGGGCATCGCAGCTGAGGACCGTGAGCGCATCTTTGAGTCGTTCTACACCGCCAACCATGGCCTGGCCGACAGCCACCGCAGCGTGGGCCTGGGGCTTTCGCTCTGCCGCTCCATTGCGCTGGCACATGGCGGTAGCATAGAGGTTGCCGCGGCGGACCCGCACGGCTCGGTCTTTACGATTGAGCTTCCCGTCGCCGATGTTTCGTTTGATAAGGAGTAGCACTGTGACGAACTGTGCCGTAAAACCGCTTATCTTGGTCGTTGAGGACGACCCCGCCGTTCGCAACTTAATCGTTGCCGCGCTCGAGGCGCACGGCTTGCGCCATATGGCCGTGGAGACCGCCCATGCCGCCATCGCCGCCGCCTCATCGCAGGCACCGAGCATTGTGCTGCTCGATCTGGGCCTGCCCGATATGGACGGCGTCAAGGTGGTGGAGTCGGTGCGCACATGGTCGGGCATGCCGATCATTGTGGTCTCGGCGCGTAGCGAGGATGCGGACAAAATCCGCGCGCTCGATGCCGGTGCCGACGACTATCTGACCAAGCCGTTTTCGGTCGAGGAGCTGCTCGCGCGCATTCGCACCACGCTCAGGCGTCTCTCGTATGCACAGACGGGCGGCGTTGCCTCCGAGGGCTCGTTCGATACCGGTGAGCTGCATATCGATTTTGATGCTGGCATCGCCACGATGGATGGCGAGGAGCTGCATCTGACGCCGATCGAGTACAAGCTCCTATGCCTGCTAGCGCACAACGCCGACAAGGTGCTGACGCACCAGTTTATCCTGCACGAGATTTGGGGCACGGCAACTAAGAGCGACCTGGCGAGCCTGCGCGTCTTTATGGGTACGCTGCGCAAGAAGATCGAGTCCGACCCCGCGCATCCGCACTATATCCAAACGCACGTGGGTATCGGCTATCGCCTGGTCACCCAAGGCTAGATCACCAACCACCATCCCAATATGAGTTGCGGTGAAATACGGTCTGAATTCGCCTAATTCCCGGCAAAACAGTCCGTATTCCACCGCAACTTTGTTATCTGTCCTTGGGCTTGCTGGCGTAGAACTTCTTCTTTTTGGGCTTGCCGGCGGGGGAGGGTTTGTCGGCAAAGTTGGACTTGCCGTTGCCGGCCTGCGCGTGCGCGGGTGCTGCCGCACGGGGCTTGCGGGCCTCGGGGCTGCGCAGTTCCTCGACGCGCTCGGCAATTTCCTCGGCGCTAAAGCCGACCTCTGCCATGGCATCCTCGATGGGCAGGCGGCGCACGATGTAGCAATGGTGCACCTTCTGGTTGCGCGCGAAGTCCTCGGGGATGGTCTGCGCCGTAATGTCTTCCAGCACCACGCCCGCGCGTGCGAGCTTGCGTGTCTCGGGACGGAAGCCGCGCAGGTTGCAGCTAAAGATGGCATGGCCGCCCTGCGCGAGCAGGCGCGATACGCCAGCCAAAAGCTCAACATGGTCGCGCTGGACATCCCAGGTGCGGCGGCCCATCTTGGACGAGTTCGAGAACGTGGGCGGGTCGATAAAGATCAGGTCCCAGCGGTTGCGCGTCTGGCGCTGGTCGCGAATCCAGGCGAGCACGTCATCGCGCACAAAGTGATGCTGCGGCCCCACAAAGCCGTTCTGGCGCATATTGCGCTCAGCCCAGTCCAGATAGGTGTTGGAGAGGTCGACCGTCACGGTCTCCTCGACGCCGCCATCGGCCGCGTAGCAGGTGGCAGTGCCGGTGTAGGCAAACAGGTTGAGGAAGCGGCGCGCCTGCTTGGCGTGCTCGCGCACCAGGTTGCGGGTGACGCGGTGGTCCAAGAAGATGCCCACGTCCAGATAGTCGTCAAAGTTGACGGCAAAGGTGAGGCCGCCTTCTTCGATGAGTGGGAGGCGACGGCGCGCGATATTGGCGCGCTCGCCCGATGCGCCCTTACCGGCGCCCTGCTTGCCGTACTGCGAGCCGCCGCGCGAACGCATGCGGGCCTTGGCGTGCACATGCTCGGCGGGAACATCTAGGATGCGCGGCGCGATGGCCAGAATGTCGAGCATACGGGCCTGGGCCAGTGCGGGGTCGATGGTCTTGGGCGCGGCGTATTCGGCGATGACGAGCCAGCGGCCCGGCGTCTGCGGGCAGCCCTCGTACAGATCGATGGCGGCGGAGTAGTCGGGCAGGTCGGCATCGTAGACGCGGTAGCAGCTCACGCCCTCGCGCTTGGCCCACTTGCGGCGCAGACGGGCATTCTTGCGCAGGCGGTTGGCGAACTGCTCGGACTCGGGGATGAGCACGGGCAGCGGCTTGCCGTCGCCCAGGTCGAGCATGGCGGCAGGTTCGGGCATGGGGGAAGCGGCGGCTTTGTCGTTGACGCCGTCGGCATCCGCAATCTCGGCCTCGGTATCCGCACTGGTCGCAGCCTCAAACGCTGCGGCGGCGTGGTCGAGCGAAGGCCAGACTTCGACGGTCGCCTCTTCGTTGTTGGGCATGACGGCGATGGAGCGCTCGGGCTCGGCGTGGAGTGCGCGGGCCAGCAATCCGTCGCGGGTGAGCGCGGCGACCGGCGCCGCGGCAAGCTCGGGCGCGCGGCGCAGCTCGCCGATGAGCGTCATGGCGTCGTGCATGAGCGAAAGCGGTGTCTCGGTCGTATCCGCGACCACGGCGGCATCGGCAACGGCGCCCGCATGGTCCAGTACGGTGGCGGACTTGGCGGCGCAAAATTCGACAAAGCGCTTGTAGCCGGCGCACTTAACCATGCGCTCAGCGGTTTTGCGGGCGGCGGGGTCAACATCCACGGCAACGATGCGCGCCTGGCGCTCGCGTGCCGCCGTCTCGCGCTCGCGCGCCTCGGCACGCAGCTGCTCCCACAGGGCGGCGTCGTGCAGCTGCCAGCCCTCAAAGCCCCAGTGCTCGCGGGCGGCGCCCGGAGCGCGGTCGGTTAGGATATTCACTGCCTCCAGCAGCAGGCCGCCGCCGGCGCACGAGGCGTCGACCAGCGTGGGCAGAGCCTCGTTCTCGTAATCGTCGGCCGTCAGCTCGCGCTCGCATAGCGCGGTCCAGCCGACCTGTGCCAGCACCAGGGCGGCGTAGTCGGGGCGCAGCACGTGCGCGCCCTCGCCGGCGCGGGTCGCTGCGGGCGGCAGGCGTTTGAACAGCGGGTCGCCCGAAAGGTCCAGGCTGATACTCGCGCGGCGCTGACGCAGCGAAAGCAGCAGGTGAACGTCGGGGTCGGCGGCGTCGACATCGGCGCGACGGCCCGTGGTCTCGGCCAGACGGTCGCACAGCGCGTCCTTGGCGCGCAGGGCCGAGAAGCGCGTGTTGCGCAGCTGCTCGGTCACGCCGCGGGCGGTGATGGCGATGGTGGCGCCGGGGCGGATGATGGTCTCCCAGGCGATGTCGTAAACGCCGTCGTACAGCTCATCGGCATCCTGCGCCTCAAAGCGCCCGAGTACCACGAACACGCGGCTCGCCAGGCGCGACCACAGACAGGCGCGGTAGCCTTCTTCGAGCTCGCCCTCAAATGTGGCGCGGCCTTTCAGCCGGCGGACATGCGAAAGCCCGAGGCGTTTAAGCTCGTCGGCGAGTGCGGATTCAAAGCCCTCGGGGCAGCTTGCGTAAAATTCCATGGGTGACCTCTCTGGTTGCGTCGCTCCATTATATGATGGATGCTTCGTTTGCCCTTATCCTCGAAAGGAACTCATATGATTGATGCGTGCTCCGATTCCGCCGTGCTCTTTTTTGACGTGGACGGCACGCTGACGTCGTTCGATCCCGACGATATGACCGACAAGGACTTCAATGCAATCCATCCGTCGAAGGCTGTTGTCGATGCATTTGGTCGCCTGCGCAATGCGGGTCACCAGGCATTTATCTGCACGGGCCGTCCCTTGTGGCTGGTTGCCGATGGCCTGCGTGCGCTGAACCCGGCGGGTATCGTTGCCATGGCGGGAGCGACACTCGAGGTCGAGGGCCGCGTGGTACACGAGGACTGCTTTGACGAAGACATTATTGAGGAGCTCGCGCGTCGCATTATTGTGGCGGGCGGCGAGGCGTTGTTCGAGACGAACGGCGCCACCTATTCACTTGAGCCAGTTGGTGTCGAACAGTCATTTCTGCTAGGCGCCGGCGTGGTGCATGGCGTTGAGCAGATGCGCGTCGATGGGCATTTGCGCGTAGGCAAGGTGTGCATTAACGCGAGCGACCTGGCTCGCGTAGCCAACGACGATGGCTTTATCGATCGCGAGTTTGAGCTGTGCAATACCGGCGGCCAGAACCGCGAGCTGAGCCCCAAGGGCATTGACAAAGGTGTGGGTGTGGCGCGAGCGCTGGAGTATCTGGGCCGCGAGGGAAATGCACGCACCTTTGGCTTTGGCGATTCGGGCAACGACCTGGGCATGCTCGCCGCTGTCGAGACGGCCGTTGCCATGGGTAACGCCATGCCCGAGGTCAAGGCGGTCGCCGACTACGTGACCGACGATGTCGCACACGACGGCACCGTCACAGCGATGCGCCACTTTGGGTTGATCTAATAAATGGCCGGGTCGCCCGCAGTGGGGGCGACCCGGCCATTTGAGCTATTTTGCAATATAGAGCTTGGGATGACTGCGACTGCTCTCGATCGCCGCCGTCATGATGCCCTCGTCGTCTCCATCAACGATGATGCCATCGAGGTCATCGATCTGCGCGGACTGATAAAAACTGGTCTTGTTGAACTTTCCCTGGTCAACCATCATGTAGCCCTGGTTTGAGTTGGTCAGGTACATATGCTTGATCATGGCCGAGAAGTCGTGCTCGACGGTAAACCCGTGGTCGGGGTGGAATCCGTCGGCACTGACAAACGCCTTGTCGGCATGTAGTTTGCTCATGCAGTCGAGCGTTAGTGCGCCCGCGAGATAGAGGTGGCCCTTGCGCACGGAGCCGCCCAGCAGCACTACCGAAGCATTGGGGAGATTGAAGCTAGCGTAGTTCGCGATTGCAAGATCGCCGGTGATAATGGTGATCTCATGCTTGTCCATGAGGGCCTTAGCGAAGTAAAAGCCTGTGGTGCCGATATCAATTACCAGAACATCGCCATCATCAACAAGAGTTGCTGCGGTTGCGGCGATGGCCTCCTTGGCCTCGACTTGGACATTGATGCGCTCCTCGGGATACGAGATTGCGTTGGAGCGAGAAAGCGATACCGCTCCGCCGCGTACGCGACGCAGTTTGCCTTCGGATTCCAGCGAGATGAGGTCGTGTCGTGCGGTGACTTCCGAAACCGAAAAACGGCGAACGATGTCGGATACCGAGATATTTGGCTTTTCGGCCAGCCAATTCATGATAAATCGCTGACGCTCGGCCGGTGAAAGGTCTGAAGTAGATGCCATATACCGCTCCTTTTGAACAAAAGGTAAAAGATGCGCCTTTCGTAATCGAAATATAACGTATCGATATGAAAAGAACAAGGCAAATTCGAATGAATCAAAAGAACGGAATGGCATGTCACAAATGCATGCGTAGCAGATAGTTTGCACGTAAACGGGCTATAAAGAGTCTCATTCTGAAGGTGCCGCCCAAAAGAAGTACGTTCACGCCCGATATTCGACCGTTCAGGGGAAAGTTGACAATTGAGCTTTCGATAGCTTTTGAAATGGTTTATAAAAGAAAACCGAAAAGCTTTTGAAACAAAGAAGAAGGCTTTCGATAGCAATAGTGTTAGATGAGAAAGGACCGAACATGGCGATCAAGGTGTTTGCCGACGGCGCTAACCTCGAGGGCATGCTTGACATGCATGACAATGGCAACGTTCAGGGCTTCACGACCAATCCTTCCCTTATGAAGGCCGGCGGCGTGACCGACTACCGCGCTTTTGCCAAGACGGTTCTTGAGCACATTACCGATGTGTCGGTCTCTTTTGAGGTATTCGCCGACGACGAGGCGGGTATGGAAGCCGAGGCTCGCGAGATCGCAACCTGGGCAGACAACGTCTACGTTAAGATCCCGGCGCTCAACACCAAGGGCGAGTCCACTGCCGCGTTGGTCAAGCGCCTTTCTGCCGACGGCATCAAGGTGAATGTCACCACTATCTTCACGCCCGAGCAGGTCGACGAGTTCGTCGATGCCGTTTCTGCCGAGACCCCCTCTATTCTGTCCATCTTTGCCGGTCGCATTGCCGATACCGGCGTCGATCCGCTGCCCCTCATGGCGGAGTCCGTAAAGAAAGCTGCCGTTAAGCCTGCTGCCGAGGTTCTCTGGGCGTCTACGCGCGAGGTCCTCAATATCTTCCAGGCGGAGTCCGTTGGATGCCAGATCATTACGGTCCCCAATGCCATTCTTGCCAAGCGCAAGAATTTCGGGAAAGATTTGCTTGAGTACTCGCTTGATACGGTCAAGGGCTTTGCCCGCGACGTTCAGGCGCTTGGTTTTCATATCTTGCCCGAGGAGTAGGGGACGAGCATGCTGACCGATCTTCTTAAGCCCGAGCTTGTTGCCTGTCACGTCGAGGCCTCCGACTGGGAGGAAGCGATCAGGGCATGCGGTAAGTTGCTCGTAGACGCTGGCAAATGCGACCAGAGCTATGTCGACGCCATGATTTCATCGGTTCACAAATTCGGCCCCTATATGGTCTTGGAAGAGGGCATCGCCATGCCCCACGCTCAGGCAGATGGCAATGTGAGTGAAGCGGGGATCTGTATCGTCACGCTTGACCCTGCCATTGCGTTTGGACACGAGGATTTCGATCCGGTTCACGTGCTCGTGGGTATTTGCGCACCCGACCCCAAGGCTCATCTTGGCTGCTTGGCGGAGCTTTCGCAGATGTTCGAGGACGAGGACTGCGTTGCCAAGCTCAGCGCATGCGATACGCCCGAACAGGTTTTGGAGACCATGCGTTCATTCTTTTAGGCCTTAATGGCACGGCGATGCGTCGCCGCTTTTGGATAGACGGAAAACCGTCACGTGTAGGAGAGGAAGGTTGCCATGCATATCATCACCGTATGCGGAAACGGCATCGGGTCCAGCCTGATGCTCGCTGGCAAAGTCGAGGAGCTTTGCGAGGAGGAGGGCATCAAGGCCGACGTTGAGTCTATGGACCTGAACGGTGCTTCTTCCGCAAATCCGGATCTGTTCATCACCGTTAAGGAACTCGCCCCCGAGCTCCACGGCAACGTTGTGATCGTTCGCAGCTATGTGAACAAGAAGAAGATCCGCGAAGACGCCCTCGAGGCGATCAAGGCGGCCGCCGCTAACGCCTAAAGCGGCACAAAAAAGGGCGGTTCCCTGTGGAAGAGGGAAACGCGCCCACGTTAGAGAGAAAGGAAGCGCAGATGCAAGCCATCCTTCCCATACTTGAGTTTATCCAATCGATTCTGACCAAGCCAGCATGGATCATGGGTCTATTTGCCTTTGTGGGTCTTGTTGCGCTCAAGCGCCCTGCCCACAAGGTGATGACGGGAACCCTGAAGCCCATTCTTGGTTACATCATGCTGTCTGCCGGCGCCGCTGTTGTTCAGGACAACCTTGCTCCGCTGGGTACCTTCATCGAGACCGGTTTCCACATCACCGGCGTCGTGCCCAACAACGAGGTCGTCGTTTCGATGGCTCAGAGCGTCCTCGGCGTTCAGACCATGATGATCCTGATTCTCGGCTACGTCGTGAACATTATCATTGCTCGCTTTACCAAGTTTAAGTACATCTTCCTGACGGGCCATCACAGCATGTTCATGGCTTGCCTGCTGTCTGCCGTTCTGCAGGCATCTGGCTTCCAGGATGTTCAGCTTGTCATCGTGGGCGGCATGTTCCTGGGCCTCGTGAGCGCTATGCTTCCCGCCGTTGGTCAGCGTTTCACCGAGAAGGTTACCGATGGCGATGAAATCGCCATGGGCCACTTCGGCTCACTTGCCTATTACATCTCCGCTGCAGTCGGTACGCTTTTTGCTAAGGACGCCGAGGAGAACAGCACCGAGAAGATCGAGGTTCCCGAGAAGTTCGCCTTCCTGCGCGACACCACCATCTCCACGGCTCTTACCATGGCCTTCTTCTACCTGGTTACCGCTTTCGCCGCGTACATCGCAGATCCTGCGGTCGTTACCAAGACCGCTGGCGGCGACAATGTAATCGTCTATGCCCTGACCTGCGCCCTGTCCTTCGCCGTCGGTGTCACCATCGTCTACAACGGCGTTCGTATGATCCTCGCCGACCTGGTCCCGGCTTTCCAGGGCATCTCCAACAAGCTGATCCCTGGCGCTATCCCTGCCGTCGACTGCGCCGTCTTCTTCCCCTATGCTCCCACTGCCGTCATCCTCGGCTTTGTTGCCTCCTTCATCGGTGGCGTAGTCGGTATGTTCATCGTGGGCGCTACCCTGGGCATCTTCATCATCCCGGGCATGGTTCCCCACTTCTTCTGCGGTGCTACCGCCGGCATCTACGGCAATGCTACCGGCGGTCGCAAGGGTGCAGCTCTTGGTGCTTTCGTCAACGGCCTGCTCATCACCTTTGCCCCGGCCCTGCTCCTGCCCGTTCTTGACGTCTTTGGCTTCAAGAACACTACGTTCGGCGACTTCGACTTCTCCGTCATTGGTATTACGCTCGGCCGCGCTGCCGAGGCCTTCGGTACCACTGGTGTCTACGCGATTCTCGCTGTCCTTCTGATCGTCGCCTTCGTCCCCAACTTCATCCACACCAAGGGTGCTGTGATCAACCACGTTGAGGAAGAGTAATCCAGGCATACGTTAAGCCCTAATCGGGCGGAGCTCCGATAACCGGCTCCTACACGGAAGCGGTGACGTCTCAAATGAGGCGTCACCGCTTTTTGTTTTGGAGTGGTTGTGAAAACGCGCCGGTGAAGCGCTGTCTCTGCGCCGCGAACGGAATTAACCGCGATGATCAGCAAAAACGTTTTGCCGCTGGGGTGTCGATATAAAAATGGTAAAACTGCAAAACCGTTCGCCGAGAAGACAAAAACCCGCAGTTCACGCCTTGATAAACGTAGGTAAAGTGTTTAGCAGTTTATCGGCCGTATGCTAACGAAAGGAATCAGGCAGATGGCAATCAAGGTGTTCGCTGACGGTGCAAACCTCGAGGGCATGCTCGACATGTACGAGAACGGCAACGTTCAGGGTTTCACGACCAACCCGTCCCTTATGAAGAAGGGCGGCGTGACGGATTACCGCGCGTTTGCCAAGGAGGTCCTGGCCCACATCACCGATGTGTCCGTCTCGTTTGAAGTCTTTGCCGACGACGTCGAGACCATGGAGGTCGAGGCTCGCGAGATCGCTACCTGGGCAGATAACGTCTACGTCAAGATTCCGTGCGTGACTACCAAGGGCGATTCCACCGCCGAGCTGGTCCGCAAGCTTTCAGCCGATGGCATCAAGGTCAACGTCACCACCATCTTTACGCCCGAGCAGGTCGATGAGATGGTCGAGGCCGTTGACGCCGAGACGCCGTCCATCATCTCGCTCTTTGCCGGCCGCATTGCCGACACCGGCGTCGATCCCATTCCGTTTATGACGGAGTCGGTCAAGAAGGCCGCCGCAAAGCCCAGCTGCGAGGTCCTGTGGGCGTCCACGCGCGAGCTCATCAACATCTACCAGGCCGAAGCCTGCGGTTGCCAGATTATCACGGTGCCCAACAGCATCCTGGCCAAGCGCAAGAACATCGGTCGCGACCCGTACGAGGTCTCGCTCGACACCGTCCGCGGTTTTGCCAAGGATATCGCGACGCTCGGCTTCCATATCCTGCCGTAACGCGAACACTGGCTGCGCCGCGGGTTGTTTGCCCCGGCCTTTCCTTTCCCTATCGCTCACGCGCTCCGCGAGGGTCGCACTAGGCAAAGGAAAGGCCGGGGCTGCCGATACGAGCTTGCCGGTAGGTTGGTGATTGGCTTCCATATTCTGCCGTGGACAAAGGTACCCCCTGCAGCGACGTGCAAAATCGCGAGTATTCAGCAGGGTAAAGGCTTTTACCAGCCGGTGAAGCACGGAACAGCCCCCGTTTTGGCTCTGATGACGCTAAAACGGGGGCTGTTTTTGACGTTATTGTCTCTGAGGGGCATCCGGAACGGTGGAATTTGCAGAATACTCGCGATTTTGCACGTCGCGAGAGGGGGACCCTTGCTTTGGCGGTTTACTTGCCCTGCACCATGGTGAGGGAGATCTTCTTTCGGTCGCGATCGACCTTTTCCACCCACACCTTGACCGTGTCGCCGACGCGCACCACGTCGCTCGGGTGCTTGACGAAGCGGTTGGCCAGCTTGGAGATGTGTACGAGGCCGTCCTGGTGCACGCCCACGTCGACGAAGGCGCCAAAGTCGACGACGTTGCGCACCGTGCCCTTGAGTTCCATGCCGGGTTCCAGGTCTTCGATGGAAAGCGCTGAGCGGCTAAAGATCACCTCGGGCGCGTCGTCGCGCGGGTCGCGACCGGGCTTTTTGAGCTCGTTGACGATGTCGATAAGCGTCAGGGTGCCGCAGTCCAGGTCGCTTGCCAGTGCCGAGATGCTGCCCAGGCGGCGCTCGATGTCGGGCACGCCGCCTCGGCTGAGCTCGCTTGCTTTAACGCCTGCGCGCTCCAGGACGGCCGTGGCTACCTCGTAGCTTTCGGGGTGGACGCTTGTCACGTCGAGCGGGTTCTTGCCACCGCTAATGCGCAGGAAGCCCGCGGCGTTGAGGTATGCCTTGGGTCCCAGTTTGGGGACCTTCTTAAGCTGGCGGCGATCGGTAAAGGCACCGTTTTCCTCGCGGTAGGCCACGATGTTCTTGGCCACGCTCGGCGTGATGCCCGAAACGTATCCCAGCAGGCTCGCGCTTGCGGTGTTGACGTCGACGCCCACGCGGTTGACGACGTCCTCCACCACGTGGCCTAAGGTGCGCGAGAGCTCGGCCTGGTCAAGGTCGTGCTGGTACTGGCCAACGCCGATGGACTGGGGCGGAATCTTGACGAGCTCTGCCAACGGGTCCTGCAGGCGGCGGCCCAGGCTCATGGCGCCGCGCACGGTGACGTCCAGGTCTGGATACTCCTGGCTTGCGAGCTCGGAAGCGGAGTACACCGACGCGCCGGCCTCGTTGACGATGGTGTATCGCAGCCCGGGCGCCTGCTCGGCGATGAACTCCGAGACGACTTCCTCGGTCTCGCGGCTGGCGGTGCCGTTGCCGATGACGATGGTGTTGACGCCGTCCTTCTTGACGAGGCGGGCGAGCTCGCGCTTGGTGCCGGCGACGTCGTGGCGCGGCTTGGTGGGGTAGACCACGCCGTGGTCGAGCAGCTTGCCGGTCTCGTCCATGACGGCGACCTTGCAGCCGGTGCGGTAGCCCGGATCGAGCGCGAGCACGCGGGCGCCGCGCACGGGGCGCGCCGAGAGCAGGCCCTCGAGATTCTTGGCAAAGACGTTGATGGCCTCGGTCTGGGCGCGAACGGTGAGTTTGGCGCGGGCCTCGCGCTCCAGCGAGGGGGCCATGAGGCGCTTGTAACCGTCAACGATGGCGGCATCGAAGATGGGAGCAAACACGCCTTGGCGTCGGGGCCAACGGCTGCCGAGGCGTGCCGTGGCGGCGGCGCCGTCGACGTTTACGCGCACGCGGAGCTTGCCCTCGCGCTCACCGCGGTCGATAGCCAGCACGCGGTGGTTGGGAATACGGCGCAGCGGCTCGTCAAAGTTGTAGTAGGGCTCGTAGGGAGTCTTCTCCGCGGGGTCGGTCGCCTCGACGACGATATCGGCGGTGTTTTGCGTAAAGGCGCGCAGGTCGGCGACGTTCTCAGGGTCTTCGGCCACCGTCTCGGCAACGATGTCGGCGGCGCCGGCGAGCGCCTTCTCGGGCGTGTCGAAGCCGGCCTCCCCGTTGACGTATGCCGCGGCGGCGTCGAGTGCGCTGCCCTTGGCCGAGGCCTGCATGATGATCATGTTGGCGAGCGGCTCCAGGCCTGTCTCGCGGGCCTTCTGCGCGCGGGTCATGCGCTTTTTGCGGTAGGGCTTGTAGAGGTCCTCGACACGCTGGAGCTGCGTGGCCTCGCGAATCTGCTGCTCGAGTTCGGGCGTGAGTTTGCCCTGGGCGTCGATGAGCAGGATGACGTCCTCTTTACGCTGCTCAAGATTGCGCAGGTAGGATAGGCGCTCGTCGAGTGCGCGCAGGGCGACGTCGTCCATGCCGCCCGTGGCTTCCTTGCGGTAGCGCGAGATAAAGGGGATGGTGTTGCCCTCGTCGATAAGCTTGACGGCCGCCTCGACATTGGCGGCCTTAAGGTTGAGCTCGCGGGCGAGCTGGGCGATAAGATCCATGGGACTCCTTGCGTTTAAGGTGCGTTTGCAGCACAGAGCTACCAAGGATACCACCCGTCACTTCGCCCAAAAAAGACTGTTTTGGCGCGGAACCACGAAAGCGGCCTATCTACTACGTTTAACCCGTATGGGTCGACCATCCCCCGGTTTTCCGAGAATACGCAAGCCGTCTACCTGCGGTTTTTATTTCGCGGAATTCGGCATGGTTGAGGGTAATCGGTTAAACGTAGTAGATAGGCCCAGTTCGTGGCGAACGAATCAAGCCGAGGTGCAAAATAGCCCTCGCTCCAGAAAAATCGTCGGCAAGGTAGCAAAATGCCCCGCGGGCAGGAGGCTGCTCGCGGGGCAAAGAAGAGGAGCTTATTTGTGGCGGACCGAGGGACTCGGCATGGGGCTTTCGCCGCGGTCCGCGCTTAAGGCATTACAGCTCGACGAGCTGGCCGGTCTCGGCGGCCTCCTTGATGGCGTTGAGAAGTGTGAGCGTCTTGACGTTGTCGGCAGGGGTCACGACAGGCTCGACCTCGCGGCGGACGACCTTCACAAAGTGCTTGAGCTGCATCTTGTGGGGAAGCGCCGGGTCCACGGCCGGGATCTCCATCTGCAGCGGCTTGTGCCAGTTGGAGGCGCCGTCGTAGGAGAACTGGTGCAGGCGGGGCAGCGAAAGGGCGCCCAAGGTTCCGCCGATAAAGTAGGCGTCGGCGTCGAAGGGGCGGTACTGCGGGTCCTCGCGAGCGGTGGCCTCCCAGTTCCAGGGGCTGGCGGTGGCATCGGAGATGGTCATGCTTGCGAGCGCGCCGTCGGCAAAACGGACGTTGACCACGGCGGAGTCCTCGGTCTCAAAACCGCGGGCGGCGCTGGACTGCATGCCCTGGACGGCGACGGGCTCGCCCAGCAGGTAACGGAGCAGGTCGACGTCGTGCACCAGGTTGACCAGAATCGGGCCGGCACCCTTCTTGCGACGCCACTCGACGTCGAAGTACTCGTCGTTCTTATAGATCATGTAGTGGAAGCTCGACACGGTGAGCTTGCCCAGCTCACCGGACTCGATGATCTCCTTGGCCTTGTTGACGAAGGGGTTGTGGCGACGGTGCTGACCCACGAGCACGGGCACGCCGGCGGTCTCGGCCTCGGCGGCAAAGGCCTGGGCATCCTCAAGGTCGTTGGAGATCGGCTTTTCGACCAGCGGCACGATGTTGCGCTTCACAGCCTCGCGAGCAACGCCCAGGTGCAGGTCGTTGGGGGTGGCGATGATGACGGCCTCGGGCTTGACCTCGTCCATCATCTGGGCGGGATCGGTGTAAAACGGCACGCCGGCGGCCTCGGCCGTGGCGCGGGCGCCCTCAAAGGCGTCGGCGATGGCGACGAGCTCGGCCTCGGGCTCCTCGGTGACAAAGCGGATGTGGTTGCGGCCCATGGCGCCGGCGCCGATAACGGCAATGCGGACGGGGTTGAGCTCGGACATTTCGACTCCTTAATGCTGGTGGCTGGAGGAATGTGACAAAGGGAGTGTTCCTTTGTCACATCGATACAACTAGGCGGACTTCTTCTTGCTGTCGGAGACCATCATGTAGACGGTGAGCACGACGGCGATGACGGCGATCACGATGGCGCCGTAGAAGGACTGCTGGTAGGCGGCACTGCCGGCCTCGGCGTGATACAGCACGGCGGTGATGGGCTGGCTGATCCAGGTGGAAGCGGCATAGCCCAAGAACATGATGCCGTAGTTGACGCCGATGTTGCTGGTACCAAAGGCGCCACCGGTGAGCGGCGGGTAGATGACGAGCAGGGCGCCAAAGCTAAAGCCGAGCAGGGCGAGCGCCACAAAGAACATGCTCTGCGTAAAGCTCATCGACATGATGACGAGCGCGACGATGGTCACGACAAGGCTGATGAGCAGTGACTTGTAGGCGCCGAGCTTGTCGATGATCTGGCCAAAGGACAGACGGCCGACCAGGTTGGCACAGGTGTTGACGGAGACCACCACACCGCCGAGGGCGACGGCCGCGGCGCTCGTGGGGTCGGCGAAGAGCTGGACGGCGGCGATGGAGGCAACCTTGCCGACAAGCAGGGTGCCCGCGGTGGCGGCAAAGGCGAAGGTGACGATGAGAACCCAGAAGCGCGGGGTCTTGACCATCTCGCCCGGGGTGAGGTCGCCGAAGGTGCCGGCGTGTGCACCACCCTTGGGGGCCTCGAAGCCCTCGGGCAGCCAACCGGCCTCGGGGGCCTTCAGGAACAGGGCGGAGGCGGCGATCGTCACAAAGAAGATGACGCCGAGTGCCTTGAGGGCGCCAAAGATGCCCAGACTCGGGATGAGCAGCGAGGCGAGCACCGGGGACAGCACGGCGGGGCCGGCGGTCGAAGCGGCCAGGGTGATGCCGGAGGCAAGGCCCTTCTTGTCGATGAACCACTTTTGGCCGGTGGTGAGCGCGGGATTGTAGCCCAGGCCGTTGCCGATGGCGGCGACGAGCGAGAACCACAGGTAGAATTGCCACGGCTCGGTGACGGTGCCGGACATGAACCAGCCCAGGCCGTAGCACACGGCGGCGGCGATCACGACGTTGCGGGGGCCGATCTTATCGGAGATGCGACCGGCGAAGATGCCCGTCACGGCCATGATGGTCTGAAAGACCGGGAAAGCCCAGGTAAGAGCGCTGGACCACTCGGGATAGACGGCGAGCAGGTTCTTGCTCACAACGGAATACAGCGCGATGGAGCTGATGAAGAACATGGTGACGCACGCGGCGGAAAGCACGACGGCGCGACCCTTGTTGGAGTTGGTGGAAGCCATTGGACTCTTTCTAATCGATGCGGGGGAGGGGCGGGCGTGTCCGCGCTGCCTCCCCGTCAGGATGGTTTACTGATCGGTCGGCTTTGCGACGCCGGACTCATCGGACCAAAGCTCGACACCCTTGTTCTTGAGGTAGTTGTCGGCATAGGCGCGGCGGCCGCCGGGCTTGGCGGTGAGGTCGCCCATCATATTGGAGAAGCCGCCATCGACCTTGATGGCATCGCCGGTGGTAAAGTCCGAGCGCTTGGACGCCAGGAACATGACGGCGTTGGCGATATCGCTGACCTCGCCGATGCGGCGCGTGGCGATGAGGCGGCTGCGGCTCTTCTCGACCTCGGGGTCGGCGTAAAAGCTCGCCGACATGGGGGTCTTAACAAAGCAGGGCTCGACGCAGTTGGAGCGCACGCCGTAAGGGCCCCACTCAGCAGCGAGCATCTTGGACATCATGTTGACGCCCGCCTTGGTGGAGCTGTACACGCCCGAGAACGTCTCGGGGGAGTGGCTGGCGACGGTCGAGATGTGCACCAGGCGGCCCTGGCCGGCCTTGATCATCTCGCGACCAAAGCGCTGCGAGGTGATGAAGTAGCCGGTGAGGTTGACGTTGATGACCTCGTTCCAGTCGGAGAGCGGCAGGTCCTCCATGGCTGCGAAGCGCAGGATGCCGGCGGTGTTGACGAGGACGTCGACGCGACCGAAGTCGGCGATGGTGGCGTCGACGGCGGCCTGAACCTCGGCCTCGTCGGTGGCGTTCATCTTGTAGCCCTCGGCGTGGATGCCAAACTCGGCGGCGAGGTCGGCGGCTGCTGTCTTGACCTTCTCCTCGTCCAGGTCGAGCAAGACGACGTTGGCGCCGTTGCGGGCGAACTCGCGGCAGATCTCGACGCCCATACCGCCGAGCGCGCCGGTCACGGCGCAGACATCGCCCTCGAGCTTAAGCCAATTGCTCATAGGAACTTCCCTTCTTGTGCCTCCCGGTGGGTCACTCCCATTAATCGACCCACGTGGTTTTCGCAGGTTATCGTATGCTTTGCATTTGCGCAGGTGAATTGCATATTTGTTAGAATGACGTTAACCGTAGGTTTACACTGTGCGATGCAGTTTATGTTCAATTGAGCGCGTGACCTGCGAAAACAACCCCCTGTGGCGCTATGTGGCCACGGGCGCGAAAACGGGAGATTGACGTGTACGATCGACGACTTGAGGCCATATCGGCCGCCGCGGAGCTGGGAAGCTTTTCGCGTGCGGCGGCAAAATTGCGCGTGTCGACTCCGGCGCTCGTCAAGCAGGTGTCGGGTTTCGAGGCCGAGTTCGGCATCACGCTGTTCGAACGCTCGCACTCGGGCGTCAAGGTGACGCCGGCCGGCGCGCTGCTGGTGGACGACGCGCGCTCGATCATGCGCCAGTCTGAGGATGCGTTGCGCCGTGCTCGACGCGCCGCGGGCGATGGCGGTGCTGTGCGCCTGGGCGTGTCGATGATGTGCCCAGGGCGCCAAACGCTGTCGATGTGGTCGGGCATCCACGATCTGGAACCGTCGTTGCGATTTGAAATCGTGCCGGTGAGCGACCTCTATGACGAGCGCGAATCCGTTATGCGCAGCTTAGGCCGCGAGGTCGATGTGGTGCAGTCGAGTTTTTCAACCCCGCGCTGGGGCGATGCCTGCCAAAAGCTCCGCATTGTCAACGTGCCGTTTTATATCGACGTGCCGCGCACGAGCCCGCTTGCGCGCAAGAACCGTATTTCGATCGCCGACTTGGAGGGTATGCGTCTGCGCGTACTGCGCCACGGCAACGACGCCATGGACAGCCTGCGCATCGACCTGTTGGCCGACGGCGGCGTGGACGTGATCGACGTGGATAGCTTCGACTTTGCGCTCTTTAACGAGGCGGAGGAAAAGGGCGACGCGGTGCTCACCTGCGGCGCATGGTCGGGTGTGCACCCGGCCTTTGTGGGCGTGCCGTTCCTATGCGGCCGCGAGGTGCCGGTCTTCTTGCACTACCCGCTCGAGCCCACCCTCCAAGTCCAAAAATTCGTCAACGCCATGGCCCAACTCCTCAACTAGCTCATTTGGGACGGGGCTTTTTTAGCTACTTACAAAACGAGGCCCTGGCCAAACGGCCAGGGCCTCACAAACTTTTATTCCGTTTTAAATGACGGGCTAATCGCGCCCTCCGTCAGTAATCGGTCCTACTCCAGCTCAAACGCACCCGTGTACAGCTGGTAGTAATACCCGCGCTTGGCGATCAGCTCGTCGTGGTTGCCGCGCTCGATGATGCGGCCGTGATCCAGACAGATGATCGCGTCGGAGTTGCGTACGGTGGACAAGCGGTGTGCGATGACAAACGTCGTGCGGCCTTCCATGAGCTTATCCATGCCTGCCTGCACAATAGCCTCGGTGCGGGTGTCGATGGAGCTCGTGGCCTCGTCCAGAATCATCGCCGGCGGATCGGCGACGGCGGCGCGTGCGATCGAAATCAGCTGGCGCTGGCCCTGCGACAGCTGTGCGCCGTTGCCGGTGAGCATGGTGTCGTAGCCGTCGGGCAGGCGGGTGATAAAGTCGTCCGCGCCCGCGAGCTTGGCCGCTGCGATGCACTCCTCGTCGGTGGCATCCAGGTTGCCGTAGCGGATGTTATCCATCACGGTGCCGGTGAACAGGTTTACGTCCTGCAGCACCACGCCCAGCGAGCGGCGCAGATCGGCCTTGCGGATCTTGTTGACGTTGATGCCGTCGTAGCGAATCTTGCCGTCGGCGATGTCATAGAAGCGGTTGATGAGGTTGGTGATGGTCGTCTTGCCGGCACCGGTGGCGCCGACAAACGCGACCTTCTGGCCCGGCTTGGCGTATACGGACACGCCGTGCAGCACCTCGTGGTCGGGCGTGTAGCCAAAGTCGACGTTGTCCATGACCAGGTCGCCGCGCAGCGGTACGTACTCGATCTCGCCGGTTGCACGGTGCGGATGTTTCCACGCCCACATGCCGGTGTGGTGGTCGGCCTCCTCGAACTCCCAAGTCTCGGGGTTCACCTGCGCGTTGACGAGCGTCACGTAGCCTTCGTCGGCTTCGGGCTCCTCGTCGATGAGCTCAAAGATGCGGTCGGCGCCGGCGAGGCCCATGACCACGGCGTTGATCTGCTGCGAGATCTGACCGATCTGTCCGCAGAACTGCTTGGTCATGTTGAGGAACGGCACCACGACGGCGATCGACAGCGCCATGCCCGAGATGCTCAGGTTGGGCACGCCCAGCGCCAGGAAAATGCCGCCGGCAAGGGCCACCAGCACGTAGAGCAGGTTGCCCAGGTTCATAAGGATGGGCATGAGGATGTTGGCGTACATGTTGGCCTTCTGCGAGACCTCGAAGAGCTTTTCGTTGCGCTCGTCAAAATCGGCCTCGGCGGCAGACTCGTGGCAGAATGCCTTGACGACCTTCTGGCCGTTCATGACTTCCTCGATATGGCCCTCGACCACGCCGAGTTCGGTCTGCTGCGCAATGAAGAAACGCGCGGAGTTGGAGCCGAGCAGCTTGGTCATAAAGGTCATAAAGGCGACACCGGCCACAATGACCAGGCACATCCACACGCTGTAGTACAGCATGATAAAGAACACCGTGACGATGACGATGGTCGTCATGAGCAGGTTGGGCAGCGACTGGCTGATCATCTGGCGCAGCGTGTCGATGTCGTTGGTGTAGTGGCTCATGATATCGCCGCGCTGGTGCGTGTCGAAGTAGCGAATCGGCAGGTCCTGCATGCGGTTGAACATCTTCTCGCGCAGCTTCTCGAGCGAGCCCTGCGTGACGATGGCCATGGCGCGGTTCCAGAACAGCGAGGACAGGATGCCGACGCCGTAGATGCAGGCGAGGGTGGTCACGAGCTGTGCAATCTTGGGCTCTGCGGCTTCCCAATCGCCCGACTGCCACGATTCGCTAATAATCTGCAGGGCGCTCTGAAGGAAGGTCGCGCCGATGGAGTTGATGATGGCGCAGAGCACCACGCCGACGACGACGAGGGGCAAAAGCACGGGGTAGAAGCCAAAGAGCGTCTTGATGAGGCGCGACATGGTGCCGCCCTTGCGGTTGAGCGCGCGCTCGGCGGTCGTTGCCTTACTCATGTGCCTTGCCTCCTTCCTGGGTCTGAGCTTGCGTTGTGGTCATGTCGGTGTTGTCTGCCGCCGTGTTCGCGTCGCCAGAGACGTCGTCGGCGTCTTGCGTACCTTCGGCAGACATCTTGTTTTGCGAGGTAAAGGTCTCTCGGTAGATCTCGCTCGTCTTGAGCAGCTCTTCGTGGTTGCCGATCTGTGCGATGCGGCCGCCCTCCATGACGATGATGCGGTCTGCGTCCTGCACGGAGCTGATGCGCTGGGCGATGATGATCTTGGTCGTGTTGGGCAGATAGCTTGCCAGACCTGCGCGAATCTTGGCGTCAGTCTTGGTGTCGACGGCGCTGGTGGAGTCGTCCAGGATCAAGATCTTGGGGCGACGCAGCAGGGCGCGTGCAATGCACAGGCGCTGCTTCTGACCGCCCGAAACATTGGAGCCGCCCTGTTCGATCCAGGTGTCGTAGCCCTTGGGGAAACCGTCGACAAACTCGTCGGCGCAGGCCAGATGCGCCGCCTCGCGGACTTCCTCGTCGGTGGCGTTCGGGTCGCCCCAGCGCAGATTCTCGGCGATGGTGCCGCTAAACAGCACGTTTTTCTGCAGCACCATGGCGACCTGGTGACGCAGCGCGTCCAGGTCGTAGTCGCGCACGTCCACGCCGCCCACGCGCACAGCGCCTTCGGTGGTGTCGTACAGGCGGGCGATGAGGTTAACGAGCGTGGACTTGGCCGAGCCGGTGCCGCCGATGATGCCGATGGTCTCGCCGCTCGTAATGTGCAGGTCGATATCGTCGAGCGCCTGGCGCTTCGCATGCGCGGAATACTTAAAGCTCACGTGGTCAAAGTCGATGGAACCGTCGGCAACCTCGAGCACGGGCTCGGCGGGATCGGCGATCGTGGGCTCGGCGGCCAGCACCTCGGCAATGCGGTGTGCCGATTCGTCGGCCATGGTCACCATGACAAAGATCATCGACAGCTGCATCAGGCTCATGAGAATCTGGAAACCATAGGTAAAGGTCGAGGAGAGCTGGCCCACGTCGAACAGCGTGCCCTGGCTCGTGATGATGAGCTTGGAGCCCAGGTAGATGATGACGACAAACGCGCCGTTGACGCAGATGTTCATCATGGGGTTGTTGAAGGCGAGCAGCTTCTCGGCGCGGGTGAAGTCCATCTGGACGTCGCGCGCGGCGGTCGCGAACTTCTCCTTCTCAAAGTCTTCGCGCACATAGCTCTTGACCACGCGCATGCCGGTGACGTTTTCCTCGACGGACTCGTTAAGGGCGTCGTACTTGTGGAACACGCGCGAGAAGATGGGGCGCACCTTAAAGATGATAAAGAACAGTCCAAAGCCCAGCAGCGGAATGATGACCAGGTAGACCATGGCAACGCTGCCGCCCATGATAAACGCCATGGTAAAAGCGAAGATCAATACCAGCGGCGCGCGCACGGCGATACGGATGATCATCATAAAGGCCTGCTGCACGTTGTTGATATCGGTGGTCAGGCGCGTGACGAGCGAGGAGCTCGAGAACTCATCGATGTTGGCAAAGCTGAACGTCTGGATCTTGTAGAACAGGTCGTGACGCAGGTTCTTGGCGAACCCGCAGCTTGCATGGCTGCAGGTGACGCCGGCCGCGGCGCCAAAAGCAAGCGATGTTAGCGCGATGAGCACCAAAAAGCCTGCGGTGGGAAGCATCTCGGCTACGGTGGCGCCGTCTTTGATGGCGTCGATCAGGTTGGCGGTGATAAATGGAATCAGCATCTCGCAGAGCACCTCGCCAAGCACGAGCAGCGGCGTGGCAACGGTGACTTTCATATAGTCGCGGATGCTTCCCATGAGGGTTTTAATCATCCAGTTCCTCCCAGGTTACGCGGATTTTATCGAGCATTTCGGCGAGGTCCTCGCGCTCGTCGTGGGTGAGCGCGCTAAAGGCCCGTTCTCTAAAGCGGATGCGGGCCGCCTGGTCGATGCGGGCGTTTTCCCAGCCGGTTTCGGTCAGGCGAATGGTGAGTTGCCGTCGATCCTTGGGGTTACGGCTGCGCTCGATGAGGCTGTTGAGCTCGAGCTTGGACAGGATCTCGGAAAGCGACCCCGGCTTGAGGTCAAAGTGCATGCCGAGTTCCTGCTGCGACATCTCGCCGCCGGGCTGCTTGGCCAGTAGGCAGATGATGGGTGCCTTGCCGGACACGCCTCCGCCATGAAAATGCATGTAATGGCCGCAAAAGCCCAGGCCGCTCAGGATGCGCTTGGCGAGCTTGTCTTCGGCGCTGACCGCTTCGGGTACATCCGCCGGCTGTGACGGGTCATCGCCGGGCTCGTGCGAACAAAGGCTAAGAGGTTCATCGCACATGAATTAGTGCCGCTCCTTTCTTTAGTTAGGTAGAGGAATTGTTTTGTGCCTAACCAATTTAGGAGCGTGAGAAATCAATGTCAAGGTACCAAACTTATTAAGTTACGGCGTTTTACCAAACGGCACTTGGGGACGTTCCTTTTGCGCCGGCACTTGGGGACACTCCTTGCACCATTTACCGGTGATTCGTAGGGGGCGGAGGTAAACGGAGCAATTCCGAAACCTTTCCGCAACAATGCACTCTTCGCGACCCTAGCGCCCGTTCACAACGTCCCCTGCGCTACACTTAGTCGCACCGTGGCGCTGCCGCGCCGCGCCCGAAACAAGGGAGACCCTCATGAAGAATACTCAGCTGCTGCTGATTAACGATATGTGCGGCTACGGCAAGGTTGCGCTTTCCGCCATGCTGCCGGTGCTGTCGCACATGGGCTACCGTATCCATAACTTGCCGACGGCGCTCGTTTCCGACACGCTCAACTACCCCAAGTTCTACATCCACGACACCACCGAGTACGTGCGCCAAAGCCTCGCTATCTGGGAGGAGCTCGGCTTTGAGTTCGACGCTATCTCGACTGGCTTTATCGTGACCGAGGAAGAGACGCGCATCATCTCGGACTTTTGCCACCGCCGCGCGCAAAAGGGCACCAAGGTGTTCGTCGATCCCATCATGGGCGACAACGGCAAGCTCTATGCCGGTGTGCCCGAGTCCACGATTGGCCTTATGCGGCACCTGCTGGAGTGCGCAGACTACGCGGTACCCAACTATACCGAGGCGTGCCTGCTTGCCGATAGGCCTATCGCCGAGCAAATTACGCCCGATGAGGCCCGCGCCCTTGTGGACGCCGTGCGCGAGCTGGGTGCCAAGTCGGTGGTCATTACGAGCGCCGTGGTCAATGGCACGAACGCGGTTATCGGTTACGACCATGTAGCGGGGGAGTACTTCACGATTCCCTTTGAGCTCATTCCGGTCTATTTCCCGGGCACGGGCGACACGTTCTCGGCGGTGCTCGTCGGTCGCGTTATGGCAGGTTGGAGTCTGCAGCGCGCGACGTCCGATGCCATGCGTGTGGTGGCTGAGCTTATCGAGCGCAATGCCGACCAAGAGGACAAGTCGGCCGGCCTGCCCATCGAGGCCTGCCTGGATGTGATTGACCATGAGTAATGCTGGCGAGGGCGGCGTCAAGCCTGCGGGCGAGAACAAACCGCTCGGCGTGCCGCGTGGCAAGCGTCCGCGTATCCGCGTGAGCTGCGTGGATCAGCTGGGTGCGTGTCGCTGCCACCATGGTCACAAGCCGGGCGACGTCTTTGACTTTGACCGAGACCGCGGCAAGATGTGCGCCATGGCCTGCCATGTGGGCTTTCCCTATATCGACATTCTGCGCTATGGCGGAACCGTGCCTGGCAACGAGCCTGGTACGGCAAAGTTCTGCTGCCCCGAGATCGATACGCTGAACGTCTGGCTCGCCGAGATCGTCGACGAGTAGTCGAGCGCGGATTTTCTCCCGCCGAGATAATGAGCGTGGATTTTCTCCCGTTTAGAGCGCACTTGAACACTCAAAGCGGGAGATTTTCCACGCTCATTTTTCATGTGGGAGATTATCCACGCTCGTTTCGCGCCGAAGGCGTCGTGTGTCCGCGTCGCGCGAGCGCCTACAGCTGCTCGAGCATAGCGGTGCAACCGTCGAGCACGTCGCGGTAGGTGGCATCGAAATTTCCGGTGTACCAGGGGTCGGCTACGTCGCCGGGGCGATCGGTCCAATCGAGCAAGCGCGTAATCTTGCCGTCGGGGTCGTCGCCAAAGATGCGACGCAGGCCGCGCGCGTTCTCGGCATCCATATAAACAATGTGATCCCAGTTGCCATACTCTGTGCGACACACCTGGCGGGCACGGTGCGCAACGACGGGAATCCCGACTTCGCGCAGCTTGGCAACGGTGCCGTGGTGTGGCGGGTTGCCAATCTCCTCGGTCGAAGTCGCGGCGGAATCGATGACAAACTCGCCCGCGCGCCCAGCGCGGTGCACCAGCTCGGTAAACACCGACTCGGCCATCGTCGAGCGGCAGATGTTGCCGTGGCATACGAACATGATTCTGTGCATCCTTGGACTTCCTCTCATATATCAGGATTTCCGCAGGTGATAAATGCTGTTCGTATGTCATCGCCCAGTCGCGGAATCCCGAATCGACTCGTGTATGAGCGGATTTTTTCCGCCGCAAAAGTTGTAAATTCGGTTGTAAACCTCGCGGATTTACAACTTCGTACACTTTAGCTTACGCGGCACCATCCGTCATGCGGAGCATGTCGCCCCTCACGTCCTCGAATCCAAGGTGGGTGTACGTGTTGTATGTCACGCTAATGTCCGAGTGCCCCATGATGTACTTGAGCTTCGCGGGGTCCATCCCCTTGCGAGCCATCTTGGAGCAGAACGTGTGTCGGCATACATGCGGGGTAATCTTGGGAAGCCCCTTCTTGTAGATGCTATTGTGCTTGCGGAGGGAGAGCTGGAAGTACTTCTCCCAGTGCATCGCAACCTTCGGCATGTCGTTTTTGTCTAGAAGCAGGAATCCGCTCACTCCGTTAACGACGGGCTCGACAGGTGGGTTGGCACGTTTTTGAAGGATTGCCTTGAAGCATTCTTTGACTTCCTCGGACATGGGTACGTATCGCTCGCCGCTTTTCGTTTTGGGGCGTTCGATGTAGTACCTCATATCGCTGCCCCTCTGCAGCTGTTTGTTGACGCGGATGCTTCCGTTTTCGAAGTCGAGGTCAGATTTTGTGAGGCCGCAGAACTCCGAGATGCGCAGCCCCGTGTTGAAGAGGATGTAGAACGCTTCATAATATCGCGAGTAATGCTTATCTCCCTTGATGAAATCGAGGAACCTGCGCTCGTCCTGTGGGGACAAGGCCTCGCGCGCAATGGAGTCATTGACGAGTACGGTGGCAAGCTCGAAGTTGAACGGGTTGCGCCTGATGAGGTCGTCTTCCTCCGCTAGCTGGAAAGCTGGGCGAAGCACTCCTCGAATGCAATGAATCGCGCTGTAGCTTTTCCCGAGTTCGCCTTGAAGATAGATGAGCCAATTCTTCGCGTCGAGCGTCGTTACATCGCCGATCTTCCTGCTTCCGAACTCGTCCTTGGCGAGAAAGCTCATAACCGTCTTATAGCCCGCGCGCGTAGTCGGGCGCACCGCCGTCTTGGTCGCGACGTACTTTTCAACCAATTCGAGAACGGTCATCCCGCTTGGTGCAACGCGGTCAAACAGATCGCGTTGCACCTGCTTCTCGATTTCGCGGAGGCACGGCCCCGACTTTTTGCCCTTGGGAGGGAGGTCGTGCGTGGTAAGCGTCCACGAGTACTTGTACTTCGTCTTGCCTTTCACGTCTTTGAATTTGAAATAGTACTGGCCGTTCGGGCGCTGCCCCTCTCCTTGGCGAAGGATGCGCCCCTTGCTGTCTTTCCTCGTGGGCACTCTTGTCATCTCCTCTCCTTATGGATGTGCCCCGATGCTGCTTCGCTGGTGCATCGGGGCACATAATTGCTAGTGGTACGGGCTGCGCGGGATTGCTTTCGAGAACCCTAGCGACGATTCGTGTTCCAATACAGCAGATCGCTTACAAAGTAATAGCGATGAGATGAGTCATAGCAGTGACGAAGATGCGCAGGCCCGATGCCATCACCGCTGTCTACCATCAACTGCAAAAGCCTGGTTGCCCCAAGAAACTTCTTTGCCTCCTCTTCGTCAACGACCAACATGGCATTTTCGAGCATGCTGTACACAGGGTTCTCAGACGCATCCTGAACACTTGTCTCCTTGCTCATTCGAGCCTCCTTTTCAATCGGCGTTGCTTGCAACGCAATTTCAATTCGACCTGAGAGTACCCGCACCGTTGCGCATCAGCAAATCGAGAAAACCCTGATAAATCAGTATTTTTGTTTGCATCCGTTCATAAATGAGGAGAAAAAAGTCAGTGCTATATTTCGAGATTCACGGGGTCTCCATACGCATGCCCTTCGCCCGTGCGCATCTCGCTTCGCTCGATGCTCGTGGGTTTATTTGTATGAAGTACGCGGGCGTTGGGCATGGGACTGTCGGCTATGCCGACCGCAGCGCACGCTGCGTCAGTCCCCCTTATGCCCTTTTGCCTTTTTTGCCCCCGAAGCGTATAGCGGAGGGAGCCAAGGCGATTTCTCCTGATATATGGCGTGAAACGCTGTAGAAAACAAGGCATGTTTCAAGGGTTGAATTTGTCGAAGATTGCGACAGTTGTAGAAAGCGCTTCGAAAAGTCCCATAAACGGGGCGATCTTCTCGGAGGATTTTCTACAAGTTCAGGCGTAAAGTGACGACGTGTAGAAAGCGCGTCTTGAGTGCGCGCGGAGCAAAAAATAAAGGGCGCAGCGATTGTTTTCGCTGCGCCCTTCGGCGTCTTTTCAGTCGTGGATTATCGGAGCGGGCACGAGCCGCCAAGCTGTGCCTAGATGATTTACCCCAAGGACGTACAGGTCAAGCTCCTCGTCGTAGAACACCGGCTCGCCCGTGTGATCCATGACAAACGACGGGTCCTGTATGATGTACCACTGGAAAATCTCCTCCCACGGCGCCCAGTCCCCGCTCACAAGCTCAAGCGGGCGTTTTGCCATCTCGTTTGCGAGCACCATGTTCCCGCACGTCTCGGCGAGGTCGGCGTAGGTCTTGATGCCGTAGTCACTCATCGCTTTTCCCCTCCGCTTCCCGCTCCTCGGTTCGCTTGAGACATTCAGCCACGCAGTAGCGCATGGTGCGCAGGGCCTCGCAGTCGATGCTCTCCGCGAAGATGTCCCCGTCGAGTACGACCTCGCCCAGAGCGTTCACGAACCGCCACTCCATCACGTTGTCGATGCGCTTGAGCACGTCCTTCAGGGTGCTGCTGTCGCGCATGGGGGCGTTCCCGTCCACCTTCGCCATGCGCTCAAGCTCCTTGGCCTTCGCCGAGCAGATGCGGGCGGTGCGCCTGAGCACCTGCGCCCTCCACATGGCCTCCTCCTGGGGGCTGTTGGGTTCTAATGGCTTGTTGTTCATGTGTGTACCTCCTTTTCACTTTGGAGGCACTCGATGCCGAAGGCATCTTTTCGCTCTTGCCCGTCAGTATCCCATTAGCAGCCCACTAAGCGCCCGCTGAAAGACCCATGAAAGGACCTTTGGCGGTCGCGGGATGCGATAGGGTCTCAACGCGATCCGCTCTGAGGCCATCAAGAGCCCTCGATAGGGCAGAGCGCTGTCGTTGATCTACTTTCGCGTTTTCCGAATAGATGCCATTTCTCGTTTTTGCTGAGTAAAAAAGAGGAAGGTGGCCGCTTTGCGACCGCCTTCCTCCTCGAAGACGATTGGCTATCTTCTGTGATTGGGTAGGATTTGCTGTCCGGATGTGGATTGTTTACTGATGAGCACCGCACGAGGTGCAATACACGTAGTCCACGTAGGTTTCGGTGCTGTAGGAACCGTGGTCTTCCTTGTGGGAGCCTACCTGTACTTTCTCGGTCTTAGTGCGGTTCACGTAGTTGCCGCAATACCCTTCGGTCTTCATCTTTTCGACGATAAGGTTCTTGAATGCTTCGAAGTCGGCATCGGTGTAGAACCAGTACGTCTCTCCGTTGCTGAGCCATGTTCCGTCAGGTTGTTCCGTGTAGAGTTGTCCGCCATAGATTGTCTTGGTCTCGTAGTCAGGCACATCAACCCAGTTGCTCACCCAGACCTGGCGGGTAGCCGTATGGTTCACCCAAGTGTGCGTATGGGCGGGCTTGGAAGGCTTGCTGGAAGCCGAACCAGAGTTCGAAGAACCGTTGTTGGAAGACTGAGAACCAGCGTTGTTGTCAGTCTTGGCGTTGTCGGTCTTGGCAGACGGGGTCGTCTGGGCAGGCTCCTTGTTGACATCGACTTCCTTCTCGGCGTCAGTCGCCTCCTGCTTGGTCTTGTCGCTCGCGTTCGGGTTCTTGGCGACGTTGCCGTCGAGCTTGTCGAGGATGCCAGTACCTGCATCGCCCTTCAAGGTCTCGTCACCCTTCTTGATGGCGTCCTTGGTCTTGTTGATGATGTTCGCGAGCATCTCGTCGGTGACCTTGTCGGCGGAAATCTGCGCCATAGGGCAGTTGACCGCAGGTGCGGTCTTCGCGTCGGCGTCGACGGTGATGTCGACGGGAGCGCCCGTGTCATAGATGTCGAATGCGGAACCGTCGGAGTTGACGGGGCTGACGAAGCTCACGGTGTAGTCGCCCTCGGCGAGTTCGACCGTGGAAGTGCCCTTGTTGCCCTCGGCATCGGGGGTCACCGCGTGGTAGAAGTCCACATCGTTGCCCTCGATATGGGCGATGGCGGGCGTGGAGTTCTCGTCCCAGCCGTGGTCGGCCGTGACGTTGAGGGCCACATCGACGGTTCTTGACTCCTGCTGTTCTGGTTGTTGCTCGGACGTTGCGAACGCTCCACTTGCCACGGCTGTCGCAACAACGATCGCAACAACGATCGCAGCGGCTATCGCTGCGACTTGGGGCTTATGCGAGCGCGCCCACTGGGATAATCCGTTCATTATCCATCCCCTTTTCTTTCATGGTGGTTTCGAGTTGCCTCGTTATGTCAACCGCGTCATTACTTAGCGCTTTCCCATCGCGCGAGCCATCCAGTCGAGGTTGCCGCTCGCACTGGCGGTGTTCGCGTTAATCTGCTGAGCCTGATTGAGAATCTGCCCCTGCATGAACAGGTTGCCTATTTGCAGCATGTTGCCGATGCGCTGCTGGTTGAGAATCTCCTGCTGCCCCGCCTCCATGCGGCGCTGGTGCATCTCGGTCTCGTAGAGGTTGACCATCTCCTGCACGGTGGTGGCGCGATGGTTGCGCACGGCAGCAAGGAAGAAGTCCACGGCTTCGATGCTGTCGTAATCCATGGGGTACCACGGGGCGACCTGCGAAGCCCATTGCTGCTGTACGGCGAAAATCTCCTGCTTGGTTTGCTCGATGCTCTGGGCTAGGGCCTGGTTGTTGGCTTCAACTCGTTGGTTGCTTTGGTCAATCGCGGCATTTTTCTGGGAGCGGCTTTTGTCCGCTGTCTTCGCTATGACCTTGTATAAAATCGCACCGATGATAGCTGAGACGATGAGGTTCACGATATTCCAGACCGCCAATTGAAGCTCCGTGCCTCCCATCGAGAAGAACGGAAGGGTGGGGAGATACGTTATCACCTTAAGTGGCGTGCTCGTGATAAGCGTGAACGCGATAAGGAAGCCCCCGATTGCATAGAGAACAGGGTGCCTTTTAGTCTTCTTTTCCGTCTTGGTGGCAAACTGAGTGGTGAGCTGGTTGATTCGTCCCTGAAGGTCAACCACCCTATGCATCAAATCGTGCGCCGTGGCAACGCCTGGCAACAAATTTGCCTGTTCCTCCATGTTTGCTCCTTTCTATTTCACGGATATAGCCCGAGCTGCCATCGGGCTATATCCGTGCGTATCGATTACCTAGTCCACCTCTATCCCTTCGGCATCGGGGGTGTCCCACGTGAAGCCCGCGTGCCCCTCGTTCGCGACGGTGGCGAGGCCGGAGTAACCGCCGAAGGTCGTGCCATAGACGGTCTGGGTGGTCGAGTAGGTGGGTGAGCAGAGTTCGATGGACTTTTTGGTCGAGCTGAACGCGCTGTCGGGAATCTCGGCATTATTGTCCCAACCGTAGTCATTTAAAATGCGAAAGCGTGTTCTGTCGCTTGTTAGATCGTTTTCATCCGCATTGATGTTTGCTTGGTAGAAGGAGAACTTTGCGAGCTGGAAAACAAGCGACTCGTTCGCCGCCGCATTACCGCTGCCATCTGTTTCGAGACGGAGCGTATAGGGCTTCGCCTCGGGTTCTTGATAAGCGGCAGCTTCATTGAATGCCTGTCCTTTGTTTGCAGCGTCGAGAGCATCCTGCGTGTTGTCCAACGTGGTCTGGTACGTCTCGACGACCTGGGCTCGGTCTTCCTCGGGCACATTCTCGATGCCATAGTCTCCGTAGTAGTCTATCGAATCGTACGTACCGGCGTCCGCCTCTGCCTTCAATGTGTCATAGCATTGCTGCCACGCTTGGATAGCTTCATCGGTAGCATCGATTGCCGCCTGCTTCGCAGCATTGAAGGCTGCTTCGTCCTGCTGCTTCGCCAGCTCGACGATTTCATCGTCGGACAGACCATCGAGGTCGCCGAAGGTCAGGCTCTTGCACTGGTAGCTCGCAACGTTGCCGTTCCCGTCGAAGGATAGGACTTCCTCGATTGCCACGTCCTTTCCTATCTGCTCGTCGCCGTCGTAGACCATCCACGCGCCCGCCTGGCCGAAAGCCTGCGAAGCAGGCACGGGCTCGCTCGCGTTCTTGACGCCTTCGCCTGAACCGCTACATCCAGCCAGCCCAAGGCCCGCGACGGAAACCGTCCCGATACCGAATAGCTTGAGCGCCTCTCTCCTCGTGTACTGCTTCATGGTTGTTTTCTCCTTTTGCGTTCGCTTGCTTTGTCGATTTAGCTTGTTGCTCGATGCTTTCCCGTCGGCTTTGATGGGAAGGGGGCAAGTCGAACGACTGCCCCGGTAAAGATTCCGGAGCCGTTCGGCTTGTCCCTATGCAACTTATTGTTGTTGTTGGCTTTCCTGCTGTGCCTTGAGCCACTCTCTCGCGTTGAGCTGATCCTGGAATTGGGAGTTCGTCATGCCGTCGCCGCGGACGGAGTTGGGATCGTTCGGGTCCCATGACTTGGTGAGCCCGATCGTCAGATACTTCTCCAGGCCGTCTCCCGCCCCGTTGCCGACATATACGTTCAGTCCGGTGCCGGTCGCGCCGAGTTCCTGCGTGCCGTATACCGGCCACGGGTTATCTTTCGCAACGGCGATGCAGATTGCGCCGCCGTAGTCGTTGGCCGGTTTGTGCGAAATCTGCCACGTGTGGTCGTCTAGCTGGGTCACGCTCCACTCGTTCTGCTTCCAATCGGACGGCACGTCCACGTAGAAGTAGTCGGTCGTGAACGAATGGCCACCGCTGGATGCCTGGTCCGTTGACGTCTGCTCGCTCTCGGAAGTGCTCGCCTCGTCGGTCTTTTTCTCTTCCTCGGCCTTCTTGGCTGCCACGGCGTCGTCCCTGCGCTTTTGTGCCTTCTCTTTGAGCTTGTCGAGCTTTGACGAGCTTATGCCGCTGTCCTTTGCTGCTTTATATGCCGCATCGATCTGCGCGTCCGTCACCTCTTCTGCGGGGACAGGCTTGATGGTGATTTCCTTCTTGACGTTGACTTTGCCGTCCTTGTCGATGCTGACCTTCGTGGACGCGCCCTTGGTGTCGTAGATGGTTCCGTCCGCCGCGATGGGTGACGCTTCGATCGCAAGGCGGTAATCTCCCGGCCTGAGGGCGATGTCCGAAGAGTCCGACCCCGCGTGGAACACGCTGTCCACACTGTTGCCCGAGGAGTCCTTTCCGGTGGCATGGATGGCGATCTTCGTGCCCTTTCGCGTGTCAAGCCCTTCGGCGTTTACGACGAGGGGAACGCCGTAGGTCTTGGACACCTGCGCCGAGAGATATAGATAGGCGCCTCCGCAGCAGATGGCGACCACCGCCGCGATACCTATCGCCACCCACAGTGCCGCCCGCTTCTTTTTGCCGGATCTGTCAGCCATCTCTTATCCCGCTTCCTTCCTCCGTGATGTCTGTTCGCTCTTGAGAAATTACTTTGAGGCGCGCATGCGCTCCATGAAGACGCCGGCCGAGATGAGCGCCAAGGATACTGCGAGCGTTGCGAGGAAGGGGAGGATGTTGTCACCCGTCTTGGGCAGCTCGCCGTTCTTGGCATCGGTTTTTGCGTTCGAGCCATTCGAGCCGTTTGCCTGCGCTTGCTTTTTCTGCTCGGTCGACGTCCCGAGGGCGGCGACGGTCTCGGTCTTGGTGGCGCCGCATTTGGTGCAGGTGTAGGTGCGCACGCCCTCCTTCGTCGCGGTGGGCTCGGTAGTCACGGTGCCCTTGTCCCATGTGTGGTCGGTCGCCGCGATCTCGCGCGTCTGGACGGCCCCGCAGATATCGCATGTCAGCTGCTCCTGCCCGGGCGCGGTGCAGGTCGCGGGGGTCGTGACCTTCCAAGTACCTTCGTGCGCGTCGCCGTCGATGGCATGGAACTCAACGGTGTTCACGCCGACCTCCTGACGCCACTTCGCATAGCGCTCCGCCTCGGTCCCCTTGTAGCCGATGATGCGGCAGTTGAGAATGGGCGTCGAATGGATGGCCGTGACGGATTTGGGGATCCAGACATTCTTGAGGCTGTCGCATTGGTTGAGGAACTGGTCGGGGATCTCGGTCACGCCCTCCTCGACATGCACGTTTTCAAGGCTGGTGCAGCCGTAGAACTGCGCGTTGCCGCCGCCGCCCCATGTGGAACCGGAGGGAATGGTCACCGAGGTGAGCTTCTTGCAGTAGACGAAGACATCGGAATGCCAGTCGACGTTTGCGGGCAGCTTGATCTCGGTGAATCCCGCATTCTGGAACGCGCAGTTCCACACGCGCTCCAGCCCATCGTTCAGATGGACCTCGGTGAGGCTAGGGTTGTCCGCGAATGCGGAGACCCTGATGGTCTTCACCGTGGAGGACAGCGTCACCTTATGCAGGTTGCTGTACTGGACGCTACCGTACGAGGCGAACGCGGTGCCGGGGATTTCCGTGACGCCCTCGGCAACCTTGACCTCTGTGATCTGCGAGGCGTACTGCGTCCAGTCATATGTGGTTGCCGTGGGGATGTCCGCCGTCAACGTGAGCACGCCGTCGTTGAGCGTCCAGCCGTTGCCGCTGATTTCCTCGGCATAGGCGCCGCGCGCGCCGGACAGCAGTGCTACGCACAGGGCGAACACGCCCGCGAGGGTCAGCACCCCTCTTTTCCATGTCGTTGATTTCATCTTCCCTTTTCCTTTCTTTTGGGTTTACGTTTTCGTTAAATCGGCCGGTTACAGTCCGTTGCGTTTGCCGAACACATCGCGCGCGATCCAATCGACGTTCCTGCTCGTGCTTGCGGTGTTCGCGTTGATCTGCTGGGCCTGGTTGAGAATCTGCCCCTGCATAAAGAGGTTGCCGATCTGGAGCATGTTGCCGATGCGCTGCTGGTTGAGCATCTCCTGCTGCCCCGCCTCCATGCGTCGCTGGTCCATCTCGGTCTCGTAGAGGTTCACCATCTCCTGCACGGTGGTGGCGCGATGGTTGCGCACGGCGGAGAGGAAGAAGTCGACGGCTGCGGTGTTGTCATAGTCCATGGGGTACCACGGCGCGACCTCTGCCGCCCAACGTTGCTACACGGTGAAGATCTCCTGCTTGGTTTGCTCGATGCTCTGCGCGAGCGCCTGGTTATTTGCGTCGACCACGGCGTTGTTGTTGTCGATATAGACGTTGCGGCGGGCGCGGGACGTGTCGGCCGCCTTGGCGATGACCAGGTAGAGGACCACGCCGATGACGGCGGAGACGATCAGGTTTATGGCATTCCAGACGTCCCTTTGGAGGTCCGGTCCTCCGGTCGCGTAGAACGGGAGGGAGAACGGATACGTGAGCGCGCAGAGCGGCGTGCTCGTGATGAGCGTGAAGACGATGAGGAAACCGGCTATGGCATAGAGCACGGGGTGCCGCTTGGTCTTCCTTGCTGTCTTTTGCGAGAACTGCGTGGTCAGTTGGTTGATGCGATTTTGCAGATTGACCACGCGATGCATCAGGTCGTGCGCGGTCGTGATTCCCGACAGCAGATCTGCCGTTTGTTCCCCCACGGCCTTTACCCTTCTCCTCGATATGCGGGTGCGCCTTCGGCGCACCCGTTTTCGGAATGCTGACTATTGCTCATAATTGAACTACATAGGCAATAATTAGCCCTTACAGTTTATTATACTTGCAGAAAAATGCCCATACGATTCAAGTCAGATTGATTCGTATGGGCGGTGATAGTGTGAAGTATTTCGAAATAGGCCAACGCATACGGCGGTACCGTAAGGCCTGCGGGATGTCGCAGGAGGCGCTGGCAGGAAAGGTCGGCATCTCCGTCACGCATATGAGCCATATCGAGACCGGAAACACTAAGCTGAGCCTGCCCGTGCTATCGAAGATTGCCGAGGAGCTTTCGGTCGGCGCCGCCGCGCTGCTGTCCGACGAGCCGAGGCCTGATAAGTCGACGCTTTCGTTAGAGGTGCGAGAGATCCTGGATTCGTTCGAGGTCGACGAGCTGCCCGTGGCAATCGAAGTGCTTCGGGCGCTGCGGGATGCGATGGCTAAAAGACGCGGCTAGGGGCGAATCCAGCACTCAAAAGTTGTGAAAAAGTTGCATAGCAGCAAGATGAAAAGGGCAAACCACTCATTTACGAGGCGGTTTGCTCCTTTAGTCAAATATTCCCATGGCAGATAAAAAGAATGCGTTGCATGAGCGGTTTCCTTTCTGGGCAGTCGCGCGGGGCTTACAGGCTGCCCTTGAGACAGTTTGCTCCGATAAAACCCGCTGCGTACAAGGGGAGGTGGCGCAGCTCGCGCCCATCATCAGTTTCGCTGCGGGCAAAATTGTTCTCGGACAAAATGTAGGCATATGGCGACCGGGCTTTGTCCATAAATGACCCGAGGGTTCTTGCGCGCACGTTGCGTGTGGACTTTACCTCGACGGGCACAATTTCCATACGGTCGGTCTGAAGTAGAAAATCGAGCTCTCCATTCGTCTTCCAAGACGACGGCGGCACCCAATAGTACGTCCGCAAACCATTGCTCGAAAATGCCTGCATGACCGAGTTTTCAGCCAGGGCACCTCGAAAGTCGGAAGACAGTGCTATGGCGGAATCCTCTTTGAGGTCGAGCCAGAGCCGCGGGTTGATACCGAGTTTGTAGAACATGAGGCCCGTATCGAGAAGATAGACCTTAAAGAAACTTCCGTCTTCGTCGTCGAAGGGGACGAGGGGTGGTTCGATGCCTTCGGTCAGGTTGTTGACCGATATGATGCCGGCGCCCTCGAGCCAGTCGAGTGGCTCGATGAGCTTGGCGCGACGGCCTCCGCGTTCGACCTCGGAGTACTTGAATTTCTTTGTGGACGATCTCAGCAGCTGGGACGGAATGGAGCGCCAGACCTTGCGCGCCGCCACGCCACTGATCCCGTTTTCGGGGTCGGTCATATCGGCGGTGTAGGTTTCGTCGATTTCGCGCTGCTCGACGCGCGCGTCTTCGATGGATAACGTCTTGCGATATGCGTTGACGGCGGCGGGCATGCCGCCCACGATCTGATATCGATGAAACAGGCTGAGCGCGGCTTGGTGCGCGGCGTAAGCATCGAGCGTGCCGGCGTGGGTACGAACAGCATCGGCCATCTGCTCCTCATCGAGCGCCCAGAGAAACTCCTCGAACGACATGGGATGCATGGTCTCTTGACGAACGCCGCTGGGAAAAGGCAACTTGCGCTTGCGCGTAGCGACACCGAGTTGGCTGCCGGTCGCGCATATGCGCCAGCCCGAACCCGAGAAAAAGCGAAGCGAGTTGAGCGCCCGTTCGCAGAGCTGCACCTCGTCAAACAGGATGAAGGCGGTTTCCTTGCGAATGGGGGCGCGTTTATAGTCTGAAATCCGCGCCACGATGGTGTCAACGTCGTCGGTGGGACAGTCGAACAGCGGAGCGATCAGCTCAAGATCGGTCTGAAAGTCGAGTTTGACAAACGCATCGCCGGCGATTCGTCTGCCGATTTCCTCGGCAGCGTACGTTTTGCCTACGCGTCGCGCACCACGGATGAGGAGGGGGCGTGAGGCGTCCTTTGTCGCCCACGATTCGATAACGGATTCGATTGATCTGCGCATGGGGCCGCCTTTCCGATTTCGTGTGCTTCAGATACATAGTTTAGTACGATTTCGTGTACTTGAAATACACGAAATCGTAGAAAAGCGTGTATCTTAAATACACGAAATTGCACTGCTGGAGCTTGCAGGCTGATAGACGCTACTCGTATGGGACGGCTTTCACCGGTTGCTCGCCACCCTGGGCTGTGTTCGCCCCTATGCCCGCATCGAGGGCTGTGCTGATTGACGGCGACGCTCCCAGCGAGCCAGCTTAATCGTCACCAGTGTGAGCGCCCAGGCGACAAGCGAGAGCGCGGCGCCCACGGCGCCCACGTACGCAATGCCAACGCTGCTTACCACGGCGCCGCCCACTGCGGTGCCAAACGAGATGCCGACGTTAAACGCCATGGGCTCAACCGAACTTGCGAGTACCATCGACTTGGGATGGCGGCTGCGTGCCACGTCCATAAAGTGTGTGATGCATGACACCGAGAACAGGTACATGAGCAGCGCCAAGCTAAAGACAAAGACGAGCGCGAGCGGCATGGTGCCGCCCACGGCAAACAGCCCGAGTAACGCCGCGGCCTGCAGCACAAACGTCACAAGCAGCGCCTTCATGCCAAAGCGCGCATCGATCCATCCGCCCAAGATGTTCGAGATCAGGCAGAACACGCCGTAGGCCATAAGCGTGGTACTGGCTTCGACCGTGCCCATGCCCAGCACCTGCTCAAGATAAGGCGTCACGTAGCCGTAGAACACATAGACCGAGCCCACGCCAAACAAAAAGATGAGCATGCCGGTGATGATGCTCGGTTCGCGTAGCAGACCCGCCTGCTCGCGAAAGGTGGCAGGCTCGTCGGTTTGCCCGGCGCGCGGCATAAACGCCACGAGCGCTCCGCAGATCAAAACGGCAAAGGTCAGCGTGCCGTACATGGCCACGTGCCAATCGAGCGTGTCGGCCACAAACTTGCCGATCGAAGTGACAAAGACCATTGCCACGGAAAACGCACCATATACCACCGAGATGGCAAGCGAAGTTTGCTGCGGGGACAGAAGCTCAGGGATGTACGTCACGCCCACGGCGAGCAGCGCACCCGAGACAGAGCCCAGGATGATGCGCGAGATAAACAGCACCTGGAAGTTGGGCGCCAACGCCATGACCAGGTTGCCGAGCACAAAGACGATGCTGTAGCACACGAGCAGCTGGTAGCGGCGGAATCGCCCTGTGCTGAGCGCAAGCACCGGCGTAGCGATGGCGTAGACGAGCGCGAACACGCTGATGAGCTGGCCCGCGGTGGCAAGCGAGATGCCGAGTTCCGTCGCCAAGTCACTTTCGATGCCGATGACCACGAACTCGGAGCAGCCGAGCGAGAATCCCAACAGCACGAGCAGTGCCAGGCAGAGCTTGGTGCGCGCGGGGGAGAGCGCGGCAGCGGTTGACTTACTTTTAGGCGTGGTTGCGGCGGTCAAGGTTGTCACTCCAATGTCGCATGAATAAGCGGGATTCAATCCCTGCAACTCTAGCAGAAGGGACAATGGGACAGCCCCTTTGTCACATGGTGAGCTTGCCTGTATAGTCGCAATACAGGCGAAGATGGTCTCAGGTACATTGCGGGCGACAGGAGATCCCATGGGTATGCACACGACAAAGGTTGCAGCGGGCGAGGGCAAGTTTGCGCTCGAGGCCCAGCTGACGGTGACGCCGCGGGGCATGGTGGTGTACGCCTGTTCGCCGGAGTGCGCGCACCTGGGCGCCACGGCGCAGGCCATTCCGCGCCCCGAGCCCGGCCGTACGGCGACCGTGAGCATCCTGGCCGTTCCGTGCCATCGAGACGAGATTCCGGCGCACGATATTGCGGCGGCGCTGGCCACGCGCTTTGGCGTGCCCGTTACGGCGAGCACAGGTTTTCATGTCGAGCAGGCGAGCAAGGACGACCTGCAGCGCGTGCTCGACACCACCAAGGAGCTCATCGCCGCGCTCGAGGAAGCCGCAGCCCGCATTCTGCGCGCCGGCTGGGATGAGGGCGGCGCGGGCGCCGAGGTCGTGGCGGTCGATGCCGCGACCGGCGAGACGCATGGCCCCGTCGACCGCATCGATGCCCATGCCGATGAGGGCATTCTGCATCAGGCATTTCTGACGCTTCTGGTCGAGGGCCGGGGCGAAGACGCGCGCCTGCTGCTCTGTCGCCGCAGTCCTCTCAAACGACTGTGGGGCGGGGTGCTGGCCGATAGCTGTGCCGGCCATCCGCTCCCCGGGGAGGACGTTACCGCCGCGACGGCGCGCCGCATCAACGAAGAGCTTGGCATCACGCGCGAGCCCGATCAGCTCAAGCACCTCGGACACGTGGTGTACCGCGAGGACCACGGCGACGGCCGCTGCGAGTGCGAATGGTGCGAGGTGTACCTTGCCCATGTTGAGCCCGGCGAGCTGCATATCAACCAAGAGGAGATCTCGGAGGTGCGCCGCGTGGCCCCGTCCGAGCTCGGCGGCTACCTGCAGGGTCACCCCGAGCAGTTGGCCCCCTGGCTCCGCGAGGCACTCAGCGACCCATCCATCCGTACGGCCCTCGCTATGTAACAAGGGTACAGTTCCTTTGCCATATCCAAACCGTCGCAACATTCGACGAAAATCTCGAAAACGAGGAAAAGCGTCGAATGTTGTGACGGTTTTGTCCAGGGGATCGCTTCTCATCCAAAAAATCCGCTTGACTGTATTGCCGCAACACAGCGCAACGTAAGGGGCGTCCGATAACGGGCGCCCCTTTTTAAGTGGCAACGTGGCTACGAATCCGGAGCGCCCCCAACAAGAAAGGTGGGGAGATGGAAGCGGAAAAGAAGGCGTTTAAGATCACCAAGCGCGAAATTGGCTTTGTGCTGGGTATCGTTGTCTTTTTGCTGGTGAAGTTTCTTCCTTTGGCGGAGCTGAGCTCGACGGTCGAACTTACGGTCGGCGGTCAGACCTGTCTGGCGTTGACGCTCGTCACGGTGGTGTTCTGGGCGTGTGGCGTGGCACAGCCGGGCTTTGTGGGCCTGCTCTACTGCGCGCTACTCGTTCTGTTTAAGGTGTGCGTGGACGACACGGGCGCCGCGAGCATCTCGGCGACGGTCGCCTCCACGTTTAGCTCGTGGACTAAGGCCACTATGTGGCTCGTCATCGGCGCCTACCTCATTGCCAGCGCCGTCAAGGAGTCGGGTCTGGGCGAGCGCATCGCCTATGCGTTTATGCTCAAGTTCGTGCGCGATGCCAAGTCGCTCATCATCTCGATCTTCGCGCTCACCTTTGTGCTGTCGCTGCTGATCCCGCATCCGTTCCCCCGCGCCTTCCTCATCCTCGCCGTCGTCTCGGTCATTGCCGAGTCCGCCGGCTACGGTGACGACGATCGCGGCAAGCTCGGCTTTCTCGTGTTTGCCGCTGCCGCCCCGGGCTCCATGTTCTTCCTGACGGGCGACTCCACGCTCAACCCGCTCGTTGCGCAGTACAGCGCCGAGGCCGGCGGCATGAGTCCGTCCTTCGTTGACTGGTTCCTGTACATGAGCGTGCCTATGCTGGTCGCGCTGCTGTGCACCCTGTTCTTGGGTCTCTTCCTCTTTAAGCCCAGCAAGGAGCTCGTCTACGATCGCGAGCAGATCGTGGCCAAGCAGGCCGCGCTCAGCAAGCTTTCCGTCAAGGAGATCCGCACCATCGTGTGGCTTGTCATCGCCATCGCGCTGTGGCTCACCGTCTCGGGCGATTATATCGGCTGGGTGACGCTAGCCATCGGCGTCTCTCTCGTCATGCCCATCATCGGCGAGGTCCTTACCCCCGCCAGCTGGAACGCTGTCGACATCAAGTCCCTCATGTTCCTGACGGCCGCCATGGCCGTGGGCTCCGTGGGCGGTGCCACCGGCATGAACGCCTGGATCGCCGACGTCGTGCTTCCCAGCTCCGTGCCCGAGAACATCTTCCTGTTCGCCCTGCTTGTCGCCGCGCTCTCCATGGTCATCCACATGTTCATGGGCTCGGTCATGGCCGTGCTCGGCGTGTGCGTGCCGGCGTTCATCAGCTTCGCGGCCGGCTCCAGCGTGAGCCCGCTCGCCGTGGCGCTCATCGTCTTCACGTCCATCAACATCCACTACATCCTGCCGTTCCATAACCTGCCGATCCTTATCGGCGAAGGCAAGGACGCCGGCGGCTACACCTCCAAAGAGGCCATGCGCATGGGCATTCCCCTCACTGCGGTCGTCTTTATCGTCGTGCTGGTCGAGGCCGCCTGGTTCCACCTCTTTGGCCTGATGTAAACGGTCGAGTGCTCGGCTGTAATTAGCCGAGTGCTTGAACTGCGAGTGCCCGAGCGCCCCATCTATGAGCGCCGTGGCCCCACTACGTTCCCCAGCCCGGCGGCACTTCCGCTGCCGGGCACTCTCCCGAAAGGAGCACGCTATGTCCACTACCGATGCTTTCCAGATCCACGACCTGCGCTCTGCACTCGACTTTTTGCGCGAGATGCCGGGCCAGCTGCTCGAGACCGACACCCAGGTCGATCCCGATGCCGAGGTCTCGGGCGTCTATCGTCACGTCGGCGCCGGCGGCACCGTTATGCGTCCGACCAAAGAGGGTCCGGCGATGGTCTTCAACAACGTTAAGGGCTTTGACGATGCCAAGGTCTGCATCGGCATGCTTGCCAGCCGCAAGCGTGTTGCCGCCCTGCTCGACCTGGACGAGGAGCACCTGGGCCTCGAGATCGGCAAGCGCTTCGAGAGCCTGATCGCGCCTAAGCAGATCGCCGAGGGTGCGCACGTCGACTGCCAGGAGGTCGTGTACAAGGCGACCGACGAGGGCTTTGACCTGCGCAAGATCGTTCCCGCTCCCACCAACACGCCCGTCGACGGCGGCCCCTACATCACCATGGGTCTCGCCTATGGCACGAGCCCCGACGGCTCCCAGTCCGACGTGACCATCCACCGCTTCTCCTGCGTCGACAAGGACAAGCTCGCCATGTGGATTACCCCGGGCAGCCGTCACCTTGGCGCGTTCTTTGACGAGTACTGCCAGCGCGGCGAGGACATGCCCATCTCCATCTCCATCGGCCTGGACCCCGCCGTGTACATGTGCTGCGGCTTTGAGGCGCCCACCACGCCGCTCGGCTTCAACGAGCTGCAGATTGCCGGTGCCCTGCGCGGCCACGCCGTTGAGCTTGCCGACTGCGTCACCGTTCCGCAAAAGTGCATTGCCAATGCCGAGTACGTGCTCGAGGGCTACCTCATGCACGACGAGACCATCAATGAGGACGTCAACGGCCACGGCTACGCCATGCCCGAGTTCCCCGGCTACACCGGTGGCGCCAAGGTCTGCCCGGTGATCAAGATCACCGCCGTCACCACGCGCGTCAACCCCATCATGGAGAGCTGCATCGGCCCTTCGCACGAGCACGTTTCCATGGCCGGTATCCCCACCGAGGCTTCCATCTACAAGATGGTCGAGACCGCTATCCCGGGTCGCCTGCTCAACGTCCACGCTGCCCCCTGCGGCGGCGGCAAGTTCGTTGCCATCATGCAGTTCAAGAAGTCGAGCAAAAATGACGAGGGCCGTCAGCGCAACGCTGCCATGCTTGCCTTCTCGGCGTTCTCCGAGCTCAAGCACGTCATCCTTGTTGACGAGGATGTCGACATCTTCGATATGAGCGACGTGATGTGGGCCATGACCACGCGCTTCCAGGCCGACGTGGACCTCATCACCATCCCCGGCTGCCACTGCCACGTGCTCGACCCGTCCAACGATCCCGCGTTCGATCCTTCGATTCGCGAGCACGGCATCGCCTGCAAGGCCATCTTCGACTGCACGGTTCCGTTCGACCTCAAGAAGAACTTCATCCGCTCGCAGTTCATGGAGATCGATACAGATAAGTGGGCAGCAGAGCTCGCTTTCTAGTACGTAGCCCTACCAAGTAGTCAAGGAGTTGCCATGCCTGAGTCTTCTGTTCGTCCCCGTCGCATTGTCGTTGGCGTTTCTGGTGCCAGTGGTGCCGCGCTGGGCCTTGAGTGCCTCAAGTGCCTGCGTCAGGCCGGTGCCGAGTCGGCGCTTGTCGTCACGCGCGGGGGAGAGATTACCATCGAGCAGGAGCTCGGCATGACGCTCGACGAGTTTGCGTGCTATACCGATGTGGTTTACGACAACAAGAACATCGGCGCGGCCATTGCAAGCGGCACCTATCCGGTCGACGGTATGATCGTGGCGCCCTGCTCCATGAAGACGCTTGCCGGCATCGCGAGTGGTTACAGCGAAAACCTGTTGCTGCGTGCGGCCGACGTGCAGATGAAAGAGCAGCGCCGCTTGGTGCTCATGGTGCGCGAGACGCCCTTCAGCGCCATTCACGTCGACAACATGGCGCGCCTGGCGCGCGTACCGGGCGTCATGCTCATGCCGCCCATGCTCACGTTTTACAACGGCCCCGCCACGCTCGATGACGCGGTGCATCACATCGCCGCCAAGGCACTCGAGGCCGTCGGCGTGTCATGTGCAAACTATAAGCGCTGGTCATAGGCGTCTTTAGGGTAGGATACGAGTAGTGTTTGAGCCCGCTGCCCCTGTGGGCGGCGGGCTTTTCGCGTCAAAGGATGTGTCGGGAGGACCTATGCAGACGGGTATGTATGCGATTAGCGAGATGGCGAGCTTGTTTAACGTTTCGCGCCAAACGCTCATCTACTACGACAAGATCGGCCTGTTTAAGCCCGCCGTGGTCAACGAGAAGGGCTACCGTTTCTATTCGCCCACGCAGATCCCGCTCATGCGTCTGATTTGCATGCTGCGCGACCTGGGGCTCGAGCTCGATGAGATCGACCGCCTGACCTCGACGTTCGACATTGGCGAGATGACCGATCACCTGCGCTCGCGGGTGCAGGCGCTCGACGAGCAGATTGCCGGGCTCAAAGCCGAGCGCGCGAGCGTGCAGGAGCGTCTGAGCTTTTACGACGAGGCGGTTTACTGGCGCGAGCGCGAGGGCAAACCGGAGCTCAAGCAGTTTGAGCGCCGCTGCGTGGTCTTTGAGGAGTCCCCAGACGATATCGAGCGCGGCCGCTCGATGCTTCACCCCACGCTCATGCGGGCGATTTTGCGCATGCGTGCGCTAACGGGCACGCGCCCCATGCGCGGCTGGGGCGCCATGCTGCGTCGCGAGGCGCTGCATTCCGACGACCCCATCGCTGGTGCCGGCTCCTTTGCCGTGCTGCCGCGCGGTGCCGGGGAAATGCTGCCGAGCGATCCTGCCGAGCTGGCAGAGATTGGTGTCGAGGTGTTGCCCGAGGGCACGTATCTATGCATGAGCCGCTGGGGTATGCCGTATGAGCCCGAGGGCATCCGTGCTGTCGTCGCCTGCATGGACGAACATGCACTCCAGCCCATCGGCAACGCTTTCGACTTTTGCTACCTCGATACCACCAGCTACGACGAGTCCCACCAAGAGGACTTCTGCTGCATCCAAATCCCCGTCGCCCTTCAGATGTGACAAGGGGGCTGCTCCTTCGTCACATTCGCGGTGTGGCTGCTGCCCAAACCATCACAACATTCGATGAAAATCTCGAAAACGAGGAAAAGCGTCGAATGTTGTGACGGTTTTCCCGTCTGTGCCGGCGAGCTCCCGTGCCATCTGGGGGTATAAGGCTGGCAAGTGTTTATTTGCGAGGCTTAAGGGGCGCCCCGTATGGATATCGATAACTTTGAATGGTGGTATAGCGAGGGCGAGGCTCCGGACGAGGAGTGGGACGAGCCCGCGCCGCGTGACGTATCGAGCGACGAGGACGAGACCGGCAACGATGCCGTCGAGACGGACGCCGCTTCCGACTCCGCCGAACCCCTAACCTTTGAACAGGCTTGGGCCCAAGCCGAGGCCGATGAGGCTAAGGCCGATGCCACGGCCACGCTGGGTGAGCCAGCCGACATGTCCATCTCGCCGGCAAAGACCCCGCAGCCGCGTCACACTATCGACCCCGACAGCACGGCATCCTTCAGCATTCTCGACGTGCCCTCGCAGGGCGCCCAGGCGCCTGCGCCCACGCATCGCCCCGACTTGGCTCGCGAGGAAGACGCGGGCCGCCGCTCGCCGCTCGGCCCCATCCTCATCGCCTTCATGGCCGGCGTCATCGCTTGCTCGGCGATCGGAAATGTCTGGAGCCATGTGGAGCAACAGCGCAAAGATGCCGCCAAGGTCGAGATGTCTGTCGAGCAATCGCTTAGCCGCACGCGCTCGGTACATGTGTCGGTCGAGGTAAAGGACGGCGCGACGTGGGATACCGCGCGCGGCGACAGCCAAATGCTCATCCACATCGTGGGGCGCACGCTCAAAGGACAGACGATTGACGAGTACCAATACGTCAATTCCGCTGGTGATGGCATCGAACTTAAGCCCGGCGACTACGAGCTCACCGTCGATGAACCGCCCGTCGCCACCGACGGCACGCGCTTCTGCGCCTCAAAGCGCATGGTCCCCGTGAGCTTTAACTCGCAGGCGCCCGATACGATCGACACCACGCCGCAGGGCGGGTTTGACCTTTACGTGGATACCCAGTAGGCGCTCGCCGCTCATTCCGCTATGGCTACTCAATAATCGCCCACCGTCCCGTTCCGCCGCCAAGAGTGGGACAATAGCCCTCGACACTATTGTTTACTTTTGGAGGAAGTAGCATGTCCACCGTCACTACCATCAAGCGCGGCAACCTTACCGCGGCCATCGATTCCATGGGTGCCCAGCTCACGAGCCTTGCCCTCAACGGCAACGAATATCTGTGGCAGGGCGACCCCGCCTTTTGGGGCAAGCATGCGCCCATCCTGTTCCCCATTGTGGGCTCACTGCGCAACAACACGGCAACGTCTGCGGCCGGCACCTGCGAGATGCCGCGCCACGGACTCGCGCGCATCGTCGAGCACAAGCTGGTCGAGGTTTCGGAGGACGGCTCCTCGGTAACGTACGAGATCACCGACACGCCCGAGTCGCTCAAGGCCTTCCCGTACCACTTTAAGCTCAACATGACCTATGCCCTGACTGGTGACGCCACGCTTACCCAGACCTTTGCCGTTACGAACACCGGCGACGTGGACCTGCCGTTCTCGGTGGGCGGCCACCCCGCGTTTAACGTACCGGCTCCCGGTGCCGAGGGCGAGGCATTCGAGGATTACGAGCTGGCGTTTACCGAGGCTTGGACTAACGAGGCTCCCATCATCACGCCCGACGGTCTTATGACGTTCGAGGGTGGCTACAAGGCTCCCGATAACTCGGACGTGCTGCCCATCACGCACCGCAGCTTCGATAACGATGCCATCATGTTCACCGATACTCCGGGCTCCACGCTCACGCTGCGCGGCCGCAAATCGGGCCATGGCGTCAAGATCGACTTTGATGGCTTTAAGTACATTGGCGTGTGGTCTGCCGCCAACGACGCTCCGTTTGTGGCGCTCGAGCCCTGGACCGGTCATACCACCATGGACACCGAGGACGATGTCTTTGAGCACAAGGTCAACACCATTACGCTGGCCCCCGGCGAGACGGATGTTCGCAGCTTTAGCGTTACGCTGCTCTAGAGGTTCCGCCGTTCTGACGAACGGCGGGCCGGTCGACGCTGCGCGCCACCCAGAGCGACAATTTGCCATTCAAAAGGCACGGCATGACCAGAAGGTCTATGCCGTGCCTTTTTCATGCCAACTTGTTCGCTCTGGGCGGCGCTCGCTGGCATTGCCAAAACATCGACGTTCCCAATGACTACCGTGTGTCTATTAATTTTTCGAGCTTGTGCTGCGCTGCTGGTCGCTGGCGTATATCCTGTTAAGTCGTCAGCATACGATTCAACAGGGAAGGCAGATTATGCATTCTCCCCATCAACGCGACGCGCATCCACAGCCGGTATGCAGCCGTCGCATCTTTTTGGGTAGCGCTCTCGCTGCGAGCGCTTCCGTCGTCGCCGGCGCACTTGCCGGTTGCCAGCGCCCCTCCACGCTGGAAGTAGTTCAGCCCACGACGGGCGGCGGTCGCGACGACCTGTCCGATTCCGTGATCGGCAAGGACAAGATCCGCATCGGCATGGAGGCGGCCTACGCCCCGTACAACTGGCAGGTCTCCGAGGCCAGCGAGTTCACCATTCCCATCGACAACGTGCAGGGAGCCTACGCCGATGGTTACGACGTGCAGATCGCCAAGATTGTCTGCAAGGCCCTCGGTGGCGAGCCCGTTGCCGTCAAGCAGAGCTTCTCGGGCCTTATCGATTCGCTCAACAACGGCCAGATTGACCTCATCATCGCCGGTATGAGCGCCACGCCCGAGCGTGAGGAGTCGGTCGGCTTCTCCGACCCGTATTTCATTGGCTACTTTGGCCTGTTCGTAAAAGAGGGTTCCCCCTACCAAAACGCCACCAAGCTCAGCGACTTTAGCGGTGCCACAGTACTCGGCCAAAAGGACACCATGCTCGACACCGTCATCGACGAGATCCCGGGCGTTGTCCACAAGAACCCGGTCGATTCGGTCCCCACGGTGTTCTCGAACCTGCTGCAGGGTACCTGTGACGCCGTGACGTACAACACCGAGAACGAGAAGGGCTATATGGCCCAAAATCCGGGCATTGTCCCTATTCATTTTGCCGAGGGCGAGGGCTTTAAGCAGGAGGTCGCGGCAAACGTCGGCTGCCGCAAGGGCTCGGACAAGCTGCTTAAGCTCATCGACAAGACACTCAAAGGCATCAGCCAAGAGGAGCGCGACCAAATGTGGGACGCGTGCCTCGACCGTCAGCCGGCATAGGGAGGCAGCATGAAAACCATCAATCGCCTGGCCTCCTTTATCAAGGCCGACCACCGTTATGTGTACCTGGGCACGAGCGTTATCGCTGCGCTCGGCCTGGCGTTTAGCCAACGCAACCCCACGCCGTTGAGCTTCTTGGCGCCTACGGGCGTGTTCCAAGACTGCCTCTGGGCAATCCTTTGGGCCTGGCTCGTCGTGTCGGCGGCGGCGCTGGTCACCAAACTCATGCACTGGAATGACTATCGCGAAAAGTCGTCGTTCGCATCCGAGCGTTTCCGTCGTGGCGCACGCTTAGGCAGCTACGTCGTGGTCGCCATCGCGGCGGTCTTTTTCGTGGACCGTTGCGTCATGTCGTTTATCGACCTGGTGCAGGTGAGCATTGTCTCGGATTCCAACCCCAGCGACTTTTTGTCGAGCCTGGTCTACATGACCTACAAGAGCGGGGACTTCTTCATCCGCGGCATCGAGATCACTATCGCACTTGCGACCTTCGGCACCGTCATTGCATTCTTCCTGGCGCTGCTCCTTGCGTTTTTGCGCATTCAGACGTTCGACCGCGTGGATAACGACCTCACGCGCTTCTTTAAGAGCATCGGCCGTGGCTTTGCGACCGTCTACTCTACCATCGTGCGCGGCACGCCCATGATGGTCCAGGGCCTGCTCATCTATTACGCGGGCTTTACCGTTTTGCGCGGCATAGGCTTCGAGACCGCCCAGGCCAACCAGATCTGGAGTACCTTCACCGCCGGCCTCGTCACCATCTCGCTCAACTCCACCGCCTACATGATGGAGGTCCTGCGCGGCGGCATCGAGTCCATCGATCCCGGTCAGGCCGAGGCGGCGCGCTCGCTGGGCCTGTCGCAGTGGCAGGCTATGCGCAAGGTCGTGTTCCCCCAGGGCATTAAAAACGCGATTCCGGCGCTCACCAACGAGCTCATCATCAACATCAAGGATTCGTCGGTGCTTTCGGTCATCGGCGTGTTCGACCTCATGTACGCTACTACCACCGTCGCCGGCGTGTACTACCGCCAGATGGAGGTCTACTGCGTGGCGCTCGTGGTCTACCTGATCCTGACGCTCGTGGCGAGCCGCCTGCTCGAGGCTTTTGGCAAAAAGCTCGGCGCCGAGGCCCCGGCAACGCTGCCCAGCTCCAACTAGGCGCAAGACGAGGAGAATCATCATGGCAGATACCACCACTACCGGCACCGCGGCCGCCGCACAGACCAATGAGCCGCTCATTCGCGTCGAGGGCCTGCGCAAGAGCTTCGGCTCGCTCGAGGTGCTCAAGGGCATCGACCTCTCCGTTAACCCCGGCGAGGTCGTCACCATTATCGGTGCCTCGGGTTCGGGCAAATCGACCTTTCTGCGCTGCCTCAACCTGCTCGAGACCCCGGACGCGGGCCATATCTGGTTCCATGGCCAGGACCTTACGGCCGAGCGCTGCAACATTAACAAGCTGCGTGAGGACATCGGCATGGTGTTCCAGGGCTTTAACCTGTTCAACAACATGGATGTGCTCGACAACTGCACGCTCGCGCCCGTCACGCTCAAAAAGATGAGCAAGGCCGAGGCTGAGAAGGTCGCGATGGAGCATCTGACGAGCGTGGGGCTCGAAAAGTTCGCGCACGCCGCCGTGGGTCGCCTGTCCGGTGGTCAAAAGCAGCGCGTGGCCATCGCGCGCGCCCTGTGCATGAATCCGCAGATCATGCTGTTCGACGAGCCGACCTCGGCACTCGACCCCGAGATCGTGGGCGAGGTGCTCGAGGTCATGCGCAAGCTCGCTGCCGACGGCATGACCATGGTCGTCGTCACGCACGAGATGGCCTTTGCCCGCACGGTGTCCGACCGCGTGGTCTTTATGGACAAGGGCGTGGTGCTCGAGGATGCCGCGCCGGCCGAGCTCTTCGGCAACCCCAAGCACCAGCGCACCCGCGAGTTCCTCTCGCGTTATCTCGAGGACAAATAACCGTCCGCAAACGCTTATGTGGCAGGGCCGCTCCGGTGGGGCGGCTCTCGTCATCACAATCGAAAGGATGTCATGGCCGAGGTTTGGCGCTTCTTTGCGCATGAGGATGATTTTGCCGATTTGGACAAGGCCGGCGCATGCGAGCGCCTGGGTCGCGTGCTGTCGTTTCCGACCATTTCGAACATGGATGCCGAGGCGGTGGACTGGCAGCCGTTCGATGACCTGCGCGCGTATATGCAGCAGGCCTGGCCGCACGTATTTGCGGCGGGTAAGGCCGAGCTCATCGATCATTCGCTGCTGGTGACGCTTTCCGGCTCCGACTCTGCCCTCAAGCCCGTTATGCTCATGGGTCATATGGACGTGGTTCCCGTGGTGCCCGGCACCGAGGACGATTGGACGCACGCCCCCTTTAGCGGACATGTGGACGACGCCTGCATTTGGGGTCGCGGCGCCATCGACATGAAAGACCAGGTCGCAGGTATTCTCGAGGCGGTTGAGTATGCGCTGGCCCACGGCTGGGAGCACGAGCGCACCCTGCTGCTGGCTTTTGGCCAGGACGAGGAAACCACGCAGTTCGGTGCGGGTGCCATCGGACGCGTGCTCGAGGAGCGCGGTGTTGAGCTCGAGTTCCTGATCGACGAGGGCGACTACCGCATCGTTCCGGCTGCCGAGTACAGCGCGGGCGAGGGCTGGCTTATGCATGCCGATCTCGCGGAGAAGGGCTACGCCGATATCGTGTTGAGGACGCGTAGCGAGGGCGGGCATTCCTCCAACCCCTACGGTGGCACCTCGCTCGAGGTGCTGAGCCGTGCCATCGCCGCAATCTGCGATATCGAATGGCCGACGCGCGTCACGGACCTGCTTGCCGCACAGCTCGTCGAGCTGGGGCTCTACACGGCCGACGAGATCGCCTTCAACAAGGACGCCATCGTGCGCGAGTGCCTCGCCAGTAAGAAGCTCTATCCGCTCGTGACCACCACCTGTGCACCGACCCAAATCGAGGGCGGTAGCACCGGTGCCAACGTGATGCCGCAGGATATGTGGGCCAATATCAATTTCCGCATGCTCGAGGGCACGAGCGTGGCCGATGTCGTGGCCCGCTGCCGCGTCGCCGTTGCCGAGGCGGGGCTCGCCGACCGCGTCGAGATTGAGCTCGGTCCTGGCAGCTCCGAACCCTCGCCGTCTCCGCGCATCGGCGGACCGGGACTCGAGACCGTCCGCGCCATCGCCGCCCGCTATTTCCGCGATCCAAAGGGGACGGAGGAAAACGGATCATCGGCGACGGGCGGAGCTCCTATCGGCATCGTTCCTTCAACCGTGATTGGCGCGACCGATGCTGCCAACTACCAGCGCATTTGCCCCGAGTGCATTCGCTTCTCGGCCTTTGTGGTAGACGATGACGAGTGCGAGCGCGGTGTCCACGGCACCAACGAGCGCATCACCCGCCGCGCCTACCTCCAGGGCGTACGCTTCCTCATTGCTTTGCTTCAAACGCTCTAGAATGTGACAAGGCGACAGTCCCTTTGTTAGCTGTTAATGAACGTCCCCAACCGCTACGCCCACTCATTCCGTGCGGGTTATATGCAGGTTTGCCTGCGCACGCTATCATGTATGGGTTAGACCGCAACTATGTACCCCATACGCGAAGGGATGCGCATGTATCTGAAGATCGACATGTTCTAGCTGGGCTTACCCCCGCAGTGGCGCCGTGCGCCCCATCAACTCTGCCGATTTTCATCTTCACGCATATAAAGGAGTCCTGCCATGCGCGACAAGCTCGAAAAGATCATCAAGGCCTACGAGGAGCTCGAGAAGAAGCTGTCCGACCCGGCCGTCGCCTCCGACATCAAGGAGTTCACGCGTCTCAACAAGGAGTACGCGCACCAGTCCGACCTCATCGCCGCCTCGCGCGAGTACATCGGCGCGCTCGATGACATCGAGGCTGCCAAGGAAATGCTCCACGATACTACCGATGCCGATGAGAAGGAGATGCTCCAGATGGACATCTCCGAAAACGAGGCCAAGCTTCCCCAACTCGAGGAAGACATTAAGTACATGCTCATCCCGAGTGACCCCAACGACGACAAGAACACCATCGTCGAGATTCGCTCCGCCGCCGGTGGCGACGAGGCAGCCATCTTTGCCGGCGACCTGTACAAGATGTATCAGCGTTTCTGCGAATCGCGCGGTTGGAAGACCACCGTGCTCGATTCCAGCCCCAGTGAGGCCGGCGGCTTTAAGTCTATCGAGTTCAAGGTCGAGGGCGACCGCGTCTACTCCGTTATGAAGTTTGAGTCCGGCGTGCACCGCGTCCAGCGCGTCCCCAAGACCGAGTCCCAGGGCCGCATTCAGACCTCCACGGCTACCGTCGCCGTACTTCCCGAGGCCGAGGAAATCGACGTCCAGATCAACCAATCCGACCTGCGCATCGACACTTACTGCGCCTCCGGCCCTGGCGGTCAGTGCGTTAACACCACGTATTCCGCCGTGCGCATCACCCACCTGCCCACCAACACCGTGGTGCAGTCGCAGGAACAGCGCTCCCAGATTCAGAACCGCGAGGTCTGCATGCAGATGCTGCGCGCCCGTCTGTACGAGATGGAGCTCGAGAAGCAGCAGGCAGAGCTCGGTGCCGAGCGCCAAAGCCAGATCGGCCACGGCAACCGTTCCGAGAAGATCCGCACCTACAACCAGCCCCAGGACCGCGTGACCGACCACCGCATCGGCTTCAACTCCACCTACAACGGCGTCCTTCTGGGCGACCAGCTCGGCACCGTCATCGAGGCGCTCGCCGCCGCCGAGCGTGCCGAGAAGCTGGCACAGGCTGTGTAGTGGGTTACGCGGTTTTACCAAACCGCGTAACGGGCCGACGCTGCGCGCCGCCCAGGGCGACAATTTGTCATTCAAAAGGCAAGGCATGACCAGAAGGTCTATGCCTTGCCTTTTTCATGCCAACTTGTTCGCCCTGGACGGCGCTCGCTGTCCGTCCTCTGCCTGCGGCGTTGCCTTGCTCCGGATGCGGTAGTCATTGGGGACGTTCTTAAATGACTAGGTTGGGTAAATTACTATTCGAATTTATTTGATCTGCTTTGTTAGAAAATAAGCTATTTACCTGCTTTAAGAAATTATCGGCATTCATCTGCAATTGAAAATATTGCTCCAAAAATCGTCCAAGAAGTCGCGGGGCGATTTTTGACGCGTCGCGCGTCAAGCGATGTGGCAAGCGTTTGGTTAGATATTGGTCAGTTTTGGGACAACCTTGCCAAAAGCTTGACAAATGCGAATCTAGACGTCGACGAATGAACACTTTGAACGAGCCCGGTGCAAAATTCTGGGCTGATTCTCGATAATCGCCTTCAATCGTCCCTTATCGTGCGTCGCCCTCGCGTACAATCTGCTCCGACATTCGCGCGCCGCCCGGCGCATAAGAGGGGAGGACCCCATGGCAAACGAGATTTGGACCATCAAGCGTTGTCTCGAGTGGACCAAGGAGTACCTGGCCGAGCGCGGCGAGGAGCATCCCCGTCTTTCTGCTGAGTGGTTGCTCTGCGCTGCCACGGGCTTGGCACGCATCGACTTATATATGCGCATGGACGAGATGCTTGACGCGGCCCAGCTCGAGACCATGCACGCGGCGGTCGTCCGCCGCGCCAAGGGCGAACCGCTGCAATACATTACCGGCAGCACGCAGTTCCGCATGATCGACGTCGCGTGCGCCCCCGGCGTACTCATTCCGCGTCCCGAGACCGAGATGCTCGTCGAGGAGGTCCTCAACTATCTGGACGCCGAGGTATTGAGCCCCGAGGCTGCCACCCGCCAGCGCGCTGAGCTGCCCTGGAACGACGAGGTCGAGCAGGCGCGCAAAGCCGAAGCCGCATTGGCCGACGAGCGAGCGACAGCCGAGCGCCGTGCCGCTAACCTCACGGCTGCCGACGAGGCGGCGCTGGGTGGCGACGTACTCGGCAGCCGCGCATATGCCGAGGAGTTGGCCGACCGCGAGGCCGAGGAGGCCGAAGCTGCGGAAGCTGAGGAGCTCGCTGAGCCCGAACTCGACGAATACGGCATTGCCATCGAAGGTGCCGACCAGGAGGCTGCCCTAGTGCGGGATGCCGCTGCGCCCGCTCCGGTCGAGCCCCGTATCGCTCGCGTTCTCGAGGTCGGCTGCGGCACGGGCTGCATCTCGCTTTCCCTTGCCTGGGAGCGCCGTGGCCACGTCACCTGTACCGCCACCGATATCGAGCCGCGCGCTATCGACCTCGCGACAAAAAACCGCGACGCGCTCGGTCTCACATCCGACGAGGTCACCTTTAGCCTCACCAATCTGGTGAGCTCCATTCCCCGTGAGGAGTGGGGTACCTTCGACGTACTCGTCTCCAATCCGCCTTACATCCCGACCGACGTCATGCGCTCGCTGCCGCACGAGGTCAAGGACTTTGAGCCCGACCTGGCGCTCGAGGGCGGCGCCGACGGTCTTGATATCTTCCGCCGCCTGCTCAATGCGGCGCCCTACATGCTGCGCGCCGGCGGCCTCTTTGCCTGCGAGCTCTACGAAGGCGCCCTCGATGCCGCCGCCGAGCTCTGCCGCCAAGCGGGTCTTTCGGACGTGCGCATCGTCCGCGACCTCACCGATCGCCCCCGCATCGTCCGAGCCATCGTCACCGAGCCCAAACAGCGCCAGTAATATTTATTAACTGGTTAGCAAAAATTATAAAGTAGTTTATAATTAGGACGGCTGAAAGAGGTCGGCCCATGCAACCTCCTACCTTTCGGGAAATCATTGCCCTACTTAAACACGATGGATTCGTGAAGGTCGCGCAAGTCGGTAGTCATGCTAAGTATGTTTCTGGTGACCGTGTTGTCACCGTGAACGGCTCTGGTGGTGATCGACCAAAGAAGGGCACGTGGGCAAGCATTCGTCGCCAAGCTGGATGGTAGTTGGAGGCAAAATGAGGCAGCGATTCACCTATGACTGCGTTCTCATAAAAGAAGACGACGGCTATTGCGCCAGCTTCCCGCAGATTCCTGGGGCCTTGGCCGACGGCGATACGCGTGAAGAGGCAATCTCCCATGCCACCGAGGCGGTGATGGCGTTTTTGGCCGACGACCTCAACAACGGTTTGACTCCGGCAGGGTACGAACGCTCGGCCGAAGTCGTGACGCTTTCAGTCGAAATCGACCACGAGGACGCTCGGGAAGCGGCGTGCAGAACATTTAAAGACGCAGCGCTTGACCTCAAAGTCTCCGCTCCGCGGATTACCGCGCTGGTCAAGGCCGGAAGGCTCGATGTTGAACTCGTCGGCGGCCGTCGGATGATAACGATAGACAGCATCGAGCGCTACGCCGCCCAAGAACGCCACGCCGGCAGGCCTAAGAAGTTCGTGGCGGTCCAATAACCCCCTCACTTTCACCGACTACTACAGCCGCTCACCAAACCAACATGCGCTCTGGGCAAATGGGTTAAACGTTTCGTGCGAAAATGCCCCTCAGCAAACAAGCATTTACTAGAGCGTAAGGGGCTGGCATACGCATGCAGACGGTCTATCGGGTATACGAGGGAACGCGCGAGCCGCATCGGCTTGCCGTCGAGCGCACGGCCGAGGTGCTCGGCCGCGGCGGCCTGGCCCTGATCCCGACCGAGACAGTCTACGGTGTCGCCGTGGCGGTCAACGCCTTCTCCGATGCTGTCCCCCAAGATACAAGCGAATCCTTGTTGTGGCCGCGCGATACGCATGCCACCGTCAATGGCGTCGCGGTCCCTGCGCTCGGTACCGGCTACCGCCGCATCTTTACTCTCAAGCAGCGCGAGCTCACGCAAACTGTGGCTTGGCTGGTTGATGGTGCCAAAGCCCTCGACCGCTACGGCGTGGATATCCCCGAAGAGGCTCGCGTGCTTGCCCGACGATGCTGGCCGGGCGCCCTGACTATCGTGGTCAAGGCGGCTCCCTGCGTGCCGGTCTTTATGCGCGCCGCAGACGGCACGGTGGCACTTCGCGCGTCGGCCTCGCCTGTGGTGCAGGCGCTCATCCGCTCCTGCGGCAGTCCGCTTGCCTGTACCAGCGCCAATACACATGGGGCGCCCTCGCCGGCAAGCTTTGCCGCCGTCGAGGGTCGCATCCTGGAGGGAGTCGATGTTGCCGTCGACGCCGGTGAGACCCCGTGTCGCGACGCCTCGACCATCGTGTCGTTCCAGCACGGCGGGCTCCAGATCCTGCGCCAGGGCGCACTTCCCGCATCAGAGATCGAGCGGGTCCTGTCCGACCCGATGCAATAGAAAGGTGTAAGCGATGTCGTTGAATCTGGGCAGCCTGGGCATGGAAGATGCCTCGTTTAACTTTGGCGGTTCCTACATCATGGCGCTCGACTGCGGCACCACCTCGGTACTTGCGACCATCGTCGACGAGTACGGATGCATCGTCGCGCAGGCACGTCGCAGCGTCAAAACCAGCTTCCCGCGCCCCGGCTGGGTGGAGCAAGATCCCACGGCGGTCCTTGCCAGCCAGATCGCGGTCATGATGGAGGTCCAGTTTAAGAGCGGGATTCATTCCGACCGCATCGCCGCCATCGGTATCTCCAATCAGCGTGAGACCACGGTGGTCTGGGACCGCGTGAGCGGCCAGCCCATCTATAACGCCATCGTATGGCAGTGCCGTCGCACCGCGTCTCAGATCGATAATTTGGTTGAGCAGGGCGCAGAAGAGCTGGTGCGCTCCCGCACGGGGCTTACGCTCGACCCGTATTTCTCGGCCTCCAAGGTGCAGTGGATTCTCGATAACGTCGACGGCGCGCGCGAGAGTGCGGCGGCGGGCGACCTTATGTTTGGCACCATCGACACGTGGCTCATCTACAATCTCACCGGTGGCCAGGTCTTTGCTACCGACTACACCAATGCCAGCCGTACCGCACTCTTCAACATCCATACGCTCGAATGGGACGACGACCTGCTGGCGCTCTTCGACATCCCGCGCTCCATGATGCCCGAGGTTCGCTGGAGCTCGGGTGACTACGGCCGCGTCGCGAGCGATATTATGACCAACATGCCGCCCATCATGGGCGTGGCGGGCGACCAGCAGGCTTCGTTGTTCGGCCACTGCTGCTTCCATCCCGGTCAGACCAAGAACACCTACGGTACAGGCTGCTTCATGCTCATGAATACCGGTGACGAGATCGTCGAGTCCAAGAATGGCCTGGTTTCCACGATCGGTATCGCCGCGGACGGCAAGATCAGCTATGCGCTCGAGGGTTCTATCTTTGCCGCCGGCTCAACCATGAACTGGCTGCGCAACAACATGGGCATCATCTCGAGCGTGAGCGAGTCCGCGCAACTCGCCACTTCGATCAACGACAACGAGGGCTGCTACTTCGTCCCCGCCTTCGCAGGTCTGGGCGCTCCCTGGTGGGACCCGCATGCTCGCGGTATCGTGTGCGGCCTGACCGGTGCCTCGAGTCGCGCGACCATTGTGCGTGCGGCCTGCGAGTCCATGGCCTACCAGAGTTATGACGTGCTGCGCGCCATGGAGCAGGACGTGGGACTTTCGATTGAGCGCCTGTCCGTCGATGGCGGTGCCTCGCGCAACGAGTTCATCATGCAATTCCAGGCTGACCTGCTGGATATTCCCGTGCTGCAGTGCGAGACGGTGGAGACCACGGCGATCGGCGCCGCGTACTTGGCGGGCCTTGCCGTCGGCTACTGGGAGGATTTGGAGGAGCTGGAGCAAAACGCCCAGATCGTCAAAATCTTCCATCCTCATATGTCCGCCGAGCGCCGCGAGAGCAACCTTACTGGTTGGCGTGATGCCGTCAAGCGTTCGCTCGGCACCGCACGGTAGGGCTGCGACGGGGCACTCGATACAACAAACCGCTAAACTTATGCACGGCGCGTGGCAACAGCGCCGCGGCGCGCCATGTCAGTAAGGCCATCTTGCGGCCGCAATGAAAGGGGCAAGACCCATGACCGTTACCTACGATACGTCCCGTGTGACGCTTGTCGATCATCCACTCGTCCAGCACAAGCTGTCGATCCTGCGCGATAAGTCGACCGGCACCAACCAGTTCCGTCAGCTCGTGCGCGAGCTTGCACTCTTTAACGGCTACGAGGCCATGCGCGACTTGCCCATGGAAGACGTTGAAGTCGAGACCCCCATCACTACCGCCACGTTTAAGCAGCTTGCCGGCAAAAAGCTCGCTATCGTACCTATCCTGCGCGCCGGTCTTGGCATGGTCGATGGCATTCTCGACCTGGTGCCCTCCGCTCGCGTGGGTCATATCGGCATGGAGCGCGACGAGGTCACCCACGAGCCGCATGAGTATTACTGCAAGATGCCCAAGGATATCGATCAGCGCATCTGCTTGGTTGTCGACCCCATGCTCGCCACGGGTGGCTCAGCCGAGATGGCTATTAGCTACCTGCGCGAGCGCGGCGTTAAGGACATCCGCATGCTGTGCATCGTCGCCGCGCCCGAGGGCCTCAAGTCGCTGACCGAGAAGGACCCCGACGTACATATTTATACGTGCGCCATCGATGACCATCTCAACGAGGACGCCTACATCGTTCCCGGCTTGGGTGACGCTGGTGACCGTATTTACGGAACGCTCTAACCACTGAGCGATATCGGCTACAGCCGCAAATACGAAGAAATGGTGCGCGCGGGCGAGCAAAAGACGTCCACGCGCACTCCTGTTAACGGACGTTTTGCCCTGCAGGGTTCGAGAAAAACGTATTACCTACCTGCGGGATAAAGAAGGTCTTAAGAAAACGTACAGGTGCGTATTAACCGATGCTTTTTCGGTTGTACTTTAGCGATTGGCTCGTACAATAGTCACCAATGTTTGGCGGGAACTGTTCTGTAAAGCGTTAAAAAGGAAAGTGAGGACGCCAGTGTTTCAGATAGCCGATCTGCTCGCTATCGTTGCAGGCGCCATCGCGGGCGCGGTTGCCTTTCTTCCCTTTGTTTTTACGCTCAAGCCGGTTCTTGACGATAAACAGAATGCGGACATGCTCAAGGGAATGGTGAGTCTCGCGGTCTCGGCGATTGCGCTGCTTGTCTTTACTCTGGTCGTGTTCGCGTTGTTCGGAGAGGCGTTTCGCATGTTCCTCTTGGGCGAGGCGATCGGCTTCGTGGCCTTTATGGCCGCCTGCGCGATCCGTGTCGCCAAGGCACTGCGGGATCCTCATGAGGTCGAAAGGTAAGTCGTGGAAATTTTTGAAAAGCTGCCCGATGAGATTAATCATCTGGTTAGCGAGTTCAGCTCCACCCCCGTCGTGGGCGATCTGAGCTGCGGTATCACGCAGTACTCGTTTTGGCTGATCGTCTCCACGATCGTGCTCCTGATCGTCCTGGCCGTGTTCAAGAAGAAGCAGACGTTGGTCCCCAAGGGCTTCTTCGTCAACGGTTTCGAGTACATCATCGAGTACGTCGAGAACGATATCGGCAAGGGCGTCGTGGGTGAGAACTGGAAGAAGCACTTCCCGTTCCTGTGCTCGCTTTTCCTGTTCATCCTGATCAATAACATGATCGGCCTGATCCCGGGAATGAAGCCCGGCACCGGCGCAATCGGCTCCACCGCCGCGCTCGCCATCTTCGCCTTCGTGTACTTCATCTACTACGGATGCAAGGCTCACGGCGTGATCGGCTACATCAAGAGCCTCGCCCCGGAGGGCGTGAGCTTCCCGATGAACGTGCTTGTGTGGGTCGTCGAGCTCTTTTCGACCTTCCTGCGCCTCATCACGCTCGCCGTCCGTCTGTTCTGCAACATGTTCGCAGGACACGTGGTCATGGGTTCGTTCGCCATCATGGCGAGCATGTTCATGCAGCCGCTGCTTCAGCAGGCTTCCGCGGCTCACGCCGTCGGCGCCCTGCCTTCGCTTGCCTGGCTTGCCATCCTCATCCTGATCTACGCGATCGAGCTTGTGGTCGGCGCCATCCAGGCTTACGTATTCACGGTCCTTACCGCCGTGTATGTCTCCGAGGCAGAGGAGGTCGCGGAGGAGTAGTCTTCCGTTCGCGCCTTAAAGGTAAGGCAATTCGTTAAACCGCCGGTGCCCGTACCCATGGAGTCCGGCAGTTATAAAAAGGTTATCCTGCGTGAAATAAGACACGCACGACAAAGGAGGAATCGTGGGAGTTATCGGTTACGGTCTCGGTGTTATCGGCGCTGGTCTTGCTATCGGCCTGTCTGCTCTGGGTGCTACGGGTGCTATGGCCCGTCAGCCTGAGGTCCAGGGCCGCGTGTTCACCGTCTTCATCATGGGCTCCGCCTTCGGCGAGGCTCTGGCTCTGATCGGCTTCGTTGTCGCGCTGATCGTTAAATAGCACGGAGCGTCAAGTATGAATCTTTCATCCCAGAAGAGCGCGATCGCACTCTCCGCGTCCGCGGCCGCGCTGCTCATGCCGGTTTCCGCGTTCGCCGAGGACGGCGCCGCCGGTGCGGACATCCTCATCCCTAAGATGGCGGAGTTCATCCCGGCGCTCATCGCCTTCCTGATCATCTGGATCGTGCTGGCCAAGGTCGCCCTGCCGGGCATCATGAAAACCATGGAGGAGCGCGGCAAGAAGATCGAGGAGAGCCTCGACGAGGCCGAGAAGACCAAGCAGGAGGCTATCGCCAAGCGCGCTGAGTCCGACTCGATCGTCACCGACGCCCGTCGTCAGGCTGCCGACATCGTTCTCGAGGCCCGCAAGGACGCCGAGTCCGAGCGCGCCCGTATCATCGAGGCTGCTCACAAGGAGGCCGAGGAGATTATCGCCAAGGCCCATACGACCGTCGAGGACGAGCGCAAGTCCATTTACGCCGGTGCCGCGAGCTCCATCGCCGACCTGTCCGTCGCCGTCGCCACCAAGATCGTGGGCGAGGCACTCGAGGACGAGACCGAGCAGAAGAAGCTCATCGAGCGCTACATCCAGGAAGCAGGTAGCCTGAATGCCGACTAGCCGCTATCAGGACAAGGTGCTCGAGACCTACGCGCGCTCCCTCATGGAAGCCGCCAAGGCCGAGAACCATGTGTTCGAGGACCTCGAGATGATCGAGCGCCTGGCTTCCGCCAGCCCCGAGATCATCGCCGTGCTCGACACCATGTCCAAGCGCGACCAGCTCGACCTTCTTCCCAAGGTGGCAGCTGCCTTTAAGTATGTTGCCGAGGAAGACGAGGATGTAGTGGGCGTGACCGTCACCACGGCGATCCCGCTCGATGACGAGCTGCGTCAAACCATCACTAAGAAATGCGAGCAGGACTTCGGCCGCAAGGTATTCCTTATCGAGCAGGTCGATCCGTCTATCGTGGGCGGCCTGGTGCTCGAGGCCCGCGGCGAGCGTCGTGACATTTCCGTCAAGACGCAGCTGCGCATCGCGCAGGAGACCCTCGCAAACTCTGCTAATACGTACGGAGGTGAAGCCTAATGTCCGAAACCCTCAATGCCCAGGATATCGCCAAGAAACTGCAGGAGCAGCTCACGAGCCTCTCCGCGACGGTCGATACGCATGAGGTTTCAACGGTCGACGAGGTAGGCGACGGCATCGCGCGCGTCTCTGGCCTCAAGAGCGCCATGGCAGGCGAGCTTCTGGAGTTCAAGAGCTCCGATACCGGTGAGACCGTCTTCGGCCTTGCCCAGAACCTTGACCGCGACGAGGTCGGCGCCGTTCTGTTTGGTGCCGTCGACTCCATCAAGGAAGGCGACGAGTGCCGCACCACTGGCCGCATTATGGATATCCCCGTGAGCCGTGCCATGCTCGGCCGCGTCGTCAATCCGCTCGGCCAGCCCATCGACGGTTTGGGTGACATTGTCGCCACGCACCGTCGTCCCATCGAGTTCAAGGCCCCCGGCGTCATCGACCGTACCCCGGTGTGCGAGCCGGTTCAGACCGGTCTGTTGGCTATCGACTCCATGGTGCCTATCGGCCGCGGCCAGCGCGAGCTTATCATCGGCGACCGTAAGACCGGTAAGACCGCCATCGCTATCGACGCTATCCTCAACCAGCGCGGCAAGGGCATGGTCTGCATCTATGTCGCCATCGGCCAGAAGGCCTCCACGGTTGCTAACATCCGCGAGACCCTCGCCCAGCACGGTGCGCTCGAATACACCATCATCGTTTCGGCAACCGCTGCCGATTCTGCCCCTATGCAGTACATCGCGCCTATGGCCGGTGCCGCTATCGGCGAGTTCTTCATGTACAACGGCGAGGACGGCAAGCCTGCCAGCGAGACCAACCCCGGCGGTCACGTGCTCGTCATCTACGATGACCTGTCCAAGCAGGCTGTGGCCTACCGTCAGATGTCGCTGACGCTGCATCGTCCGCCCGGACGCGAGGCCTATCCTGGCGACATCTTCTACCTGCACTCTCGTTTGCTCGAGCGTGCCGTCAAGATGTCCAAGAAGAACGGTTACGGCTCCATGACGGCCCTGCCGATCATCGAGACCCAGGACGGCGATGTCTCGGCCTACATTCCGACCAACGTCATTTCCATTACCGATGGTCAGATCTACCTGCAGTCCGAGCTCTTCTTCCAGGGCCAGCGCCCGGCAGTCGACGTGGGCATCTCCGTGTCCCGCGTCGGTGGCGATGCACAGACCAAGGCTATGAAGCAGGTCGCCGGCAACCTTCGCCTGGACCTCGCTTCGTACCAGGAGCTCGCCGGCTTTACGCAGTTCGGCTCCGACCTTGACGAGGCCACGCAGAAGCAGCTTACCCACGGCGCTCGCATGACCGAGCTCCTTAAGCAGCCACGCTACAAGCCGTTCGAGGTTTCCGAGCAGATCGTTACGCTGTTTGCCGGCAACGAGGGCTTCCTGGATGACCTGGAGATCGCCGACGTGCTGCCTTTCCGTGCCGAGCTCGTCGAGTACATGGACAATGGCTTTGGCTCGCTGCTCGACAAGGTTCGCGCCAAGAAGATCGACGATGACACCAAGGCTGAGCTCCTGCGCGTCATTGGCGACTTTAAGCAGCAGTTCATGGCCAAGCACCATGCCGATACGACTGGATCAGAGGAGAACTAAGCCCTATGGCCAACCTTCGCGACATTAAGAAGCGAATCTCCTCGGTTACCACGACCAAGCAGATCACGCGCACGATGGAGATGGTCTCTACGGCCAAGATTCGTCGTGCCCTCGATCGCTCCAAGCAGGCCGAGCCCTATAAGGAGGCGCTGACCGACGTCATGTTGACGGTTGCCGGCGACGCCTCCTGCTCGGGCAACGATCCCATGCTGCACAAGCACGAGAGCGTTAAGCGCGGCCTGATTGTCGTCATTGCTTCGGACCGCGGCCTTGCCGGCGGTTTCAATACGACGGTGGAGCGCACGGCCGAAAAGCTCGCCGCTTCTTGGGCGAACGATGGCATCGAGTGCGAGATCATTGCGTGCGGACGCAAGCCGGCCACGTATTTCCGCGACCGCGCAAACGTCATCATGCACTTTGAGGGCAATTCCTCCGAGCCCGATTTCAATCAGGCTCGCATGATCTCCTCTCATATCTGCGATGCGTATCGTGCCGGTGAGCTTGACCGTGTCGAGCTTGTCTACCACCACGCCAAGAATCGCGTGGATCAGGAGCTTCGCGTCGAGCACTTGCTGCCGCTCGATCCCGAGATGATCGCTATGGCCCACGGTCCGCGTAAGAACGAGACCGACGCCCCTAAGCGCATCTCGTCCACGTTCGAGTTCGTGCCCTCTCCCGAGCATGTTCTCGGCAAGCTTGTACCGTCGTATATCCTGACGGTCATCTACCAGGCCCTGATCGATTCGGCGGCCGCCGAGCAGGGTGCACGCCGTAAGGCCATGCACTCCGCGACGGAAAACGCCACCGCGATCATCTCGACCCTTACCCGCACGTATAGTCGCGTGCGTCAGGCTTCGATCACGACTGAGATTAACGAGATCGTCGGCGGAGCCTCAGCATTGGAGGAACAGTAATGGCTAATAACACCGTAAAGCTTGCGGTCGAGGAAGCCACCAAGAAGACGACTGCCGGTGATGGTCGCATCGTTCGTATCATCGGCCCTGTCGTCGACGTCAAGTTTGACGGCGCGGTGCCCCCGATCTACAACGCGCTCACGGTCGAGGCCGAGACCCCGATCGGTCACCTGAGCACGATCCTCGAGGTCGAGAGCCAGCTTCCGGGCGGCGTCGTCCGCACGGTCGCCATGTCCTCGACCGACGGCCTGCAGCGCGGCCTTGTCGCCACCGATACCGGTGAGCCCATGAAGATGCCCGTTGGCCCCAAGACGCTCGGTCGCATTTGGAACGTTATGGGCAAGCCCGTTGACGGCAAGCCCATGCCTGAGGTGGAGGAGTTCTACCCCATTCACCACGCAGCGCCCCGCTTTGACGAGCTCACCACCAAGACCGAGATCTTCGAGACCGGTATCAAGGCCGTCGACCTTCTTGAACCCTACATTCGTGGCGGTAAGACGGGCCTGTTCGGTGGCGCCGGCGTTGGCAAGACCGTTCTGATTCAGGAGCTCATCAACAACCTCGCTCAGGAGCACGGCGGCACCTCGGTGTTCACCGGCGTCGGCGAGCGTACCCGCGAGGGTACCGACCTTTATCTCGAGATGAGCGAGTCCGGCGTTATCGACAAGACTTGCTTGGTCTACGGTCAGATGAACGAGCCGCCTGGAGCGCGTCTGCGCATCGGTCTGGCCGGCCTCACCACCGCTGAGTACTTCCGCGATCGTGGCCAGGACGTCCTGCTGTTCATCGATAACATCTTCCGCTTCTCCCAGGCCGGTTCCGAGGTTTCCGCCCTTCTGGGCCGTATGCCGTCCGCCGTTGGCTACCAGCCCACGCTGGCTACCGAGATGGGTGACCTCCAGGAGCGCATCACCTCGACCAAGACGGGCTCCATCACCTCTGTTCAGGCTGTCTACGTCCCCGCAGACGACCTGACTGACCCGGCTCCTGCCACGACGTTTACGCACCTCGACGCCACTACGGTTCTTTCGCGTAGCATTTCGTCGCTCGGCCTGTTCCCGGCCATCGACCCGCTCGCGTCTTCCTCCGACGCCCTCGATCCCTCGATCGTCGGCGAGGAGCACTACCGTGTCGCCGTTAAGGTTCAGGAGCTCCTGCAGGAGTACTCCGACCTTCAGGACATCATTGCCATTTTGGGTATGGACGAGCTGTCCGAGGAGCAGCGCCTTACGGTCAACCGCGCTCGTAAGATTCAGCAGTTCCTCTCGCAGTCCTTCCACGTCGCCGAGAAGTTCACCGGCAACCCCGGTGTCTACGTCCGCGTCGAGGATACCGTCCGCTCCTTCGCCGAGATTGTCGACGGCAAGGCCGATGACCTGCCCGAGCAGGCTTTCCGCTATGCTTCCACGATTGAGGACGTGCGCGAGCGCGCCCGCAAGATGGGGGAGAAGTAGGTTATGCGTATCCGCATCGTGTGCCCCGTGAGCTGCGCCTATGAGGGCGACGCTGCGTTTGTGTCGATTCCGTCCACGGATGGTGAGTTTGGCGTTCTGCCTGCTCACTCCAGCGAGATCTGCACGATCGACCGCGGTTACGTTCGCGTTTCCGATAAGGCCATGGGCACTGTCGACCACACGTTTGCTGTGGCCGGCGGCTATGCCCAGGTTGCGGACGATGTCGTGACCGTTCTCGCCGAGCGCGCTTGCGATTTGGCGACCGTCGATGCCGACAAGCTTAAAGCTGATATTCAAGGTTTTGAAGAGAAGCTGGGTAATTTGTCGGAGGATGATGCACGCCGCGCCTACCTCTATAATGAAATCGCATGGTGTAAGCTCAAGCTTGCCCAATAGTCAAACGATTTAGCGTTCGACCATTTGCGAACACATCATGCCCGGGATGGCCTAGCCACCCCGGGCATGCTTTTTGAAAGGGTAGACCTTGGATATTATCCGCGTTGAGGGTGGCCACGCCATCGGAGGCTCCGTGCCCGTCTCGGGTGCCAAGAACTCCGCGCTCAAACTCATGGCGGCAACGCTTCTGGCGCCGGGCAAGACGACGCTGCAGAACGTGCCAGATATTTCCGATGTCCACGTGATGGGCAAGGTACTCAAGGGTATGGGCGCAACAATCGATGTTCTCGACGAGCACACGCTCGAGATTGATACCTCTCAGGTCGATTCCTGGGAGGCTCCCTATGAGCTCGTCGCTAAGATGCGTGCTTCCACCGCTGTCATGGGGCCTCTGTTGGGCCGCTTCCATCGCGCCAAGATTGCCATGCCGGGTGGCTGCAACCTGGGTGCTCGTAAGATCGACATGCATATTCTGGGTCTCGAGGCCCTGGGTGTTGAGTTCGACACCGCCCACGGTTACATCAACGCCAACGCGCCTCAGGGCCTGCGCGGTACCACCGTCACGCTCGAGTTTGCCAGTGTCGGTGCGACCGAGAACCTCATCATGGCTGCCGTGCGCGCGCAGGGCACCACGGTTATCGACAACGCGGCTCGCGAGCCCGAGATCGTCGATCTCGCTAACATGCTCAACGAAATGGGTGCCAAGATTGTCGGCGCCGGTACGCCTGTCGTGACCATCGAGGGCGTGGAAGAGCTGCATCCTGTTACCCATCGCGTGGTGGGCGACCGCATCGAGGCCGGTACCTTTATCGTTGCCGGTGCGTTGATGGCCGACGATCGCGGTGTTGATGTCACGGGCTTTTGTCCCATTCACTTGGGCATGGTGCTCAAGAAGATGGAGCTCATGGGTATCGACTGCGAGCGCGTCGAGGATGGTGTCCATGTGAACCGCGCCGAGCGTATCAAGCCGGTCGACATCCAGACGCTTCCGTTCCCCGGCTTCCCGACGGACATGCAGGCGCAGATCATGGTACTCTCCGCCCTTGCCGATGGTAGCTCCGTTATCACCGAGAACATCTTCGAGAATCGTTTTATGTTCGCATCCGAGTTGGTTCGAATGGGTGCCGATATTCGCATCGAGAGCCACCACGCCATGATTCACGGCGTCAAGGGTTTCTCGGGTGCGCAGGTTACCTCGCCCGATTTGCGCGGCGGCGCAGCTCTTGTTGTCGCTGGTCTGATTGCCGATGGCACGACCGAGGTATCGGCCATCCATCACATCAAGCGCGGCTATGAGCAGTTTGTCGAAAAGCTGCAGACGCTTGGCGCTCACGTCGAGCACGCTACTGTCCCCGATCCCGTCATCTACTAATGCAGGTTGCCTATGTTTAAGAAAAAGCCCCTTGCGGAATCCCGAAGACCTTCGACCGGCGCGCAGGCTAAGATCTATAGCCGTGATAACGTCGCTCGCTATTCCGAGCGCGCCCGTCAGCGCCGCCGCGGCCACACGGTTCGCCGTGTCGCGCTTATTGCCGTGCTCGGTGTGCTGCTGAGCGCAACGACTGCCGCCGGCCTGTGGTTCGCCACCATTATGGGCAAGCTCGGCGATTCCAACGTCATTACCGACAACCTGCGCCAGATTCTGGTCGATACCGACGAGGCAAAAGACCCGTTTTACGTGCTGCTCCTTGGTACCGATGGTCGCCCGGGCGAGGATACGTATCGTGCCGACTCGATTATCCTGGCACGCATCGACCCCACGCAAAAGCAGGCGACGCTCATTTCGGTTCCGCGCGACACCAAGGTCGTGTACAAGGGCGAGACCATGAAGATCAACGCCTGCCATACCGTTGGCGGCGCCGAGGCCATGGTCGAGGCAGTCAACGAGCTGTGCGGTGTTCAGATTTCCCACTATGCCGAGGTCAGCTTCGACGGTATGCAGGCGCTGATTGATTCGGTTGGTGGTATCGACATTAACGCAACCGATGACGTTGATGACCCTGAGCACCTCGACATTAAGATCACCGCTGGTCAGCAGCATATGGACGGCGCCACCGCCCTTACCTATGCCCGCTGCCGCTACACCTATGCCGACGGCGATTACACGCGCATGCGCCACCAGCGTCAGGTGCTTGGAGCCCTTGCCAACCAGATTCTCAATAACTTCGATGCCACGAAGATCTTTGGCCTGGTTAATTCGCTGTCGGATATGCTTGTAACCGATATGAGCGTTCAGGATATCGTTTCCACGGTCAACGCTATGCGCGGTATGGATGTTGACGGCATCTATTCGGCAAACCTGCCTTCGTATGCCGGTGACGACACCATGATCGACGGCGTGAGCTACGTCTTTGTCTACGAGGAGGAGCTCAAGGAAATGATGGCGCGCGTCGACGCCGGCAAGGACCCCAAGGGTCCCAATACCATGGGTATGTCCGATGGTTCCAGCTCTACGATCGGCGACCTGAACAACAACACGTCCGACGATTACGCTAACGGCACCGCAACTTCGTCGGGCAGTTCGGAAGACTCGGAAGACTCGGGCGATTCGGCTGACTCGAGTACCTCGGACTACAGCTCCGACTCCTACGACGATTCGACCTCTTATTAGTTCCGTCGTTCTACCGAACGGCGCTCGCTGACGTTGGCTCAACCTGCGATGCTGATTACTCCCCTTGCAGCAAAAACCGCCCCGTTCTCTGTAGAGGACGGGGCGGTTTGTCTTTTAGGCTTGTGTGGCCAGGCTTATGCGAAGCGGGCGACGAGCTCCTGGAGCACGTCGGTCATCTTCACGAGTGAGCTGACCGGGACAAACTCGTTGACGCCGTGGTAGCAGTAACCGCCCGTGGAAAGGTTGGGGCAGGGCAGGCCGCGGAACGACAGCTGCGCGCCATCGGTGCCACCGCGAATCGGCAGCACCTGAGGCTCAACGTCGCAAGCAAGGTAAGCTTCCTTGGCGACGTCGATCAGCTCGGGGTAATCGCACACGATCTCGGCCATGTTGCGGTACTGCTGCTTAATCTCCACGGTCACGCGCTCCTCGCCCAAACGCTGGTTGAGCATGGCGGCGGCGGAATCAATCAGATCGAGCTTCTGCTGGAACTTGGCTGCGTCGTGGTCGCGGACGATATAGCGCGCGGTGGCGTGATCGACGGTCGCCGAGACGCCTTCAAGATGATAGAAACCCTCGTAACCCTCGGTATATTCCGGGCGCTGCACATAGGGGAGCAGGGAGTTAAAGTCGCAGAACAGATTGCCTGCGTTGACCATGCGGCCCTTGGCGTCGCCAGGGTGGATGGACTGGCCTTCAAAGCGAACGGTTGCCTCGGCGGCATTGAAGCACTCCCACTCAAGCTCGCCGATGGGACCGCCGTCGACCGTGTAGGCGTACTTGCAGCCAAAGGCCTCGATGTCCAACAGCTCAGCGCCGTGACCGATCTCCTCGTCCGGGCAAAAACAAATGCCGAGTGCGGGGTGGGGCAGCGAGGGGTCCTGAGCGATACGCGCGACAAGCGCCATGATCTCGGCGACGCCGGCCTTGTCGTCGGCACCCAGCAGTGTGGTGCCGTCGCTGCAGACCAAGTCCTCACCCACAAGGTCGTTCAGGGCGGGAAGCTTGGTGGTGCTCATGGCTACGGGCTTGCCGTCAACGATGCCGCTGACCAGGTCGCCGCCTTCGTAGTGCACAATGTGCGGCTTCACGCCGGCGCCCGGCGCAACCTCGGTGGTGTCGAGGTGTGCGATCAGGCCCAGAGCGGGCTTGCCCTCCGCGCCCGCGCTCGCAGGAATATGCGCGCAGACGTAGGCATGCTCGGTCACATGGGCATCGGCCGCGCCGAGTTCGCGCAGCTCCTCGGCCAGGATGTTTGCAAGGTCAAACTGAACGGTGCTCGAAGGCACCTGGTCGCAGTTTGCATCCTCGGATTGCGTGTTGATTTGGACGTAGCGCAAAAAGCGCTCAAGGACGTCGGGGTAAGTGATGTTGTTTTCCATAAGGACCGCTCCAATCTTGGTCGTCGTGTGCAACAAGAACTCTAGCACGGTATGCCACGGCATACCGCGGCGCTTGGATGGGGTAGAATCAGCCTTTGAACGGAGAAGGGACGGAAGGTCATGGATACGACAAATAGCTCGCGCGAGCTGCATCTAACGGTGGCTAACGAAGACTACTTGGAGTGCATGGTTCGCATCGAAAGCGAGGAAGGGGAGACCGGTGGCGTGCGATCGGTCGACATCGCGCAGCGTCTTGGTGTCTCCAAGGCATCGGTCAATAAGGCAGTTTCGGCGCTTAAGGCGTCCGAGCTTGTCGAGCAATCGCATTACGGCAAGGTTATCCTGACCGACCGTGGTCGCGAGGTCGGCACGGCTATCTGGTACCGTCATCGCCTTGTCCGCACGTTTTTGGTCCAGGAGCTCGGCGTCGATTTTGAGCGGGCCGATTCCGAGGCGTGCATGATGGAACATGCGCTTTCCGAGGACACGATGAGCCGCTGGCTCGCCTATCTCGAAAAACAGGGAATCAGCGTCGAGGAATAGCGGAACACATATATGGATACGAGTTATTACAACCGCCCCGGCGGCGAGGAACTTATGCGCCGCATGTCGAGCGAGACCCTGTTGACGCAGGGCCCCATGGGCAGCGTGCTGATGAGTGAATACGACGCTGCCGACATTCCACCGGCGTTTTGGAACCTTGCCGAGCCACAGACTGTTTCTCGTATCCATCGCCTGTATGTCGCCGCCGGTGCGCAGGTGCTCATTACCAATACCTTTCAGGCATCAAGCTATGCCCTCAAGCAAGATCAGATTACGCCGTCCGTGGCTGAGGTCAATCGCGGCGCCGTCGATGATGCGCGCCAGGCGCACCCTCAGCTGCTGCTGGGCTCGATGGGCCCGATCGGCATTGAGTGGTTTGCCGAAGACTCTGCCGAATATCGAGAAATCCGAGGCATTTCGCGAGAGCAGGCATACGACCTGCTCAATGCTGGTGTTGACGGTCTGCTGATCGAAACGGTGACGTCTATCCGTAATTTGCAGCCCATGCTTGCCGGCGCCCAGGATGCCGCCGACGGCATGCCTGTTTTGGTGAGTTTTGTCGTTGACGATAAAGGCGACCTACTAGGCGATGGCCTCAACATCGAGGCTGCCGTTTTGTACGCCGAAAAGCACGGCGCAAACTCGGTTGGCGTTAACTGCTGTTCACTTGCGGCCGCGAACGTGGCGGTGCCCAGGATGGTTGCATCGGCGACTACGCCCGTCACGGTACGCCCCAACGTGGGCGATCCGGTCCAAACTCAGGATGGTCCTGTGTGGCGCGAGAACCCCGAAGCCTTCGCGCGCGCTTGCATCGAATGGAGGCATGCCGGTGCCGCAATGGTGGGCAGTTGCTGTGGAACCACGGCGATCACCACGGCGGCGATGGCCGAGGCGCTCGATATATAGAGGTCAAAACCGCTCCATACGGGGCGGTTTTTTTATTGCTTGCATATCGCCGGTAGCGTTTGCCCAAATGGTGAATACCGGTTTTGGCAGGTTGCTGGGCGAGCGTTGCGGGTATACCCCATGCGTACCATGATCCAAACACTGTGAGGTGTCTGCGCGTGTGCGCGATAATTCATTTTGGAACTGACGGTTGGCGCGCCCGCGTCGACGACGACTTTACCGCCGACAACGTTGCCCGCATTGCCGATGCCGTCGGCGAGTTGTGGCAAAAGATCAATCCCGGCAAAACAGTATATATAGGGTTCGACACCCGGCCGCAGGCGCGCGAGTTCGCCGAGCTTGCGGCAGGCGTGCTTGCGGCTCACGGATTGGACGCAGTGCTCGCATCTCGGCCTGTCCCGACCCCCGCCCTTACGTGGGCGGCGGCGTATGACGGCGAGGCCTGCGGTGCGCTCATGGTGACGGGGTCCCATCATCCGCAGGGGTATCTGTGCCTTAAACTACGCATGGGAGATGGCTCGACGGCCAATCAGGATGTCATCGAAGAACTCGAAGAAATCATGGCCCCCGAGCCGATGGGGATCGAGGAACGCTATCGCACCGCGGATATTATTCCTGACTATATGCAGGCGGTGGCATCGTTTGTCGATGCCGAGGCCATTCGAGCCGCTCACCTGCGTGTGGTAGTTGACCCCATGGGCGGCGCGGCCCAGGGATATCTTGCCGACCTGCTGCGGGAGCTAGGCGTCGAGGTGCACGAGATTCATGCCGGACAGTCGTCCGATCAAGAGGACATTTGCCCCGACCCTGTTGAGCCGTGGGTGGACGCTTGCGAGCGTGCGGTTGTCGAGGACGGGGCGTGCGCGGGCCTGGTGACCGACGGCGATGCCGACCGTATCGGCGCGGTCGACGAACGCGGTAGATATATTCATCCGCATCAAATCATGGCGCTTGTTTTGGGCGACCTCGTTCAATTCCGCAATTTGGAGGGGCGTGTCGTCGTCAATCTTTCGTGCTCGACGCTCGTGCGCCGCATTGCCGAGGCGCTTGGTTGTCGTGTGACCGTTAAGCCGGTCGGCTTCAAATATATAGCTGCAGAGATGAAGAAGGGCGGAGTCCTCATGGGAGGCGAAGAGGCTGGCGGTATCGGAATTGCCGCGCATATGCCCGAGCGTGATGGAATCCTCGCCTGTTTGATTCTTTGTGAGCTTATGGCAAAGACGGGCGCGCCCTTGGGCGTTTTGGTCGATCAGCTCGAGGCCAGTTTTGGTAAAACAAGCTACGGCCGTCGCGATTTGCGACTCGAGGCTGAGGACGCCGAATCGTTGCGAACGCTGCTTCCGGGCGTAAATCCCAAGTCGATTTGCGGCAAGGCGCCGCAAGGCGTAAGCCATATGGATGGTTTGCGCCTGGCCTTCGAGGATGACACCTGGCTGCTGATCCGTCCCAGCGGGACCGAACCGGTTGTGCGTGTGTACGCCGAGGGGTTCTCGGTGGAGGAACGCGATGAGCTGCTCGATGCCGGCTGTGCCCTGGCCAGGGGAGCTTATCAGCTCTAGCCATGAGGAAGCACTCTATAAAGAGAAGCTCGGTGAGCGGTCGATAACGGCGGGCAAACGTTAGGCAGTTCCTAGAATATGTAGGAAATGTGTGCACCCAGATTCCCGCCCCCGGGGCCCCTCCGGTCTGGCAATATATCTCCTTGCCGCG
>CAUBOH010000003.1 GCA_958437495.1 uncultured Collinsella sp. | reverse complement strand
CGTCCTAGTGTTCGCTTCTAATAAAGAAGGCCAAGATTCGGGACGCAGTTCAAAACAGGCCTGTTCCCAATGTCCGATGTCCTTGCTTGTTATGGGCTAGAATAAGTTGTTATCTGAGATTATTCATTTGTTATGGAACTTGCCTGCTATTTGTCTTAGGGGGCACATATGAAGCCGTCTCGCTCCACTTGCCGTAACGCCATCGCCATTCTCGCCGTACCCATCGTGATGTTCTTCCTTATCGTCATCACGCCCTTTTCCCTTGGCATCGCCTCGCCCTTCGACTTATGCGGAATGGTCGACGCCGGCTCGCGCGCCACCTCGCTCTCCTTTATCTGTCGCGGCGTGTTTTACGAAGATGGAATTCCCACCGGAATTTGGCGGTCAAAGTTACCGCTGCTCGATCAGGTCGACGGACAGTCTCCTTATTTCTGCCTTGAACCTCAGGCGATGAATTATTTGATCGACGACCAGCCCCTCGACTCCATCACCCTCGCCTACCACTATGCTCCAAACACCGACGAGCATCACATGAACCAAGTCCTCGACAAGCTGATCGAACAGTGCGGGCTTACCGAGGAGGCCGGCCGATCCATCGATAACGACCGAAAGTTAAAGCGAACAGAACTCCGCCGCATCGGAATAATAAAAGGACGGAGCAGGGCCACCTACTGGCAGGCCTGGGCGATACGCAACAAGAGCGAATTTGGGTACAGCACCTATATGGTCACCGTCTATACAAAAGACGGGATCAAGGACAATGTTGATGATTTCGCGTCATCCAAACTTGGCATCCCCAAAACAACCAAGCCCGCCAGCCCGGATGAAATCCTGTAGGGACATTTATTGAAATGTCGCTCAACGAGCATGGCAATATCGAGCTCGTACCCCACCACCACAAAGGGGACGGGCACCTTTGTGGCGGTGGGGAACGAGCGGCTCCTTTTGGTAATAGTGCTGGCCGCGATATCATTAGTGCAGGTGGCGAAGGCTTGCATTGTGAGGTGTTTTGCTGTGAGAAGTCCTGCCCGTATTGGATTGATTGTTTTGGCGCTTGCGATCACCGTGGTTGGCATGGGCGCTGTCGGCATGGCGTTTCTACCTGCTGCGGTGACGGAGCCGGTGGTTAAGCCTGTGACTCAATCTGTCGAACTTCTGACCGGCGACGACAAGCCTGAGACCATTACCGTTGATTTTGATGGGCAACCGGCTGTGCTGGGCATTAGTAATTATCCACATATTCAGCTTGGGGCTATGCGCTATACCACGGATTCTAGTCTGATCGACAGGGCGTCCGAGCTGCTCAGGGGCAAAACCTTTAAGCGCTGGTATGGATATGCGTCCTATCGGGCAAAAGCGAACGACATGGTTGGCGGATGTCACTCGTCCATCGAGTTGGACACCGCGAATGGCGCCAAGTTATGTGATGTTTTGTACGATCCTGGCTACGAGGGCAATGAGGGGCCAGGTATCTACATCTTGGATGGTGATGCCGCCTATGTCATGGAGGGCAGCCGGACCGAGCTCAACGATTTTATGGGTCAGCGCATTCAGGATGCCTATGAACAGACCTGCTTGCCCGACCCGCAGACTGCACGCGATAGTGGGTCTGCCCGTACATGGCTGTTCGAGGATGAGATGCCCTGGAACGCCGAATCGGGAAGCACGGGCTCGACAAGTAAATAGAGGCTGCAACCACCACAAAGGTGCCTGTCCCCTTTGCGGTGGTTCTCGGTTTGTCTCGATCTGTAACAGTTAGACCCTAATTTGCCGAGTAGATGTTACAGATTGAGACAAACGGGCGCCGCTGAACAATTCGTCTCGATCTGTAACATCTAGGATCAAAAATGGCTGCTAGATGTTACAGATCGAGACGGTAGCGCGCCTGGGCAGCGGCTGGCTGACATCTCAGTACCCTATCCATCAATCACTCAGAAAATCTTATATATAGAGACTTAGATTTGTGTATAAGATCGTACAAAGCTGGCAACAATACTTCTCGAACAACGTGAAGCCGCCCCGTAGGGCGGCCACCCCAAGAGAGGTGATTCCATGAGAATCGATAAGCTAGCAATGACGTCGCGCGAGGCGCTGCAGACCGCCATGAGCACGGCTGCCGACGCGCAGGCCGGCGCGGTGGAGCCGATTCACCTGCTGTCCGCCCTGCTCGGTGCCGGCGAGCGCAATATCTCCGTGATCATCGAGCGCATCGGTGCCGACCCGGCCCAGCTCGCGCGTTCCACACAGGATGCCATCGACCACGCGCCCAAGGTTTCGGGCGAGGGCCAACAGATGGGCCTGTCCAACGAGCTCGTCCGCGTCATCGAAAAGGCCGAGAAGAAGGCCACCAAGATGGGTGACAGCTTTGTGGTGACCGAGCATCTGCTGATGGCACTTGCCGAGGACAAGGGCGAGGCAGGCCGTGTGCTGCGCGACGCCGGCGTCACCAAGGAGCGCATCGAGCAAGTCTACGAGGAGCTGCGCGGCGATGACCGCGTGACGTCTGCCGAGGACAAGACGCAGTTTGAGGCGCTGGAGCAGTACGGTCGCAACATCTGCGACCTGGCCCGCGCCGGCAAGCTCGACCCGGTCATCGGCCGTACCGACGAGATTCGCCGTACTATTCAGGTCCTGTCCCGTCGTACCAAGAACAACCCCGTGCTCATCGGCGAGCCGGGCGTCGGCAAGACGGCCATCGTCGAGGGCATCGCCCAGCGTATCGTGGCCGGCGACGTGCCGAGCACCCTGCGCGATCGCGACCTCATCGAGCTCGACATGAGCGCGCTGGTCGCCGGCGCCAAGTATCGCGGCGAGTTCGAGGACCGCTTGAAGGCCGTGCTCAAGGAAGTGCAAAAATCGGAAGGTAAGGTCATCCTGTTCATCGATGAGCTCCACACCATCGTGGGCGCGGGTGCCACCGAGGGCTCCATGGACGCCGGCAACATCCTCAAGCCGGCGCTTGCACGCGGCGACCTGCACGCGATTGGCGCGACCACGCTCGACGAGTACCGCAAGTACATCGAGAAGGACGCGGCGCTCGCCCGTCGTTTCCAGACCGTGATGGTCTCCGAGCCTACCGTCGAGGACACCATCTCGATCCTGCGTGGCCTCAAGGAAAAGTACGAGATCTTCCACGGCGTGCACATCACCGATAGCGCGCTCGTGGCAGCTGCCGACCTCTCCGATCGCTACATTGCCGACCGCTTCCTGCCCGACAAGGCCATCGACCTGGTCGATGAGGCGGCAAGCCGCCTGCGCATGGAGCTCGACAGCATGCCGGTCGAGATCGACGCCACCACGCGTCAGCTCACCCAGCTGCAGATCGAGGAGCAGGCGCTCTTGAAGGAGACCGACGACGCCTCCAAGGAGCGTCTGGAGGCCCTGCGCCAAGAGATTGCCGAGGTCCAAGAAAAGCTCAACGTGCAAAAGGCCGGCTGGCTCAACCAGAAGAACGCCATCGACCACGTGCAGGAGCTTAAGGGCCAGCTTGACGAGGCCAGAAGCGAAGAGGAGCGCGCGACGCGCAACGGAGATTTGGGCCGTGCGTCCGAGCTGCGCTACTCCGTGATTCCTGGCCTGCAGCAGCAGATTCAGGATTCCGAGGCTGCGCTCGAGGCACAAAAGCAGCAGGACGGCGAGGGCCTCAACGAACAGGTGACCTCCGATGAGATCGCCGAGGTCGTGAGTGCCTGGACCGGCGTGCCCGTGTCCAAGATGATGCAGGGCGAGCTCGACAAGTTGAAGGGCTTGGAGGGTGAGCTGCATAAGCGCGTCATTGGCCAGGACGAGGCCGTGTCCGCTGTGGCCGCGGCCGTGCGTCGCAGCCGTGCGGGCCTCTCCGATCCGGACAAGCCCATCGGCAGCTTCTTCTTCCTGGGCCCCACCGGCGTGGGCAAGACCGAGCTCGCCAAGGCGCTTGCCGAGTGCCTGTTCGACGACGAGCGCGCGCTCGTGCGTATCGACATGTCCGAGTACATGGAGAAGTTCAGCGTCCAGCGTCTGATCGGTGCGCCCCCGGGATACGTGGGTTACGACGAGGGCGGCCAGCTCACCGAGGCCGTGCGTCGTCGTCCCTACTCCGTGATCTTGCTCGACGAGATGGAGAAGGCCCATCCGGATGTCTTCAACGTGCTGCTGCAGGTGCTCGACGACGGCCGCCTGACCGACGGTCAGGGTCGCCAAGTGTCCTTCAAGAACACGATCATCATCATGACGTCTAACGTGGGCTCCAAGGCCATCGCCGATCTGTCCGGTAAGGACGAGGAGGAGATGCGCCATCAGGTCGACGCGGCCATGGCTCAGACCTTCCGTCCCGAGTTCCTCAACCGTATCGACGATATCGTGGTGTTCCATCCGCTCGGCATGGCGCAGATCGAGAAGATCGTCGACATCCAGCTCGCCGACGTCCGCGCGCGTCTGGCCAAGGAGCGCATGACGCTTGCCATCACTCCGGCGGCCAAGCAGATGCTCGCCGTGGGCGGCCTGGACCCGGTCTTTGGCGCCCGTCCGCTCAAGCGTCTGGTGCAACGCGAGGTCGTGGATGCCATCGCGGCCGCTATCATCGACGGCACGGTGCGCGAGGGCGATCAGGTGACGGTCGATGCCGACAAGGACGGCGGCTTTACCGTCGTGTGCGACAACACACCGGCGGCCACCTACGAGGTCCCCGACGCCGAGTAGATTTTGGGCCATGCCTTACAATCTGCCAGTCGTCTCTAAACGCCAAGGGCGGCGGATCCAATTGGGTCCGCCGCCCTTTTTCGTGCGACAATCGATGATATTGAACGGATGCGATGCAAGGAGCTATGCAGATGAAAGACGAGATCAAGACAAGCGCGCCGGCGCCCAAGCCCACGTCCAAACCGGCGCCCAAGCCGCGCGCCCCCTATATCCGTGCCGAGAATGAGGACGATGACGGTTACGACCCCTACAGCGACCGACGCCCTGAGCGCGAGCCAATGTTCGAAGCCGACCCGTGGCGCTGAGTGCCACCCAAAAGGCTACCAATTAAGTTGCGGTGAAATAGGGACTGTTTTGCGGTTTGACCAGCAAAAACAGTCCCTATTTCACCGCAACTGCGTTAGGGATGTGGGTGTTGGGCGGCTGTCTTCGGGCCGGCTAGTCCTGGGCCTTGATGCTCGGCAGGAGAATCTGGGCGAGGTAGTCGGTCTCGAGTTTGGTCGCAGCGTCGGCCTTGCCGTCTTTGCCGACCAGTACGTTCTTGATCTGGCTATAGGTGTAGCGGTTACCGGTCGTGAGCTCGACAAGCTCAATGGCCGTGTCCATGGGGTAGGTTGACACGGGATTCTGCGTCCGTCCGTTGATGGTCTGGGGCACCACGTACGGATAGACGGGGCCGCTGGCGTAGACGGTATAACCGTTGCCTAGATTGGCCGCACCCAAAACCGTATCGCCCTCATCGGGCGTAAAGCTCTCGCCCTCGCGCACCGCGACAAGCGTCACAATTGGCGTATCGCTGTCGCCGGCAAGATAGATGCATAGCGTGCTGCCATTTTGCCAAGTCTCGACCTTGCCGTACCACTCGACGGGGATATCGAGCTGGTAGAGGTCGGTTGCCTTGTGACGGGCGTCGGCATCGCGGGCAGACTGTGCCTTTTGCGCGCTCACGGCATTGACGGCGGCGTCGCGCCGCGCGGTTGCTGCCTGCTGGAGCACTTTGGCAGCCGCGGCAGAGCTCGCGCCGCCTTCCTCGGCATACTTGGCGGCGGCATCGATCTGGTCGTCGGTCACTGTGTCGGCCGAGGGCACCTTAAGTTTAAAGGTGGCTTGAGCGCGCAGGTCCTGCCCATCGCTCTTGACCGTAACCTGCGCCTTGGTGGTCGGGACGGTGTAGATGGTGCCGTCGGCCGCGATGGGGGAGGCGGCGATGGAGAGCGTGTAATCGCCGGGCAGCAGCTTAATGCCGCGACCATGCTCGTCAACGTAGAGCGTTTCGCTCACGGAAGAACCGTCGGAATCCTGCCCGCTCACCTGCACGGGAATCTTGGAGCCAGTTGAGCAGTCGAGGCCCGCGGCATGCACGCCAATCTGCACCGACATCATCGTGTGGGCATTGGCGGCGACGATGGCAGCCTGCTCTTGCCGGTATCCGTTCCAAGCGGCATATCCTGCGCCGCCGGCAACAAGTGCGACGGCAACGACGCCGGCGACCATTAGATTGCGGCGCTTGGGCGACATCTTGCGATGGCGGACCTCGGCTTCGCGTGCCGAGGGAACGGACGGCAGGGGAATATCGCCCATGGCGATGGTCTCATCGACGACAGGAGCAGAACCTAGGCCGGGGAGCTCGCGGGTCAGCGAATCCTCGGCCGGCAAGCTATCGAGCAAGATGGTTTCCTCGCCCGTGTCGGATTCGGGCTGGTTGCCGGCCTCGCTTTCGGTGTCTTCGTGATCTACCTCATCTTCGGTAGGCTCAACGTCGTCTGCATCCTTACCATCGGACTGCGCCCCGGCTTCCGGCTTATCCTGCACATCAACGCTCGAATCGTCAAACGCAATCTCGGCCAGCGCGATCTGGTCTAGGCTCTCCAGGGCCTCGGCACGCGCTTCTGTATCTTGGGCCGCATCCTCTTGGCCCGTCGTCTCATCTTTCATATATCCCCCAAGCTCGATATCGGGACAACAATGTACCCAAAATTGGGGTCACATAGGGCTGTCAGGCGGTTGGAAATCTGATTTTATCTGTGCGAGAGGTTTTGAATGTGTGTGCGAATGGAATATGTGTGTGAATGCGCGCAACAATAAAAAGCCCCGGAAAGCGGGCGAATCGCTTTCCGGGGCTGCGCATGACGCGCGATTGCGGTATCGGCTAAGTTTGCCTACATCCAAATGTGGACGGAATAAACACGTTACTCGGCGTGAGCGTAATCAACCTTGGCGCGGCGAGCGGTAGCCTTCTCCCAATCGCTGGTGCCCTCAAAGACATCCTGCTTGTAGGGATTGCGGCCGAGCTTCTTGGCGCGGTAGGCGATGTAGATGATCGCGGCGATGTTGGCGACCAGCGCGGCGACCGAGACCGCGGTAGCGGCGCCGGGGTCGAGCGTGGAGTGGGTCACAAAGATGGACTCCTCTTGGAAGTAGGGGAACACTTGGGCAAACATGCACCAAATGGCCAGCGTAAAGGCACGGTTCTGGATCCAGCCGCCCTTGTTCCAGATAAAGGCGGCGACGGTGGGCGCCAGCAGCAGTGCAAAGCCGCAGAACCAGGAGTGGGTGGGCAGGCAGTTGTAGGTGTAGCAGAAGTTCCAGATATCGTAAGCGATGATGTAGACCCAGGTCATGTCGGGCCACAGCATGTCGGTCTTGTCTTCGGAGGCGTAGACGCTCCACCAACCGGTCATGCAGAAGATGTTGATGATACCGGCGATGCCGTTGAACACGTTGTTCCAGCCGGCCAGCTGCGTAGCACCTTCGGAGGTGACCCAGGTGGACTGGCCCAGGACAAAGAAGTGATAGGCACTCTCAAAGTCGGACACGACGGCGATCATGATGTTGATGGCGACGATCACAAACGGCCATGCGCGGAACCAATGCGCCTTGCCGATCTTGCCCCACTGGTACTTAATGGCAATGAAGCCCCAGCAACCGGCCAGCGCCGCGTATACCTTGGCGTAGTGGAACCAGCTGTTCTGGTACACATGGGTGGGGTTGGTGAGCGCCCACTCGGCGCCTTGTGAGACGCCGATGGCGATGGCGACGCAGTAGATGGTCATGGCCAGCGGAGCCACGCCAAAGATAATTGCCGCGCCCAGCTTGGTGCGGCGGCCGACCTCGTTGAGCACGATCAGGCCAATAAAGACCATGGCCCAGCCGGCCCAGTGGATAAGGGTATCGCTACCCCAAACATCGAACAGCATGCTGCTCTCCTTTCACACGCCCGCGGCCCCTCTTCTGATCGCGGGCAGTTTGGCCAAATGTCGTCAGTCCTGGGGCTTGCGCTCCGGATACTTGGCGGTATAGCCCTCGATGTGGAGTGTCGAGGCGATGATTTCCTTGACCGTCTCGTCGGGCACATCGGGGTGCGTGCGGATATACATCAACAGTCCCATGATGAGGGTGTAGAACGTCTCGTAGACATGGTCGATGCGTAGCTCATGATGGGCGACAAAATCCACCACGGTGGTGTCGCAGATATACTGCGCCACGCGCTGGACCACGTTGTGCAAAAAGCCGCCGTAGAGCGCGCCGCTACTCGAGGTGAGCGTACTCGGCAGCTCATGGCCGCTGGCGACCAGACGCTTAAAGAGCGGGGCGACGGTGTCGAGCGCGCCCTCGATATCACCGACGGTGCGGCCGGCGTTCCACTGCTCGAGCTCGGAGATAAAACCGTCGATTGCCTCGTCCATGACGGCGGTGACGGCGGCGTCCATGTCGGCGAAGTAGTGGTAGAACAGCGAGCGCGTGCAGCCGGCTCGCTTGGTCACAGCCGATACCGATAGGTGGGACACGCCCAGCTCGGAGCTTACGGTGCGCACGGCGGCGAGGATCTCGCGACGGCGTTCGTCGCCCGTCAGGCGCTTTGCCGCGCTATCGGATGCGGGGACGGCATCGACCACAGAGATATCTGCTGTGTTGTTGCCCATGTTTTGCCGCCTTTCATCCTCTTTTGTCTGACCGTTCGCCTAACAGTCTTGAATATTGTTGACGGTTCGTCAATACTATTTTTGACACAATGTCAACAATGGCGGGTGAACGGCATGGGGGCATGCCCGGCCTGCAAAAAAAGAGGGGCGCTGCGGCCTCGTCGGGCTGCGGCAAGAGAAGGGACAACCATGATTCTCAACGGACCGGGGATTAGCTACACCGAGCCCGACATCGGTTCGGAGTTCGTGCCGCCGCTGCCGGAGCATCCGCGCGAGGCCATCGTCAAACTGTGCGAGCATTGCACCAACCGCCTGCTGCACCGCGACGAGCTGCTGGGCTACGAGTACTGGTCGTTTGCCGAGGCCGCGACCGACGAGCAGGCCGAAGTGCTCTGCAAGATGAAGATGCGCCGTCCCTATACGCTGCCCGAGATGGTCAAGCTTACTGGCATGCCCGAGGCCGATATCGAGAAGATGCTCGACGACATGAGCTACACGGGCCTGCTCGAGTACAACTGGGAAAACCCCGAGCGCGCCAAGCAGTGGGTGCTGCCCATGCTGGTGCCGGGTTCTGCCGAGTTCCTCAACATGCGCGTGAGCCAGCTCGACGAGCACCCGGTCTATGCCAAGTTCTTTGAACAGGCATCCAAAGGCCCGCTGTCCAAGGCCACGCCGATGGTGCCGCCCGGAGGCGCCGGTATCGGCATGCACGTCATTCCGGTCGAGAAGGCTATCGATGCTTCGAGCACCTCGGTGCCGATCGAGCATATCGAGCATTGGCTCGACAAATACGAGGGTAAGTATGCCGCCAGCACCTGCAGCTGCCGCGCGAGCCGTCGTGTGATGGGCGAGGGCTGCGCCGACGACCCCGCCGACTGGTGCATTGCCGTGGGCGATATGGCCGACTACGTGGTCGAGACCGACCGCGGCCATTACGTGACGCGTGACGAGGTCTACGACATTCTGCGCCAGGCCGAGGACAATGGCTTTGTGCACCAGATCACCAACATCGACGGCGAGAACAAGATCTTCGCTATCTGCAACTGCAACGTCAACGTGTGCTACGCCCTGCGCACCTCGCAGCTGTTCAACACGCCCAACCTGTCGCGCTCGGCCTATGTCGCCAAGGTCGAGAAGGACAAGTGCGTTGCCTGCGGTCGCTGCGTTGAGGTGTGCCCGGCCGGCGCCGCCAAGCTGGGCCAAAAGCTCTGCAGCAAAAAGGCGGGCGGACAGGTGCCCGAATATCCGCGCCAGGAGCTGCCCGACGCCACCAAGTGGGATCACACCAAGTGGTCGCCCAACTACCGCAACGACAACCGCATCGAGACACACGAGTCCGGCACCGCTCCCTGCAAGACGGCTTGCCCTGCTCACGTTGCCGTTCAGGGCTATTTGAAGCTCGCGGCTCAGGGTCGCTATGACGAGGCGCTGGCGCTCATCAAGCGCGAGAACCCGCTGCCCGCTATCTGCGGCCGTGTGTGCAATCGCCGCTGCGAGGATGCCTGCACCCGTGGTCGCGTGGACGAGGCCGTGGCCATCGACGAGGTCAAGAAGTTTATCGCCCAGCGCGATCTGGATGCCGCGACCCGCTATGTCCCACCTGTGGTGACCCCGACGCGTGCCGGCGGCTTCGACCAGAAGATCGCTATTATCGGTGCCGGTCCGGCCGGCCTGTCCTGCGCTTTCTACCTGGCCGAGAAGGGCTACAAGCCCGTCGTGTTCGAGAAAAACGAGCGCCCGGGCGGCATGCTCACCTATGGCATTCCCAGCTTTAAGCTGCAGAAGGACGTTATCGAGGCTGAGGTCGAGGTCATTCGCCTGATGGGTGCCGAGTTCCGCTATGGCGTGGAGGTCGGTCGCGACGTGACGCTCGACGAGCTGCGCGCACAGGGCTTTAAGGCCTTCTACGTGGCTATTGGCTGCCAGGGCGGCCGCCTTGCCGGTATTCCGGGCGAGGACGCCGAGGACGCGACCGTGGCCGTCGACTTTTTGCGCGAGGTCAACAGTGGCAAGATCGATGCACTGCCCGGCCGCACCATCGTGGTGGGCGGCGGCAACGTGGCTATCGATGTCGCGCGCAACGCTTGCCGTCTGGGTTCCGAGCACGTTGAGATGTTCTGCCTGGAGAGCGAGGCCCAGATGCCTGCCAGCGAGGAGGAGCGTCGCGAGGCCGTTGAGGACGGCGCCCACATCAGCTGCGGCTGGGGTCCCAAGGAGATTCACCTGGACGAGGCTGGTCGTGTGTGCGGTATCACCTTCAAGCGTTGCACGCGTGTCTTTGACGGCGAGGGCCGTTTTGCGCCCGAGTACGACGAGAACGATCTTCGCCGTGTCGATGCCGACCGTGTCGTCATGTCGATTGGCCAGTCCATTGTGTGGGGCGATCTGCTGGCAGGCTCCAAGGTAGAGCTCGGCCGCGGCCAGGGCGCCCTTGCCGATCCCCAGACCTATCAGACCGCCGAGCCCGACATCTTTGTGGGCGGCGACGTCTACACCGGTCCGAGCTTTGCCATCGACGCCATCGCCGCCGGTCACGAGGCTGCCGTGTCCATCCATCGCTTTGTGCAGCCGGGCTCCACGCTCACCATCGGCCGCAACCAGCGCCGCTACACCGCGCTCGACCGCGACGATGTCGTGATCGAGAGCTACGACAACGCGAGCCGCGAGGTGGCCCACGTGGACCGCGAGCGCGAGAAGGCCGCGCCGTTTAGTGAGTACGTCGAGACCTTTACCGAAGAGCAGGTGCGCGCCGAGACCGCCCGTTGCCTGGGTTGCGGTGCCTCGATCGTCGACCCCAACAAGTGCATCGGCTGCGGCCTGTGCACCACCAAGTGCGCGTTTGACGCTATCCACCTGGATCGCGACCGCCCCGAGTGCTCCACGATGGTCAAATACGAGCAAAAGCTGCCTAGCCTGGGCAAGTACGCACTCAAGCGCGCCATCAAGATTAAATTTGGTCATTAGGTTCCGCCGTTCTAACGAACGGCGGCACTGCCGACGCTGCGCGGCGCCCAGGCACCCCATCTTGCCCCTCAACTTCGGCGCCGCGGGCAAAAGCCCAGCGGACGCCTTGTTTCGGGGCAACCTGGGGCACCTGGATTGCCGCTCGCTGACGTTGAATTGACATCGCATCGACCCCTGTCGAAAGGTTTTTATCTTGCATGAATTGGGAATCGTCTATCACATCATTCGCGATGTCGAGAATGTGGCGCGCGCCAATGGCGTGAGTCGCGTTTCGAGCGTGACGTTGCTGCTGGGCGAAGTCTCGGGCGTCGTTTCCGACTTGCTGCTCGACGCTTGGCGCTGGGCGGCAGATAAAAAGCCTATCACCAAGGGCGCGGAGCTTATCGTGGAGCCTGTCAACGCCGTGACGCATTGCGAGGCGTGCGGCCACGACTATGCGACGGTCGAGCACGGCAAGACCTGCCCCCATTGCGGTAGCGGCGATACCTATCTGCTCCAGGGCCAAGAGGTCATGATCAAGCAGATCGAGACCCCCGACGAGGACCCGGCAGACGCTGCTCCTGACGGCCTCTCCGACGCCCCCGACGCCGTTGACGCCGCCAACCCTCTCCATATCGTCTAGTCCCCAGCCGTTGGGGACGTTCTTAAACGACTAGTCAAACAAGAACGTCCTCAACGACTACTTGCGCTAGAGCATAAGTCATACAATTAGTCAAGTTATGTCTGTTTAAACAAAATAGCGGCACGCGGGCGCATTGGGATTAACCTAAAAGCGGTATTAATGAACAGTGCGCCTGTATATGTCTTTAAAAGTAATCACAAATCACGTTTTAGCAGGCAATGAGCTGTAAATCAGCAACGTAATCAATTTGTAACAAACTTAGACGTTTAAACAAATAATGCAACCGTTTGCGAATTTAGCTATAAATCCACAAGACGAACAGGTATACTCCTTTATTGTCGTGTAGGAAATACGTAGACAAAAAGGAGGTTATGTGATGGTAAGTATTGTTCTTGCTAGCCATGGTGACTTGGCGGCTGGAATCAAGCAGACGGGCTCGATGGTCTTTGGCGATCAGCCGTCTGTAGCCGTGGTCTCGCTCGAGCCGAGCATGGGCCCCGACGACTTCCGTGCCAAGGTCGAGGAGGCAGTCGCTTCCTTCGAGGACCAGGAGCAGGTGCTCTTCCTCGTTGATCTGTGGGGCGGCACGCCGTTCAACCAGATCAGCGGGCTCATCGAGGGCCACGATTCCTGGGCTATCGTCACCGGTGTCAACCTGCCTATGCTCATTGAGGCATATTCGCAGCGCTTTGACGCAAAGAACACTGCACATGCGATCGCAAAACATCTCGTGACTGAGGCTAAGGCTGGCGTGCGCGTCAAGCCCGAGTCTCTGGAGCCCGAGGAGAAGAAGCCGGCTGCGGCCGCCGCTGCTCCTGCAGGCGCCATCCCTCCGGGAACGGTCATCGGCGACGGGCACATCAAGATCGCCCACGTCCGTATCGACACCCGTCTGCTTCATGGTCAGGTGGCCACCACGTGGACCAAGCAGATCAACCCCAACCGCATCATCGTGGTTTCCGACGGCGTTGCTCACGACGAGCTCCGCAAGACCATGATCGAGCAGGCTGCCCCTCCGGGAGTCCATGCTAACGTCGTGCCCATCAAGAAGATGGCCGAGGTTGTCAAGGACACGCGCTTTGGTGACACCAAGGCCATGCTGCTCTTCGAGAACCCGCAGGATCTGCTCAGGGCCATCGAGGCCGGCGTCGACATCAAGGAAGTCAACATCGGTTCCATGGCTCACTCCAAGGGCAAGGTCGTCGTCACCAACGCCGTCGCTATGGGCGATGATGACGTTAAGACTCTCGAGGCCCTCAAGGCCAAGGGCGTCAAGTTCGAGGTCCGCAAGGTTCCTTCGGATTCCTCCGAGGATCTCGACGCCATGTTGAAGAAAGCTAAGGCCGAACTGGCCGCTCAAGCATAGTAAAGGAGGGTCCGATACATGTCTGCAATCACTATTCTGCTTGTTGCGATTGTCGCGTTGCTTGCCGGTATGGAAGGCATTCTGGATGAGTTCCAGTTCCATCAGCCGCTCGTGGCATGCACGCTTATCGGTCTCGTAACCGGTCACCTTCAGGAGGGCATCCTCCTGGGCGGTTCGCTCCAGATGATGGCCCTTGGCTGGGCTAACGTCGGCGCCGCCGTCGCGCCTGACGCCGCTCTGGCCTCGGTCGCTTCTTCGATCATCATGGTGCTCGCCCTCAACGGTGGCGCCACTGATTCGGCCAAGGCCGTTACCGCCGCTATCGCCGTCGCTGTCCCGCTGTCGGTCGCTGGCCTGTTCCTGACCATGATCTGCCGTACCCTGGCTACCGCTATCGCTCACGCTATGGACGGTTGCGCCGAGAAGGGCGACTTCGCTGGCATCGAGCGCTGGCAGTACGCTGCTATCCTCATGCAGGGCCTTCGTATCGCCATCCCGGCAGTACTTCTGTGCATCATCCCGGCCGAGGCTGTTACCAACGCGCTTAACGCTATGCCCGACTGGCTGTCCGGCGGCATGGCTGTCGGCGGCGGCATGGTTGCTTCCGTCGGTTACGCCATGGTCATCAACATGATGGCCACCAAGGAGACCTGGCCGTTCTTCATCCTCGGCTTTGTCCTTGCTGCCATCCCTCAGCTCACGCTGATTGCCCTTGGCCTCATCGGCATCTCCCTTGCCCTCATCTACCTTGGCCTTAAGGATCTGGCCAAGCAGGGTGGCGGCATGGGCGGTGGCTCCGGTGACCCGCTCGGCGACATTCTGAACGATTACGAGTAGGAGGGGAGTGATACATATGGCAGAGAACAAGATTCAGCTCACCAAGGCTGACCGCAAGAAGGTTTGCTTCCGTCATCAGTTCCTTCAGGGCTCGTGGAACTACGAGCGTATGCAGAACGGCGGTTGGTGCTTCGCAATGATCCCTGCGATCAAGAAGCTCTACACCAACAAGGATGACCAGATTGCCGCTCTTAAGCGTCACCTGGAGTTCTATAACACCCACCCCTATGTTTCCGCCCCCGTCATTGGCGTTACCCTCGCTCTCGAGGAGGAGCGCGCCAACGGTGCTCCGATCGACGACGTCGCCATTCAGGGCGTCAAGGTCGGTATGATGGGCCCGCTCGCCGGCGTCGGCGACCCCGCCTTCTGGTTCACCCTTCGCCCGATTCTGGGCGCTCTGGGCGCTTCCCTGGCCCTGTCCGGCAGCATTGCCGGTCCGCTGCTGTTCTTCTTCGCGTGGAACATCATCCGTTACGCCTTCCTGTGGTACACGCAGGAGTTTGGCTACAAGGTCGGCTCCTCCATCGCCAAGGACCTCTCTGGCGGTCTGATGGGCAAGGTCACCGAGGGTGCTTCCATCCTTGGTATGTTCATCATCGGCGCCCTGGTCGAGCGCTGGGTGTCCATCTCCTTCACCCCGGTCGTCTCCAGGGTCACGCAGTCTGCTGGCGCCTTTATCGACTGGGCTAACCTGCCCTCCGGTTCTGAGGGTGTCAAGGAAGCACTGACGATGTATAACTCCATCGGTGCTAACGCCCTTGATCAGGTGAAGGTCACCACGCTTCAGGCCAACCTCGATCAGCTCATCCCCGGCCTTGCCGCCGTGTGCCTGACCCTGCTGGTCTGCAAGCTCCTCAAGAAGAAGGTCAGCCCGATCGTCATCATCCTGGCTCTCTTCGCCGTCGGCATCATCGGTCGCGTCTGCGGCTTCATGTAAGCACGCTTCGGCTTAAGACCGAGAGTAGCTAGACAAGGGCTTTTGAGCCATTGAAACGGACCGCACCCGGTGGGTACACTGGATGCGGTCCGATTGTTTTATTTGGAGGGCGAGGCGCGCATGGCGCAATCTCAGAACAGCACGGTCGATCTGGCAACGCCGGCAACCTGCCTGATGGGGCTTACCAGCCACGGCAACGTGATGGTGGGCAATAAGGCGTTCGAGTACTATAACGAGCGCAATCCCGAGGATTATATTCAAATCCCGTGGGACGAGGTCGACTATATTGCCGCCGAGGTTTTGCGCGGCACCAAGAAGATTACGCGTTTTGCCATCTTCACCAAGGACAACGGTCACTTTACGTTTTCGACGCGTGACGACAAAGAGACGCTTCGTGCGGTCCGCAAGTACGTCGACGAGGATAAGCTTGTGCGTTCGCCCGATTTTATCGATGTGACGGCCAAGGGCGCCAAGAGCATCCCTTCCGTTATCAAAGGCCTCTTCCACAAAGGCAACTAGTCGTCTGCGACGTTCTTAAACGACTAGTCATTAAAGAACGTCCCCAATGACTACCCCGAAGAGTGGCTATACGCTGCATTACAGCGGCGTAAATCTGCTACACTAGTACAACATGCCTCCGTAGCTCAGGGGATAGAGCACCGCTCTCCTAAAGCGGGTGTCGACGGTTCGAATCCGCCCGGGGGCACCAGAGAAATCGCAGGTCAGGAGTTATTTTTGCTTCTGACCTGTTCTGGTTTTAGGGCTAAGAACTGCTTTTGTTTGTAAATCTGGTAAGTAAATAACTTAACTTACCGAGTTTTCCACTGAAAACAGGAAATCACCATTTTGGGGATAAAAAGTTTTCAACAGCCGTTAGTCGGTTCCATTTTGGTGAAGCGCTTCCCCATTTAGGGTAAAAAATGTCACCATTTTGATGATTCGACTGCTTTGAGTTTTTGATAAAAACGCCTGTTCAGAAGCTTGTGCTATACCCATTTTGGTGAAACCAATTAATAGAGAAATACATCTATAAAGAAATAGGGACGGCGATGCCGTCCTCTTCGCTCGCAGAGCTCGCTGCGCGGCCACGTACCGTGTCCTTGCCGTCGGCTACGCCGCCGATAAAGAAAGGGGACAGCGATGCTGCCCCCTTCGCTCGCAGAGCTCGCTGCGCGGCCACGTACCGTGTCCTTGCCGTCGGCTACGCCGCCGATTTATTCGCTCACTTCGTTCGCTGATTGATGGACTAATCCGTTATATCGGTGACACCAGTCATAAGCGCAGCAATTGACATGTTGAATCCATTGGCAATTTTACAGAGGTTGGAAAGGCTGACATTACGCCGACCGACTTCAATGCTCGCGTAGTAAGAACGATCCATCTCAATCAAATTGGCGAACTGCTCCTGGCTGTACCCGAGTCCAGCGCGGAGTTCTTTGCATCTCATGCCGAATGATTTCTGAAGCGTCTTCGTATCCATGACAAAAAGAGTCATGGATTGTTGTATTTATGCCAACGGACTATATACAACAATCCCAGTTAAGGCGCATAATTACCTTTATTGGAAAGAGCTCTGATGTCTAGTCGGACATGGCATGGAAAAGGAATGGAATAGCAATGACTCAGGGAAAGCATTTCGCTACCGGCGGCGATCACTTCGCCGCGCTGCCCGGCAAAAAGATTCACACCCCGAAGGGGATCGCGCGTCTGACGGTCACCGCGGCGACCATGGCCGCCATGACCGGATCGAGCCTCATCTCACCGTTCGCGGCATTCGCCCAGACCGGTGACGGGGACACGCAGCACCCCGCCGTGATGTCGCCGATCGCCGCCCATGCCGGCGCGGCATCCGGTACCGGCGCGAAATCCGCCGCACAGACCATCGCGGACCTGCAGAAGGCAGTCGACGAGGCGAAGGCGAAGGAGGACGGCGCCAAGGCATCCTACGATGAGGCCGCCGGTCCCTACAACGAGGCGGCTTCCGCCCGCGACCAGGCCAAGGCATCCTACGATTCTGCAGTCAGCGCCGGAACGGCAGCCGACCGAGCGGCAATGGACGAGTACGCCCGTCAGGTCGCGGAGGGCAAGGACGCCGCCGATGCCGCCGGCAAGGACCTCGAGCAGGCGAAGGCGGGTCTCGCAGACGCCAAGGCGGATGCATCCGAGAAGGACGAGGCGTACCAGTCCGCCCTCAAGGTGGCCCAGGATGCCAAGGACGCCCTCGATAAGGCCAAGGTCGATGCCGTAGGCGCCACCCCGGAGGCTATCAGTGCCGCCGAGCAGACCGTGCGCGACGCCACGGATGCCGTGAGCAGGGCACAGGCCGAACTCGCCAACGCAAACGCGACGCTTGCCGATGCCCAGTCCAAGCTGGTTGCGGCCCAGTCTGCAAAGGATTCAGCCGATTCCGTCCTCGCCGCAGCCAAGCAGAACAAGGACGCGTCGGATGCGAAGGCCGCAGCCGCCAGCGCCGCCTACGAGAAGGCGAAAGCCGACCTCGCCGCAGCGGAGGCAGGCGCCAGCGGTCCGGAGTACGATGCGGCAAAACAGAAGGTCGCGGACGCGGAGGCAGCCCTCGCCGCCGCTCGAGCGGCACAGTCCCAGTGCGAGTCCGAGCTCGAGCAGGCACAGTCCGCTGCGGCAACGGCACAGGCCGACCTGAATGATGCCCAGACGGCTCTCTCCGTAAAGCAGCAGACCGCGGCCGATGCCGAATCCGGTGTGAACGCCGCCCAATCCGCCCTCGATGCCGCGAACGCCGGCCTCGATGCGGCCAAGCAGGCGAATGCCGACGCCGTCGCCAAGCTGGATGCCGCGAAGCAGGCTGTCAAGAACGCTGAGTCCGCCAAGGCAGCCGCCGACGTAGAGCTTGCGAACGCCAAGGCCGCAAAGGATACCGCAGACGCCGCCGTGACCGCCGCGCAGCAGAAGGTCGACGAGGCACAGGCAAAACTCGATTCCGCCGACGCGCAACTCAAGCAGGGAGCCATCGGCTTCTTCCGTGCCATGGGTGCCGATGACGCAGTCAACATCATCCTGAACGCCAAATATGCCGGAAAGACCGAAGTCGGCAACTCCAAGGACGCCACGTCTCTTGACAATATGCTCAATGCGATCAAGTGGATGAAGTCCGTCAACGACTACCGCAAGTCGGTCGGCCTGTCCGAGCTCCATGTCACCTACAAGCTCATCGCCGGTGCGATCGCAGATGCCAACTACAGCGACACCGTGCTCGATCATGCCCGTCAATATGATTTTGCCGAAAACCTGGCATGGAATTACGGAATCGATCCGAGTGGGCAGTGGATCGAGCAGGAGAAGGGCTTTTTCGACAAGGCAACGGAGGCCCTTTATGGAGTCACCGGTCTTGTCGGCAAGGATGCCTATGATTTCTATGCAAAGAACGGTGTCGCAATCAACCATTGGATTGCAGACAACTGCCACTGGGAGAACGGCAGTAGCGGCACCGTCGGCCATTACATGAACATCATCAATCCCGAACTCGCCGTTATGGGGATTGCAACCTGCACCAAGGGCACCATGTCCGGGCTTCAGACGCAGTGCTACACCGCAGAGATCTCCGGCTGGTCCGGCTCCGGTTGGAACATGAACCCCATGTCCGTCGATGAGTATGAGCAGAAGCTGACCTCCTATATCAACGGTCTCAAGAACGCCAAGAGCGCACTCGACGCAGCCAAGGCCGATCTCGCATCCAAGCAGCAGGCAGCCACCGACGCCGCTGAAACCGTCCAGCAGAAGCAGGACGCAGCGGATTCCGCACAGGCAGATGTCGATGCCGCAAAGCAGGGTGTTGCCGATGCCCAGCGTGCCGTCGATGCCGCAAAGGCTGATCTCGCATCCAAGCAGCGGGGCGTCACGGATGCCCAGACCGAGCTTAATGCGGCGAAATCGGACCTCGATGCCGCCAACGCGGCAGTCGATACGGCAAAGTCGACCGTCCAGCAGAAACAGGTCGCCTTTGATGCCGCCAACGCAGCCGTAACGGCCGCACAGACCAAGCTGGATTCCGCCAAGGCGGACACCGAGGCCAAGCAGCAGGACGTCACGGTTGCGAACGCCGATCTCGCGAAGTTCTTCCAGGACGTCGCCGACGCCAAGAAGGCGCTCGATACAGCAAAGAGCGTCCATGACGCGGCGGCAGCCGATCAGGTCGAGAAGGCGACCGTCCTCGCCGCCGCCGAGCAAAAGGCGGACGCCACCGCACGCGCCCTCGCGGATGCCCAGCGTGCCGTCGATGCCGCAAAGGCCGACACCGGCGTTGCCGCCAACAGGCTTACCGGCTCCCAGACCGATCTCGAGGACGCACAGTCGAACCTCGACATCCTCACCGATCTTGCCGCGAAGCTCGCAGAGGCACAGCAGCGCGAGCAGGATGCAGTAAAGGCCGTCAATGACACCAAGGCCGCCCTCGATGCCGCGAAGGCGGATACCGCCGCCGCCGAGTCCCTGGTCTCCGCCGCCGAACAGGCGAAGGCGCAGGCAGACGCCAAGCTGTCGAAGCTGAACTCCATCGATGCCGGCGCGGCGATCGCTTCCGGCCATGACGCGAACGCGGATGACGCCCTCAACGCGCTTTTCGCCGCAGCAGTCGAGGCACGTGCCAAGGTCGCGCCCGCCAAGGCCATCCTGGACGAGAAGCAGGCCGCGGTGGACGGGCTCCAGTCCGGCTATGATGCGGCACTCGCCGCCTACGAGCAGGCGAAGTCCGACCGCATCGCAGCGGAGCAGAAGCTTTCCGATGAGATTGCCCGACAGGATGCGGAGGAGGCCGCAAAGCAGCAGGCGGCATACACCCCGAAGCACCTCGCCGGCACGGATACCGCCCAGCCCGGCAGCCTCGCCCAGACCGGTGACCGCGCGGGACTCATCGGCGAGACGTTCGCCATCGGCGGTACCGTCCTCGTGGCAGCCGGCGTCTTCCTCGACCAGAAGAAGCGCCGCGAGCAGATGTAAAAGCGAGCCGGGCGTTGGATATCGGCCAGTGTCCAACGCCCGGTTTCATGGACGGGGAGATCGGTGTGAGAACAAAGGCTATTATCGTTGCGCTTCTGGTGTGCCTTTCGGCACCTCAACTTGGATGTGCCGGCGTTGCAAAGCAAGGAAGCGGCTCTACGGAAAGGGCCGCCACAGCGGTAAAGAATAAAGACAAAAAGAAGCCGAGCGAAGAAAAGGCGGCGCAAACCTCTGGAGCCCAGACCGAGGAGAAGAAAGAATCCGACGGCAAGGACCAGAAGTCCGATGACTCCAAGAAGGAGGACAACAAAGCTTCCGACTCGTCGAAGTCAGACGGCAATGGTGATTCCTCCCAGTCTAAGCAGAATTCCGGTAATTCTCAGAACTCTGGCAGCAATAACTCTTCTTCCAACGGCGGTAGCCAGAAGAAGTGGATTGCCGAGCAGGGCCACTGGGAGACAGATTACAGCCAGGTCTGGGTGCCGAATGTGGTTTATACGCGCCATGAACGTTGGATCTGCAGTGCATGCCACGCGGCATTTGGATCTGCAGCCGAAATGGACGCTCACGCTCACGCTACTTTTGGCGATGCACAGCATCCTAACGGCGGTTCTGCAATCAATGATTCGTATACCACCTCTGAGGACCAGGGACATTATGAACAGCAGGCTACGGGACAGCATTGGGTTGTCGACGTCGCCGGTCATTGGGAGTAATGGACATTCGTTCCCCTTCTCTTACATTCGGTGAATGTTTATTTATTTGTGGGCGGCCGGTTCGGCCGCCTTTTTTAGACGCCCAGTCTGGGAGCAAACGATAGGAAAGCAATCAAACGAGAGGCCGTTCCAAAAGAATCCGGCGGTGCCGGATGCTCCGGGTAAAAACTTCCGCAAATCGGTAAGGTCTTCCATCAACTTGCTCCAGCCCTCGCCCGGAGTCCGCTGCGCGGTAATGCAAACACTCGGCATCCCTCGCATTCGCATTACCGCTCCGCTCTCGCTACAGCGAATTTCTAACACTCAGCATCCTTCGCGTTAAAAATTCGCTTCCGCTCACGGTCTCCGCTGACACTACGACACCGCGAAGCCTTTCGCTCGAAACGAGGCCTCTCGTTTCGTGTCTACGCTACGCTCCGCCCAATCGCCGTTCCGGTGATTGCAAGATTGGTGTTGGGCTAGATAAATGGGGCCATACTCGCCCCCTTTATCTGCCAACACATCTTGTTTATCGCCTTCCACGGCGATAAAGTTAGAAATGAAGTTCGCCTTTCATTTCTAAGTAAAGTGACGGCGTCACTTCAAAAATCGGCGCGACGTCAGTCGCTCCCAAAAAGGAAAGCAATCTCATATTGGTTTTGAATCGGTGGCCTCACCGATTCGCTTTGCTTTCCTGGGGGCATGATGAGTTGTAAGCGTCCGTACACCGTCAAGGCGACACTCACTTCCGAAGAATATGAAACGCTTTCCGCTTTGGCGGACAAGGCAGGCATGACGAAGGCCGAACTCATTCGCTATGCATTGGTTCATCGGAGTGATGACCTAGTCATTTTCAAAAATGATGACGGCGGCCGCAGTAAAAAGCTGCAAACCGTTTCAGGCGATTTGCATGAAACGCGTTCGAAAACTATTTACGTTAAGGTCACCGATGGGGAGCACGAAGCGATCCGCAAACAGGCGGATGCGCTCGGTGCGACCGTCAGTGCGTATGCCCGCCGCGTGATGCTTACCGGGAAAATCGAGAAGATCGATTTCGATATGGCACAGGTCGCGAAAATCTATCACGAGCTGTATCGCGAGGGGACGAACCTCAACCAGCTGATGTATTTTGTGAATGCGCAAGGTCTTCCGGCCTACAACGAGAAGGCAGTTTTCCGAACGCTTGAAAAGGTTTACCAGAACGCCCGCAAAGTCACTCTCTTTATCGAAGAGCTCGAACAGCGCTATTTCACCGATGGCGGTGAGCTCGATGACCGTCGTTAAGCAGAAAGGTGTTTCGTCCGAGCGCTACGCGAAGCACCTGCGCAAGTACATTAACGGAAAGCACGCTTTGGCCCGCGGCGGCTGGAACCTCGCGAACGGAAAGCACTGGTTTTCCGAGATGGCTATGACGCGGAAGATGTTTCATCACGACAGGCCTGCGCGTGCCGGCGCGAAGAACATAACGATGCTTCATCAGATTCTCGCGTTTCTACCCGAGGAGTGCAGCTGCAACGGAGGCAAGATGACCCCCGATGCGTGTATGGCCTACGCGGAGCAATGGCTTGCGAAACACTACACGCATCAACAAGTGATTGTCGCGTTGCATGAGGAAAGCGATAAGGCGGGAAAACGTTATGCGGTTCATATGGCGATTAACCGCACGGATCTTTTGACGGGTAAGCGTTGCGAGACGGGCGGGCGTCGCGGAAAATTCGAACGCGCCGCGTGGGTTCGTGAAATGGACGAGGCCTGGAATCTTACTCAACTTGAAAAGGGAAAGAAGAATTCGAAGATTCGAGATCGTCAGCCGCGCGACACAGAAAAGATAATCGTTGAGCGGGGAGAGTACAGTTATAAAAACAATCTGCGCGAGCTAATCCATATTGCGATTGACGAAGGTCGCGTAAAGAATATGGATCAGTTCAAAAAGCTACTCGCCTCATGGGGCGTAGACATTTTCGTCAAGAACAATCGTGTCTACGCAACCGATCTCGATATCAAAGAAGCCGGTAATCCGAAGTGCACTTTCAACCTGACCCGTCTCGACGGGCGCTTCGCGTTGAAGTCGTTGCAGACGGCTTTCGAAAATAACGTGTTGGAAGCCGAGCGAGCCCTTCCATACGAGAAACGTTGTGAGATTTACATCAAGCGTCTCAAGAAAGCGTATTCGGCGTGGGTCGAGCAGGCAAAGGCGAGCAAGGGCGTCGCCTACAATCTCTTCCCTAAGTTCATCGCACCGAAGTGCGATGAAGATCTGCTCGAGGATCCGGCGGTTCGTGATGAGCTTCTTGCCCGGCGCGGTTACGCAAGGGAGATTCGCAACCGTTACGCCGGCGCCGTTCTCGATGCTGGCGATGACCGCGTTCGCGCCGCAGGCCGAGCCCATGGTGGCAACGTCGACATCTCGCCGCAGGTCGATCGCGCGGTCGACCGAGGCGATTACGCTCGCGGAGACACGCCTCGCTAGTTTTGGAAAGCCTATCGTCGGTGCCCTAGCGCGCTGCCATCCAGTGCCGATTCTTTCATGCTCGCAATTCGGCGAGGGTGAGGAGTATGAATTAATCGGCGGGAGTCAGCCGCTCTGATAGAATCGTCCTTGCTGGCGGCAGCCCTCGTGCCGGGCAGAGCCCTCCATCCGATGGGAGGTGATGCCCATGACCGATTTCACCGAGCTCGTGAAGCTCCTGACCGCTATGGTCTCGCTCCTCACGGCCCTTGTCGGCCTTTCCAAGGCACTCAAGCAGGGTTCGAAGCCCAAAAAGAAAGGCCACCGTCGCTAAGACGATGACCTAACTCTACTAAGCAACGGCTCTGCCCAGCTCACCACAACTTGGGCTGCCGTCGGCATCATTTTACCCTCCTGACGAGGAATTCGTCCATATTTCAAAAATCAAATCCTGTTCGCGTGTGGGCGTAAACTTTTAGTTGGGAAAATCCGGCAGATTGGAGCTTGAAACATGAGGGATATGCACCTCATGTCGCTCATAAAACGTCTCCTGACCTCGAAGGAGAACGTTTTTTAGCGATAAAAGGAGACATAAATATGATCTGGTTTACCAGCGACACCCACTTCGGGCATGAGAACGTGCTGAAGTTCACCGACCGCCCGTGGGAGACGATTTGGCAGATGAACGACGCCATCGTCGACAACATCAACGGCAAGGTTGCCGTGGACGACGAGCTCTACATCCTGGGGGATTTCTCATTCAAGATGACCGCCCAGGACGCCTACGGGCTGCGCAAGCGGATCGCCTGCAGGCGCATCCACCTCGTCCCGGGAAACCACGACAAGGACTGGACCCAGCCGGCGGTCGCGGGCGCCTTCACCGTGGAGCCGCCGATCTGCGTGCTCAAGATCGACGGGCAGAAGATCGTCCTGAGCCATTACCCCATGGCCGACTGGCAGGGCATGAGCCATGGATCGTGGCACCTCCACGGGCACATCCACAGCAGTGGCGGCGCGTACAACGAGTTCAACCGCAAGCAGGGCCTTCTGCGCTACGACGTCGGTTGCGATGCCAACGGGCACTCCCCGGTGAGCCTCGACGAGCTGAGGGAATGGTTCGCCGGAGTCGACGAGCCGTGCGGCCGGGTGAAATGGCCCTGGTGGGTCAACGAGACCGGCGACAGGCAGGTCGAGCGCGAGCTGGCGGCGTACAAGAGGGAAGAGGCGATCCGATGACGGTCTATGTGACGGGCGACATCCACGGTGGGCTCGACATGCAAAAGCTCCGCGACTGGGAGCTTGGCGACAGTCTTACCAGCGACGACTATCTCATCGTTGCCGGTGACTTTGGCTTTCCGTGGGGCTTTTCTGCCGAGGAATGCGCCGACATCGCTTGGCTGGAATCGCGCCCCTACACGGTACTGTTCGTCGACGGCAACCACGAGCGCTTCGATCACTGGGAGGAGCGCCCCATGGAGCCGTGGTATGGCGGGCTGACGCAGCGCCTGTCGGACACCTCGCCCATTCGGCGCCTGACGCGCGGCGAGGTCTTCGAGCTCGACGGTTCGACAATCTTCACCATGGGCGGTGCCACGAGCGTGGACAGGGAATACCGCGTGCCGTATTCCAGCTGGTGGCCTCAGGAGCTCCCGGATGAGCGCGAATTCGATGCCGCGCGGGCAAAGCTCGACGAGGCCGGCTGGAAGATCGACTGCGTCATCACCCATACCTGCGCCACGCGCATGCTCTCGCCGACGCTCTACCCGGACCCAGGCTGGGAACGCCCCGATGTGGACCGGCTGACCGGATTCCTCGACGAGCTCGAGGACCGCCTGGACTATAAGCACTGGTATTACGGCCATTTTCACCGAGACGGCAATCCGGACGAACGGCACACGGTGCTGTATGACCGGATCGTGAGGCTCGGGGACAAACTCCTGCCGTGGGGTGCGTACTGATGACGGTCTATGTGACAGGCGACGTGCACGGCAGGGCCGAGTACGGGTCCAGCCGGTTTGCATTCAAAAATTGGCCGCTGGGCCGGACCCTGACGCGCGATGACGCGATGATCGTGGCCGGCGACTTCGGCTTTGTCTGGGATGGCTCGAATGCTGAGAGGTATTGGCTCGACTGGTTCGAGTCGAAGCCCTGGACCACGTGTTTCGTAGACGGCAACCATGAGAACCATCACGCCCTGGCTGGGCTGCCGGTGCGGGAGTGGAACGGCGGGCTCGTCCATGAGGCGCGACCGCACGTGCTGCACCTGATGCGCGGAGAGGTGTTCGATATCGACGGGCTCACGGTCCTTGCCATGGGCGGCGCCGCGAGCAACGACAGGCAGTGTCGCAGGGAGGGGAGGAGCTGGTGGCCTGAGGAGATGCCGAGCGAGAAAGAGACGGAACACTGCCGTTCCTCGCTCGACCGCGTGGGCTGGAAGGTCGACTACGTTGTGACTCACGAGGCCCCTGCTGCCCTTGCTGAGGGGCTGTGTCGCGAGCGTGGACGCGAGTATCGGGACGACCGGCTTCAGCGATTCCTTGCCGAGCTCGACGGGCAGCTCGGCTACCGCGCCTGGTTCTTCGGCCACTACCACGGCGACAAATGGTGCAACGCCAAGCATCGCCTGGTCTACAAAGACATCGTGCCGATTGAGGATGCCGTGCTCGGTTCTAGAGACCTCCTAGAAGCGTTCTAGAAGGTCTCTGGAAATCAGCCGCCTGATAGGAGAAGCGCGGGGCTACTCGCCCTTCATCTGGGTCATGACCTCGACCTTGGCCTCGGCTACAGCCGCCCGCTGCTCGGCTACAGCAAGGCGGTCCTTGAGGGCGGCGATCTCGGCCATCAGGTCGTGCTGGGCCAGGAGCGCATCGCTCAGCTCGGCTTGGGCTTTCAACGCGGCGTCACGCTCGACGCGCAGACGCTCGATCTCATCGGACATGGCCTCAGCCTCGGCGTGGAGCTGGACGACCTGCCTGCCGAGCTCCCTGGCATCGGCGAGGTATCTGACGCTCGCGGCATGGAGCTCATTGTTCTCGAGCTCGATGCTCGCGGTGTCGAGCTCGAACTTCTCCTCGATAAAGGCGACCCGCTCATTGCAGTCGGCCTCAAGTCTTTCGTTTCGGTCTCTCGCCTCGACGAGCTTGCGGTTGAATTCGTCGAGCTGGGCCCTGAGCAACGCGTTCTCGGTTCTGAGGTCGCCCGTCTCGCGCAGCAGCTTCTCTCGCCACGTCGCCTCGATTCGCCCGGTGGCCTCATCGAGGACGGACTTCACGCCGTAGATCTCCCTGATTTTCTTCTCGTCTGCCATGGTGCGGCACTCCAATCAACAACGGGCATGGCTCCGCCATGCCATATGGCTGGGAACAATGCACGGCCGCTGTTGATTTGTGTTCGCCCTGCGATCGATGAGTTCTAAAAGGCGTCTCAAGTCATGCATTCACGCAGGTTTTCGGTTGGAGAAATACCGCACGTTTTCATGGTATCACGCGCCTTAAAGACCATGAATGGACGGTCATATCGATTCGTTGAAAATGGCACCTACGACGTGTTGGTGGCGGGAGAGTGATGGCGTTAAAGATGTCGAGAATGATTATGGGATTGTTTTAGATGCGGGCATGAAAAAGGGTCGAATCGAAGTGTCTGGCCGGACGCCAATTGTCCGGGAACTGTTTCGGTTCGACCCTGTTTCATTTTACATCCGCGACATGCTCTTATAGACGCCCGGCGATTACCGACCTTCACGACCTCGATAGTCGGGCTATGGACTTAAGATTTCTTGGGCTCCCAGCCGTTTTCGATTGCGGCGGGGTAGACTGCGGCGTAATTAAGCATCCAGCTGCCATCGCCCGCTTTTTGAATAAACCCTTTATCCTTCAAAGAGGTATAGGCCCGGGAGATCGTGTTCTTACTCAGGTGGTAGCGCTCCTCAATCCATTTGCTTTTTGCGTAAAAGCCCATGGCTCGTTTGTTTTTGGAAGGATTTCCAAGCTTCCATACTAGGCCGAGGATGAGGCGCTCGGCAGCGACAGTGGTGGCACAACACGCCCAGTCGGGCACCGAAATAAAATTCGCGTTATCCATTTTCCTTCTAATCTCTCGTTGCTCAGTAACATCATCGGAATATTTGTCGGAAATCGATGGTAGCTCGCTCATGTTTACCGCCTAGTCAAGGTGGGCGGTACGACCTTCAAGCTGCTTGAAAAGTTCGTAGAACGAGCTTTCTAACATGTAATTCGAGCGATGGATTTGGATGAGCTTGCCGGACTCGCGCATAAACTTGCGCGCGGTGTTTTCGCTCCAGCCAGTGAGTTCGCGGATATCGTTAACGCGGAGCAACCGATCGCACTGAGCGGCACCAGTGGGGAAAGTCGGTGTGGACGCCTGAGTGCTAATCTGTGGAGTAGCCATGATGAGCTATCCTTTCAATGAGGGCCCTCCCTGTGCTTGTAAGACTTACCAGGTTCATAAGCACTTGGGGGGCCGGTTTTTATGACTACATGCGTAGCCATCTGACAGCTTTAGAATCTATTAAAACTCATTAGATGTCAATCAAATAAAGCGTCTACCTGCGGAAATAGTAGTATAGTACCGTAATATTATTGATGAAACGATGAATGAATAACATGCTATTTCTCGCTTTTCTGTATATAGGCGTTGATGAAGTCTTCGTAGCCTTTAACTGCTTTTATTTCTGATTGTTGAACGAGGCTTGTATACGTTTTGAGCGTGATATTGGGGTCCGCGTGGCCAAGAATACCTTGCACGCTTCTAACGTCCGATCCGTTCGCCAGCATAAAAGTGCTTACACAATGCCTGAGCTGATGCGGGCAGATGCCCTTATATAGTTTTCCGCCAGTCGAATTGTTCGGCTCATAGATTCCAAGGTTGCAGCTAACTGCGAAATCGCGAAACCAATGGTTGAAGATGTAGTTTTTCATGTGACAGACAGTAGGGACCCCCTGCTTGACAGCAATATCGCTAATGATGGGAGTGCTGCCAGTCTGGGACAGCCCCAGAGAGGCCAGGAGCTCTTTTTGTATGGCTGACCATGATTGAAGACGTTCGGCCAAGGTTTCTCCGACGGGGATTTTGCGTTGGCTTTCTTGTGACTTGGGTGCCCTCAGTTCATGGTCGTTGGTGTACTGCCTGTCAATTTTCAAGGTTTTATTGGAAGGGTCCCAATCGCGCCATTCGAGGCCCAGCATCTCGCCTTTCCGCATACCCGTATACACTAGTACTAGCGTACCAACAGCTTCGGCGGTGAGCTCAATGTGTTGAAGATGTGTGCATAGAGTAGCTACTTGGTCGATTGTCAGCGATTCTCTTTTGTTGCGTGGTCTGCGAACATGAACGGTAGCGCAGGGGTTTCGGTCAATTATTCTCTTTGCGACTGCATTCGACAGAATTTGACGCAGTTTCGAATTGATTCGTACAAGCTCTGATGGTTTGTATTTTCCCGTACGACGGGCTTCGGCATATGCTTCTTCGATTAGATCGGGAGTTAGCCCTTCAATTGTCTGAAACGCACCGAATAAGTCTTCGATATGCCTGCAATCGTACGCTTCTCTTTCATAGCTCGTTGGCGCAAGCTCGGTGTCCCTATTTTCATGAAAGGCCCAGCAGTAGGACGCAAGCAAAGTGGGCTTTTTAGTTTTAGTGATCGTGCCAGAGGAGTTGATTTCAGCCAGCTTGGCCTGCATTGCAGCCTTAGCTTCTGTTTTAGTCTTGCAACGAACCGTATAAGTTGGGGATCGTTTGTAGCGCCCCGTCTTAGGGTCCTTGACTCCAAGGGAAAAATAATAGCGATAGGTGTTAGGTGATCTCTTGTCTTTCCAACACGTGCCTCTTCCGCTAATTAGTGGCTGTTCTGACATCTTTGCACTCCGTTTCTTTGAATAGTTTTCAACAATTCATTGAGTGCAGTTTAGCTAAAGCGGTTAGTAATATGTTTGTAAAAGCATAGGCGCAGCTACCGGAGGCAAAAGACACAAACTGCTATGTTTATCTGCGGTTATATGATGTTCAATGATGCTTGATGAATGGTAGGGGGTAGCATTAAATCATATCTCCTAAAGCGGGTGTCGACGGTTCGAATCCGCCCGGGGGCACCAGAAGTAAATGCAGGTCAGACGGTATAAATCGTCTGACCTGCTTTCTTATATAAGGGCATCGTTAACGTCAGTTGGGTAGAATTTGGGTAGAAAGTTTTTTTGTGAAGGGCTATGCCCAAAGTCCGGTTTCCAACCCTTCCCACAGCCTACGGGCTTATTAGAAGCCCTTCGGCCATGGAAAGCGTTGAAAATCTAGGGTGACGTTGCTGTGAGATGGGCGAGTTTCCAACAGCCCCCGGCGTCTTCGGGTTTCGCCTGGGACCCTGCGACACCGTGGACCGTCGAAAACTCGCCCTTCCGCTTGGAAGAGGGCTTTTACCCCTTAAAATTGTCCGAAAGTGACAACGACGCAGGAGGTCCGGTATGCCTGCCAGCAAGAAAGAGGCAAAAGAGTTCGTCAAGCGGTGGCAGAAGCGCCTTGCCGCCATCCCCGCGGGCTCCAACAACGAGCAGCAGGACACGCAAAAGTTCTGGGTCGACCTGCTCATCAACGTCCTGGGCATCCCGTCCAACACCATAGACAGCTTCGTTGACTTCGAGCGGAAGGTGAGAGGCCGTCGCATCGACGTGTTCGTCTTTGACCACAACTTCCTCTGCGAGCAGAAGTCGTGGGGCATCGACCTCGATAAGCCCGAACCCAGGAACGGCGGCATGGAGACGCCGCTCCAGCAGGCCATGTGGTACGCGCGGCACCTGCCGTACTCCGAGCGCCCCCGCTGGGTGATGACATGCAACTTCGAGACCTTCCGTCTCTACGACCTCGACAACGAGCGGCCCGAGGACACCGTGCAAGAGTTTTCCCTCGAAGAGCTCCAGGACAGTCTGTATCTCTTGTCCTTCCTGACCTCCAACGAGACGAGCCGCCTGCACAAGGAGCAGCAGCTCTCCATCGAGGCCGGGGCCTACGTCTCCAGGCTCTACGATGTCCTCGCCAAGCAGTACCACCACATCGAGGAGAAGGACGAGCGCGCGCAGGAGGAGCAGCGCTCGCTCAACGTGCTCATCACCCGAATCATCTTCTTGCTCTACGCCGAGGACGCCGACCTCCTGCAATCGCACCAGGCGTTCGGTAGGTACTGCGAGGGTGACCCTGCCAAGCTCCGCCGCAAGCTGGTGGACCTGTTCGAGGCGATCGACACGCCCCTGGATAAGCGGGACGAGTACATGGACGAGGACCTCGCGGCCTTCCCGTACGTGAACGGCGGTCTGTTCGCCGACTCCTCCATCATCGTCCCGCAGATGACCCCGGAGATCCTCGAGGCCATCACCGACGCGTCCCAGGACTTCGACTGGCGCGAGATCTCGGGCGTAATCTTCGGCGGCGTGTTCGAGGGAACGCTGAACCCCGAGACCCGCCATGCCGGGGGCATGCACTACACGAGCGTGGAGAACATCGAGCGCTGCCTCAGGCCGCTCTTCCTCGACGAGCTGTGGGATGAGCTGCACGAGGCCGAGGGCGAGAGGACAGCGGCGAAACGCAAGCAGGCCCTGACGAGGCTGCACGACAAGGTTGCCTCCATCACCATCGGCGACCCTGCGTGCGGCTCGGGCAACTTCCTTACCGAGGCGTACCGGCAGCTGCGCACCATCGAGAACCGAATCATCGAGGACGAGCTCAGCGAGGAGACCGGCAACGCGGGGCAGACGTCCCTCGTCATTGCGCAGGACAGCCCCGTCCGCGTATCTCTCGATCAACTGTACGGCATCGAGATTAACGACTTCGCCGTCTCGGTCGCCAAGACCGCCCTTTGGATCACCGAGGAGCAGATGCTCCGAAAGACGCAGGAGATATACGTCGGTTATGACTTCGACTTCCTGCCGCTTAGGAGCCTCAGCAACCTCCATGAGGGCAACGCCCTCAAGACCGATTGGTCCGAGGTGTTCCCCGATGACCTCACGTACCTCGTGGGCAACCCGCCCTTCCTCGGGGCCCGCAACCAGTCCAAGGAGCAGAAGGCCGAACTCCTTGAGGTCTTCGATGGCGCGAAGAACGCAGGCAACATCGACTACTGCGGGGCCTGGTACATGAAGGCCGCGAGGTTCACGCAAGGGAAGCGCACGCGCTGCGCCCTGGTCTCGACCAACTCCATCTGCCAGGGGGAGCAGGTCGCCAACCTCTGGAAACCCCTGTACGACCTGGGAGTCCATATCGACTTCGCGCACAACACCTTCCGCTGGGACAACGAGGCGGCAGACAAGGCACACGTGTTCTGCGTCATCGTGGGCTTCTCGCGCGAGGTTGGGGCCAAGACGCTCTTCTATCACGCAACGCCCGATTCTGACGAAGAGCAGATTTCCGTGGCCCGAATCAATGCTTATCTTAAAGACGCTCCGGACGTCTTTGTCTACAGCAGAAGTAAGCCATTATCAGATGTTCCAGAAATGGGAATAGGCTCCCAGCCTATAGACGACGGCAATTACCTTTTCACTGATGAGCAGAAAATCGAATTCTTGCAAATTGAACCTGGTGCAGAGAAATTCTTTCACAAGTGGCTTGGATCACAAGAATTTATCCGTGGCAAAAGCCGTTGGTGTTTATGGCTTGGGAACGCAAATTGGGATGAGCTAAAGAATCTGCCTAAATGCAGGGAAAGGGTTGAAGCGGTGCGCCGGTATCGGCTCAAGAGCAAGAGAAGTCAGACCGTTAAGGCTGCAGAGTGCCCTGCCCATTTTGGAACTGAAATCCTGTCGGATACAGATTCAATCTTGATACCAGAAGTTTCATCAAGCCGAAGGCGATACATCCCAATGGGGTTCGTCGATGCTGAGGTCTTTTGTAGCAATAAAGTTCGTCTTATCCCAAATGCAACTCTCTATCAATATGGGGTGTTGCAGTTCCAGTTTCATAATGCATGGGTTAGGGTCGTGACCGGAAGACTGAAAGATGATTATCAGTACTCGGCTGGTATTGACTACAACAACTTCGTCTGGCCCGAGCCCGCGGAATCCCAACGCGAAGAAGTTGAGCGTTGCGCCCAAGCCGTGCTCGACGCCCGGGATGCCCAAGAAGGTGCGACGCTCGCGGACATGTACGATCCCAAGAACGAAACGTTCTTCCCCGAGCTGATGTCTGCGCATAAGGCGCTCGACGCTGCTGTCGAAGCTGCCTATGGCGTCGACTTCGGTGGGGATGAGGAGAAGATAGTCGCCCATCTTTTCAACCTGTACGCCAAGAAGGTCGGTGAACTATAGTGCCAAATTCCATCTATAACCCCATATCGCTGGAGGTTGGTAACATCCTGAAGGACGTTCAGACGGGCAAGATCGGTCTGCCCGACCTGCAACGACCCTTCGTGTGGGGCAACGAAAAGGTCCGCGACCTGCTTGATTCCATGCTCCGCGGATACCCTATCGGCTATGTGATGCTGTGGGACTCTCCGAGCGACAACGCGGGCAAGAAGTCTGCCATAGGCTCGAACCAAAAGGTGTATGCCGTCCCCAAGTCCCTTGTCATCGACGGACAGCAGAGACTCACCGCTCTCCTGAGCTCGCTGTACGGCGTGTCCGTGCGAGACAAGAACTTCAGGGAGCGTACGGTGAAGGTCGCCTACGACCCCATCGCACGCTCATTCAAGAATGCCGACGCCTCGACCGAGAAGGATTCGCGCTATGTGCCGGACGTATCCGAGGCCTTCGCGGCGAACCACGACAACAAGCTGAGCGCCTATCGCAGGGCGTTCATCAAGCGCCTTAACGAGGCGAATGCCAAAAAGGGAGAACCCGAACTCGACGATGACGGCGAGGATGCCGTCGAGAGCGGGCTCAACGCATTACTCGGGCTTGAGCGTTATCTTCTGCCGACGCTGGAGATTTCCGAATCGGCTGATGAGGAGACCGTATCGGACATCTTCGTGCGTGTGAACTCGCAAGGGCAGGCGCTTAAGCAGGATGACTTCATCATGACCCTGCTTTCGGTCTACGAACCTGCCATGAGGGAGCGTATAGAGGAGTTCTGCGCCATGAGCCATGCGCCCGCAAAGGGCACCTCGTACAACCCGCTCATGACCGTCTCGCCGACGCATATCATTCGCGCCACGGTGGGCGTGGGGTTCAAGAGGGGTCGCCTGCGTTATGCCTACCAGATTCTTCGCGGGCGAGATCTCAAGACAAAGGAAACGACGCCCGAGACGCGAGCCGAGAACTTTGCCACGTTCGGTCGCGCCCTCGATCTCGTGCTTGACCTGAACAACTGGCACGCCTTCATCAACACGCTGGCGGAGGCGGGCTACGTCTGCTCCGACCAGGTGGGGTCGGGCAACGCGCTCATGTTCTGCTATGCGTTCTACCTTATCGGGCGCTATGAGTTCGACATGGAGCCACTGGCTGTGCGTGGACTCGTGCGGCGCTGGTATTTCGCCGCAGCCATAACGGGGCTCTATGTGGGGTCCTTCGAATCCGAGTTCGAGCAGCAGCTTAACGACGTCTCGCGCCTTGATACTGCCGACGAGTTCCAGACGTACTTCGACCGTAGGCTTGCCGCCATCATGACGGACGATTATTTCTCCATTACGCTGCCAAGCTCCCTCGATGCAAACGAGGCGACGGGTCCGACCTGGTGGGGCTTCGTCGCGGCTCAGGTTGTGCTCGGTGCCAAGGCGCTGTTCAGCACGGCCCCTCTTTCTCAGCTGCTGCTTACCGGTTCGTCGGGTTCCAAGAAGGCCCTGGACAAGCACCATCTGTTCCCAGATAACTACCTGAAGGCCAAGGGCTACCTTTCGCAGCGCAGCAACCGAGGTAACTTTACCCTCGTTGACTACCAGAACAACATTTACATCTCGGATGATGCCCCGAATGAGTACGTTCGTAGGTATCGCGACGCGCTGGGGGAGGACGAGTATCGCCGCAACTGCGAGGAGCACGCCCTGCCCGTTGGGTTCGAGGACCTCGATTACGAGGAGTTCATCAGCAAGCGAAGGCAGCTTATGGGCGAGCTTGTGAAGAGAGCCTACGAGCGGCTTTAGGCTTACGCTGTGAACCTGCGATTGGGGGCTAAAGTGACGAAGGTTTTCATATCCTATGCATGGGAGAGCGAAGAACATCGTGCATGGGTTAAGGCGCTGGCAGACCGTCTGCTAGCCGATGGTGTAGAGGCAATTGTGGATCAATATGACCTTGAGCTTGGCGATCGGTTGCCTCAGTTCATGGAGCAGTCGGTTAGGTCGTCGGACTATGTTCTTATTGTCTGCACCCCAGCATATAAGCAGAAGGCCGATGAACGAATCGGCGGGGTGGGCTACGAGGGGCACATCATCAGCGGAGAATTGTTCTCTGGGCATAATGAGAGGAAGTTTATCCCGGTAATAAAGGAAGGGGGCGTTGAGGAAAGCCTCCCGACCTTCCTCAAGGGGAAATTGGCGGTCGACTTGGGCGATGGGGTCGAGTCTCGTGGCTATAACGATTTGCTTGCGACCCTTTATGGGGCCAAGAAGAAGCCGTCGGTTGCGCCCAAGCGCCGCATCGCTCAGACGTCTTCGAAAAAACGCGAAGAAGAGGGCGAGGGCTCTGAGCCCATCAGAATCGTCGGTATTGTGGTCGATGAGGTGGGAGAACCGAGGAACGACGGAACGAGGGGGAGTGCCCTGTACGAAGTGCCGTTCCGATTGTCGAGACGCCCCAGCTCTCTGTGGCGCGAACTCTTCTTGAAGTCTTGGGACTTGCCGCCAAGATTTACCACCATGCATAGGCCCCATATCGCATCGGTCGTCGGCGACGAAATAATCCTTAATGGGACCACCATCGAAGAAGTTAGGGACTATCACCGTGACACCCTCGTCTTGTGCGTGGAAGAGGCTAACAAACTTGAGGCCGAATATCTTGAGAAGGAACGGAAACGCCAAGCTCGCGAAGAGGCTGCTCGGTCAGCCTATCGGAAGAACGTCGAGGACGTTGCAGGGACGATAGACTTCTAGACCGGCTTCCATCGTAGGACCGCCATAACAATTGGCCTTGAGGCCGATGGGTCCCGCTTATGGGCGGGACCCCCGCGACACATGGTGTCGCTCTCGCTGCGGCTCCCCGGCAACGCTCCCCAGGGTCGCGTTTCGTCCGCCTCCGCTCACGCCGGCCCCGCCCGCCGAACGGCTTCGCTCGATGGTTTCCAGTAGTCGCCATCGCTCCGCCGTTGTCGCCGGGCGGGGCCTCTCGCGTCGGGTCGCCGAGCGCCGTCGTGCGACGCTCCCCATCGATCGCGTCTTCTTGGCGTCGGCTCAACCGGCGCTCACCTGCCTGGGCTCGCGTTGCCTGGCCAACCGGCTCGCTCCCGGCGGGCAACCGCGACGCGTACGTGGGCGCTCTCCGAGCGCTCGGTCTGTCCCTTGCGGGCCATGTCGCGCTCGGCCAATTCGGGCCGTCGACACCCGCGTCACCAATTTCCCCGCGGGGGGGTTCGAATCCGCCGGGGGCACCAGAGATTTGTTGAGCCTGGTACCGCAACGGCGACACGCCTTGCTAGTTTTGGAAAGCTCGTCGTCGGTGCCCTAGCGCACTGCCGTTTAGCGCCGATTCTGCCATGCTCGCACTTTTCGCAAGGGTGAGGAGCGTGAATTAATCGGAGAGGGCCAACCACTCTGATAAAATCGTCCTCGCTGTCGGCAGCCCTCGTGCCGGGCAGAGCCCTCCATCCGATGGGAGGTGATGCCCATGACCGATTTCACCGAGCTCGTGAAGCTCCTGACCGCTATGGTCTCGCTCCTCACGGCCCTTGTCGGCCTTTCCAAGGCACTCAAGCAGGGCTCGAAGCCCAAAAAGAAAGGCCACCGTCGCTAAGACGATGACCCAACTTCATTAAGCAACGGCTCTGCCCAGCTCTCTACAACTTGGGCTGCCGTCGGCACCATTTTACCCTCCTGACAAGGAATTCGTCCATATTTCAAAAATCAAATCCGGCCTGCTATCGAAGCCGCCCTTTCCGCTGCCCTAGATAAAGAAAACGCCCGCTTGCTGGGGGAGCTAGCGGGCGCTTCTGAGCGAATGTGTTTGCGGTCTAAACCGCTCGGAGCAACAAACGATCGACGTTAGTTGCTAGACCCGGAGTCGTCGCCGGAGCCGGAACCGGAGATGGAAACCGTCAGCGTAATCGTGCTGTCGGTGGACTGCTTGCCGGTGGGGGAGACACCCGTGACAGTTGCGTTCTCGTTGCCGCTCACGGGATTGCCGTTCTCATCGCAGAATGCGATGTTGTAGAACCCGGCGTTGTTGAGCGCGGTGACGGCGGCGGAGATACTCTTGCCGTACAGGTTGCCCGGAACGCTGGCCTTTCCGGACTTCTTGGCGATGACGACGGTGATCGTGGCACCCGGCTTTTGCTTACCGCTGGGATTCCAGCTAATGACGGTACCCTCGGCGACGGAGTCGTTCTCCTGGTAGCTTACGTCGACGCCAAAACCGGCCATGTCGAGGGCGTTGCGTGCCTGGGCCTCGGTCATGTCGGTCAGATCAGGCACCGAGGTGGTGTCCGGGCCGCTCGAGACCTTATACGAGATGGTCGTGCCCTTCTTAACCTCCTTGCCGGCGTCGGTACCCTGCTCAAAGACCTGACCTTCGTCGGCCTCATTGGCTTCCTCGGAGGCGCTGCCCTTCAGGCCCACGCTTGCCAGCGCTGCCTCGGCTTGGTCCTTGGTCAAACCGACGAGCTGCGGGACCTCAACCTTTTCAGAGGGCTTGGGACCCTTGGAGATCACCAGGTTCACCCTTGTGCCCTTGGGCTTTTTGGTGTGGCCGTTGGGGGTCTGCTCGGCGACCTTACCCTCGTCGACGTCATCGTTGTAGCTCTGGTCGACGGTACCGACCTCCAGGCCGGCTTCCTGGATCTGCTCGACGGCGGTTTCCTGATCCTTGCCCAGCACATCGGGGACCGTAACCTGGTCGCCGCTGAACATGCCCGTGGCAAAGGCTACGACGATACCGATGACGGCGATGGTAGCCACCACGGCGGCAATAATCTTGTTCTTGTTGGACTTGGGCTTCTCGGCCTCGTAGGAACCGGTGGAACCCGAGACGGCGCTGCGGGGGTTGGTCTGGCCGCTCACGCCCGAGACGGGGCGAACCATAGCGCGCGTGGAGTCAGACAGCTCGCGGGTCTTGGTGGCGCCCAGGTCGCCGGCGGCACCGATAATGCGCGTGGGCTCCGAGACGTTGACGGCTCGACCGGACAGGTAACTATTGAGCACCTGGCGCAGCTCGTCGGCTGTCTGGAAGCGGTTGGCCGGGTCCTTTTCCATGCACTTGAGGATGATGCGCTCCAGGTCGGCGTCGACGCCGGAGTTGATCTGGCTCGGCGGGATAGGCAGCTCGTTGACCTGCTTGAGTGCCACCGAGATGGCGTCGTCTCCGTCGAAGGGCACACGGCCGGTAGCGCACTCGTACATGACGACGCCCAGCGAGTAGATATCCGAGGTGGGGCCGAGGTCCTGACCGCGGGTCTGCTCGGGGCTTACATAGTGGGCGGTGCCCAGCACGTTGTTGTCCTGCGTGAGGTGGCTGTTCTTGGCGCGCGCGATACCAAAGTCCATCACCTTGATGTTGCCGTCGGGCAGCACCATGATATTTTGCGGCTTAATGTCGCGGTGGATGATCTCGTGCTTATGGGCGACCGAAAGCGCGGAGCTGATCTGCGAGCCGATCTGTGCGACCTTCTTGGGATCGAGGGCACCGTGGCTCTTGATGCCGCTTTTAAGGTCGGTACCGCGCAGGTACTCCATGACGATGTAATAGGTGTCGCCGTCCTTGCCCCAATCGTAGACGCCCACGATATAGGGGGAGGACAGGCCTGCTGCTGCCTGGGCCTCCTGCTTAAAGCGGGCGGCGAAGGTGGCGTCGCCGGCATACTGCGGCAGCATGATCTTGACGGCAACCGTGCGGTCGAGGACCTGATCCTGTGCACGGAAGACGGTCGCCATGCCGCCCGTTCCCACCTTATCCTTGAGGAGGTATCTTCCCCCGAGGACCCTCTGTTCCATTCCTGCTCCTAACATAACTATTCGCTCAACGATGTGTGTAGTACCAAATATGTGGCCGCTGGGGCCGTGTGGCGCGTTGCCGCTAGCTCATCGGTCGTGGCGCGCCCCGAGTATCCGCTTCGATCACGGGCATCACGCTCCCTGTGCTGCGAGCGCCGCAGTCAGGACGATGCCGGCGATTTTGGCGGCCTTGACGTCATGCTTGTCGTAATCCTCCAAAGCCACCGAGATGGCGACCGTAGGTGAATCGTAGGGGGCAAAGCCGATGAACATGGAGTTGACGTTGGTGCCGCCGGTCTCGGCCGAGCCGGTCTTGCCGGCAACCTTGACGCCCGGAATCTGGGCATCGGTGCCAGTGCCAGACTGGACGACGGAGAGCATGGCCTGCTTGACCTGGTCGGCTGTGGCAGAGCTGACAGCCTGACCCAGCGAACGGGACTGCATGGTCTTAACCACGGTTCCGTCTGGGGCGAGCACCTGGGACACAAAGAACGGATCCATGACGACGCCGCTGTTGGCAATGGCGGCGGCAATCACAGCGTTTTGCATGACCGTGGTCTGCGGGCCGGGCGTGTGGTCCATACCGACAGGCTGACCTGCGCCTGCCCAAGCGGTCTCCCACTCGGTCATAAGCGACGGGTCGGCCATGATGGAGGCCGCGGCGGTAAGGTCCTGGCCCAGCTTTTGCCCATAGCCAAAGGCGTTGGCAAACTGTACCAGCGAGCTGGCGCCGACCTCGTTGGCCACCTGGCCAAAGACGACGTTAGACGACACGGCGAAGGCCTGCTGCAGGCTGATGGTGCCGTAGCTTTCGTTGGCGTAGTTGGTGACCGGAGCGTTTCCGATATCCATGGAACCGGGCGCCTGGTAGGTGCTCGAAAGCGTGGCGGTGCCGGTCTCGAGCGCTGCGGAAAGGGTGACGACCTTAAACGTGGAGCCTGGGGTATACAGCGCATCCATGGCGCGGTCGTACAAGGAACCGTCCTCGCCGCCACCTGCCTGTAACAGGGCGTCGATGTTGGTGTTGTCGTAGGTGGGCGAGCTGGCGCACGCAAGGACGGCACCGGTACGCGGGTCCATGACCACCACAGCACCCTTAAAGCCCTTGAGTGCCTGCTCGGCAGCCGTCTGGATGCGCGAATCGATCGTGAGCTTGACGGTGTTGCCCGGCTGGGTCTGACCTGCGAGCGATGCGATGGCGTTGTTCCAGCTGGAGTAATCCTTGGAGCCGGTGAGTGTGTCGTTCATGACGCTCTCGATGCCAGCGGTGCCATACTGCTGGCTCACGTAGCCCACCACGTGCGCGGCCATATTGCCGTTGGGGTAGGAGCGGGCGTAGGTGCCATCCTCCTGCTGTAGCGACTCGGCCAGCGTCACGCCGTCGGACGTGATGATGGAGCCGCGCTGGATATACTTGGAGCGGGCGATGGTGTGGTTGTTGGTCGGCATGTCCTGATAATCCTTGGCCTTGATGACCTGGACATAGGTAAGGTTGCCGATAAGGATGGCGAACAGCGCCGTAAAGGCGAGCACGGCGCGAGTCAGGCGATTGGCAAGTGCCACGCGGCCAAGTACGCCGGACTCAGGCGTATCGAGCAGGCGACGACGCATGCGAGAGCCGGCGGAGTGGCTACCGCGGCCGTAGGACGACGAGGTGGCAAACCGCGTGCCGGTCGGGGCGGCGGAAGATGCGACCTGGTCATCGGTGATGGCGGCCATGGTGCCGGTGCCGGTGAGCTCGGCCTCGCGTCCGGTTGCCTCGTCGCCGGCACGCAGTAGCAGCGCGACGATGATGAAGCTCGCCAGCAGCGAGGAGCCGCCCTGGCTCATGAAGGGCAGGGTGACGCCGGTCAGCGGAATCAGGCGGGTCACGCCGCCAACAATCAAGAAGGCCTGGAAGCTGATGGCCGCCGTAAGGCCCGTGGCGCTAAAGGCGGCAAGGTCGGACTTGGCACGAGCGGCCGTGGTCAGACCGCGCACGGCAAAGAGCATAAACAGGATGAGCACGGCGCCGCCGCCCAAAAGTCCCATTTCCTCGCCGATGGCCGAGAAGATAAAGTCGGATTCGACGACGGGGATGTTGTTGCTCATGCCGTTGCCGATGCCCACGCCCACCAGGCCGCCGTCGGCGAGCGAAAAGAGCGACTGCACGATCTGGTAGCCTTGGCCCTGGGCATCCTTAAACGGATCGACCCAGACCTGAAAGCGCACCTGAACGTGCGACAGGAACTTGTAGGCGCCCACGGCCCCAACAGCCAAAAGTATCAGGCCGATGATGACGTACGAAAAGCGTCCCGTGGCAACGTAGAGCATCAGCAAGAAGATGGTGTAGAACAGTACGGCCGAACCCAGATCGCGTTCGAAGACGACGACGAGCAGGCACACGCCCCACACGGCAAACAGCGGCAGCAGCAGGCGGAAACGCGGAATCTTGAGGCCCAGAATCTTGCGGTTGGAGATGGAGAGCAGTTCACGGTTCTCGGCCAGGTAGCCGGCCAGGAACAGCACGATAAAGACCTTGGCGAACTCGCCGGGCTGGATGGTAAAGCCGGCGATACGAATCCACAGCTTGGAGCCCGAGATCGTGGTGCCGATAAAGATAGGCAGCATCAGCAAGATGATGCCGATGATGCCGAAGGTGTATTTGTAGCGCATGACCACGTCGAGGTTCTTGACCAGCGCGAGCGTTCCCACCATGAGCGCCACCGAGATAAACAGGATGATGAGCTGCGAGATGGCGAGGTCGGGGGCAAGGCGCGTCACGAATGTGATGCCGATGCCCGAGAGCACAAAGACGACGGGCAGGATTGCGGGGTCGGCGCCGGGCGCCAGGATGCGCACGGCGATGTGCGCTGCGGCGAAGGCGGCAAAGAGGCCGATCGGCACGGCAAGCGTCTCAAAGGAGATCGTGGCGCCCGCGGTGAGCACGTACATCGCATACAGCAGGATGACGGGGAACGCCGAGGCGATGAGCAAAAGCAGTTCGGTGTTGCGGCGACTCATAAGCGGCACTCCCTTCTTAATTCTTATCGGAGGCTTCGGCCTCGGCGGACTGTTCGACGGTTTTCTCGGTATTCGACTCGGAAGTCGATCCCTGATCGGTGTTGTCGCGAATCGTTTGCGCGTCGATCACCTGACGGGTCTGTTCCTCGTCGATCTGGTGACGGTACTTGGAGATGGTATCCTGCGCATCGTCGACGCTCGTTTGCGGAATGCCCGCCTTGAGGCGGTTCTGAGTGTCTTCGGGCAGGTCGGACAGCTTGATGCTGGTTTCGCTCTCGAGCCAGTGGAGCTTAAGCCCGAGCGGCTTGCCGGGTATGCCGCGCCAGACTGCGACGTTTCCCTGGTAGGTGCCCAGGTAGTACGAGCCGGTGATGCCCGTATAGCCCCAAATGGCTGCGCCCAAAACGAGGATGAGGCCCAGGACGATGCCGATGGTGACATTGCGGCGACGGACGCGTTTTGCCTTGCGCATGACGCCATCGTCGACCAGGTCGACCACCACCACGGTCACGTTGTCGTGGCCGCCGGCAGCAAGCGCCGCGTCTACCAGGTTGTCAACGCAAATCTGCGCGGTCGAGGACTGTGTGGCGATGTTTTCGATATCGCTGTCGGGAATCATGCTCGAAAGGCCGTCAGAGCACAGGATCAGGCGGTCGCCCTCCTCGATGTGCAGGGTAAAGTGGTCGGCATACATGGCGGGATCCGAGCCCAGCGCGCGGGTGATGACCGAGCGGTTGGGGTGGACGCGGGCCTCGTCGGCCGTAATCTCGCCGGCGTCCACGAGCTCTTCCACGTAGGAATGGTCGCGGGTCACGCGGATGAGCGTGCCCTCGTGGAGCAGGTAGGCGCGCGAGTCGCCCACGTGGGCGATGGCGAGCGTGTCGTTTTCGATATAAGCGCAGGTGGCCGTGCAGCCCATACCGGGCTTGCCCAAACCGTTGAGGGCGGCCTCAATCACGGCGGCATTGGCTGCCTCGACGGCCGCGGCCAGACGCGCGGCATCGGCAGACTGCGGTGCCGTCTTGGCGATGGTCTCGACGGCGATAGAGGACGCTACCTCGCCGGCAGCATGTCCTCCCATGCCGTCGCAAACGCAAAAGAGCGGCGACTGCACCAGGTAGGAATCTTCGTTGTGCGGGCGCACGCAGCCGACGTCAGAGCGGGCGCCCCACATGAGCTGCGTGGTGGTGCCGGCGTCGTAGGTCGAGTCGGTCTCGATGCGCTCGCCGGTCAGCGGCTCAAAGCTCATGGTCGAGCCGGGGTCTTTGAGTTTCGCCTCTACGGCGGCGACGTCAATCTCGGCGGTGTCGTCGGGGGAGACGGTGTCGTTGGGGGAGACGGCATCGGCGGGGGAGCTGGTATCGTCGGCATCGAGCGGCTCGGTGTTGGGCTCCTCGATAGGCTTATCGAGGGTCGGGATGGTCGAGCCGGGGTCACTGGGGACCTTGGCGGTTTCCTCCGGATCCACGACGACGGGTTCCGGCGTCGCGAAGTGCGACGGCGCCGACTCGGGCTTCGGCGCGGGCGCGGCCGTCACCTCGGGCGATGGCGCGACGGGGAAGGCCGGCGCGACGGGCTCGGGCGTGGCGAACACCGCTTCGCTTTCGTTGATAGCCTCGGCGACGGGCTCGGCAAAATGAGCCGGCGCGGGCGTCGCCTCCGGTGCCGCGGGCTGCTCGGCAGCATGCGCGCCGATAGGGGCGTCGAGCTGCTCGGTGTCCCTATCGGCGTCCCTGTTATCGACAGGCGCCGAATAATCTTGAGTTACATGCGAAAGAGGCAGGGAGAACACCGTATCCTCGGGCTCCACGGGCGCGGGGCGCGCCGGGGCGGCATGAGCCGGCGCGGCCGCAGGGGCGGCCGGCGTCTCGGGCATGGTTGCGGGCTTGTTCTCCTCGTCGATCATCGACGGTTCACCTTCATGACCACGTCGCCAATTTGGACTTCGTCGCCCTCGCGCAGCGTCGCGGGCTCTACGAGCTGACGACCGTTGACGAGCGTGCCGTTAAGCGAGTTGAGGTCTTCGATAATGAGTGCCGGGCCCTGCAGCGAAAAGCGCGCATGCGAGGCCGAGACAAACGGTTCGTTGATGCAGATGTCCGAAGACGGCGAACGGCCGACAATGACGGGGCCGAGCATGTCCACGTGGATGCCGCGGATGCCGCGCGGGCCCTTGTCCACATCGATCGTCCAGATGGCGGAGTCGCGACGCTGACCGCGCACGAGCCCCACGCCGGTCTTCATGACGGCGAATAGGAAGATATAGAGCAGGGCGACCAGGACGATGCGGCCTGCAAAAAGGACGATATCGATGTTCATAAGCGACTATCCCCTAAATTCAAAGGTGCTCAGGCCAAACGTCAGCAAGTCGCCGTTGCGCAGCGGGCAGCGCGTGATGCGGCGGTTGTTGACGAGCGTGCCGTTGGTGGAGTTGAGGTCTTCGATCGACCAGTCCGAGCCGGTAAAGGTGAGCTGGGCGTGGCGGCGCGACACGTTGGGGTCGCGCAGGGCGATGTCCGAAACCGAGCGCTCGCGACCGATGGTCACCTGCGCGGAGGTAATGCTGTGGCTCTCACCGCTTACAACGTCGACGAGCTGAGCGAGTGGACGCTGCGGGGCGCGGGGGTTTGCCATATTGGCGGCAATGCCGGCCGCGGCACCAAGGCCCACGGCGGCACCGGTCGCGGCGGCTCCGCCCATGCCGGCGAGCGCGTCACGCGAGACGGTCTGCGGTACGGGAATGGGTGCGGCGGCGGGATCGGGGACGTTGGGCGCAAAGGGATCGGCCGCGGCGAGCGGGTCGGGTGCAGCGGGACGAGGCGCCGACTGCTGGGGCATGGCGGCGGGATGTTGCTGCTGCGGAGCGGCAAACTGCTGTTTGCCGGCGCGGGGGGCGCTGGCGGCGCGGCTTGCGGCGGAGTTATTCTGGCCCAGGCCATTCTGGTAGGCACGCTCTTCCTCGTACAGACGGCCGAGCGTGGGGGCATCGACGTTCTCGGCAAAGACCGAGAACTTGCCGGCGCGCAGCTGCGGGTCGATCATAAAGCGAACGAGGGGCTCACCGACAAAGACATAGCGGCGCTTTTCGGCCTGCGCTTTCACAAACTCGCGGACCTCGCGCGAAAGCTCGGGGTAGAACGGGGCGAGCATGGGATCGTCATCGGCGGCGATCAGAATGGTATAGAGTGCCGGCGCGGTGTTGACGCCGTTGATCACTAGAGTCTGATCCTCCATGTCGCGAGCGGCCTGCTTGGCAAGCTTCTTAAAGGAGAACGGGGCACGGGTGGCACCGAAGATGCCGGCCACGTGGTCCTCGAAGATGTTCAGGAAGTTCACGAAAGATCACTCTCCGTATAGGTTCTTTGGTATCCGAGCAAATATAGGCATATCCCAACGATTATAGAGGATAGGATTCCCGCAACCGCTGCCTTGACGACGACCGCGGCGGTAAGGCCGGCAATTTCCATATGGTGTGCAAGACAGAGTGCGCCCGCGCAGCCGATGCCGGTGACGGCAATTGCCGCGATTGCGGCGAGGTTCGACCCTTGTTCGGCGCGCTTGGCATGGGCATTGAGCAGTAGTGATGTTGCTGCCGCCGTTGCCGCGACCAGTGCGATGGCGGCCCAGAGGAACACGTCCCCCAGCGCTGCGGCGACATTGCCGAGCCCCAGTACGCCTCCCGCAGAGAGGGCCGCTGCGGCAAGGCGGGCAAAGAGCGCGCCCATGCTCGTGGCCGCCGCGGCACTTGCCGGGCCGAGCCAAAATGCCGCGATGCTCGCGGCGGCTCCAGCGGCAAGGAAGGCGTCACCGGTCAGGCAGCCAAGCGCAAGCGCGCAGGTGAGTGCCGCGCTCGCGGGAGCCTGGGTGCGCCCCCAAGCGATCCACCAGCCGGACATGGTGGCGGCAAAGACAACCGCGACAGGCAGCATCGACAGAATGCCCTGCGCCTGCATGGTGGCGTTGGCCATAAGCACTAAAAAGCCCACGGCCGAGATGGCCGAGCCGATCTGCGGGGCCAGGCCGGCTGCCGCACCGATCGCGATGGCCGCGACGACCAAGCCGGGAAGCGCGGCGACGCCGGCTGTCTGCATAAGCAAGAAGCTAAAGGCTCCACACGAGAGAGCCGAGATGGCGCGCATGGTGTAGTTGCGCGCGTGGCTCCAGCGCGTGCCCGCCCAACCAAGTGCGGGGTCGACCTCGACCGCGTCGTCCTCGTAGGGCAGCGATTCGATATCGTCCGCCGTCTGCTCGTCATCCGAAAGCTCGCCCACCATTTGCTCTAGGCTGCGACGGCCCTCGCGCACGCTGCCCAAGCTGGCAAGGAGCTGATCGCAAAACGCCTCGATGCTGTTGGGGCGGTCTTGCGGCATGGGGGAGAGGGCGCTCATCAGCGCTGCTTCGGCTCCCGGGGGAAAGTGCGGTATCAACTCGCTGGGATAGGTGGCGCCGCCGATGATGCGGCCGAGCGAGTCGGCGGGCGTTGCCGCCATAAAGGGGGCGCTGCCGCACAGGCTCTCGTAAATGACGCAGGCGAGGGCGAAGACGTCGGCGCGCTCGTCGACCGTGCCGGTCTCGATATCGAGCTGCTCGGGTGGCATGTAGCCGATGGTGCCGCCGCGCGAGCCGCCAAAGCCGCCGGCAGACGACAGACGTGCCATGCCAAAGTCGGTGAGCTTAACGTTGCCCGAGTGGTCGATGAGCACGTTGGCAGGCTTGATGTCCAGGTGGAGCACGCCATTGCTATGGGCGAAGGTGAGCGCCTGGCCCAGCGCGTCGGCAATGGCCGCCGCCTCGTCAAAGGTGAGCGAATGGCCGTCGACTCGATGCAAAAACTCGGCGAGCGACATGCCATCGACGTATTCCATGACCAGGTAGGCATAGGCGGTGTCGTGCGTAAAGTCGATGACCTGCACGATATTGGGATGCTGAAGCATGGCGGCGGTATGCGCCTCGCGCAGCACGTCCATGATGTCGCTGGCGGGCATGCCGGCGCCGTCTGTGAGGGGGATGCGCTTGATGGCGACGCGACGGCGCAGGTGTGTGTCGCGGCAGATCTCGATGGAGCCAAAACCGCCGGTCGCAAGCGTCTCGAGCGGCTGGAACCGCTTGAGCAGATCGCGAGAGCTGGTGCCCTCCAAGGGAACGTCCGGCGAGAACCGGGCGGTATGTTGCGAGAAAAGCGGCATGGCCAACCCTCGTGCGTTTAAAGTTCGTTTGCGAGCGGCGGGCACGGGACGCGGCCCGTTCCGGCGTTCGCGGTGGCATAGATGCTGCTAGTGTAGCACGCTCGGGTGCATGGGGAGGATAACGGGGATGAGGTGGCCTGTCTGACTTGGCCTTAGCGCTTCTTCTTGTTCTTCTTCTGCTTGCGCTGTTTGGCCTTTGCGTTCTTGGGCTCGCTCTCCTGCTTGGCCTTGGCGGCAGCCTTCTCGGCCTTCATTTTCTTCTTCTTGGTCTCGATGCGGAGTTTTTTGTTGATGCGCGCCTTAAGGAAGGCGCCAAACTGCTCGGCGTCGCCGCGAACAAAGGTGTCCTTAGGGATCGTCACGCCCTGGTCGGCGAACATGGCCACAAAGATGCGCTCGCCGTCGAGCACGTGGTCGAGCTTCTCAAACGGGAAGAACTGCGACTTGCCGCTCTTGCCCCAGACCATCAGGCCGTCCTCGTTGGCGGCGACGCGGCGGTAGCGTCCACCCATGGACTCGTCGGCCTCGACGGCATCGATAAAGTCGCGGGCGAGCGTGTGGTGCAGGTTTTTGCTCCACCAGGCCAAAAAGGCGCCGAACACGATCAGGACGACGCCAAACTTGATCCAGTTGCCGCCGGCCACCAGCATGCCGATGCCGATGAGCGCGGCAATTGCCGCGGCGACATACAGCGAGCCGCGACGCCTGGGCGAGGCGACCAGGCGGGCGAAGTCGGTGACCAGATCGTTTTCGTACTGGTACTCGTTGAGGTACAGGATGCCGTCATCGGCTGCTGCCTGCTTCTCGAGCGCGACCTCGACCTGGTCGGCTGCTTCGGAGGGGACGAGGTTGCTCTCTGCGTCTGCCATACTCTTTGGACTCCTATCGCGGCGGGCTTGCCGTACGGGTTATTATGAGTGCAGTATGCCGTGCGACCGCATGGCCGTCGCGGCAACAAGACTCAGTATACCCGGGGGAGCACCCATGGAATCGTTGTACCGAAAGTATCGCCCGCTCACCTTCGACTCCGTGGTGGGCCAGCAGCATATCGTCTCGACGCTCGAGCACGCCATTACCGAGGGGCGCCTGTCCCACGCCTACCTGTTCTGCGGACCGCGCGGCACGGGCAAGACCACCATGGCGCGCATTCTTGCCAAGGCACTGCTCTGCCGCAATGCCGAGGCGGCGCGCGCCGAGGGTGCGAGCGGTTGCATGCCCGACGGCACCTGCGAGGAGTGCGAGCTCATCGCCGAGGGCAACCACCCCGATGTCTATGAGCTCGACGCCGCAAGCCGCACGGGCGTGGACAATGTGCGCGAGGAGATCATCAACTCCGTCAACTTTGCCCCGGTGCGCGGCAAGTACAAGATCTACATCATCGACGAGGTCCACATGCTCACGACGGCGGCGTTCAACGCGCTGCTCAAGACGCTCGAGGAGCCGCCGGCGCACGTGATCTTCGTGCTGTGCACCACCGATCCGCAAAAGATTCTGGAGACCATCCTTTCGCGCTGCCAGCGCTTCGATTTCCACCGCATCGGTAACGAGGATATCGAGCATCGCCTGTCCTACGTGTGCGAGCAGGAGGGCTTCGATTACGACGACGAGGCGCTCGCCATCGTGGCGCGCCATGCCAAGGGCGGCATGCGCGACGCGCTCTCCACGCTGGAGCAGCTGAGCGTCTTCGGAAACGGCGCCGTGCATGCGGACGATGCCCGCTCGCTTTTGGGCGAAGTTTCGGACCAGATTCTGAGCGAGTTTGCCCGCGCTATTGCCGAGCGTGATATTGCTGAGCTCTATGGGCTCATTCGCGCACAGGTCGAGGAGGGCAATGACCTGCTTGAGCTGACGCGCGACCTGGTGGCGCATGTGCGCGATGTGTACGTGGCCTGCGTTGCCGGCGCCCGCGCCGAGCTGTTTGAGGGCGGCTCCGAGCAGGCCGAGGCGCTTGCTGCCGAGGCCGCTGCTTTTGGCGAGCGCCCTGCCGACCGCTTGGCTCGTGTGCTGACGGTGCTCGACGATGCCGCGCTGGAGATGAGAGGCGCGAGCGACGTGCGCCTGGTGCTCGAGATTGCCTGCACGCGCCTGACGCGTCCCGAGGCCGATTTGACGATTGAGGCTTTGGCCGAGCGTGTGGCACGCTTGGAGACCATGGTCGCTAACGCCGCCGTGCCGGCGAGCGTAGCTGCTGCTGGTGCTGCGCCTGCGGCTGTCGCGGCTGCACCTGCGGCGACGCAACAACCGACACTGATCTCGGGTGCTCGAGCTGCTGCCCCTGTGGCATCTGCCGCTCCCGCTGCTACGTCCGCGCACCAGGGCGGCATGCCCTGGGACCGCGGTGCTGCCGCTCCGTCGGCCCAGCCTGCGCCCACGCCGACCCCCAAGACCGCGGCTCCTGCGTCTCAGCCTACATCGGTTCCGAAGTCCCAGCCCGCTGCTGCCCCGACTCCCGCGCCTGCCGCTGTGCCGGCACGTCAGTCCCAGCCCAACAACGCCGCCCAGGTTGCTGCCGCCGGCGCCGCCGAGACCCCTGCGGTTGAGGATGCCGGCGAGCTCCAGCGCAAATGGGCCGAGGTCGTCGAGCGCGTCAAGGCGCGTCAGGCCTCCTACGCAGGGCTTTTGCTCAACGCCCGCGCCACGGCCGACGACGGCTCCAAGCTCACGGTTTCGTTCCCTGCGGGTTCGACCTTTGCCATTAAGATGCTCGGACGCGCCGATACGCAGTCGGTAGTTCTGCCGACAGTCAGTGCGGTCTTCGGTCGTCGTACCGTCGACTATGTCCTGGATGGGGGTGGCACGCCGGCTCCTCAACATGAGGAGCATTCTCCATCTGCACGGGCTGCGGCATCTGCGGACCCGCAACCCGTGTCCTCGGCGGCCCCTGCATCCTCGAGTGTCAGCGCGACGCAGCCAAAGGCGGCACCGACTCCGTCGGCGCCTGAACCCGCTGCGCCCAAACCGGCTGCTCCGACCCCCTCGCCCAAGCCCGCTGCCACACCCGCGCCCAAGTCGTCCGACCTGGCTAAGGCTCCCTGGCTGCGCTCCGACAACCCTGCCGGCGCTCCTGCCACGGGCAAGCTCCCGACCGAGCCCGCGCCCCGCGCGCCCGAGCGCTCGTCCGCTCCCAAGGCTCAGCCGTCTGCACAGGCTGCGCCCTGGGAATCCGAGCAGGTGCCCTACGACGACGTCATGGTCGGCGGCTTCGCCGGCGATGCGAGCGGGGACGACCTTCCTCCGTTCGACGTACCGGCAGCGGCGCCTGCGCCCAAGCCCGCCGCTGCGGCTCCCTCGGCCCCCGCAGTCGCGACGTCCGCTCCCGCAAGCGATGACGCCCCCGCAGCTCCTTGGGAGTCCAACCCCGGCGCCGGCAGTCCCTTCGGCCACCAGGGCGCAGCCCCGAGCATCCCGCAGACCGAGGATGAGGCCAAAGCCCTCATTCGCGACGTCTTTGGCCAGGCCACCATCTTCAAACCGGTGGAGTAACCGTGCGAAAGGGCATATACGTCGAATTATGCAACCTTGCATAATTCGACCTTGCATAATCTTTGCGTGCGGTTTGTATGGGAGGACATGTATATCGACTGAGGTGGCGTGTCCGCCCCGCTCGCTGGCCTTGTGCCGTGGTACGATTTTTGCGTTTGAAAGTCCCGCCGTGCTCCGGCTGCCCTTGCAGCTCGGTGTGCGGCCGCACGTAAAGGAGCCATCATGGCCGGTATGAACATGCAGCAGATGATGAAGCAGGCCCGCAAGATGCAGGAGCAGCTTGCCGCCGCGCAGGAGAACCTCAAGTCCCAGACCGTCGACGCCTCTGCCGGCGGCGGCATGGTCAAGGTGACCGTCAACGGCGAGATGGAGCTCGTCAACCTCACCATCGACCCCGATGCGCTCGACCCCGAGGACGTCGATATGCTGCAGGACATGGTCATGGCTGCTGTCAACGAGGCCGTTCGCGGCGTCAACGAGCTCGCCAACAAGCAGATGGGCGCCATCACCGGTGGCCTCAACATCCCGGGCATGCCGTTCTAAGACACGCATATATATGAGTGCCAACCATAGTCTGCAAAAATTGCTCGATGAGCTGGGCCGCCTGCCGGGCATTGGCCCCAAGTCGGCTCAGCGCATCGCCTATTACCTGTTGGAGGCTGACGCCGAGGAGGCGCGCCGCCTGGCCGAGGCCATCCTGGAGGTTAAGCAGGAGGTTCATTTTTGCAGCCGTTGCTTTAACTACGCCACAGCCGACGAGTGCTCCATCTGCCAGGATTCGATGCGCGACACCACTCGCATTTGCGTGGTGGGCGAGCCGCGCGATGTCCAGGCGATTGAGCGCACGGGCAGCTACCACGGTCTCTACCACGTATTGGGCGGCGTGATCAGTCCCATGGACAAGATTGGCCCCGAGCAGCTGCACATTCGCGAGCTACTGGCACGCTTGGGCCGCGAGGACATCCACGAGGTCATCATCGCCACCAATCCCAATATTGAGGGCGAGACCACGGCGAGCTACCTGGCTCGCACTATCAAGCCGCTGGGCGTTGAGGTATCGCGTCTGGCGAGCGGCCTGCCCGTGGGCGGCGACCTGGAGTATGCCGACGAGCTTACGCTTGGGCGCGCTATCGAGGCCCGTCGAACGATTTAGCCGCCGGGTGCTCCGCGGCATGGCCGGCCGTTCTGCTGCACGGGGTACTCATAATTAGGCACGCGTTCGCTTGTTTGTTGTGCAACAAACCTGCTCTACTTTCGCTTATCGCGTGGATGGGGGCGTTTGTACTCCGTATTTGCTCATTCGTTGCGCAACCTTTTAGATTCGCTGATACACTCACATATGGATATGAATGAATGCGCCGCTCCTGAGCGGCGTGTTTTTGTTAGAGGAGAGCGCATGCGACCCGGAGGCACTCAGACAAAGCGTGGCGCCGTGGTGCGCATGCGACGCCGGCTGGGCCTGGCGCCTCGGGCGTACGTGCTGCTGTCGTGCTCGCTGGTGCTTGTTATTGCCGGCGTTTCGGCCTATGGCATGACGGTGCCGTCCATGGTGCAGGCGCATGCTGCGCGCGAGTTGCATATAGGGCGCAAGGCCAAGAGCGACCTGGGAACGACAACCGGATATGCATGGGCGAGCGTGATCTCGCATGTTGTGTTCGGTGGCGACGATGCGGACAGTCCCGAAACATCGGACAACGAGATCAAGCTGGCAAACGGCAAGACCGTCGTGCTCACCAACACCAAGGTCATTACAAAGCTTTCCAATAACAGCGTGGCTTCTGTCATTAACAAAGCGGAGCAGCAGAAGGAGCAGGATACGCAGCAGGCGGGTAAGCCCGGCGGCTCGGACGGGTCCGGTTCTGGCACCGGTTCGGGCTCCGCTTCTGGCGGCGGGTCTTCGAGTGGTGGCTCGACGGACGGCGATGCCGGCGGGGACACGGGCTCGGGTGGTCTCTCGGCTGCCGAGGAGGAGAGTATCCACAGTTGGCTCGTGACCAAATACAACATGCTCGATGGCTATGTCGCCCGCGCCAATAGCGTGGTGTCGACCTATAACGCCACGGGCGACACCGGACCATGCGATAGCCTGGTCAATGACATGTTTGTCATCCGTGCCGAGTTTGGCCGGCAGACGTTCCCTCCCCAGTCAAAGTGGTACCGACAATTCGCCAACCTTTGGGGTTGCTACACAAACCTGTGTCAATGGGTCGGACATTACGGCGACGATAACGTCGCGCTCAACAACTTCAATAACAATGTGGCGGCGATCGCCCTATGATGACCGATCTTGTTTCCGCCACAACCCAATCGCTTGCCCACGATCCCATGGTGGGCCTGCGCCTGGCGCGTGTCGACGGGTTTGAGCCGGCCGTTGCATTGGGCGCGGACGAGCTGCCTGTCTATCTGCGCCGTTTTACGATGCTGTTTGCCGACGACGCCACCATGCGCCGCGGCGGTATCGGCCGTGTGACGCGTGCCGTCAACGCGCAGGGCGAGGCCGTGGCGCTCAAGCAGCTCATCTTGCCGGCGCGCGATGAGTTCGACGACGATGCCGCTCACGAGGCGCTGGTCGCCAAGTTCAAGGCGGCGTTTCGCGAGGAATACGAATGCCATCGCGCCCTTTCGGGCCTTAAGGGCTTTCCCCGCCTCTATGGCTGGGGCGAGGTCGACGGCGTCCCCGCGATTGTCATGGAATGGGTCGAGGGCGAGACGCTCGCCCGTCTGCGCTCGCGCTTTGCCGTTGATGATGCCGGGCGCCTGTCGCCGCTTGTGGCGGCGCGTCTGGGTCGCGACCTGTTCGATCTGCTCTGCCGCATGAGCCTGGTGGGTGAGGGCTTTGTCCATCGCGACATCTCGCCCGCTAATATTATGGTGCGTACGGCGCGTCTACCGCTTGACCGGCAGCTTGCCGAGGGCACCTTTGACCTGTGCCTGATCGACTTTGGTTCGTCGCTGGCGCTCGAGCCTGCGTCGGCCGTGGCCGGTACCGGCGGCAAGGCGTCGTTTACGGAGCGCTATGCCACGCTGCGCCGCGCGACGGTTGCCTACGCCCCGCCCGAGATGCTCACCGACGATATTCCCGACCTGCGTGCCTTGCGCATGTCGCCGGCGATTGACGTGTACGCCGCGGCGAGCGCGGTCTACGAGCTCATCGCCGGCGTCGCGCCGTATGAGGCAGCATCGGGCGCGTCGGGGACCTCGGGCTCGCGCAAGAAGACGCGTGATATCGCCAGCCCCTACCGCCTCAAGATGGATACGCTGCCCGACTATCCCATCGGTGCCCATGCGCCCGGTTGCGACTTGACGCAGCTGCTGCGACGCGAGCCCGATGTGGCGCTTGCCGCGGCCGAACAGGCTCAGCAGCTGGGGCTCGATCCAAATTCCGAGGACTTGCGCGATGCACTGGCGTTTGTCGATGCGCAGCTGTCCGACGTGGTGATGGCCTGTCTGTCGTGTCACCAGGAAGATCGTCCGGAGCCTGCTGCCGTGGAGGCGGCGCTTTCGGCGTTTTGTGACCACTATGCGCAAAATGTCGCTCGCTCGCTTCGCGCCGAGCCGCTCATGCCGTGCCCGATGGAGGTATCGGGCCGGGCGATGCGGCGTGCGGCGATGACTGCGTCGACGGCGGTTTGCGGTGTGCTTTGGGCCGCGGTCGTGGCGTCGGCGGCGGTGCTGGCGTCGGGCACCCACGTGACGATTGCCGTGGGGCCTCTTATGTGGTCCGGAAAGTTGCCGGGCATCGTCGCTGCGCTGGCGTTGGCGCTGCCGGGCGTGGCGGGCATTGCCGCCGGAGCCTTGGCGCGCAATCGCCGCGCGGGGTTCTTGCAGGGCGTGCTCGCACTATCTGCCTACGAGGTTCCGGTGTTGGTCGTACTCGTATGCACGGTGTTCTCCCAACATGCCGTGGCAGGTGGTCTGGTGGCTGCCTTAATTGCGACCTATGCGCTCACGTGGTTTTTGCTGGCGATGGGGTTTGCCTTCGAGCTTCCCGTCGTGTCCGCGCGACGTGCGAAAATCCCCATGGCGACACCGCTTGCCGGCGGAGCCGCGGCGGCTCGCGCCTTTGGCGGGCCTGTCGAAGCATCTGACGATATCTCTGTGACCAAGGAGGGTTAAGCCCATGGCTTTTCAAACCGAGCTCACCCCGTGCGGGGCAATGTTCGACATCTTTAAGCGCGCGGCGCACCTGAGCCATATCGAGCTGTGCGGTCTGGTGCTCTCAAGCCGTCCGCTTGCCGATGGCCGTAGCCCTCAGAGTCGCGCCGCCGATCGCTCGTGGGTCTCGCGCTTTATCGTGCGTGCACCGGTCGGCACACTGCAGGAGCGTTATTTTGCCGATTACGGTACCTCGGCCGCGCGCATTATGTCGCAGCTGGCCCTGCGCCGCCGCAATCCCATGGATGCTGCGGCAGTGACCAATATGGTGTGCGGGCCTGCTGGCGAACCTATGGTTCGTGCACTCGAGGAATGCCATCAGGACACGAATCTCTATCGCAATGCGCTCGAGCGCCTGTCACAGGCGGCGGAGCTCATGCCCGCCGAGCGCGCGGAGGCCATCCTGGTGCTGTTCGTCGCCGTAGGCTGTTCGGCGGATGTTCGCTCGTCGGTGACCTACGCCATCGATTACGCGCATGCGACCTGCGGCGGTGCCACGTCGACGCCGCGCTCGCTGAGCACATCTTCGGTCACAGGCGAGAACGAGGCTTCGCCGGCGCATCCGCTGGGACTGTTGCGCGTGCAAAACGGCTACGTGGTGAGCGCTCCGCGCTGGATTCAACCGAGCGAGGAGGGCGTCGAGATCGGCGCGCTGGCCACGGGGGAGGGCGACATCACCGACGTCGGTGACGATGTCTCGGCTCGTCATGCCCATATCTGGTGCGATGCTCAAAATGCCTGGCACGTCGAGGACCTGTCGTCAACCAACGGCACGGTTGTGGTAAACGGGGCCACGAGCGTCTGCATCCAGGTGGAGCCCGGCCGCTCCGCCCAGCTCAATCCCGGCGACGAACTCAAACTCGGCGAATCCACCACCTATGCCATCCTCCTCGGCGCCCTCTAGCCGGCAGATAGGGACGTTCCTTTTATGCCGGCACTTGGGGACACTCCTTAGCGTGCTCGAGCCGGCCGCCCGGGGACGAAGCATTCATTTTGACCCTTGGCGGTCACCCGAGGTAAACCTTTACCGCCCACCTATATTTGCCGAAATATGGCTTGGCGGCGGGGTACAATAAACCCGCATGCGGATTTCCGTTGCGGGCGCCTCCCATCGCCGGGGCGTGCCCGGGAGCATCCGGTATGCGGCCTTTGCGGCGCCCGGTCATGTGCAAGACGGGCAGCCGGGCCTGTGGAGTGCGTGCAGCCCTCCTCGTCTCGGCATGTCTTCTCTCCACGCCATGCACCTGCTGCTCAGCCTGCCTGCCAGATGATGGAAGCAACAGCGAAAATCCCATCACGCCAATATCCCGGCGATCGCCGGGGCCTGTATACCTATATGAGAGGAGAGGGGTATATGGCGCGTAAGTTTAAGTCTATGGACGGCAACGAGGCGGCCGCATATGTTTCGTATGCGTACACCGAGGTAGCGGGAATCTATCCCATTACGCCGTCCAGCCCGATGGCCGACCATGTCGACCAGTGGGCGGCCCAGGGTCGCAAGAACATCTTCGGCACCCCGGTCAAGGTCGTTGAGATGGAGTCCGAGGCAGGTGCAGCCGGTACCGTTCACGGTTCGCTGGGCGCCGGTGCTCTGACCACCACCTACACGGCTTCTCAGGGCCTGCTCCTGATGATCCCGAACATGTACAAGATCGCGGGCGAGCAGCTCCCGGGCGTCTTCCACGTCTCCGCGCGTTGCGTCGCTTCCCACGCCCTGAACATCTTTGGCGATCACTCCGACGTCATGGCCTGCCGTCAGACCGGCTTCGCCATGCTCGCCGAGGGCAACGTCCAGGAGGTCATGGACCTCTCGCCGGTGGCTCACCTTGCCGCCATCGAGGGCAAGACTCCGTTCCTTAACTTCTTCGACGGCTTCCGCACCAGCCACGAGATCCAGAAGGTCGCCATGTGGGACTACAAGGATCTGGCCGAGATGTGCGACATGGACGCTGTCCAGGCTTTCCGCGATCACGCGCTCAACCCTGAGCACCCGCACACCCGCGGTAGCCACGAGAACGGCGACATCTTCTTCCAGAACCGCGAGGCCTGCAACAAGGTCTACGACGAGCTTCCCGCCGTCGTCGAGGGCTACATGAAGAAGATCAACGAGAAGCTCGGCACCGATTACGGTCTGTTCAACTACTACGGCGCTCCCGATGCTGATCGCGTCGTCGTGTGCATGGGCTCCTTCTGCGACGTGCTCGAGGAAGTCATCGACTACCTCAACGCTCACGGCGAGAAGGTCGGCCTGGTCAAGGTTCGCCTGTTCCGTCCGTTCTCCATCAAGCACTTCGTTGACGTTCTCCCCGAGACCGTCCAGAAGATCGCCGTTATGGACCGCACCAAGGAGCCGGGTTCCATCGGCGAGCCGCTCTACCAGGACGTCGTCTCCGCTCTCTACGAGGCCGGCAAGACGGGCATCAAGGTCGTCGGCGGCCGTTACGGCCTGGGCAGCAAGGACACGCCTCCCGCGTCCGCGTTCGCTGTCTTCGAGGAGCTTAAGAAGGACGAGCCCAAGCGCGAGTTCACCATCGGCATTGTCGATGACGTGACCAACCTGAGCCTGCCCGAGGCCGAGGATGCGCCCAACACCGCAGCCCCCGGCACCATCGAGTGCAAGTTCTGGGGTCTGGGTGGCGACGGTACCGTCGGCGCCAACAAGAACTCGATCAAGATCATCGGCGATCACACCGACAAGTACGTTCAGGCCTACTTCCAGTACGACTCCAAGAAGACCGGCGGCGTCACCGTTTCGCACCTGCGCTTTGGTGATTCCCCGATCCGCTCGCCGTACTACGTGACCAAGGCCGACTTTGTCGCCTGCCATAACCCCAGCTACATCGTCAAGGGCTTCAAGATGGTCCGCGACGTCAAGCCGGGCGGCACCTTCCTGGTCAACTGCCAGTGGAGCGACGAGGAGTTCGCTGAGCACATGCCCGCCGTGGCCAAGCGCTACATCGCGAACAACAACGTCAACGTTTACCTGATCGACGCTATCGACCTGGCTGCCAAGGTCGGCATGGGCAAGCGCACCAACACGGTGCTCCAGTCCGCCTTCTTCGCGCTGGCCAAGGTCCTGCCCGCTGAGGACGCCCTGCAGTACATGAAGGATGCAGCCACCAAGTCCTACATGAAGAAGGGCCAGGCCATCGTCGACGCCAACCACAAGGCCATCGATGCCGGCGCTACCGCCTTCCGTAAGTTCGAGGTTCCGGCCGACTGGGCTACCGCCGAGGATGCCGCTCCCGTCGAGCTCTCCGAGGAGACCAAGTCCGCTATCGCCCAGCAGGTCAAGAACCTGCTTGAGCCCATCGATCGCATGGATGGCGACAGCCTGCCTGTTTCCGCCTTCGTCGATTGCGCCGACGGCCAGTTTGAGCTGGGCGCCTCCGCATACGAGAAGCGCGGCGTCGCCGTGGTCGTTCCCCACTGGGACGAGACCAAGTGCATCCAGTGCAACCAGTGCGCCTATGTGTGCCCGCATGCCACCATCCGTCCGTTCGCGATGACCGAGGACGAGGCTGCCGCCGCGCCCGAGGCTACCCGCACGCTCGACGCTATGGGCCCCAAGGCCAAGGGCATGAAGTTCACCATGGCCGTGTCCCCGCTCGACTGCATGGGCTGCACCAACTGCGTCAAGGTCTGCCCCAAGGGCGCCCTCGAGATGGTTCCCACCGAGCAGGAGATGGATCAGCAGCCCGTTTGGGACTACATGGTCGAGAACGTCTCCGAGAAGAAGGAGCTCATCGCGGCCAACGTCAAGGGCAGCCAGTTTAAGCAGCCTTACCTGGAGTTCTCCGGCTCCTGCGCCGGCTGCGCCGAGACCGCCTATGCACGTCTGGTGACCCAGGTTGCCGGCGACCGCATGTTCATCTCCAACGCCACCGGCTGCTCTTCCATTTGGGGCAACCCCGCTGCCACCGCTCCTTACTGCAAGGACAAGGACGGTCACGGCCCGGCGTGGAACAACTCCCTGTTCGAGGACAATGCCGAGCACGGTCTGGGCATGGCCGTTGGCTACGAGGCCGTTCAGAAGAAGCTGATCGCTGCTACGCAGGAGATCATCGCCGCTGACGGTCCGTCCGACGAGCTTAAGGCCGCCGGTCAGGCTTGGATCGACTCCGTCAACGACGCCGAGGCCTCTAAGACCGCTGCCGCCGCCTACGTTGTCGAGCTCGAGAAGTGCGGCTGCGACGCTTCCAAGGCGATCCTCGCCGACAAGGCTTACCTCACCAAGAAGTCCTTCTGGATCTTCGGTGGCGACGGTTGGGCTTACGACATCGGCTTCGGTGGCCTGGACCACGTCCTGGCTTCCGGCCACAACGTCAACGTCTTCGTCTTCGACACCGAGGTCTACTCCAACACCGGCGGTCAGGCCTCCAAGGCTTCGAACCTGGGCCAGGTCGCTCAGTTCGCCGCTGCCGGCAAGGTGACCAAGAAGAAGTCTCTGGCCGAGATCGCCATGAGCTATGGCTACGTCTACGTGGCACAGGTTGCCATGGGCGCCAACCCGGCTCAGACTCTCAAGGCCATCCACGAGGCCGAGGCCTACGACGGCCCGTCCCTCATCATCGGCTACAGCCCCTGCGAGATGCACTCCATCAAGAAGGGCGGCATGCAGAACTGCCAGGCCGAGATGAAGAAGGCTGTCGAGTGCGGTTACTGGAACCTCTTCCGCTTCAACCCCGAGGCTGCTGCCGGCAAGAAGTTCTCGCTCGATTCCAAGGAGCCCGCGGGCGGCTATCAGGAGTTCCTGATGAACGAGGCCCGTTACGCTTCGCTAACGCGTTCCTTCCCCGAGCGCGCCGAGGAGCTCTTCAAGGAGAACGAGCAGGCCGCTATGGACCGCTACGCTCACCTGCTGAAGCTCAAGACGGTGTACAACGAGGCCTAGGTCTCCCACCGCAGGATCTGAGGGCTGACCTTCGCGGACGTCCTCGGACATGAAAGAACCCCCGCTGCGCACTACGTGCGGCGGGGGTTCTTTCGTCCTGCGGAGTGTCCGCGAAGGTCAGCCCTCAGATCCTGCTACGACTACGTCCTCGGATTGTGTGGGCTGATGAAGGATGTGGTTGTGGGGGCCTTTTGTCCCCTTCGCTGTTTCGCGGCTTTGCCGCGAAACCTCGCGCCACTTTGGGGATGGATGGGGGACGCGGTTGTTGCGGTGTCTTATCCCTTTGCTGTTTCGCGCCTTTGGCGCGAAACACGCAGCACTATGGAGAGGGCTGGGGACGCTGCTGTTGGCGTCTCCAGCCCTCTGATTCTTACTTTGGGTTCCGCGATGGAACTTTGTTGGTCTGTCTGGTCGGTTTACCTTGTCTCGCCGGTTTCGGTGCGCAGGCGGTAGCCGTGGACCAGGTCGCTGATGGCCGGCCAGGGAATCTGGCGATCGACCCAAAACTGCAGCTGTACCAGATAGCGCTCGGTGGCGCGGGTGAGGGCAGCAAACTGATCGTGAGTCTCTACCTGGGCGTAGAGATCGCGGCTGCGAGCAAGGATGGCGGTTGTATCGTCCATCTTACCGGTAACGTCGAAGGCGCCCGAGAACCAGTCGCATAGGCGCGCGGCGCTGTTGTTGAGGGTTGCCAGGTCGGCGGTGTCGCCGTTGACGTTTTCGGTTGCCTGGGCACGCAAGAGGGAGAGGGCGTCGGCCGCGTTCATACAGTAGCCGACGGTGAAGTTCCAGACTGCGAACTCGCGGCCGGTGTCGAGCTTGCGGCGGCGCATGTAGTCGATGTCGCGGGGCTCCTCGAGCATCATTTGATCGGCGAGGGCCTCAAGTGCAGCGGTGTACTCGGCAAGGTCGAGCGTGAGCAGGGTGTTGATATCCATCATCTTTAGGCCTCCGCTTCGATCTCGACGATTTCGTTTTTAATGTACATGCCCTGGTTGTCCCAGACATTGCGGCAAGCAATGGCAAAACGCTCACGGTCTGCTTCGCAGATGCGGGCGAACATGTTACAGGTGCCAAACGGCTCGCAGACGTCAAAGAAGATACAGATTGACGACCATCCGCCATACCAGCTCACCGCACCGGCGGGCTCGTGAAAGACGGGGTTCTCGATGTGCTCGTAATTGGCGATAGGTCCCGAAACGGGATAGGTTACCTCGGCATCGCAGATCTTGGCCGAGAAGATACGTGACTCGACCGGACAGGACGATTCGAACAGCTTGCATGCTTCGGGAGCCTTGTCCCAGAGCATGTCGGCGAGAAACGTCTCGCCATTCAGCGTGATCTTGAGCATTTTTGTCATAGAAAGGACCTCCTCAATCCGTCGCTCAAGGGGCTCGCTGGCGGATAAAGGAGAAGACAGCTACGGGGTCGCCGAACCCAAACTTCACGACAGGTGTCTGTCGCCCCAGCCCGCACTGTTCTTCGCTAAAGTATCATGCTGCAAACGTTAGCACAATATCGAATTTCATTTTTCATAGCCATATGCCGACCCTGCGCCCCGCCATCACGCGTTTGCGGTATGACGCAGAGCGACCGTTATTCTTATTGATGGATGAAATGCCCCTTGTTTTTGTCGGGGTGCATACTCGTCTTAGAAGTGCATAGAATCTCGTATAGTGCGAGTAAGATAGTGAACTGTCCGTTTTGTGTTTAGTAAAGATATAGTTTGCATAGTCCACTCTAATCCCTGCTGTATTTAAATAAAGTCGCACGTAAATGGCTTAGATGTGCCTGAGCTGGGGTTCTTTACGCTGAGCGGTTAAAAACGACCGTTCACCGTTCAACTATTTTCAAAATGAATAAAATGAGCGATAAAGAGAATATAAACCTTAATAAACTCGCGTATTGCACGGACGCGGGTTATTAATGGGTTGTAGGCCTTTTACAGAAGGGATTCCAGCAATGTCTAAGCCTCTTGGCAAGCCCGATCGTATTGTCGTCGCTCTTGGCGGCAACGCCCTCGGCAACAACCCCGTCGAGCAGATCGAGGCCGTGAGCAACACCGCCCACGCCCTCCTCGGCCTCATCGAGCAGGGCAACGAGATCATCATCACCCACGGCAACGGCCCGCAGGTCGGCATGATCCAGAACGCCTTCGCCGCTGCCCACGACGCCATCGGCACCCCCGAGATGCCGCTGCCCGAGTGCGGCGCCATGTCCCAGGGCTACATTGGCTATCACCTGCAGCAGGGCATCGGCCGCGAGATGCACAAGCGCTATAAGCGTTGGCACGCCGCCACCGTCGTCACCCAGATCGAGTGCGATCCGGACGACCCCGCGTTCAAGAACCCGACCAAGCCCATCGGCCCCTTCTATACCGAGGAGCAGGCCAAGGAGTTCATGGCCGAGGATCCCTCCAAGGTCTTCGTCGAGGATTCCGGCCGCGGCTGGCGTCGCGTCGTCGCTTCGCCCGATCCCAAGAAGATCGTCGAGGCTGACTCCATCCTCAACCTGCTCGACAACGAGTTCATCGTCATCGCCTGCGGTGGCGGCGGCATCCCCGTCGTCCGCGACTACGAGAACAAGGGCTGCTACAAGGGCGTTCCCGCCGTCATCGACAAGGACCTGGGCGGCGAGCTGCTGGCCGAGGACTGCGACGCCGACGTCCTGTTCCTGCTGACCGCCGTCGAGCATGTCGCCATCAACTTCGGCAAGCCCAACCAGGAGGAGCTCGAGGACCTCACCGCCGACGAGGCCGAGCGCCTGGCCGACGAGGGCCAGTTCGGCAAGGGCTCCATGGAGCCCAAGGTCCGCGCTGCCATCAAGTTCGCCCGTTCCCGCAAGGGCCGCACCTGCATCATCGGCGCCCTGGACAAGGCCGCCGAGACCATGGCCGGCCTCTCCGGTACCCGCATCCACGAGTAGTCTCTACTCTGTTGTATCTCTCGTGGGCGCCAGGCAAAGCGCCCACAAACTAGCCTCTCTTCATGAGCCCCGCAGTCCGCTCCGACTGCGGGGCTTTTGCTATTCACCTAGTCATTGGGGACAGACTTAAATGAGTAGTCCAAAACGGGGTGCAGTTTCCTTTGAGGCCCTCAACCGGAGAATGCATCCCGGAATTTTGCCGAAAAGTGGCTCTCAGTTTCCCAAACAGGCCGCTAACGGAAGGCGCATCCCGCTATCGAACTTCAAAGCGGGATGCGCCTTCCGTGCCGGCAGTTCCGGGCAGTCTGGGGCCACTCATTTAAGTCTGTCCCCAATGAGTGCTCGATGACTAGTAGGCCCACATGGCTTCGATTTCGTTGAGGACTTCTACGACGCCCCAGCGGCGGGCGCTGCGGCTTTGCGAGTTGGGGTCGCAGACACCGATCTGGTCGGCGTCGTCAATCCCGTAGAGCACGATGTAATGACCAACGTTAGTAAACGTGCCGGGACGCACGGCGGCGATTACGGGAGCACCCGAGCGCAAGGCCTGGGTCATCGAGTCTCGGTCGTTGTAGAGCTGCGTCCCGTTAAGGCCCAGCTGCCATGCGCCGCTCGTCATAAACGACCATTCGGTGGCACCGGTGGGGGCATAGTTGCCCGCCTCGGAAAGGGCACACATATCGACCGGCGTCATATCGGTGCGCCCCGTTTTAAAGATGTAGACCATGGTGAGGCAGGTGGGTCCGCAGCCGTTTTGGCGGATGGTGCCGCCGGCGTAGGGCAGCTCCGACCATGCGGGGTCGATCTGGTAGATATGCGGCATGGTGCCGGCACTCCACTGCGAACGCGGGGTCGAAAAAGCAAATGAGTAGCCGGGTGCGACCGGGGCTTTGAGGAGCTTTTCCTCGGCGGTGGGCTCTAGGCCGGCAGAGCCATGCGAGGCGCACGACCCCAGATACACAAAGGCCAGACATGCCGTGATGGAGCACAGGACAAGACAGAGACGATGAATCTGCGGATTGACGGCCCTGACATGTCCCATCGGCCGTGGCTGCTTTGCGCCGCGTTCGCCGCGGGGCTTCGAAAGGAAACGGATGGTGTGATTGTCGGACTTTCGTCGATCGTTTTTCTGCCGCCGAGGCACTTCTGCCCGGCGTTGACGGGTGTCCGAGTATGGGCGATCCGCCTGACGCGTGTTGGCATTCTGCGGCATAGAGGACGAGGGGCGATCCTGCGGACGCTGTGGCCCATCGTTGTCAGAAACACTCCTGGATGCTGGCGTGGTACGCCCGGCAAGGCGAACGTTTCGCTGCCGTTCGCCGTCATTGTATTCGTATGCCATTTGTACCGCCTCGTCTCATGTATAACCCGTCCATCCTACAAAAAAGACGTGCAGCAAATGAGGACATACGCCAAAACCTCGGTAAGCGGCATGGACGGGAGCGAGCCTGGCACCATAAAGCGACACCCTCCGCGAGCGATTGAATCGCGTCATCAAAACGGACGCTCGCAACGAGTGGCGTCCCTCGCCGTTCGTCCCAAAAACGGCGCCGTTCGTTTTGCAGTTCTGCCTTCGGTCGAGCTACAAACGGCGCTGCTGTGCCAAAGCCGTATCTTAAAGCCACGAAATAAAAGCGCGCGGCAAAACAGACCGCGCAAGGGGTGACGTCAAGGGGCGTCAAATAGGAAAGGAGGGGAACAATGGCGGACAAGAACGCAGAAGTTGCAGTCGAGGATAACGGCGGCATGAAGAAAACGCTTTCGCTCTGGAACTTCTTCACCATCGGTTTCGGTGCCATCATCGGTACCGGTTGGGTTCTGCAGGTCGGCGACTGGATGGTCGTGGGCGGCGGTCCCGTTCCCGCTATGATCGCATTCCTCTTGGGTGCAATCTTCCTCGTGCCCGTCGGAGCTGTTTTCGGTGAGCTCACGGCTGCTATCCCCATCTCGGGTGGCATCGTCGAGTATGTCGATCGTAGCTTTGGCCGTACACTGAGCTACATTACCGGTTGGCTCTTGGCCCTGGGCAACGGTATCCTGTGCCCGTGGGAGGCCATCGCCATCTCGACCCTCGTATCCGAGATGTTCGGCAGCCTGCCCGGCCTTGAGTGGCTGCGCGCCGTCAAGCTCTACACCATCCTGGGCGCCGATGTTTACCTGTTCCCGACGCTGATTGCGCTCGGCTTTGCAGTCTACGTCATCTTCCTCAACTTCCGCGGTGCCAGCTCGGCCGCCAAGCTCCAGGCCTTCCTGACCAAGGCTCTGCTCTGCGGCATGCTGCTCGCCATGGGTGTCTCGCTGTTCACCGGTTCGCCGGAACACGCCATGCCCGTGTTCTCCCAGGTCACCGGTGCTGGCGGCGGCAAGCCCGCTACCGAGGGCACCAGCCTGTTCGCCGGCATCGTGTCGGTCCTGGTTTTGACCCCGTTCTTCTACGCCGGCTTCGATACCATTCCTCAGCAGGCTGAGGAAGCAGCCGAGGGCCTCAACTGGAACAAGTTCGGCAAGATCATCTCCCTGGCCCTGCTGGCCGCCGGCGGCTTCTACATGGTCTGCATCTACTCGTTCGGCACCATCCTCGACTGGCATGAGTTTGTTAAGAGCCCGGTTCCTGCGCTTGCCTGCCTCAAGGGCATCAACATGCTCCTGTACCTGGCCATGCTCGTCATCGCCACGCTTGGACCCATGGGCCCGATGAACTCCTTCTACGGCGCCACGAGCCGCATCATGCTCGCCATGGGCCGCAAGGGCCAGCTGCCCGAGAAGTTCGCCGAGGTCGATCCCAAGTCCGGCGCTCCCAAGCTCGCCTGCGCCGTTCTGGGCGTCATCACCGTCATCGGTCCGTTCCTGGGCAAGAACATGCTCATCCCTCTGACCAACGTGTCGGCTCTCGCCTTCATCTTCTCCTGCGGCATGGTCGCCCTCGCTTGCCTGCGCATGCGCTTCACCGAGCCCGACCTGCCTCGTCCCTACGAGGTGCCCGGCGGCAAGTTTGGCATCAGCCTCGCTGTCGCTGCCTGCGCCGTCATCATCGGCCTGCTCGTGGTCCCGTTCTCTCCCGCTTCCCTCAACATGGTGGAGTGGAGCATCGTGATCGGCTGGCTGGCCGTTGGCCTGGCCCTCATGGCCTTCACCAATTCCCGCAAAAAATAACGCCTAGCCGGGGCGGATCGGGTGCGCGGACCCCTCTCTTCCGCGCACCGAACCCGGCACCACTTGGGTAGCTTTGTGAGGCCCTAACCCAACACGGCCTCGCCCACTATATGGATCCATAAGGAGGAACCATGTCCACTAAGTATGCAATCGTTGGCGGCAAGCTCATCGACGGTACCGGTGCCGAGCCGGTCGAGAACTCCCTCGTTCTCGTCGACGACAACGGCAAGATCGAGTACGCCGGTGTTATGCAGGACCTTCCCGAGGGCGTTGAGGTTATCGACGCCGCCGGCAAGACCGTCCTTCCTGGCCTGATCGACACCCATCTGCACTTCTCGGGCAACCTGACCGACGATGACACCGATTGGGTCATGCAGCCGCTCCTCGAGAAGCAGGCCGTCGCCGTCAAGCAGGCCTACGACTGCCTCACCCACGGCCTCACCACCGTCTGCGAGATCGGCCGCTTTGGTATCCAGATTCGCGACTGCATCGACAAGGGCGTCTTTAAGGGCCCGCGCGTTCTGGCCACCGGCCTCGGCTTCTGCCGTGTTGCCGGTCACGGTGACTCCCACCACTGCACCCAGGAGCTCAACAAGGAATCCCACCCCTGGGGCGACCAGGTCGACGGTCCTTGGGATTTGCGCAAGGCCGTCCGTCGTCGTCTGCGCGAGAACCCCGATGCCATTAAGATCTGGGCTACCGGTGGCGGTATCTGGCGCTGGGACTCCGGTCGCGACCAGCACTATTGCTCCGAGGAGATCCAGGCCGTGGTCGAAGAGGCAAAGATGGTCGGCATCCCCGTGTGGAGCCACTGCTACAACAACCACGCCGCCGCCTACGATTCCGTCCGCTTTGGCTGCGAACAGCTGATTCACGGCTTCGATATCGATGAGCGCACCATGGACCTCATGGCCGAGCAGGGCACCTTCTTCACCCCGACGATTGCCTTCCTGCCCACCTGGTACGCCACCTATCCGCCCGTCTACGTCCCCGAGCTGCACGACAAGTACGAGGGCACTCTGGTTGAGAAGGAGCTGCAGCGCAACTACGACTGCCTGCGCGAGGCCAAGAAGCGCGGCGTCGTCATGACGATCGGCTCCGACTCCTTCTCCTTCGTCACCCCGTACGGCACCTGTTCCATCGAGGAGATGTACGAGTTCGTCGACAAGATCGGCTTCACCCCGGTCGAGACCATCACCTGCGCCACCCTCAACGGTGCCAAGATGTGCCACATCGAGGACGAGACCGGTTCCATCGAGGCCGGCAAGTGCGCCGACCTGCTGGTCGTCAACGGTGACGTCGCCGCCGACATCCACGTGCTCAACACCGACAACATGGACGTCATCATGAAGGACGGCTGGATTGTCGAGGCCGGCACCTTTGGCGAGGCCAACAAATACAGCGCCTAAGATACCGTTTGTCGATGGCTGGATGTAAAACACAGTTTTTGATTGCATAATGCAATGGAGAGGGTCGCTTGCGGCCCTCTTTATTGCTATGGGGTGCGTCAGTAAGAAGGGGATGACGGTGGATCTCAATAGGCTGATTCTGGGCAAGAGTTACAACTCTACCAAGGTCTTTCGTACGGCCCAGCATGTGGTTCAGGCCATCCTACTTGGTGTCGTCGTTCCGGCGCTTATCTTGCTGCTTATCTGGGATTTAACCGATAACCCCAATCCCGTTCCAGGCGTTGTCGTCATTGCCGGCCTGGTCATGCTGTGCTTCTTCTTCTCGTATGTCTTTGTGGTCCCCGACGACCTCACATCGAGCGCAACCGACCGTACGCTCGCCATCGCATCAAAAATATTCGCCTATACGTCGCGCGGTCTTACGCCCGAAGCGGCCCTGGGTGCCTCTAGAATCATCCTGTCCGAGACCATCGCTTCTGCCATCTGCTTTACCGACGGCAAGCAGGTGTTGGCAAGTTGGGGCGAGGATTCGACAAAGTGTCCCGCCGGCACCCCGGTCGTGCTCAAGACCACGCTCAGTGTGATTGAGACGGGCGAGCAGAGCGTGTTTTCGCGCGACACCTCCAATGAGACGGGCGGCTATTTTCCCCGCCTGCGCGCCGGCATTGTCGCGCCGCTTACCGTGCGCGGACATTGCGTGGGCACACTCGAGCTGTATTACCCCCGCCTGAGCAGCATCGATATGCGCCAGACGGCGCTTGCCTCGGGTTTTGCCGACCTCATTTCCACGCAGCTCGCCAGCTTTGAGCTCGAGCGTCAGGACGAGCTTACGGCCCGCGTGGAGCTGCGTGCCCTGCAGTCGCAGGTCGACCCGCATTTTCTGTTCAACACCATTAGCACGATCGTGTCGCTCGTTCGAACCGAGCCCGACAAGGCGCGATCGTTGCTTATCGACTTTTCCAACTACTATCGCCAGACGCTTTCTGACTCCGATACGCTCACCACGCTCGAGCACGAGGTGGAACAGGGCACTCGTTATATCAATCTTATGCAGGCCCGGTATGGCGACGGCCGTCTGCGCGTTTCGGTCGACATCGACTTTGAGGTGCGCGACAGCCTGGTACCGCCGTTTATCTTGCAGCCGCTGCTCGAAAACTGCATCAAGCATGCGCAGCGCGAGACCGAGCCGCTTTCTATTCGTGTTAGGGCTTTTGAGACTGATGACGGCTTGGAGATCATCGTTGAAGATGACGGCATCGGTATGAGCGAAGAAGTCTGCGCGCATCTGTTTGAGCAGCATCGCCGAGAGGAGCCCGAGAGCATTACCGCCGACGGATCCGTCAAGCGAGGTTGCGGCCTGGCGCTCTTCAACGTGCTTCAGCGCATCCATTTCTTTTACGGAGAAGATTCTGGCATGCGCGTGAAGTCCCGGGAGGGTGTGGGAACGCAGGTCATCGTCGAGTTGAACGGCGAGCCGCATGAGCCGGCGCCGCTAACGGTATAGCACGCGGTTGGATTGAGAGAAAAAGAGGAGAAGCGCATATGTCCGAAGGCTGGAACATCTTGGTAGTTGACGACGAGCCTCCTATTAGGGCTGAGCTACGCTATCTGTTGGAAAAAGATGCGCGTGTGGGCCAGATTGCCGAGGCGGGCAATGTCACCGAAGCCGTGGAGTCGATTCTGTCGAACAAACCCGACGTGCTGTTTTTAGACATTACCATGCCCGGTCGCTCGGGAATTGAACTTGCCGAGACGCTGCAGAACCTAAAGACGCCGCCGGTCGTGGTGTTTGTGACGGCATTTGCCGAGTATGCGGCCGATGCCTATAACCTCGATGCTGTCGATTACATCGTCAAGCCGGTCGAGGATGCCCGCCTGTCAAAGGCGCTCGGCAAGATCGAGACCGCCCTGGGCGCTCGCCGTGTCGTTCATGCTCCGAGCCAGCCTTTGCGCCTGACGGTGGATCGTGGGGGTAAAAAGGTGTTCATTCCCGTGGCGGATGTCTGCTACTTTGAGGCACGCGCCGATTTTTGCAATGCCGTCTGCGCCGAGGGAACATACCTGATCAATGAGTCGATTTCCTCGCTTGAGCGACGTTTGGCCTCCGAGGGCTTTATCCGTGTCCACCGCAGCTATCTGGTCAATTTGGAAGACGTGCACAATGTCGAGATCGGTTCCACGGGTCTTATGGAGCTCAGGCTCGATCGCGTAACCTCGACCGTGCCCGTGTCGCGTCGTCGCGCTGCCGAGGTTAAGGCGCATCTGGGGCTTGCGTAGACGGTCTGCATGCCATCGTTTACCACCGTAGGTTTGGTATGGCCGCGTGGTGGGCATAATGGGTGACATCGAATGAAATCGAAAGGATTATTATGCCTGCGCTCATCACCCATCATCTATTTGGCGAGGAAAGCATCGAGCGTCTGCCGCAGGGCGTCATTACGTCCGACGAGGAACGCATTGCTTTTATTCTGGGCAACCAGGGTCCCGACCCGTTTTTCTTCCACATCCTGACGCCGCGCGTTTCCGACTGCACACTGCTAGCGCAGGTTATGCATCGCTCGCGCATGTCGCGCCAGTTCTCGTGCCTGCGCGACGGCGTGTCCCATCTGCTCCCGCGCGATGCCAACTTGGGCCGCGCCTTTGCGCTGGGCTTGCTGTCGCACTACGTGCTTGACCGTAATGCCCACCCCTTTGTCTACGAGCAACAGTTTGGCATTGTCGAATCCGATCCCGAGCTGGGGGATTCGGGCAGTCAGGTCCATGCGGTACTCGAGAGCGACCTGGACGTACTGATGCTGCAGGTCAAGCGCGACGGCGCCACGGTCGACGACTATCCGCCGGCGGGCGAGATCGTTACCACCGACCGCATCAATCGCGTGGCCGGCGTGCTGATGAGCTATGTTGCCGGGCGTGTGTACGGTATCGATATCCCGGCGGGGGAGTACGGTGCCGCCGTTGCCGACATGCAGCTGCTCTATCGCGCCATTGAACCGGCGGGCTCGGCTAAGACGCGTGCAATTGCCCTGGTCGAGGGCCTAGTACACGACTACTCCCTGCTCGATGGCCTTGCTCACCGCGTGACGACCGAGCCGCCCGAGCGCACCGGCAATCTGGGCCATCTGGCGTGGAAGAATCCCTTTACCGATGAGGTCTCGAACGAGAGCTTCCCCGAGGTCTTTAATCGCGCGCTGGTCGATTACGAGTGCACGGTCGCCCGATTCATCGAAACAGGCGACATGGAGGCCGTGACCGGTCACGTTAACTACAGCGGCCGTGTACTCGGCGCCGATGAGGAGTTCGACCGCGAGGAATAACAAGTCGCCTCGCCCATACTCTCCAATAAGTTGCGGTGGAATAGCTCTTGTTTGGGCTCCTGGAGTCCTTGAATGGGAACTATTTCACCGCAACTGCGTTGGGGTGCGAGGAATTTGTTCCGGGCAAAGGTCGCGGGTGCCGCTCTTGGCCCCTTTGCCGAATCCTTACCGGTGCCTCTGTGCAATTGGGGTACGATGAACTAACTGCATATCGGGCGAATACGAAGGGTCCCTGTCCATGAAATACACCAAGCTCGAGCGTAACTGGGTCATGTACGATGTGGGAAACTCGGCCCTCGTGCTGCTCAATACCTCGGTGGTGCCCATCTACTTTAACGCCATCAATACCGGTGCTTCCTCGGCAGACCTGGTGGTCGCTTGGGGCAACGCTCAGACGATTGCCTCGCTAGTCATTGCCATGCTCATGCCCATTCTGGGCGCGCTTGCCGATTACGCCGGCAACAAGATCAAGTTCTTCTTGGGGTTCTTCCTCACGGGCCTGGTTCTTTGCTTGGCGCAGGCTATCCCAATGTCCGCCATGGCATTTTTGACCGTGTACGTGCTGTGCACTATCGGCCTTAACTCTTCTATGACGTTCTACGACGCCATGCTGCCCGACATTACCACCGACGAGCGCATGGACGCCGTGTCCAGCTCGGGTTATGCCTGGGGCTACATCGGTTCCACCGTGCCGTTCATCATCTGCCTGGCGCTTATCATGGGTGGCCCCGTTCTTGGCGTCCCCACCATGCTGGCAACGCGTCTGTCGTTTGTCATCACTGGTGCCTGGTGGCTCATCTTTACCCTGCCGCTCATTCGCACCTATAAGCAAAAGTACGGTCGCGAGCGCGGTCCCGAGGACACCATCGGCCACATCGTGGGCGGTGTGTTCTCCGAGGTCGGACACACCATGCGCGAGATCGCCCACAACAAGACCGTGCTGGTCTACATGATCGCGTTCTTCTTCTACATCGACGGTGTGCACACGGTTATTTCCATGGCAACCAGCTACGGATCGGCTTTGGGTATCGACTCGACCCAACTGGTGCTGGCTCTGCTCGTTACGCAGTTTGTGGCCTTCCCGTCCGCCATCATCTACGGCAGGCTCGCCGGCCGCGTGGGCACACTCAATATGATCTTGGTGGCCGTCGCCGCCTATATGGGCATCGTGCTTTTTGCCGCGTTTTTCTTAAAGACCGCCTTTGAGTTTTGGGTGCTCGCTATTTTGGTCGGCCTGTTCCAAGGCGGCGTGCAGGCGCTGAGCCGCAGCTACTTTGGTCGTATTATCCCTAAGGAAAAGTCCAACGAGTACTACGGCTTCTTCGATATCTTTGGCCGTTACGCAAGCGTTATGGGCACCTTCCTGGTGTCGGTTGTCACCTCGCTGACCGGCAACCCGTCGCTGGGCGTCCTTTCTATTGGTGTTCTGCTGGTTGTTGGCTTTGTGCTGCTGGTCCGTCTGTCCCGCATGGCTCAGGCGGCACAGTAAACGCGGCCCGGATAGTGCTTGCCCGCGGTGCTCTTTTAGGGTTTCGGACATAAAACATTTCCGTCTATCCAACAATGCCGAGCCCAAGTGGGTATGATGGAATCAGCTAGTTCGCGGGGCGCCGCCTGTGTTTGGCGGCGCCCCGTTTTTTGTGTTGTAAGGAGGGCAAGGCATGAATGCCACGGTGGTGATTCCAACGTATTGGGCGGGCGATGATGCCTGTGCAAATGCCCCCGGAACCTATGACCATTCGACAAAGCTCAACGCCGCCAACCCCGAGCTCGACCGCTGCTTGGGTTCGCTGGAGCAGGTGCGCGACATCCCGCGCATTATCTTGCTGGTGGTTTGTCCGGCGTCCGTTACAGCCGACGTATCAGAGCGCGTGCGCGAGATCGTTGATGCGCACCCTACGCTCAACGTGACCATCGTTACCAATATCGAGGCGTCGCGCATCGCGGACCGCGTGGCGCAGATTGCACCCAAGGGCTCGGGCGAGTGTGTGAGCCTTCGTGGCTATGGTGCCATCCGTAACATGGGGCTGGCTTGTGCCGCCGTGCTGGGCCACGATGCCGTCATCTTCGTCGACGACGATGAGACCGTCATCGATGCCGACTTTATGAAGCGAGCGACGTATGCGCTGGGGCAGCAGACGCGCCAGGGCCTGCCGATTCTGGTCAAGAGCGGTTATTTCTACGACCGCGATGGATCGCCGCTTGCCCCCACCGACAAAGTGGGCATTTGCCATCGGTGGTGGACCAAGCGCATCGAGTTCAACCGTTGGATGAAAAAGGCGCTCTCGGGTACCCGCATCTCACGCTCCAATTACGTGTGCGGCGGCCTTATGGCCCTGCATGCCCGCGCGTTTACCCGTGTGGCATTCGACCCGTTTATTACCCGCGGCGAGGACCTGGACTATCTCTTTAACATGCGCATGTTTGGCTACGACGTGTGGTTCGACAACGAGTGGACCGTACGTCATCTGCCGCCCGAGTCCGAGAAACGCTCGCCGCGCTTTATGCAGGACGTGTACCGCTGGTACTACGAGCGGGCCAAGCTGACGTTTGCCGCGCACCAAAAGGAGCTCATTCCCGTTACGGCCGCGTCGCTCATGCCCTATCCGGGTCCGTGGATTTCGCGCGAGCTCGACGATCGCGTGCGCAAGACCGCTATGGTGCGCAGTATGTTTACCCACGAGCACGAAGGCTACCTGCGCATCTGGCGTCACGGTATTGCCGAGGCCCAGGCATATGCGCGCCAAAACGCCGCGAGCTATCTGCGTTTCCAGAGCTTCTGGCCCAAGATTATGGACGGGCTTTGGCGTGACGCCCAACTGATCGACATTCTGGAGGGGAAGTAATGGCCGACCGCCGTGACGGGCGCGACAGCTCAATTTCGTTCTTCCGCATCGTTGCCGTGTTCTGTGCCATCTGCGTGATGGCCTACTTCATCTTTGCGCTGGCGACCGGAATCGAACCCATTGCGACGGTTGTCGCCTGTGCCCTGCTCTGCATCTTTCTGTGTATCTTTATCTTTTTGACGCTTAATCCCGATTCGGTACGCTCGCAGTACACCGAGGAGACGCTCTCGGTGGCCTCTGCCATGCTCGAGGACATCAAGGGCGGCCTGACGCAGGAGTCGGCGTTGCTGGTGTGCCGTCGCATTCTGCCTGAGACGCGTGCCATGACGGTGGCGATCACCGACGAGAAAAACGTGCTGGCCTGTGCGGGCGAGTTTGAGGAAAAGCTCCTGCCCGATGCGCCCATCCATACGCTTGCCACGCGCTACGTGATCGAACACGGTATCGTGCAGTCGTTCAATCGCGTGGTCGACGTGGTGGGTTCGGACGGCTCGCACAACCGGGTCCCCGCCGGCATCATCGCGCCTATTAAGGTGGGCGACCGTACCGTCGGCACGCTCAAGTTCTACTATCGCACGCCGCGCGCTGTCGACCGCACCCAGTACGCTCTGGCCTCCGGCTTTGCCGAGATCTTGTCCACGCAGCTTGCCATCCACGAGCTCGAGGTGCAAAAGGAGCTTACGGCTCGCGCCGAGGTGCGCGCGCTGCAGGCCCAAATCAATCCGCATTTTCTGTTCAACACACTCAACACCATTGCGTCTTTTACGCGCACCGATCCGCTGCGCGCCCGCGAGTTGCTGCGCGAGTTCTCGTCGTTCTACCGCGCCACGCTCGACAACTCGGGTTCGCTGATTCCGGTTTCGCGTGAGGTCGCCCAGACCAAGCGCTACCTCACCTTTGAGAAGGCGCGCTTTGGCGAGGACCGTGTGCTGGCGACCTTCCATGTGTCGGAGGATGTCGAGGACACGCTGGTGCCGGCTTTTGTAATTCAGCCGATTGTCGAAAACGCCGTGCGCCACGGCATGGGTGACGATGGGGCGCTCAAGATTGACGTCACGGTGGACGATGATGGCGACGACGCGATTCTAATCGCCGTTGCCGATAACGGCGTGGGCATGGACGAGGGCACCGCCGCCAGGCTGTTTGATGAGCGCTCTGCCCGTCCCGACGCCAGCTCTCCGCAGGGCGGCGGTGCCGGCGTGGCCATGCACAACATTTCGGAGCGCATCCATCGCTTTTATGGACCGCATTCCTATACGCGCGTCGAATCGGCGCCGGGTAAGGGCACGAAGGTGCTCCTGCATCTTGATTTGTCAGAGAGTATCTTTGACATTCAAGAGTAAAATAAAAGGCTACGGGTTCAACGCCTTGCGGCGGATGCCCGGCGTAGTTTGTTGACGAAAGGTTTTATCCCTATGCTGCGTGCGATGATTGTGGATGATGAGGCGCCGGCTCGTTCGGAGCTTCGATTCTTGCTCGAGCAGACGGGCAAGATCGGCACGATCACAGAGGCGTCGAGCGTTCGCTCCGCCATCGAGATGCTTATGGAAAGTCGGGTCGATGTCGTGTTTCTCGACATCTCGATGCCCGGCGCATCGGGTCTGCAGCTTGCAGAGGCGCTGCATAAGCTCAAAAACCCGCCGGCGATTGTTTTTGTGACTGCCTATAGCGACCATGCGGTCGAGGCGTTTGATGTCGATGCTGTCGACTATCTGATGAAACCTGTCGAGGAGGCGCGTCTTGATCGCGCCATCGAGAAAGTTATACAGCGCAGCAAGCCCGTTACCGACAGCAAGGTGACCATCGAGCGCATTCCGGTGGAAAAGGGCGGCCGCAAGGTGCTCATCCCCGTGGACGATATCCGCTTTATCATGGCCAAGGACGATTACTCCTGTATCTACACCATCGACGATCGTTTTCTATCGACGACCTCGTTGGCACAGTTCGAGGCCAAGCTGTGCGATTTTGGCTTCTTCCGCGTGCATCGCCGCTATATCGTGAACTTGGCGTGCGTCACGGATGTGGAGACGGTGCCTTCGGGCGCCATCCAGCTGGGCATTACCGGCGTTGACGAGCGCGTGCCGGTTTCGCGCCGCCGCGTCGTGCCGCTCAAGAAGGCACTGAGCCTGTAGAACATTTGCCCCGCAGCCCTGTAGACCCAAAAAAGTCTGCGGAGCCGTGGGGCCTTTTTGTATGTAGATGTTGGATATCGAACCGGTTTTGCGAAAGGGATCCCATGAACAATGCAGACGCCAAGCGCATCGACATCATCTCGGACACCCACGGCTATCTTTCTCCCGCGCTTTTGGACGAGTTGGAGGGCGCAGATCTAATCATCCATGCGGGAGACCTAACGTCCGAGATGGACTATGAGCACCTGCGCACTATCGCCCCCGTACGAGCCGTGCTGGGCAACAACGACTACTACCGCGATTACGGCCCCGATGTGGATCGATTGGCCCTTTTCACCTACGAAGGACTCAAATTCGCCGTAGCCCACTACCGCGAAGACCTCCCCGTGGGATCCGTAGACGTAGCCATCAACGGCCACACCCACGTAACCAAAGAAGCTCAAGTAGGCCGCTGCCTAGTCCTCAACCCCGGCAGTGCCAGCTATCCCAGAGGCTCCCGAGGCCCCACCATGGCCAGAATGCTCGTCAAGGACGGCAAGATCCTCAGCACCAAATTTATTGACCTAGACTAACCGTAACAAAAACGGGGGATGCACAACGCATCCCCCGTTTTTTATAAGCCAAAGGCAGAAGTTCAACAAGATCCATCAGACCAAACCCCGCCGAGGAGCACGCGGGCTAGCCGCGCAGCGGCGCACGCCCGCAAAACTGGTCGAACAATGTAACGGCAGGGAGGGTCTCCGGGGGCGAGGGCGGGGGTTAAGTTTGTCGCGAGTTCCGCACGCAAAGGAAAGCACTTAATGTGCTTTCCGTCTTGCGCAGGACTGTAGAGCAGCAAACTTAACCCCCGCCCTCGCCCCGGAAACCCTCCCGGAGAGACCCAAAAAATTTTTCAAAAAAGTTGTTGCGCGCCAGACAGACTTCTGTGTATACTAATCCCCGCAGCGCACGCGAGCGGAAACAAACGCGAACGACTGCCTGGGGAGTTAGCTCAGTTTGGTTAGAGCGCCGGCCTGTCACGTCGGAGGTCGCGGGTTCGAGCCCCGTACTTCCCGCCAACGCAATTAAAGCCACGTCTTCGGACGTGGCTTTTTGCGTTTAATGGGACATTGATTCCTATCCCTTGTATTCAAAACCATTCCTCTCCCAGTCGCATCTCCTATTCGCGAACAGGGCCCAACTGATATATATGTTCAAACAAGGCGTTTGTTGCGCAACACCTGTTTAATGGGGTAGGGGGTTAGGTTATACTAAGTTTCACTGTAGGCCGGTATTGATGCAATCAACTTCAGGATCGGCATCCAGTGGACACCCGATTTGCTATTTGGCTGTCCTGGCGTTCGTTTGGCGTCTCGACGTAAGCTCGGCCCCGGAGCCCGTTCGAGCTGTTCCTATTCCTTGAAAGGGGAAAAATGGACATATCGAGAAAGACTGACTATGCCCTTCGCATGCTTGCGATGCTTGCCGAGGAGCCGGAGCGGCTGCTTTCTGTTCGTACCGCCGCCGAAGAGGTCAACGTGCCCTATTCGTTCGCGCGTTCGATTCAGCATGGCTTGGTTCAGGCTGGCATCGTGGAGAGCCTGCGTGGCGTCCATGGCGGCATGCGTCTTAAGGCCAGTCCGGATGACGTCACCATTCGTCAGGTCGTCGAGGCCGTTCAGGGCCCTATGGTTATGAATGATTGCACCGCGCCCGATGGCGACTGTGCACGCATGGGCGCGTGCTGCTATCATCCCCTGTGGGCCGGAGCTCAAGCGTTGATGCGCGACTACCTCGATTCCGTTTCGTTGGGCGATATCGTCGCTCGCCGCCAGTTCCCGGCCGTCGACCCCAAGTTTACCGACCGCGATGCGTTTCCCGAGTACGCTGCCTGTGCGTATGCTTGCCGGGAGGAATAGCGCCGCATAAGGAGCATAGATATGATTCAGGACCCCTTTCGTTCGATGATTCGATCGGAAGGGGTCCTGCGCTATCGCGACCTTCCGTGGCGACGTACGCGTGACCCGTACATTATTTGGCTCTCCGAGGTCATGCTGCAGCAGACGCAGGTGCCGCGCGTGGAGACACGCATGCCGGCGTGGCTCGAGCGCTTTCCGACTGTGCGGGCACTTGCGCAGGCGGCACCCTCGGACGTTTTGGACGCTTGGCAGGGCATGGGCTACAACCGTCGTGCTCTGGCACTTCACAGGGCTGCACAGCAGCTAGTAGAGGACTGGGGCGGGGAGTTCCCGCGCGAGACGCGCGATCTGGTCGCCCTGCCCGGTATTGGGCCGGCGACGGCGCAGGGCATTCGGTCGTTCGCGTTCGATCTTCCGGGCGTGTATCTGGAGACCAACGTGCGCACGGTCTTTCTGCATCATTTCTTTCCCGACGTGCCGGCTGTTCCCGATCGCGAACTGGTGCCGCTGATTCAGGCGGCCTGCCCGGCGGCTCCCGGTGCGACGGCGGACGAGATCGCGCCCTTTGCCGTGCCTCAAGATGATGCCGACACACCGCGCGCGTGGTATTACGCGTTGCTGGATTACGGCGCGTATCTTAAGAAGACGTTGCCCAATCCGTCTAGGCGATCGGCGGGCTATAGTCGCCAGTCCAAGTTTGAGGGTTCGCGTCGTCAAAAGCGCGCCCACATCGTACGCATGCTGCTGGCAGCGCGCGATGGGCAGCCGGCAGGTATTGCGCTCGATGAAGCCATTGCGGGCGTTAACGAGATGGAGGCGGCAGCCGGCCGAGAGCCGGTCGAGCGCGAGCTGGTCGCAAGCATTCTTGCCGACCTGGAACGCGAGGGATTCTGCCGTGTCGAGGACAATCGCTGGCTGAGCGTCTAGCTCGCTTGAATTTGAAGAACGAGATTGTAAGGTTTAGATTCTCGGCATGGGGGCATCCTAAGGATAGAGCCGCTCGAAGCCTACGGGTGGCATGTGATGAAGGGAAGTACACCTATGGATTTTGAGAATTCCCAAACCAAGAAGAACCTCGAGGCCGCTTTTGCCGGCGAGTCGCAGGCGCATACCAAGTATCGCTACTATGCATCCAAGGCCAAGAAGGACGGCTACGTTCAGATCTCGAATATCTTTGCCGAGACCGCGGGCAACGAGTCCGAGCACGCTAAGCTGTGGTTTAAGTATCTGCACGACGGTGCCGTTCCCGATACCCTAGACAACCTGCGCGATGCCGCGGCAGGCGAGAACTACGAGTGGACCACGATGTACGACGAGTTTGCCAAGACCGCCGAGGAAGAGGGCTTTGCCGAGATTGCCGCAAAGTTCCGCGGCGTCGGTGCCGTCGAGAAGGCCCATGAGGCGCGCTACAACAAACTCGTCGAGCGCATCGAGTCGGGCGAAGTGTTTGAGCGCGAGGGCGTAAAGGTGTGGAAGTGCCTGAACTGCGGGCACCTGCATGTTGGTGCCGAGGCGCCCGAGGTGTGCCCGGTGTGCAACCACCCCAAGGCGTACTTTGAGGAGCAGGTGGTGAACTACTAGCGCGTGGCGCTGGCTGCTGCGGAGCGCAGGGCGGGGAAATACCTTTCCCTCTCGCTCACGGCTCCGCAGGGTCGCGCGAGGCAAAGGTATTTCCCCGCCCTGCGCTCCGGCTTCGGGTCGTTGCGTGCTCGCTACAGAAAAGCTGATATTAAAGTTTGTGTGCCGCCCCTTTAGGGGCGGCACGTTTTGTATGGGGGCTGGTTGGGACGGCACCGTTCATGGGTGGGGTACACTGGGTAGCGTTGGCTATTCGTTTCCTCTTGTGAGGTGTTGGTTATGGGTAAGAAGTCTCGGGCTCGGGTTGCTGCGGCGGGGACCCGTCTTGATCCCGAACGTCGGGTTGTTGAGGGCGATAAGGCCAAGTGTGCCGATAAGGAGAAGAAGGTCGGTACGCATGCTCATCCTGGGTGGGCGCCTCACCTCAATACGGCTAGCGAGGATCTGACTGCTAAGTTGTTTACTCTGGTCGAGGTCATCTTGGGCGTGGTGCCCGTGGTGGTCATTGGCTTGTTCTTGGCTTCGAAAGATGCCACGAGTGTCGATAAGCTCACCGATGTCTTTTCTCAGGACCCCTCGATGGTGGTTGCGTTTATCTCTGCGTGCCTGCAGCCGTTTGTGGCGTACATGCTGTACATGATTTATCGCAAGTACTGCGAGGGCGATGCGGGCTTTGCCGCCGGAAACCTGATTGGCCTCTTGTGCTCCGAGATCTTGCTGCTCAATATTCCCGGCGTCATCGGCATGGGCATCTTGTTGTGGCGTGTCTGGCGCAACGTTGCCCCGCACTTCGAGAGCTGGCTGTTTGAGCGCCGTGCAATGGGTGTGCTGGCGGACATCGCGGGCTCGCTCGTGATTCTAGCCTTGGCGTTTATGTGCGCCACCGCCGCCCGAGGCCTCGCGGGCATGTAGTCTGTCCTCACCGACCGCGGGGCGCGGGGCGGGGAGATGCCTTTCCCTCTCGCTCACGGCTTCGCAGGGTCGCGCGAGGCAAAGGTATTTCCCCGCCCCGCGCCCCGGCGTTGGGTCGCCACGTGCTCACTACAGAAAAGCTGATAATTAAGTTTGCGTGCCGCCCTTTTGGGCGGCACGTTTTTGTGGTCCTTGTCTCCACACTTTTCGTCAAGCTTTTGGTTAGGTTTTGGTTGGTTGGCGTAAGGGTGGAGGGCCAAAAGATTGCTGGCGAAAAAAGCTCAGAGAAAGTGCTGGTAGGGGAGTTGTTGAGGTTTTCGGCAGCTTTTGTCAACAAGAAACTTTGCAGCTATTGCTACGGATTGCGTTGCCGTGGCCTTGGCGGTGCGGGATGCTGGGCGTAAGCGTCGAATGCTCCGATTGAGGAGGCCAGCATGGACCTGTTTCTTGAGACCCCGCAGCAACAAGCTGAGCGCATGTTGCGTCAGCAGCAACGGCTCATGGAGATGCAAATGCAAGGGGTAGCCGCCCAGCCCCCTGCGCAAAATGCCACGCCCGCGGTTTCGCTTGCGGGCGGATCGGCGCCAGAGAACTATTCCGTGCAACAAGATTCATATGCGCAGGAGCTTGCGTTCGACAAACGTCGCACGCGTCACCGCCGCGTGGGCCAGCGCCTGCGCACGTTAGCGATGATCGTGCTCATTCCGTTAGGACTTGCGGCGATTTTCTTGGTCTCGTATGCGCTCACCTGTATCCTCAACGGTGCCTCGCCCAGCGAAGTGCTCCAACATCTGTCAGCTCTCGGCCAGCGCCTAAGCGATGTCGTAACAACCATCCGCGCCGGCTGGGAGAGTTAGCGTTTTAGCGTTTGTGACCCAAAATCCATTTGCCCGATTGCCGTGGAGCGCCCGGTGCGTGTGGCGGGGTAAGATTGATCGCGGTTTTGATTGATAATCGATTGGGTCTGTTGGGCGGAAGTCTATGTCTGCTATTGATATCGTGCTTGTTGTGATCGCCCTGATGGCGGTGGGGGTTGCTGTGGCTTGTGCCCTGCAGCTTAAGGGCCTTCGCGCCGAGCTGCGGGAGCGCGGCGATAGCGGGGCAGAGATGCTGGCTGCGCTCGAGCAGGCCAACAACGCGCTCGACACCCTGAACGTCGCGTTGGCAGAAACCCGCCGCACGGCAAACGCCATCGCGCAGCAGCAGACGACCGATGCGGCCGTAGAGCAGCAACGCTACCTGACCATCGCGCGTGAGTTCTCGCAGGCTGGCGACCGCATGGATGACCTGCGCCGCGAGACGGCCCAACAGCTCGGTGCCAACCGCGAGGGCATCGAGCTCCGCCTGGACAAGGTGCGCGAGACGGTCGATGCCCAGCTGGGCGCCATCCGCAAGGACAACAGCGTGCAGCTCGATCAGATGCGCGCGACGGTGGACGAGAAGCTCTCCCGCACGCTCAACGATCGCCTGTCTGCATCGTTTAAGCAGGTGAGCGACCAGCTCGAGGCCGTGTACAAGGGCCTGGGCGATATGCAATCTATCGCCACCGGCGTGGGCGACCTTAAGCGCGTGCTGGGCAATGTAAAGGCGCGTGGCATTTTGGGCGAGGTGCAGCTGGGCACAATCCTGGCGGACATCCTCACGCCCGACCAGTATCTGGAAAACGTCGCCACCAAGCCCGGCGCCTCGGAGCGTGTTGAGTTTGCCGTCAAGCTGCCGGTAGACGAGGGCGATCCCGTGCTGCTGCCGATCGACTCCAAATTCCCGGGCGACGCGTACGAGCATCTACTCGACGCCCAGGAGTCGGGCGACGCGGAGGCCGTCGCCGCCGCGCGCAAGACGCTCGATATGATGGTGAAACGCGAGGCCAAGGACATTTGCGAGAAGTACCTGAGCGTGCCCGCGACGACCAACTTTGGCATTCTGTTCGTGCCGTTTGAGGGCTTGTACGCTGAGGTCGTCAGTCGCCCCGGGCTTATCGAGACCCTGGGCCGCGACTATCACGTCAACGTTGCCGGCCCCAGCACCATGGCGGCCATCCTCAATAGTCTGCAGATGAGCTACCAGACGTTTAGGCTGCAAAAACGCACCGATGACGTGCTGCGCGTACTTTCCGCCGTCAAGGCCGAGCTGCCGCGCTATCAGGCGGCGCTGCGTCGCGCGCAGCAGCAGATCGAGACCGCGGGCAAGACGGTCGAGGGCATTATCACCACGCGCACCAACGTTATGGAACGCAAACTCAAGGATATCGACGCGCTGGAGGATGCCGAGGAGGCCGACGCGATTCTGGGCTTGGAGTCCGCAGGCTTACTCGCGGGCCAGGAAGACGAGGGCTAGCCGCAACGGACGGCGGGGCGTCGGCGCAAGCGCGAGGCGCGGGCGCTTTTCGCATCGTGCTTGCCTGAAGTGCGCTTTAGTGTGCAACAATGGCGTTTCGCCCTATCAGACGTGAAAGGAAGCCCATGTCTCAGAGAAGCACCAGCCCGCTCAAGCGCTCCACCGTGTGCCGCACGTTGCAGCGTTTTTGGGATGTCACGCGCACGCAGCCGCTGATCGTCTTTCTCTCGGTGTTCTCGTCGGCGGGCTATATCTTTTTGCTCACGTTTGCCAACACCTATGTGATGGCCCTCATCGTCGATCGCGTCCAAGCGGGCCCCGTGGCGGGCGATCAAGTATTCGAGGTCTTTGGCCCTTACATCCTGGCGCTCGTACTTGTGAACCTGGTGGGCCAGGTCCTCTCCAAACTGCAAGACTACACCGTCTACAAGCTCGAGATCGCGGGCAACTACCACTTGGCGCGCCTGTGCTTTGACACGCTCTCCAACCAGTCCATGACGTTCCACACCAGCCGCTTTGGCGGATCGCTTGTGAGCCAGACAAGCCGTTTTATGAGCGGCTACACGGGTCTGGTGGACGTGACGGTGTATTCGCTCATCCCCACTATCACCTCGGTTGTCTGCACGGTGGCGGCGCTCGCCCCGGTGGTGCCCACATTTACCGTGATCCTGGTGGGCATCATGGTCATCTACATTGCGTTTGTCTGGCTTATGTACAAGCGCATCATGCCGCTTTCGGCCGCGACGTCCGCCGCGCAGAACAAGCTGTCGGGCGTGCTTTCCGACGCGGTCACGAACATCCTAGCCGTCAAGACCTGCGGGCGCGAGGACTTTGAGCGCGACCTGTTCGATACCGCCGACCGTGCCGCGCGTGACGCCGAGACGGTCTCGATGCACGCCATGATGCAACGCAACTTTACGACCTCGGGCCTTATCGTCATTACCATGGCCGTGGTGAGTGTGTTTGTCGCGGGCGGCAACGCGTGGTTTGGCATTTCGGCCGGCTCGCTCGTCATGATCTTTACCTATACGTACAACCTCACTATGCGTCTGAACTACGTGAGCTCCATGATGCAGCGCATCAACCGCGCGCTGGGCGATGCGGCAGAGATGACGCGCGTGCTGGACGAGCCGCGTCTGGTGGCAGACGACGAGAATGCCCCCGAGCTCAAGGTGCGCGAGGGCGCGATTGATTTTGAGCACTTGAGCTTTGCATACCGTGACGCCGCGGCGGGCGAGAGCGTGTTTCACGACCTGACGCTCCATGTGGCGGCGGGCCAGCGCGTGGGCCTGGTGGGTAAATCGGGCTCGGGCAAGACGACGCTCACCAAGCTGTTGCTGCGCCTGGACGACGTGCAGGGCGGCCGCGTGCTCGTGGACGGCCAGGACGTCTCGCGCTGCACGCAGCAGAGCCTGCGCCGCCAGGTTGCCTACGTGCCGCAGGAGGCGCTGCTGTTCCACCGCTCCATTCGCGAGAATATCGCCTACGGCCGCCCCGACGCTACCGACGAGCAGATTCGCGAGGCCGCGCGCCTGGCCAATGCCCTGGAGTTTATCGACCGCTTGCCCCGTGGCTTTGACACCATGGTGGGCGAGCGCGGCGTTAAGCTTTCGGGTGGTCAGCGCCAGCGCGTGGCCATCGCCCGTGCCATCCTCACCGACGCGCCGATTCTGGTGCTCGACGAGGCGACCTCTGCCCTGGACAGTGAGTCCGAGGCGCTGGTGCAGGAGGCGCTCGAGAACCTGATGCGCGGGCGCACCTCCATTGTGGTGGCGCACCGCCTGTCCACCGTGGCGGCGCTCGACCGCATCGTGGTGCTGGCGGACGGCGAGATTGTCGAGGACGGCACGCATGCGCAGCTTGTCGAGGCGGGCGGCGAATACGCAAGCCTGTGGAGCCGCCAGACCGGCGCATTTTTGGAGGCTTAAGGCCCCCGTACGTGGGACAATCGTTTCCGGGAAGTTATGTTTCTGCCGAGTCGAGGAGTCGTTATGCCACGCGAGACCAATGCCGCCAAACGCGAACGCGCCATCGAGGTGTGCGAGCGCCTTAACCGTCGCTATGGCCCGGTCGAGTGCTTCTTGGACCACGAGAATCCCTTTAGGCTGCTCATCGCGGTGCTGCTCTCGGCTCAGACGACCGACGCGCAGGTCAACAAGGTGACGCCGCAGCTGTTTGCCCAGTGGCCCACGCCCGAGGCCATGGCCGGGGCAAGCGTGACCGACGTGGCGGACACCATTAAGTCACTCGGCTTTTATAAGAGTAAGGCCAAGCATGCCGTGGAGGCCGCGCGGATGATCGTTGCCGACTACGGCGGCGAGGTACCGGCCGACATGAAGGAGCTTGTAAAGCTGCCGGGCGTGGGGCGCAAGACGGCGAACATCGTGCTCAACGTGGGGTTTGGCATTGTTGAGGGCATCGCGGTCGATACGCACGTCAACCGCATCGCGCACCGCCTGATGCTGAGTCCCAAGACGCACGCCAAAGAGCCGCTAAAGACCGAGCAGGATCTGCTCAAGATCTTGCCGCACGAGTATTGGGAGTCGGTCAACCACCAGTGGATCACCTTTGGCCGCGAGATCTGCGACGCTCGCAAACCCAAGTGCGACGAGTGCCCGCTGGCAGACCTTTGCCCCAGCGTACGGGTGGTGCAATAGCTTTTTGCAAACTTTTTTGCAAAAAAGTCCCAAACCTTAGATATAGCTTGGTTGCGCAACCAATTCGCGTTTTTCTCCTTTTAAATGAATCATGCATTAGTAAATTTGTCTCGTTTTCTCGGGACGGGCTGTTTCTGAACAAAGGGGAAAACATGGCAAAGTATCAGCCCGCGCACAAAAAAGCGCAATCCAAGCTCAATCTTGCTAAGCCTGCGGTGACCATGGCCGTTACCGCCAGCCTCGCACTGTCTCCGGTCCTGCAGACCGCTGCTTTCGCTGAGTCCGGCACCGACGCCAACGACGACGTCAAGGCCGAGCAGAAGCAGGCCAGCAAGGAAGAAATTGCTGCCGCTAAGGCCGACGTCGAGAAGGCCCAGAAGGCCTACGACGAGGCTAAGGCCAATGTCGAGAAGGCCGAGAAGGCCTACGACGAGGCTAAGGCTGCTGAGGCCGAGGCTAAGGCCGGCAACCAGGAGGCCCAGAACGCCCTTGAGGACGCGAAGGAGGCCGTGTACACTGCTCAGGCTCAGCTTGCAGACGCCGAGAAGACTCTGGGTGAGGCCCAGAAGGCTTACGAGGACGCTGTGGCCGAGGCCGACAAGCTCGGTACTGAGTACAACGAGAACCAGTACGAGAAGAAGGCCGAGGACGCCCGCGCCGCTGCCAACGCTAAGAAGGCTGAGTGGGACGAGGCCGTCAAGGCTCAGAACGACGCTCAGGTTGCTTTTGAGAACGCCAAGAACCTGACCTCCGAGGAGGAGGCTCAGGCCGCCTACGACGCTGCCACCAAGAAGGCCGACAAGCTTTATCAGGATTGGAGCGACCTTGACAACGCTGCTGCTAAGGCTGAGCAGACTGCCAAGGATGCCGAGGCCACGATGAAGGCCGACCTGAAGGCAGCTAATGACGCCCAGGTTGCTCTCGAGGCTGCCAAGAAGCTTCCCTCCGTCGAGGATGCCCAGGCTGCTCTTGAGGCTGCCACGAAGGCTGACGATGAGGCTGCTGCCAACTTCAATAAGCTTGACAACGAGGCTCTCAAGGCCGAGAAGGACGCCAAGGCTAAGAAGGACGCTTGGGATGCTAAGCTCGCCGAGGCCAACAAGGCTCAGGAGGCTTACGGGAACCTTGACGCCAATAAGGCAAAGGCTGAGGAGCTCGGTCAGAAGTACAACGAGCTCGACAACAAGGCTGCTAAGCTCGAGACCGAGAAAGATAAGACTGGCGCCATGAAGGCCCAGATCAACAACAAGCTTGCAGAGAACAAGGCCGATTACGAGGATAAGCAGGCCAAGGCCGATCAGAAGCAGACCGAAGCTAACCAGCTGCAGGCTGCTGCTGACCAGCTGAAGGATGAGGCCCAGAAGGCTTACGATTATGCTGCGAGTGGCCCTGGCATATTTAACGCTGATGCCGCTTGGGCCGATTATGACGCCAAGAAGGCCGCGGCTGACGCCAAGCAGGCCGAGGCTGACACCGCGCAGAAGGCGGCAGACGCCCTGAAGCGCGATGCGTACTATGCTTCTCAGGCAGTTAAGGCTACCGAGGATGCGCTTAAGGATGCCACCGAGAAGGACGACGCTGCATACCAGGCTTGGACTGAGGCTACCAACGCCGCCGCTCAGAAGATGACTGAGTGGAAGGCCGCAAACGCTCTGGTGAACCTTGGCCAGCAGTATCCGCAGCTCAAGGCTGATGCCGATAAGCTCGGCCAGGAGTACAACGAGCTCGACAATGTTGCGCTGAAGGCTAGCGATGCCGCCAAGGAGGCTAAGGCTGCTTGGTCTAAGACCACTGACAAGAAGGCCAAGGCCGAGGCTGACCTGAAGACTGCTCAGGGCAAGGAGCAGGCTGTCAAGGACGCTCAGGACGCGTTTGATGATGCCATGAATAAGGCCAACGAGTCCGGCCAGGCTTACAACGAGGCCCTGAACGCCGCCGATAAGGCTACCAAGGCCGCCGAGGATGCTAAGGCCGACCGTGATGCTGCCATCGATGTGCAGGTTAAGGCTAACCAGGCTCTCGCCGCGGCTAAGAAGAAGCCGCAGATCGTTGCCGCTGCCCAGGCTGCACTGAAGGATGCTACTGCCAAGGCTGATAAGCTGGGCCAGGAGTACAACGACCTCGAGAACGAGGCCCTGAAGGCTAAGAATACCCTTGACGCCAAGAAGGCTGCTTGGAACAAGGCTCTTGCTGCCGCCAACGCTGCTCAGGTTGCTTTCGCCGACGCTCAGAAGGCTAAGGACGAGGCTGCTAAGGCTCTCGAGGAAGCCAACGCTAACGTCGAGGCTAAGTCCGACGAGGCTAATGCTGCTCGTGCCAAGTACGAGCAGGCCCAGAGCGATGTTCTCGACGCATATGCCAACCTCGAGCTCGCCAAGCAGGCCGCGGCTAATGCCCTGGCTCGGCTTAACGCTGCCAAGAAGGTCCTGGGTTCCCTGGTTCCCTATGCTGAGCCCGCTCAGCCGAAGGTGACCACCACCACGACCACCACGACGACTAAGGCTCCCGCCAAGGACGCGAAGAAGGCCGACAAGGCTGCCCTCCCCACCACTGGCGATAACGTTGCCGCTCAGGTTACGATCATCGCCGGTCTGGGTGCCGCTGCCATTGCCGCTGGTGCTACCCGCCGCCGCTTCAATGCCTAATGTAGCTTTTTAAGCTCGTTTCCCCTTTATAGGCGCCCCCGGTTACAAGGCCGGGGGCGCCTTTGTACAAAAGAGCGCCGCTGCGATGTGTGCAGCGGCGCTCTTTTGCGTTGATTCTTATTGGGCGAGCTCGGGCCTAGGCCAGAGCGCGTACGTTCGAGGAGATCTTCAGCACCAAAAACTCAGTCGAGGAGCCCAGTTTGAGCAGGTCGCCGTCGTGGATGGGAATCTGTTTGTCCTCGTCATCGGCGGTGCGCAGCGAACGTGGCTTTTCGATAACGGTGGTCGCGCCACAGCGTGTCACCAACACCGTTCCATTAGTGGAATGAAGGCCGCTTGCGAGCCATGTGTCGTTGGAAAATGTTACGCGCAGGTGCCGGCGGGATACATCGGGTCCTACATTGGTGATGGCGTTTCGGTCGTGTGCGAATGAGCCTAGAACCGTACCCTCGGGATCGAGGCTCAAGGGATAGATCGGCGGCAAGGCCGAGCCGTCTTTCGCAAGCCTGAGCAGCCCCAGTTTTGCAGGAGGCTCGTTGACCTTGCAGTTAGTGTCTTGAGCCTGGACGACTTCGGTGGTCTCGAGTGTGCCAAATGTCTGGGCTAGCTGCGTTATAGCAAAGTCTTTGACCTCGGAGGCGGCGGCATTTGGATCGGCCAGGCATCCGCAGACCGTTAGCGCAAGGAGCTCTAAAAGGAGCCGGTCGCTTTGCTTGAGGCCAGGCATGACGGCGATGCGGTCAAAGATATTGCGCAGGATGGAACCATCGAACCCCCAGTGTTCGAGCGACGTTGCCATGCGCTCGAGGGCATGCACCGTAATGGCTTGCTGGCAAGCGTTGACGGCCGCTGGACTGCTGCCGCTGACGATTTTTACAGCTGCAGCCAAGTTCTGGACGCTCTGCGAAAAATCGGTAAACATCTTAGGGTCAATCTTGTCGGTACCCGGAACGACGTGCACCACGCGTCGCGACAGAAACGTCTTTTCGGTAATGCGAAACCTTGGAGCCGGTTTGGAGCCCATCGGCTTGTCCGAAATCAAGATGCGCGCCGCTTCGCGATTATTGATCTGCAGATCGCACTTAAGGAAATCAAAGAGCACTTCGGAAGGTGTTTCCGCGCGCATGGTGTGAGACTCCTTTCTAGTGTCCGGGGAAGGTGTTAGATGCAAAAGCCGGGTAGGACATAGGTATTTTTGTCCGGTTTGTTTCCGGGCGTTGCCCAGCTAAACACGTCGCCGTCTTTTCCAACGCGGTTAAAGTACGTCGAGTTGGCGCCCTCGCTGCAGTCGGCGCTGGGGGTGCGCTCCCAGTAGCAGATCTTTTTGCCGGCGACGGTTCGGATCATGGCGTCGTTGGTGGTCAGACCGCTTACGCTCTGCTCGCGATAGAGCTGGTACTGCTCGCCTTCTCCGCTGTAAAGGGTAGAAAGGTACTCGCAGCCTTCTGCGAACGTTTCGGGCGCCTGGTAGCCGCACAGCTCGCTCATGGACGGCAGCCACAGCTTGTCATCGGTGGCGGTGATGCTGGAGGCGTCTTTGGTGACGCCGATGTTGTTGGTGAGCTTTCGCACCGAGCGGATCTGATTACGGAGATCGTCGGGCAGCGTAGCCATGCCCTCGCCCGCCAGCCATTCGCGGAGCGACGATTGCTCCCAGCCACCCGTCGCAGCGCTGTCATTTACGGCGCGCATGGCGATGGGGGTGCGGAACATAAAGGTGATGCCCGCAGGGAGTCCGTCATCGGTGAGCGTGTCTGCCTTAAAGCCCACGATCTGGACTTGTGCCTTGGTCCCATCGGAAAGCCTGACGGTCTTGGTGTTCTCGTTTTCGAGCGACTGCTTGCTGTTTACCAGGTGGTAGGTTTCGGCAATCGCGAGCGCCTTTTTGTTGGAAGAGGTCTCTTGGATTTTGCGGGAGATCAGGGCGAGTTCTTCCCAGGTGTAATCGTCGAGTGACAGCTTGATGCCGTGCGCCAGGTCGATAAGCCCCCAGCACCCCGTGGCAATAGCGGAAGCTGCGATGCCGGCAACGCAGCTTCCGCCGAGCGCGAGCGCAGTGCGACGCGAGATGACCGGGTGGCGCCTCTGAGCCTTGTCGGAGCCGGAAGCCTTTGGTTGCTGGCTAAAGTCGACAGGTGCGGGCAGCGGCGTGCGCGGCTCAAAATCGATGTCCTTAATCCAGGCATCGATTTTGCCGACAATCGTAGACAGCGGCGCGCGCTGGGACTGTTCGTTATGGATGCCACTCATGATGACATCGACAAGCTTTTGGTCGCCGGGTAAGCGCGCCTCGAGCAGCTCGGGCTCGTGCTCGATCTTGTACAGGTAGGGCGACTGGTCCATATGCTCGTTTAGGCGATATGGCGTGTGGCCGGCATAGAGCGTGTAGAGCACGCTGCAGAGCTCGTATGTATCGATGCTGGGCGACGTGCGCAGCGGCGCCAGCTCGGGGATGTCGTTGGAGAGCATCTCGGGTGGGGCGAACTCGGGGGTGCCGTTGCGCCAGATGCCGGTGGACATGGTAAACGAGGGGTCTGAGCGCTTGATGCTCGAGCTGCCCAGATCGACCAGGCAAAGGTCAAAACTGCAGTGTGCAATCTGCTGGGCAAGGGGCCGGCGCGTTGTGCGAATGATGATGTTGCGCAAGGAGATATCACGGTGCACAAACGGCGCATCGAGCTTTTGGACACCCAGGAGGATCTCTCCCAGGCGTTTTCCGATTGCGGCGACGGTGTTTGCGGGAATGTGGCCGCCCTCGGCGGGGTCGGTTAACTCTGCCGCGGCATCGCGAAGGGGCAGGCCTTCAATCCATTCCATAAGGATGACCGGCGTGTTGCCGGCATAACCGTAGCCATAGGTTTTGGGAAAGCCGCCCAACGGTGACACGACTGCAAGATTGCGATACTCCTCGGTGAGCGTCTTGATGCCCGAGGGGCTGACAGCGGAGCCGTTTTCATCACAGCCGCTGAGGGGCCACAGCGTCTTGAGCGCAAAGGTCTCGCCCTCGGTGTTGGCGACCTTGCGAAGATGGTGGGAGCCGCCGCCGACTGCCCCGCAATCCAGCAGGGTGGTAAAGCGGCGAATGGTATCGGAGTCTTCGGTGGTCGCAAACATGGCGTTTGGTTCAAAGGGAGACAACGCGATGATATCCATGTCCGTGTCGTACGTCACGGGGCGATCCTTTCGAGAAAAAAGTGCATAGCAATAATGTTAGTGAAAAGGTAGCGCAACCGTTGCCTTAATTGAAAAGTGCCGTTATTTGCAGGGGTTGATGCAAATAACGGCACTTTGTGCGTCGAAGATGTGTGGGCAGGCTAGTCTGTGATGCGAATGACCAAAAAACGCGTTGTGGCGCCCAAGCAAAGCGTGTCTCCGTTGTGAATCTCGACGGGGGTGTTGGTAAAGTTGGCGGGGCGGTCGCGTCGAGGCAGCTCGATAGGCTGCCGGCAGCGGTCGACGCCCGAGATCAAAAACGATCCGTTGGTGGAGTCGAGGCCCTGCGCAAGCCAGCGTCCGTCTTGGAACCAAATGCGCAGGTGCTGGCGCGAGACATCGGAATCGACGTCGGTGATGGCGTTCGCGTCGCCAGTCAGCGACCCGATAATGCTGCCCACCGGGTTCGTGGTAAGGGGACGCAGCGGCGGTCGCGCCGAGTTGCCCACGACGCGCAGCAGCCCCAGGCGAATGTCTCCCGTGGGGCGCGCGGTTGTCGAGAAAAATGAGGTGACGGTCGTCTCGACCGTGCCAAGCGTCGAGAGCATCTGGTCGGACACAAAGGACTCGGTGTACTCGAAGGCGCGGGCGGGGTCGCCAAGGCAGCCGGTAACGATAAAAAAGATCAGATGGATGTAGAGGCGATCTTTAATGTCACTATCGTCAGTGGTCTCGATGCGCTCGACGCCGTTTCTAAAGAGCATGCCGTCGACGCCGCAATTGGTAAGGGCATCCTGCATGTTTGGGACGCACGACTCCATATAGCGTTTAGCGACCTTGCTCAGCGATTGGGGGTCGGAGCCTCGGTTTTGCATGATGAGGTTGAGTATCTGGCGTGCACTTTGTTCAAAGGGCGCAAACAGCGGCTCGGGAAGGTCACCGGGTTTGGTGTGAACGATTTCGCGTGAGATAAACGACGGGACCGTCAAGCGTTCGGAGATGAGGCGTCCACCGTAACGGGCGTTGCCGGCCATGAGAATTTGCGCGGCGTTACCGTTGTTGATGCGACCGAGTGACTTAAGCCCGGCGTACAGTGCACAAGATGGAGTGTCAGCCATTTGTTTTTACCCCCCCCCCTCTCTCAAAAACAGCATTGGATGCGTAAATATCGTCAATTATAGGCGCTTTGCAGCTCGAAATGTCCGCTAGGGGGCGCTGCGGTGCGAATCAGTGTTGAAAGGTAACAAAGAACAGAGTGTATGGCGGGTTAATAAGCTGGTAAAACGTGTTGGCGCGACCGTTGTGGGCAACATTTGGCATGATGTCGCTTTGGCTTTTGGTCACGGGGCCGTGCGGTACCATAAACGTTAATGAACTTTGATGAACGACCCGCTGAGCTTGCCCCGGCGGGCTTTTGGCGTTGCGATGCCGGAGGAACAGCATGCTCATTCACCGTATAGCCGCGCAGCTCTACACTGCCGAGGCGCTGCAGACTGTCGAGGCCGGACTCGATGCCGGCGAGGACGTGACGCTGGCCGTGTCGCAATCGGGTCGCACGCTTATGGCGGCAGCCCAGTTTGCGCGCCGTCCGCGCCCCACGGTCTACATTGTGAGCGGCGAGGACGCGGCCGATCGCGCCGCGCGCAGCCTTGCTGCTTATGTGGGCCTGGCGCACGTGTGCCGTTTTCCCGAGCGCAAGGACTATCCGTGGCGCGAGCAGGCGCCTGACGATGCCGTGGTTGCCCAGCGCTGCGAGGCGCTCGGGCGCATCGTGCGCGGGGACAACTGCATCATGGTCGCCTCGGCCCGTGCACTGCTGCGTTGCGTGCCGCCAGTCGAGAGCCGCTACTGGGAGTCCACTACTTTTGCGGTGGGCGAGGAGATTCCCTTTGACGAGGTACCGCAGCGCCTGGTGGGCATGGGCTACACCAATGCCGGCGCCGCCGACGCGCCCGGCCTGTTCCGCGTGCACGGCGACACCGTCGAGGTGTTCCCCGCGCAGGAAAAAGCGCCCGTGCGCATTGAGTTTTTTGGCGACGAGATCGACCGCATCCGTCGCATGGTGAGCTCTACGGGGCAGACCATCGGCAACGAAGACAGCATCGAGATCTTCCCTTGCCGTGAGCTGGCGCTCACCGATGAGGCCGTCCACAACATGCATGTGGCGCTCTATCGCGCCAGCCAGGACGACAGCAAACTGGCGGCGTTGCTCGAGATGGTGGATGCGCGCATCGTCACGCCCGAGCTCGACCGCTTTTTGCCGGTGATGTACGGCCAAACCGTGAGCCCACTGTCGCACGTGAGTGGCAAGGCGCTCGTGGTGCTGTCCGAGCCGCGCTCGCTGTTCGACGATTGCCTGCGTGCCTACGAGGATATCGAGGCGCGTGCCGGCGAGGCGGGGGTCGATCGCCTAGATGGCCTGTACGTGCGTGCCCAGCAGCTCGACTTTGGTGCTCAGCAACGCTTGAACTACGTAAGCCTCATCCGTGCCGGCGGTGCGGTGACGGCCGAGCTCAAGATTGAGCAGCCGGCCATCGCGGGCTCGGACAATCGCTTTATGACGCGCATTCAGGAAGTCGTGGGCAAGCGCTATGCCTGCGTGTTTGCCATTCCCGACCGCGGTGCGCGCGAGTCGATGGAGCTCACCTTTGGCGACGAAGGCATTACGTTTGAGGAGTCGCTGACCGCGGCACCCGAAAACGCCGGCGCCATCGGCGACCACGTGCGCGTGGCAGCGGCAGATTCTGCCGATCGCGCCGCCCGCCAGGAGGCCCATGCTTCCATTCGCGAGCGCCGCGCCGATGCGCTCAACGCCCGCTCGCTCGAGGCGGGTGCCGCCCAGGCTGCCGCCGGTGCCGCCGTGCCCACCATCTCGCGCGGGCGCGTGACCTTTGTGGATGCTGCCCTACCGCAGGGCGTGGTGGTCCCCGACGCCAATTTGGCCGTGTTCTCAATCGCCGACCTCAACGCCCGCATGGACGCCAACCGCGCGCGCAGCCGCCGCAAGGTGGACATTACGCAGATCACCTTCCCGTTTAAGCCGGGCGACTACGTGGTGCACGCCACTCACGGCATCGCGCTCTTTAGCGAGATCGCGCGCCAGGAAGTGGGCGGCAAGGAGCGCGACTACTTTTTGCTGGAATATGCCGACGGCGACAAGCTCTACGTGCCGTTGGAGCAGGTCGACCGCATCACGCGCTATGTTGGCCCCGACGGCGACAAGCCGCGCCTGACCAGGCTCAACACCGCCGACTGGACGCGTGCCACCAATAAGGCGCGCAAGAACGCCAAAAAGCTGGCGTTTGACCTGGTCGATCTGTATACGCGCCGCTCTTCAATTACCGGTATCGCCTGCCCGCCCGACACGCCCGAGCAGATCGAGATGGAGCAGAGCTTTCCTTACGACGAGACGCGCGACCAGCTGGAGGCCATCGCTGACATTAAGGCCGACATGGAGGCGCCCAAGCCCATGGACCGCCTGCTGTGCGGCGATGTGGGCTTTGGCAAGACCGAGGTCGCCCTGCGCGCGGCCTTTAAGTGCGTGGACTCCGGCCGCCAGGTCATGGTGCTCTGCCCCACGACCATTCTGGCCCAGCAGCACTACGAGACGTTCTTTGAGCGCTTTGCCCCGTTTGGCCTGGAGGTCGAAGTGCTCAGCCGCTTCCGCACCCCGGCGCAGCAAAAGCGTGCGCTTAAGGCGTTTGCCGAGGGCACGATTGATGTGCTCATCGGCACGCACCGTCTGCTTTCGGCCGATGTGAACCCCAAGAACCTGGGCCTGGTGATCATCGACGAGGAACAGCGCTTTGGCGTGCAGCACAAGGAGCAGCTCAAGAACCTGCGCGAGCAGATTGACGTGCTCACGCTTTCGGCTACGCCCATCCCGCGTACCATGCAGATGGCCACGAGCGGCGTGCGCGACATGAGCCTGATCACCACGCCGCCGACCGGGCGTCGTCCCGTGATCGTGCACGTGGGGGAGTACGACCCCGATGTGGTGAGCGCGGCGATTCGCCTGGAGGTGGGCCGCGGCGGTCAGGTGTACTACGTATCCAACCGTGTCAAGACCATCGACGACGCCGTGGCGCGCGTGCACGAGGCCGCGCCCGAGGCGCGTGTGGGCGTGGCGCACGGTAAGATGAGCCCGCGCGAGGTCGAGGACGTGATGATTGAGTTCGCGACCAAAAAGATCGACGTGCTCATCGCCACGACCATCGTGGAGAGCGGCATCGATAACGCGACCGCCAACACGCTCATCATCGAGGATTCGCAGCGCCTGGGCCTGGCGCAGCTCTACCAGCTCAAGGGCCGTGTGGGTCGCTCGGCCACGCAGGCCTACGCGTACTTTATGTTCCCGGGCGAGCTGCCGCTCACCGAGGAGGCCACGGCGCGCCTGACCGCACTGTCCGAGTTCCAGGACCTAGGCAGCGGCATGCGCATCGCCATGCGCGACCTGGAGATTCGCGGTGCCGGCTCGCTTATGGGCGCCGAGCAGCACGGCAACCTGTCGAGCGTGGGCTTTGACCTGTTTACGCAGATGCTGGGCCAGGCCGTGGCCGAGGCACGCGGCGATGACGATGCCGGCGTTGAGGCGGCGAGCGTGGGTATTAACCTGCCGGCCGACTACTTTTTGTCCGAGGAGTACCTGCCGGCGGTGGATCAGCGCGTGCTGGTGTACCGTAAGCTCGCAGCGGCCGAGGACCTGGAGAGCATCGACGAGGTGCAGGAAGAGACCGAGGCCGCGCATGGTGAGCTGCCGTTGGCGGGGCTTAACCTGTTCAATCGCGCGCGCATCCGCATTCGCGGCGAGCGCCTGGGGCTCGAGAGTGTCACGCTCAGCGGCGGACGCATCACGTTTTTGGGCGTCGACGTGCCCAAGAAGGTGGCCTATGAGCTTAAGACTCGCTATGGCGCGGTGAACTTCCCCAAGAGCCGCAAGCTGTCGGTGCCCTACAAGGCGGGCGCCGGCGCGGGCAGCGGCCTGGGTCGCGGTCTCGACGCCAACGACGGTACCGGCCCCGTGGCCGCGGCACTCATGCTGTTGCAGCAGCTCGGTGCGTCCGACGATGATTAACGGGTCGACGCCGTAAACGCTCCATTTGGGCAATCTGGTTCCATCGAAAGGAAAGCATGTTTGGGTACATCTATAAGAAAGACGCCGCTGCTATAGCGGTTATCCTTGCCCTTTGCCTGGGCGTGGGCACCTTTTTCGATTACCAAATCTCGAGCATGCTGTTCAACTCGTCCAGCATGTACGGCCGCTTTATCGAGGCCGCCGGCGAGCTGCCGTTTGAGCTGACGGCGAGCGTCGCGGGCGTTATGCTCGTGCGCGCGGTGCGTCCCGACTCCAGGGGGAGCAAATGGCTCGCCGTGCTCGGCATTCTCGTCAACGTGGGCCTGGTCGGCTACGAGATCATTGGATCGCTGCGGGTTGGCGGTAAACTCATCGCGGCTCAGTTGGTGCTGACGTTTGTGCTGGTCATTGTCGCCAACCTTATCGTCAATCGCCTCACGCGCGCGACCGAGCCCGACGAGCTCACGCGCTGGGCGCTCATGGTGCTTGCCGTGTGGGTCGCCCAGGCCATCATCCTCAACGTGATCGTCAAGCCGCTGTGGTCGCGCCCGCGAATGCGCGTGATCGAGGTGACGCAGGGGCTCGAGTTTCAGCCGTGGTGGGCGATCGGTAACTCCGACAAGTGGGCCTATATTGCCGCCGGTGTAGCCAAGGACGGCTTTAAGTCGTTTGCGAGCGGACACACGGCGCACGCGGCTATTGGCCTCATGCTCGCCGGGCTTCCCGCGGCGGCCTTTAAGGAAAAGCCGTCGCGCCGCCGCGTGGTCTTTTGGACGGCGGCTGTGGTCGCGGCGCTCGTCGCCTTTGGCCGTATCGTGATCGGTGCGCACTTTTTGACTGACGTGAGCTGCGGTTTTGCTCTGGTGCTGGCACTTGAGTGTCTTACCGCGCGCATTGCCTATCCCAACGGCGTACAATAGCCCCGTTTGAATCATCTGGCCGATACCCGGTAAGAGAGGATTGCCATGCTCGCGTTCAACAACGATTATTCCCACGGCGCACATCCGGCGGTGCTGCAGGCACTCGTCGACACCAATATGGAGCCGCAGCCCGGCTACGGTACCGATGCGCATACCGAGCGCGCCAAGCAACTTATTCGCGAGGCTTGTCAGGCCCCCGATGCCGACGTGTTTTTCCTGGTGGGTGGCACGCAGGCCAACGCGACGGTGATCGACATGCTGCTCGCGCCGTGCGAGGGCGTCGTTGCCGCCGAGACTGGCCACGTCGCCTGCCACGAGGCGGGCGCCATCGAGTTTGGCGGCCACAAGGTGCTCACCATCCCCGGCTACGAGGGCAAGATGCACGCCGAGGACCTCGAGAACTATATCCAGGTGTTCTACGAAAACGAGAGCTACGAGCATACGGTGTTCCCGGGTGCCGTGTACGTGAGCCTATCGACCGAGTACGGCACGCTGTACTCCAAGGCCGAGCTCGCGGCGATTCACGCGGTGTGCCAGAAGCGCGAGATTCCGCTGTTTGTGGACGGTGCTCGCCTGGCCTATGCGCTGGCGGCCGATGAGTGCGACATTACCCTGCCCGAGCTGGCGCAGCTGTGCGATGTGTTCTACATCGGCGGCACTAAGTGCGGCGCGCTCTGCGGCGAGGCCGTGGTGTTCTGCGGCGTGCACGCCCCGGCGCACCCCATTCCGCGCATTAAGCAGCACGGCGCGCTGCTTGCCAAGGGCCGCCTGACGGGCGTGCAGTTTGAGGCGCTCTTTACCGACGGCCTGTATTTTGAGATTGGTCGCCAGGCGATTGAGACCGCTCAGGCGCTGCGCCGCGTGCTGCACGAGCACGGCTACCAGTTCTTTTTGGAGACGCCGACCAACCAGCAGTTCGTGATTCTGCCCAACGAGGACATGGCCCGCATTCGCGAGCATGCGGCAATCGAGTACTGGGAAAAGTACGACGACACTCATACGGTGGTGCGTTTTTGCACCAGCTGGGCCACGACGCAGGAGGACGTCGACGCGTTGGCGGCTGTCCTGTAGCCTGATGTAATGACGAGGGGCCGCCCTGCGCCTGAGCTTGGCGCAGGGCGGCCTTTATTTTTGGGGAGAAGGGTTGTATGACCGAGATGTCCGAGCCGACGATTCGCCTGGCGACGCCCGATGACGCGCTGGCGTTGCTTGCCATCTATGAGCCGTATGTGCGCCAGACGGCGATTACCTGCGAATACGAGGTGCCGAGCGTTGAGGAGTTCGCCGGGCGCATCGAGCGTACGCTCAAGCGCTATCCGTATTTGGTGATGGAGCTGGACGGGCGTCCGGTAGGCTATGCCTATGTGAGTCCGCTTAACAGCCGAGAGGCATATGACTGGTCGGTCGAGACGTCAATCTACCTGGCACGTGATGTGCGCCACGGCGGGCTGGGCCGCAAGCTGCATGACGCGCTCAAGCAATGCCTGATCGCGATGGGCATCACCAACATGTGCGCCCTCATCGCCGTGCCGCACGACAAGGACGACGAGTACCTGACGCACAACAGCCAGGACTTCCATGCTCATATGGGGTATCGCCTGGTGGGCGCCTTCGACCGTTGCGCGCAAAAGTTCGGCCGCTGGTACGACATGTGCTGGATGGAGCTGGTTCTAGCCGAGCGCACCCCCAATCAGCCCAAACCAACCTGGTTCCCCGACCTTCTCGCCTAAAAACCACCACAAAGGTGTCCCCTTTGTGGTGGTTTTGGTGTCGGCTAGCCGATGGGCTCGGTGTATTTGGCGCGGTCGGTGCGTTGGATGCGCTTGGAGATATGGAGCGGGCGGCCGTCGGTGTCGTAAACGTAGTCGGTGATCAGGATCAGCGCCTGCCCGCGCTCGACGTTGAGCAAAAACGCCTCGTTTTGCGAGGCATAGCACACCTCAAAGGTCTTATGCCCCTGCGCCGGCGCACGATGGAACTCCTGGCGCAGCGTGGCGTAGAGCGAGCCGTTGATATCGCGATCGATGAGCGACCCAAAGCTTGGCGGCAGGTAGGTGGTCTCCAGACACAGCGGCGCGTCGTCCAGGTAGCGCAGGCGGACAAGTTTGACGAGCTTGCTGCCCACGCTAGCGTCAAAGAACTTGGCCACGCTGCCCATTGCTTTGGCAAAGCCCGAGTCCACCGTGCGCGTGGTGGGCTTCATGCCCTGACCCTGTACCTGTGCCGTGTAGCTTGAAAACACCAGGTTGTTCTCGTGGAGCGCGGGCGTGTCGGCCACAAAGGCGCCACGTCCGCGCTCGGTGCGCACCAGCCCCTCATCAACGAGCACCTTAAGGGCGTGGCGTACGGTGCTGCGGGACAGCCCCGATTCGTCCATGAGTTCCATCTCGGACGGCAGCTTGTCTTCGCGCGCGTAGACGCCGGCGGCGATGCGGTCGCGCAGCGTATCCGCCAGACGCTCGTATTGGGCCAAGTTCTTTTTCGATGAAGTGCTCATGCGAACAACCTATATCTAACTTGTATGCTTACTGAACCAAGCATGTATCCAACATGACAACAAAACCGCTGGTAATGGCTTGCCGAAAACTTTACCAGCAAAATTTCTAAGACAAATATAGCATACAACTAGTCGACATAACCAAAACGTGTATGTAACTTGTATGCCATCGAGAGCATCAAACGAGAAGAAAGGCTGATGCACGATGACTACTCAGGAACAGGTTAAGGACGTCGTCTCCCAGGTTTTGGCTGATAAGGCAGACAAGGGCGGCATCAAGCGCGTCGTGTGGATTGGCGCCGGCGGATCCAACGGCGGCAACTATCCTGCCCAGTACTTTATGGAGCACGAGGCCACGCAGGTCGTGAGCTCCAGCTACACCAGCAACGAGTTCGTGCACGCCACCCCGGCCTACGTCAACGAGAACACCCTGGCCGTCGTCGTGTCCATGCGCGGCACCAAGGAGACCATCGTCGCCGCCCAGGTCGCCAAGGACCACGGCGCCAGCACCATCGCCATCTATGTTGACGAGTCCGGCCTCACCGAGGTCTGCGACTACAAGATCCAGTACGACAGCCTTGCCATCGACGAGTCCTGCATGGGCCGCACCAACTCCGCCGTCGGGACCATGATCGCCATGGAGCTCACGCAGCAGACCGAGGGCTATGCCGAGTACGAGACCGCCATGGCCGCCTTCGACCTGGTCGATCCCATCTATCGCAAGGCCTTCGAGTACACTCGTCCGCTCGCTGCCAAGTGGGCCGAGCAGAACGCCGACAAGCCCTGCATCAACGTCATGGCTCAGGGTCCGCTCTTTGGTGCCGCCTACGTCTTTAGCATCTGCAACGTGCAGGAGATGCTACAGATCGACTCCTGCACCATCAACACCTGCGACTTCTTCCACGGCCCCTTCGAGATCCTGGACAAGCGCACCTCGCTGTTCCAGCTCATCAGCGTCGGCCGCAGCCGCTGCAACGACGAGCGCGGCATCCGCTTTGTCAACCAGTACGGCGGCGAGCGCGTCTACCAGCTCGACGCCAAGGAGCTCGGCCTCAACGACATCAAGGACAGCGTGAGCGAGTACTTCAACCACCTGATCTTCGCCCCGATCCTCAACAACGTGTACATGCGTGCGCTCTCTGCCGTCACCCACAAGGACTACATGACGCGCCGCTATATGTGGAAGCTTGAGTATTAGTTACGCCGCTCTACCGAACGGCGTAACGGCTCGACGCTGCGCGGGCCGCATTTGGACAATCTGACGTTCGACTTCAAGGGCGCGACCAGAAGGTCAGCGCCCTTTCGTTTCACGTCACCTTGTCTCAAATGCGGCCCGCTCGCTGTCGTTGCCAAAACATCGACGTTGCCGTTGTCGCTGGCACAATGGGGTGGCACTTGGGGACGTTCCTTTTCTGCCGGCAGCTGGGGACAGTCCTAGTCGTTTAAGTACGTCCCCAATGAGTACCCAATGAGTATGTGGGGAAGCATATTTTCCCGTTCGCCGATTTCAGTCTTGATAAATGTATATAACGACTATAACGTAGCATGAAACATATTGGAAATAATACCGAGGAGGCTGCGTTGAAGAGAAGTAATGTGGGCTATGTGCTGGTGCTGATCGCCGCCCTTATGTGGGGAACCATCGGCATCTTTGTTAACGGGATCTCGGCCATGGGGGTTTCGTCTCAGAGCATGGCGGCTTTCCGTCTGCTGACCGGTGCCATCATGATGGCACCGGTTCTTGCCTTCATGGGCTGCCGTTCAAACGCCTGCGAGGGGAGGGCTGCTACGCCCTGGGTGCTGTTTAAGGCGAGCCCCAAGGAGCTCGTTCCCTGCGCTCTGGTGGGTATTGTTGGACTGGCCGTCGCCAACACGTGCTATTACGAGTGCATGCGCGAGGTGGGCATGTCTACGGCTTCGGTGCTGCTCTATACATCACCGGTGTTTGGCGTCGCGCTCGGCCGCGTACTCTATCACGAGGACGTGACCCTCAACAAACTCATTGCTATTGTCTTTAACGTGCTGGGCTGCGTGCTCGCGGTGACGAGCGGGGACCTGTCCGGTTTCCATTTCTCGGTCTGGGGCGTCGCGTCGGGTGTGATCGCCGGACTTTGCGGTGCGTTGCTGGCTGTGTTTAGCCGCATGGCCACCAAGACGCTGCATCCGTTGGCGGTGACGTTTTGGGGCTTTGTTTTTGGCGGTGCGGTTATGGCTGCCATCACAGCTCCGTGGGTGGATATGGCCGCGGCCATGTCCGCGCAGCTCATTTTGCTCTTTGTGGGGTTTGGCTTGGTCCCCACGGCGCTTGCCTACATCTGTTACATGCAGGGCCTCTCTATGGACCTCGAGACGTCGAAGGTGCCAGTCGTGGCTTCGTTCGAAACCGTGGCGACCGTTCTGGTCGGTATTGGCATCTATGCCGAGCCGGCCGGCGCAATCAAGGTCCTGGGCATTGTGCTGGTGCTCGCCTCTATCTTGATCATGAACACCGACTTCTCCAAGCTGCGCAACAGCGTGTTTGTCGGCCATGTCATTGAGAGCATGACCTTTAAGCCCAACGCGTGGTGGACGGAGAAATCGCAGGACATGGATCTGTTTCGCGAACGCACGGGCATTACGTTGGAGCCCACCGTGCAAGAAAGCCCCTGGTACTTCGTGCGTTAAGGGATTGGCGAAGTGTTTGAGCAAGTACCGCCTGGCGTTTGATTGGGCGGTGCCTAGCCGGCGCCGACCTACCCAAGACCATCGTTTCGATTGCGTTAAACCCGTAAACGGTCGATTTTCACCCGCGAACGGTCTTTATACTAATTAGCAATATAAGCAACGTATAAGACGTTATAATGACCATAACGAAAAGGAGGAGGCAAGATGAATCAGATCATTCTCGCATCTCATGGCGGCCTGGCCGCAGGCGCCAAAGACACGCTCGAGATGGTTCTCGGCGACGTGTCGAACGTCCACGTCGTGTCGCTTGCTCGTGACGACAAGGAACCCATCACCAATAAGGTTGAGGCCATGATCGCCACGTTCAACGCGGACGACACCGTGTATGTGCTAACCGATATGCTCGGTAGCTCGGTCAACAACAACATGGTCGAGCTTTCCAAGAACGGTACGAAGTTCACGGTTGTCAGCGGTTTCAACATCCCGCTGGCGCTCACGCTCGCTATGAGCCCCGCCCCCGTCAAGGGCGCCGAGCTTGCGGCCCTCATCAACGAGGCCCGCACCGGTCTGACCAACCCCAACGCACAGGTCGAGGCTGCCGCGGCCCCCACTAAGAAGGCCAAGGCGCCCCGCCACAGCTCCGGTCCCGCCAAGATCGTCCTCGCACGTCTTGACTACCGTCTGCTGCACGGCCAGGTCGTCTTTACCTGGACCACCAAGGTTCAGGCCGAGCGCATCATCGTCGTCGACAACGCTGCCGCCAACGATGACATCAAGAAGGGCGCTCTTAAGCTGGCCAAGCCCCAGGGCGTGCGCCTGAACGTCTTCACCGTCGAGCGTGCCCTCGCCAAGATGGACAAGCTCAACACCCTCGGCGAGCGCGTCATGTTCGTCTTTGGCAACACCGCCGAGATGCTGCAGTTCTGCCAGGGCTACAAGCTCGACGCCATCAACCTGGGCGCCACCGCCAACCACGACGGTGCCGATCAGATTGGCGGCAAGGACAGCTCCGTCTTCTTCGACGCCACCCAGAAGGCCGACGTCAACCAGCTGCTCGACATGGGCATCAAACTCTACGTCCAGCAGACCCCTACGTATCAGAGCGTCGACATCGACGCCAAGCTGTAATCAACCAGGCATTTGCCTGACTGAAAGGAGAAGGGTATGAATACGTTCATCAGTGCGGTGCTCGTCGGCCTCGTCGGCGTGTTCTGCATGTGGGACTCCCGCCTGCTCGGTCGTCTTAACTTCGAGCAGCCTCTCGTTGGCGCTACGCTCGTCGGTCTGCTGCTGGGCGATGTGCCCACCGGCCTTGCCGTCGGTGCCGCCGTCGAGCTCGTGTCCATGGGCCTGGTGCAGGTCGGCGCCGCCGTTCCGCCCGATATGGTCCTGGGCGGCATCGTGGCCGCTGCCTTTGCGTGCCTGACCGATGCCTCCGCCGAGACCGCCATGACGATCGCCATCCCGGTCGCCGTCCTGGGTCAGCTCCTCGGCATCGTGTTCCGTTCCATCATCGCCGCCCTCACCCATGTGGCAGATAGCGCGATCGATAACGGAAAGTTCAAGACCGCTTACCGTATGCACATCTGCGCCGGCTCCGGTCTGTACGCCATCATGTACTTCCTGCCGATCTTCCTCGCCGTCTTTGTTGGCACCGACCTGGTTCAGGCCATCGTCAACATGGTTCCCGAGTGGCTGTCCACTGGTCTTAACGTTTCGACCAAGATCATGACCGCCTACGGCTTGGCCCTGCTGCTCACCATGATGATCAAGAAGGGTATGACTCCGTTCCTGTTCATCGGTTTCCTGCTCGCCGCTTACCTCAGCCTGTCCGTCATCGCGGTCGCTCTGATCGGTGTGTGCCTGGCTGTCGTCTTCATGGGCTTCAAGTTCAACGGTTCCCATGCAGCCGCCGGTGTCGATTCCGACTACGATCCGCTCGAAGACGACGAAGACTAAGGAGGAACACACTATGGCAACCGCAACCAAGGACGTGTCCCTGAACAAGAAGGTCAGCCAGTTCTTCTGGCGCTCCTGGGCCATCCAGGCCTCTTGGAACTACGAGCGTCAGATGAACATGGGCTTCCTCTACGGCATGGTTCCCACGCTCGACCGCCTCTATCCCGACGAGTCTGACCCCAAGCAGCTCGCTGCTAAGAAAGAGGCTTACCACCGTCACATGGCGTTCTACAACTGCACTCCGCAGACGAGCGCCTTTATCCTAGGCCTCGCCGCCTCCATGGAGGAGGAGTACGCCAAGGATCCCGAGAACTTCAATCCCGATTCGATTAACGCGGTCAAGACCTCCCTTATGGGCCCGCTTTCCGGCATCGGTGACTCCTTCTTCCAGGGCACCATCCGCGTTATCGCCTTTGGCTTGGGCGTTCAGCTGGCTCAGCAGGGCTCCATCATGGGCCCGATCCTGGCCCTTCTCATCTCCATCGTCCCCTCTGTGCTGATCACTTGGTTCGCAGCCAAGATGGGCTATCAGGGTGGTCACGAGTACCTGAGCAAGCTTCAGGGCGGCGACCTCATGGAGAAGCTCATGTATGTCTGCGGCATCGTGGGTCTTATGTCCGTGGGCGGCATGATCGCCACGCTGATCGGCGCCACCACCCCGATGCAGTTCGCTGACGGCACCGTCGTGATTCAGGACATCCTGGACAGCATGATGCCCCAGATGATCTCCCTTGGCCTCACCGGCCTTATGTACTGGCTCATCAAGAAGAACGTCAACACCGGTTGGCTTCTCGTGATCGCCATCGTGGGCGGCATCGCCCTCTCCGCGGCCGGCATCCTGGCCTAGTCGCGACCAAGCGTCTAACCGCTTTCCCCGGGGGCCTGCCTGGCATCCCATACCCCAGGCAGGCTTCCATCCCCAAATGTGTCAAAGGGACAGTCCCTTTGTCACATCCTCAACGGGCCGGCGACTCGGTCCAAATTACGGTAACCCTGCGAGCGCCCGGCAATGTGGCGCCGCAAAAATCGAAAGGAATGTGTCAGATGTACGAGATCGACCTTAACCTCCCTAAGCAGATCGTTGCTGACGTCCTGTCCAACCACGAGATCCACAGCGTCGCCTTCGTCGGCTGCGGTGCTTCCATGTCCGACCTTTACCCCGCCAAGTACTTCCTGGCCAACAACACGGACAAGCTGAACGTTCAGATCTTCACCGCTAACGAGTTCAACTACGACACGCCCTCCTGGGTCAACGAGCACACCTTCGTGATCACCTGCTCCCTCGGTGGCTCCACGCCCGAGACCGTCGAGGCCAACAAGACCGCCAAGAAGCACAACTGCCCGGTCGTCTCCCTCACCAACAAGGCTGGCTCGGCTCTGACCGTCGACGCCGACCACGTTATCGTTCACGGCTTCCACGCCAACTACGCTGCCAAGTGCGAGAAGCCCGGCTACGCCATCGCTCTTGCTCTCGAGATCCTTCAGCAGACCGAGGGCTATGACCACTACGAGGACATGATCACCGGCCTCACCAACGTCTTCGAGCTCTGCGAGAACGCCGCTCAGCACTGCAAGAAGCTCGCCAAGAAGTTCGCCGAGGACTTCAAGGACGACAAGATGATCTACTTCATGGCTTCCGGTGCCTCCGAGAAGATGGCTTATTCTCACGCCGCCTTCCTGTTCACCGAGATGCAGTGGATTGACGCCGCCGCCTACAACACCGGCGAGTACTTCCACGGCCCGTTCGAGGTTTCCACCGAGGGTAAGCCCTATGTCTTCTTCATGTCCGATGGCGCCACCCGTCCGATGGACGCCCGCGCCCTCACCTTCCTTGAGCGCATGGGCGCCAAGGTCGCTCTGATCGACTCCAAGGACTACGGCCTGGCTGACGCCGTGCCGGCAAGCGTCCTCACCTACTTCAACCCGCTGCTGCACCTCGCCGTTATGCGTGAGTACGGCAACCAGATCGCCGAGGCCCGCCAGCACCCGCTGACCATGCGTCGCTACATGTGGAAGCTTTCCTACTAATCACAAGTAAGTAGACCTTACGGGTTGATTGAGAGGGGATGGGGTTTGCGCCCCGTCCCCTTTTTGCTTTGGGAAGGGCGTGCCCGTCACGCCGCAAACCCCAGATAAAACCTACCAAAATAAACCTGTCCCTTTTTGGCAGGTGGGAGGAGATGCGTATGATCAAGGCAGTGCTGTTTGACATGGACGGCGTGCTGGTCGATACCGAGTGGTTCTACAACCGCCGTCGCGTGGCGTTTATGGAAGAGAAGGGCTTTCACTTTGACGAGATTCCCGATCTTTCGGGGTCTAACGAGCCCGCCATTTGGGAGGCGCTGGTTCCCGACGATATTGAGCTGCGCGAGCGTTTGCGCGTAGAGTACAAACAAGTCTACAGCCCGGACCACCCCGTTCCGTATGCCGAGCTGCTCAACGAGCAGACGGAGCCGGTGATGCGTGAGCTGCACGAACGCGGCGTGAAGTGCGCCATCGCGAGCTCGTCCTATCGCGAGTTGATCGACGAGCTGGTGGAGATTGCCGGCATCGCCGACGTGCTGGACTACACCATCAGCGGCCACGAGTGCAGCGCGTTTAAGCCCGACCCCGAGATCTACCTGCGCGCCATGGAAGCGCTGGGGGTGGAGCCTACCGAGTGCCTGGTTATCGAGGATTCCCCTTTGGGGATCGAGGCCGGCAAGCGTTCCGGCGCCCGCGTCCTGGCGCTGCGTCCGCACGAGGGCGTCAACCTGGATCAGTCCGCCGCCGACGTTGTCATCGACAACCTGTCCGACATTTTGGCCGCTTTGTAGCGTCAATCCACCGTGAGAGTTACGGATTCACGCGTTTTTTGATGCGGATGGGCTTAATTGGCTTCAGTTTGGATCCGTTTGGCTTCGATTCGAACTAAGTGAGTAGACTTTTTGGCGCAGGTCGAGCACAAGGCGTATCTGCCTTAGTAAAACCGCAGTTCACAGAGGTGACAGTTTTTGGTGTGCTCGGCAGGTCACGAAAAGTCTACTCACTTGGAATTTGGGCCATTAGTCGTGGGCTTGCTTGTCCCGTTTTGGTTGTCGAGAGAGGGTGAATTGAAGCGCCTTCTGTCGCTCCATGCTACAATCGCCGACATGCCCCACAACTACATCTGCCTTCGAAAGGAGCCTCCGTGGCGAACGCCATCGATCAGCTCACGGACCGCGTGCTCGTGCTCGGCCGCCTTACCATCGTCCGCCGCGCTATTACCGCCGTGGCGGTCACAATTTCCGCCGTCCTTCAGACATTTCTGATCCAGGCGTTCATTCAGCCCGCCGACTTGCTTCCGAGTGGCCTCACCGGTGTCGCGGTCCTGCTCGATCGCGTTACCTCGCTGGGCGGCGTTCATATCGACATCTCGCTCGGCATGCTCGCGCTCAACATCCCCGTGGCGCTCCTATGCTGGAGCGGCATTAGCAAGCGCTTCGTCATCTTCTCGATGATGCAGGTCGTGCTCTCGTCGCTGTTTCTCAACGTCTTTCACTTCGCGCCGTTTTTGGGCGACAAGATCATGCTCATTATTTTTGGCGGCGTGGTCTCGGGTCTGGGCGCTGCCATCGCGCTCAAGTCCGGCGCATCCACTGGCGGCACCGACTTTATCGCGCTGTGGGTCTCCAATCACACGGGCAAGACCATCTGGGGCGTCATCTTTGCTTTCAACTGCTTTATCCTGGCGATCTTTGGTTTTATGTTTGGCTGGGACAACGCGGCGTACTCCATCGTGTTCCAGTTTATTTCGACCAAGACCATTGACAGCTTCTATCGTCGCTACGACCGCGTGACGCTGCAGATCACGACGCGCAAGGCAGACGAGGTCATGACCGCCTATGTTGACCATTTTCAGCATGGTATTAGCTGCGCCGAGGTCATCGGCGGATATAGCCGCGAGAAAATGTACCTGCTGCACGCCGTTGTCTCGACCTACGAGAGCCAGGACATTATCAAGCTGGTGTGTGACATTGATCCCGGCGCCGTGATCAATGTGTTCCACACGCTCAACTTTGTGGGCGGCTGGTGGGGCGGTCATGTCGACGAGCCCATGCCCACGGCCGTACCCGATCCCGACAAGCCTGCGCGCATGGCCAGCAGGCAGGCGCGCCTCAGCGAGCAGGACAGCCTGCAGCAGGACGACGGCAAGTAGGGTTTTGGCATTTTGTCGGCCCGGAGCAATCCTGTCCGCTTGAGCCCCTCGAAAGCCTCGCAGCTTTCGAGGGGCTTTCGTTTGCCCAGATAAAACCTACCAAAATAAACCTGTCCTTTTTTGGTAGGGTGGGTGTATCGTTTTATCAATATGAGGTAACATAAAACTAGACGTTATATACGTATTAGTTATTTTGCTATTTTGATAAGAGTGATCAGATATGCCCGCACCCAAAAACGCACCGCTTTACCAGCAGATTTACGACGAAATTAAGGATGCGATCGAGAAAGGTGTCTATGCACCCAAGGAGCGTATTCCGTCCGAACTTGAGCTTGCTGAACAGTACGAGGTGAGTCGCATTACGGTGCGCCGCGCCGTTGAGGAGCTGTGCTCCGATGGCTACCTGGTTAAGCAGCAGGGCCGCGGCACTTTTGTTTCCACGCCGCACATCAACCGCCAGTTCCACGCCTCGACGCTGCAGACGTTCACCGCGCTGTGTGCCGACAATGGCATGAAGGCCGGTGCACACGTGGTCGATCGCCAGATCGTTCCGGCGCGCCAAAACGAGATGGAGTTCTTTGGCCTGCAGAAGGATGCGCTGCTGCTGCATATCAAGCGCGTGCGTACGGCCGACGGCGAGCCTATCTTTGAGGAAAACGTCTTCGTGCCGTTTGACGCCTACCGCGAGCTGTTGACGGCCGATCTTGAGGACAAGTCGATTTTTGCCGAGGTCGAGCGTGTTGGCGGAACCCAAATTGCATCGGTTGGCTATCGCACGGTCGAGGCCGTCCGCGCCAATGCCGAGCAGGCGGCCGAGCTGGGCATTGCTCCGCACGATCCGCTGCTCAACCTGCGTGCCGGCTTTATCGGCCCCAATGGCGAGCCAGTTTTGCTCGGCAAGCAGTACTACGTGGGCAGCCGCTACGTCATGGTGATATAGGTTTGGTTCCGCCGTTCTGACGAACGGCGGACTGGCCGACGCTGCAAGCCCGCCAGAGCGGCAATCTGCCTTTCAACTTCGGCGGCATGACCAGAAGGTCAATGCCGCCTTGCTTCAAGGCACCTTGCTCGCTCTGGCGGGCTTTCGCTGTCATTGCCAGCACATCGGCGTTGCCGGGCCGGCACTTGGGGACATTCCTTTTCTGTCGGCACTTGTAGTCATTGGGGACGTTCTTAAACGACTAGTCATTCAAGAACGTCCCCAATGACTACCCACAGAATGAGCGTGGCCTGTAGCCGGGCGACGCCGGTCCGCGTGGCGGCGTATAATCGGCGGCAGATGACTTGGACGTTAGGAAACCATGACCGATAGCATGCAGCAGATGGCGCTCGACACGCTCGGCGCCTATTTTGGCTACACTTCGTTTCGCCCGGGACAGGACCGCATGGTCGATGCGATCCTTGCCGGTCGCGATGCGCTGGGCGTTATGCCCACGGGCGCCGGCAAGTCCATTTGCTACCAGGTGCCCGCGCTCATGCTGCCCGGCATCACCTTTGTGGTGAGCCCGCTGCTGTCGCTTATGGAGGATCAGACCCGCGCGTTGCTCGCGGCGGGCGCGCGACCCAGCTATCTCAACTCCAGTCTTACTCCGGCCCAGCAAAACACCGTGCTCAAACGGGCGCGCGAGGGCCGCTACCAGCTTATGTACGTGGCGCCCGAGCGCCTGCTCGAGCCGCGCTTTTTAGCCTTTGCCCAGGAGGCCGCGGGTTCCGCCGGCATTGGCGTGCCGCTCGTGGCCATTGACGAGGCCCACTGCGTAAGCCAGTGGGGCCAGGATTTCCGCCCCGCCTACCTGCAGATTCGCGAGTTCATCGATTCCCTGCCGCAGCGCCCCATCGTGGCGGCCTTTACCGCTACGGCGACTGAGCGCGTGCGTGCGGACATTCAGCAGATGCTCGGCCTGCAAAACCCCGCGACGGTGGTGACGGGCTTCGATCGCAAGAACCTCTACTTTGGCTGCGAGGAGATGGGCGACAAGGCCAAGGCCGCGTGGGTGCGCGACTATGTGATCGCGCATTCGAGCGAGAGCGGCATCGTGTATTGCTCGACCCGCAAGACGGTCGATGCACTGGCGGGCGAGCTTGCCGAGGCACTGGGCCCCAGCGGCATTCGCGTGGGCCGCTACCATGCCGGCATGGGCAACGACGCCCGCCGCCAGAGCCAGCGTGCCTTTATCGACGACGATATCCAGGTGATGGTTGCCACCAACGCCTTTGGCATGGGCATCGACAAGCCCAACGTGCGCTACGTGATCCACAACAACGTGCCCGAGAGCATCGAGGCCTACTACCAGGAGGCGGGCCGCGCCGGTCGCGATGGCGACCCAGCCAGCTGCCATTTGCTGTGGAACGGCAACGATTTTCGCATGCGCCGCTTTCTGATCGACCGTGGCGATGCTGCCGATGAGGCGCTCGACGACGAGCAGCGTGCGTGGGCGCTTCAGAATCGATATCGTCTGCTCAGCCAGATGGAGGGCTACTGCAATACCACCGGCTGCCTGCGCGAATACATGCTGCGCTACTTTGGCGACGAGACCGCGGCCGAGCATGCTGCCGCGGCTGGTTCGGGCGCCGCCGCCACGAACGAGGCCGAGGGCTGCGGCAACTGCAGCAATTGCCTCACGCAGTTCGAGGTCGAGGACGTCACCGATATGGCCCGCGCCGCCGTGCGCTATGTGGCCACGCGTCCCATGCGCTTTGGCAAGTCGCTCATCGCCGACGTGCTTCACGGCGGCAACACCGAGCGCATTCGCCAGATGCATCTGGACGAGGACCGCGGCTACGGTGAGCTGTCGAGCGAATCGGTCGGGCGCATTAAGGACATCATCGGCCAGCTGTGCGGCCGCGGCTATTTGGCTACCTCGCAGGGGCAGTACCCGGTCGTGGGCCTGGGCCCGCGCGCCGGCGAGGTCGAGGACGAGGCGTTTGCCTTTACCGTTAAGCGTCGTGCGTCCAAGCGCAAGGCCTCGGCCCGTGCCCGACGTGCAGTGGACCTGCTGCGCGAGGAGGCCGAGCTGGACCAGCGACCGCGCGTGGGCGACGACGCCGAGCTGTTCGAGCGCCTGCGCGCCCTGCGCAAGGAGATCTCGACCGAGCTGGAGATGGCGCCGTACATGGTCTTCTCCGATAAGGCCCTGCGCGGCCTGTGCCGCCTGCGCCCTCAGACGCGCGACGAGCTTATCCAGGTCAACGGCATCGGCGAGAAAAAGGCCGACGCATTTGGCGAGCAGTTTATGGCGGCGATTGAAGAGTTTGAGTCCGAGCATGCGCGGGATGGAGCGTAACGATGGCATTCGACGATAAAACCGACCGTACTGACGTGTCCGCCGTGCCACTGTACCAGCAGGTTATGGACGATCTAAAGGGCGAGATCGCACGCGGCGTGTACGCGGCCGGCTCGCGCATTCCTTCCGAGATGGAGCTCGCGAAGTCCTACGGCGTGGGGCGTATCACCGTGCGCCGTGCCATCGAGGAGCTGTCGCGCGCGGGCTACCTCAACCGCCAGCAGGGGAGGGGCACCTTTGTGTGCGCTCCCAAGCTCAAGCGCAAGATTCGCCAGAAGGGCGACGTCCAGAGCTTCACCGAGGGTTGTGCCGCCAACGACATGGTGCCGGGTGCGCGCCTGGTATCGCGCACGGTGGTTGCGGCGACGCGCGAGGACGCGGCATTTTTTGGTGTGGAGCCCGGCTGCGAGCTCATCGTGGTCGAGCGCGTGCGCACGGCCGACGGCGTGCCCGTCATGCTCGAGAACAACGCCTTTGTGCTTGCCGACCACCCGTATCTACAAACGATGCGCGACGAGGACCTCGCGGACAATTCCATCTTTGCGCTCGTTGCCGAGCATTCGGGCCGCGCACCGCTCAAGTCCGACCCTTGTACCGTGGAGATTGCGCTTGCCGATGCTCAGGCGGCCTCGCTGCTGGAGGTGCCGGTCGGCGAACCGCTCTTCTATATGGAGGCGTACTTTACCGACGAGGACGAGCGGCCCCTGCTGCTCGGACGCCAAAAGATTGTGGGCTCGCGCTACGTGTTCGACATCTAACGTCCACGAATAGAACAATATAGAACAAATTTGCCGCAATGGCTTCTACCGTGGCTGCTTGCGTGGTATATATAGAACAACATAGAACGACAGCAGGTACGAGCTGTTGTCGTTCAAAGCTGCCCCACAAGGAGGAACATCAGGATGAACGCACATGATCTGGTTCAGGAAATCATCGAGCGCAAGGGCAAGATTGAGAATGTCTTTTGGATCGCTTGTGGCGGTTCGATGATCGACCTGATGCCGGCCAACGAGCTGCTCAAGCGCGAGGCCACCACGTTTGCCTCGACGGTCTACACGGCACGCGAGTTTTGCCTGATGACTCCCAAGAGTCTTGGCGAGAAGTCACTCGTTATTGCCTGCAGCCACAGCGGCAACACGCAAGAGGTCGTCGACGGCTGCGAGATGGCGCTGGCCGCCGGTGCCGAGGTCGTTGCCCTGACCGACTGCGAGGGCTCCAAGATTGACAACGGCAAGTGGGCTACCTGGGTCTATCCGTGGGGCGAGGGCGTGTCGCAGGCTGAGGTGCCGCAGGGCATCGGCGCTCTAATCGCCGCCGAGTTGCTCGACCAGCAGGAGCGCTACGAAGCGCTCGCCGACATGTACGAAGGCCTTAAGCAGATGGACGCGCTGCTGCCCGCCGCGCGCGAGAAGGTCAACGCCGAGCTGGGCGCCCGCTTTGCCGAGCTCTGCCAGCAGCACAAGTTCTTCTATATCCTGGGGTCCGGACCCAACTTTAGCCAGACCTACGCCATGGCGATCTGCTCGCTCATGGAGATGCAATGGCAGCACTGCTGCTACATCCACTCCGGCGAGTATTTCCACGGTCCGTTCGAGGCCACCGAGCCCGGCGTGTTCTACTTTGTGCAGCTCGGATCGGGCGAGTGCCGCCCCATGGAGGAGCGCGCGCTCGCGTTCCTCAACACGCACACCGACACGATCATGGTGCTCGATGCGCTCGAGTACGGCGTGGGCGACGTGCCCGCCAGCGTGCGTTCGTACCTGGAGCCGATCTTCTTCTACGCGATGAGCTGCGAACTGCGTGCCGCGCGCGGCAAGGTGTTCGACCACAGCCCCGAGGTTCGTCGCTACATGGGCATCGAGCAGTACTAATATACCGGGAATAGCCTCTCACGACGGGGCCTCCGCCAAGTGCGGGCCCCGTTTTGCTTTGCCAAGAAAGAAATGGGGATTGAACATGCGCGTGCTTGATTTGACTCACGCTATTAGGGAAGACATGCCGGTATTTCCCGGAGCCGATACACCCAAGCTGCTGCCGGCGAGCACCTACGAGCACGACGGATTTAAAGAGACGCTCATGCAGATGTACACCCATACGGGGACGCATATGGATCCACCGGCGCATCTGTTTGCCGACCGCACGACGCTCGATGCGTTTCCGGCAAGCCAGTTTATAGGCAGGGCATTGGTTGTCGATTGCCGCATGCTCGCCGAGGGTGAGGCCATTACTGTGGAGCAGCTCCGTCCCTATGGCAACAAGGTGATCCAGGCCGAGTTTTTGCTGTTCAACTTGGGTTGGGATAAGCGCTGGGGAACCGAGGCGTACTTTGGTGACTATCCTTGCTTGGACGACGAAGTGTTGGACCTGATCATCGACGGCGGCTACAAGGGCATCGGCTTTGATGTAATTGGACTCGACCCCATCGCGGACGAAAACCTGACGCGCCACAAGAAGTTGTTCCGCGCCTGCGATATCGTCAACATCGAGAATCTTAAGGACTTGGACTGTTGCGGCGACGATCTGTTCTGGTTTAGCTGCGCACCGCTCAAAATCAAGGATTGCGACGGCTCGCCCATTCGCGCAATCGCGTGGTTTGAGGATTAAAGCGCCCTGTTCCATCTGTCGAAAAGCATTCACCTTCGATTCGCGAGCGTGTCGCATGAGCCAAAAAGCGGGCCGCGCCGGGGATTTCCGGCGCGGCCCGCCTTGCATGGCGTCCGTATGAGCGAGGTGTCACGTCGACCGGCGGCCTACTTGGCGTCGTAGGCCTCGGCGTCCCACCAGTCGAGCTGGGCGATGTTGTCGCGGATGTGCTGGCAGCTCTTGTGGAAGCCCTCGAGCTCGTACTCGGACAGGTCGAGCGTGTAGACCTCCTCGACGCCCTCGGCGCCGATCACGCACGGCAGGGATGTGAAGATGCCCTCCTCGCCGTACTGGCCGGTCATAAGCGTGGAGGCCGAAAGCACGGCGTGCTCGTTGTGCAGCACGGCGGCGCAGACGCGCGCGGCGGAGTTGGCAACGGCGTACTCGGTGCACTGTTTGCCCTGGTAGGTTACGTAGCCGCCCTTGCGTGCGAGCTCCTCGACTTCCATGTGGTCAAAGGCGTACTTGTCGGGGTTCTCGGCCTGGAGCTCGTTGAGGCTCTTGCCGGCGATGGTCGCGGCCTTAAAGGCAGCCAGCTGGCTAAAGCCGTGCTCGCCAATCATGTAGGCGTCGATGGACTTGGGGCTCACGCCGACCTTCTTGGAGATCTCGGTGCGCAGGCGGGCGGAATCCAGACCGCAGCCCGAGCCGATGATCTTCTTGGGATCGTAGCCGGTCAGGTGCCACAGCTCGGTGCACACGACGTCGCAGGGGTTGGAGATGCTCACGAAGATGCCGTCAAAGCCGGCGTCGACGATGCGCTTGGCAAAGGTACGGGCGGCGTCGGTGGTAAAGAACAGCTCGCCGTCACGGTTGCCAGCGGCAAGCGCGACCTTGCCGGCGGCGTTGACGATGACGTCGCAGCAGGCAAGCTCCTCGTAGCGGTCGTAGCAGTTGACGATCTTGGTGTTGTACGGGACAAACGAAAGGGAGTCGCGCAGGTCCTGAACCTCGGACGTCACCTTGGCCTCGTTGATATCGCACAGGTACAGCTCATCGGCAATGCCCTGCATGAGCAGGCTGTTGGCGACATGTGCTCCTACGTGGCCCTGGCCGACCACACCGATCTTACGCGTCTGGTACATATATGTATCCTTTCGGCCGAGTTTTTCGCGTCGAACCATTGTAGCGTCCTGCCGCCACTTTGCTAGGCTAAAGCGCCGCAGATTTTTGAGACATGCCTTAATCTCTACTTTTGGAGTGATTTGGGCCGCTGGCGGCATCGCTGGGCGATACACTCGCGCGGATGGGGCCGCTCGTTGTACCATAGCTGCAACTGACTCGTAAGGAGCATCCATGCCCATTCGCATCCCCGACGCCCTCCCTGCCGCCGCGCAGCTCGAGAGCGAGAACATCTTTGTCATGACCGAGTACCGCGCGCTGCACCAGGACATCCGTCCGCTGCGCGTGCTCATCCTCAACCTCATGCCCACCAAGATCGCCACCGAGACGCAGATCATGCGCAAGCTCTCCAACACGCCGCTGCAGGTTGAGGTGGATCTGCTGCGCACCAAAACGCACGAGGCCACGCACGTGAGTGCCGGCCACCTGGAGACGTTCTACCGCACGTTCGACGACATCCGCGACATCCACTACGACGGTCTGATCATCACGGGCGCGCCGGTGGAGCAGATGCCGTTCGAGGAGGTCGACTACTGGCCCGAACTCTGCCAGATCATGGATTGGTCCACCACGCACGTGCACTCCACGCTGCACATTTGTTGGGGTGCGCAGGCCGGTCTGTACCACCACTACGGTATTCAGAAGCACGACCTGCCGGCAAAGGCGAGCGGCGTGTTCGAGCATTATCTGGTGAAGCCGCAAAGCCCGCTGGTCCGCGGCTTTGACGACCGTTTCTATGCCGTGCATTCGCGCAACACCGATGTGCGCCGCGAGGACGTGGAGGCCGAGCCGCAGCTTGAGGTCGTGGCCGTGTCCGACGAGGTGGGCCTGTATATCGTCAAGTCGACCGACAGCCGCCGCTTCTTTGTCTTTGGCCATCCCGAGTACGACACCGACACGCTGCGCCTGGAGTACGAGCGCGACGTGAAACGCGGACTCAACCCCCAGGTGCCGGCGCATTACTTCCCGGGCGACGACCCCGCCGCCGAGCCGCGCAACGTCTGGCGCAGCCAGGCTCAGCTGCTTTACACCAACTGGCTCAACTACTACGTCTACCAGACCACGCCCTACGACCTGGCCCGCGCCGGCGAGGAACACTAGGCCTGTCGGGAGGTGTGCCAGCCGTTAGGCGCTGATGATGTGGGGTAGCGGCAGGTCGTGGGCGTCGGTGGGGACGTGGTCGACACGCTGCTCGTCAAAGGCGATGCCGATGATTTGGCATGTGGCCGAAAGCGTGGGCAGGTAGCGGTCGTAGCAGCCGCCGCCGTAGCCCAGGCGCGCGCCGGCGCGGTCGAAGGCTACGAGTGGCACGATAATCATGTCGAGAGTCTCGGCAGGCACGATAGGGAAGCGGCTGCTGTTGATGTCCACGGCAGCGAAGGTTCGCGTGGGATGGGTGATAAACGGAGCCGCGGCCGCGTCGCTGGCGGCGACCGCCCGCATGCGCATGCGCTGGCCACAAGCTGCGGCATCAATTGCCGAGAGCATGCACGGATAAGCTACGCGCCAGCTGCGTGCGGCGGCCGCGGCGGCAAACGCGGCGGGGTCGACTTCGGAACCCATGGCGGCATAGACGGCAACGGTGCGTTGGCCCGCAGTGCCGCTGGACTCCATCAGCTCAACAAGCCGCGCGCATACAACAGCAGACTTTGCCGCCCGAACATCCAAATCAATAGCGTTGCGTCGGGCAATCACCGCCCGCCGCAACTCAGCCTTATCCATCCCAGCCTCATCTCCCAAATCTACCAAAAAGGGACAGGTTTATTTTGGCAGGTTTTATCTGGGCAAACGCAAAAAACCTGTCCAAACTACCACAAAGGCGTCTGTCCCCTATGTGGCGGTTTGGGCTGAATGTTGCGCAACAATGGCTGCGGCTTTGGGTGTACCTTCATCGTAGAAAGAATGCACCGAAAGGAGCCCGCCATGTTTTGTCGCTCGTGTGGCACGCCGCTTGTCGACGACGCCCTCTTTTGCCCCGTATGCGGCGCGCCCGTAGCGCCCGACCAGGTCGCGGCCACGCAGCAACCCCAGCCTGCCGCGCCCGCTCCTCAGCAATACGTGCCCGTGCAGCAGCCCGTTTCGCGCAAGCGTTCCAAAAAGCCCCTCATCGCCCTCGCTGCAGTACTTGTCGTGGCGGCGGGCATCGGCGGCGGCGCGCTGTTCTACTTTACGCAGATCGCGACCACGCCTATCGACGAGAGGACCTTCCCGGATAGTGGCATGCGTGCGCTTGTCTCGACCAAGTACGACACTAATGGTGACGGCCGCATCTCACGCGACGAGGCCAAGGCGGTGACATCGGTCGAGCTAGAGGGTGTCGCCTCGACGCAGGGTCTGGGCAAGACATTCTCCAATATCGTTACAGTGGAGTCCAACGACGACAAACTCGTCAACCTGGACCTCTCGGGCTGCGGAGACCTTAAGACCGTCGAGCTTAACTCGGCGAGCAACGTCACCGTCGTTAACCTGGACGATTGCGACAACATCGAGAAGCTCGACCTTTCAAATGCCGAAGGCCTTAAAAGCATCGACCTTTCGGGCAAAAAGAAGCTCGCCACGATCGCGCTGCCGCAGGATACGAAGGTTAGCGGCATTAAGGACACGCAGCTCGAGGAGTTGTGGCTGCCGGTGTACTACGAGGGTACCGACGAGGACGGTGTGCACGGCAGCACGTATGAGATTGAGCGCGACGAGGACGGCTATGTTACGGGGTATACGAGCAGCCTCAAACAGGGTGGCGGCATGGGTTACGACGTCGAGCATGACGAGTCGCATCGCATTTCGGAAATAGCGGAAGTTCGCTCGGGTGACTACGAAGATGAAAACATGCTCACGTACGATGCCGACGGAAACCTGACGCGCATCGATTGCGACGCCGCTATTGGTGATGCGTCGACCTCCACGACGTTTACCTACGATGCAGACGGAAACCTGATCAACAAGACGACCCACGCAGGCTACGGCGAGAGTACGAGTACGTATGTCTACCAGGGCGGCAACCTAGTATCCGACACCGAGACTGGTCCGGGCAATCCTCGCACGGTCGTCTATTCGTACGGATATGACAGCGGCCGCGTGACGTCCTTTACGACGGACTGCCAGGGTGACACCGTGGGCACGAGGTGGACGCTCACGCTCAACTACGAGTACGACAAGGACGGCAATATTACGCGTATCTCACCCGTGGCCTATGACACACACGGCAACGATTACGGTTCTCTGAGTTCGTTTTCCACGGTAAATTACTCGTATAGTGGCGGCAAGCTCGACCGGATCGATTCCACGCGCGACGGGCATGCGGAGTTCTATTACGACGAGCACGGCAATCTGACGGCGGTCGATGAGTACACCGATGGCGGTTCGGATGACGAGTTTGAGTTTGAGCACGAAGTAGAGTACCAGCGGTACTTCTGCAATAAGAGTGAGAAGAATAAGCCGGAGGAGTGGATCCGCCTGGATTCGAAGTACGACGTCTGCAACGGCAGCTGGGTCAACACCTCATCGTCTCGCAAAGAGCGCTTTGTGAGTCTGTATCAGCTCAATCCGCTGAAGGCGCAACTCGATCCGTTCCACAAGTAACGACCAGCCGCAAACCACCACGAAGGTGCCTGTCCCCTTCGTGGTGGTTTTGCTTACTGTGCGTTAGCTCAGCAGGTCGATGACGTTAAAGCCGGCGTTGCTCTTGGCGATGACGTCTCGGCCGCCAAAGACGCAGGTGGGTGACGCGGCTGCGATGCGCGTCACATCGGCGCCGAGAGTGCGCAGCTCACCGGGCGTGGCGGCGAGCATCTGGGCGCGGCGCTCCTCGCGTGCATGCGGATCGAGTCCAGCCAGATAGGTCGTGTTGCGGCGCTTGGTGAGCGCGTACGGCTTCACCGGCGCATCCATGCCGCTCACGCAGCTCACGATAAAGCCCTCAAAGGCGGCCTCGTCGGGCTCAAAGCTGCCGAGCCATTCGCCTGCGCGCGCCACGCGCTCAATCGAGGGGTCGATTGCCGGGTCGCGGTAGGTGTAGAACGCCGCCTGACGCTCGCCGGCCGCGCGGAATCCGCAGCCGTACGCGCCGCCCTTAACGCGGATCTCGTTCCACAGGTAGTCGTAGGAGAGTGCGTTGGCGGCAACCGCCCAGGCGCCTGTCACGTCGAGCCCCAAGCGACGCGGGTCGCATGCGCTTGCCGCAAAGCAGATGTCGCTAGGGATAACGAAGGCCTCGTGGCGGTCGCACGGCGCCGGCACCACGAGCGCGTCGCGGCCGGCATCGGCGCCGTCGCCAGCGTCCAGCCCCAGGTCACCCGCGGCGGCCCAGTACGCGTTAAAGTCCTCATCGCTGCCGGTAAAGCTCGCCATGCACCCATCGGCCACAAAGATGCGGCCCGCCAGCTCGGCAAGCTTGGCACGCAGGCCGTCCAGGCGCTCGTCAAAGTGGTCGAGCAGATCGCGCAGGAACAGATAGAAGTCCACGCCCGAAAGCTGCTCGCGCACCGCGGCCGAAGGCGAGCTGTAGCTCATCGCGCGACCGAGCGCCGCCGAGTGACCGTTGTTGATAAAGCCCTGCTCGAGCCCAATGCGAATCTGCGTGAGCACGTCGCGCACGCGGTCGGCGTCGGCATCGAGCAATAGCGTGCTCGACCACACCTCGCGCGGCAGGCTCGCCAGCGCATCGATCTTCTCGGACAGGGCGCCGGCGCTCACCAGCAGGTAGGGGCGCACGCCGTCCACGTCGGGCTGCGTCATGACCTCGGTCGTAAAGCTCAAAAAGCCCAGCTTGCCGGCAAGCAAGTTGTCGAGCTCCTCGGCCGAGTGCTCGCTTGTGGGCAGCTGTTTGAGCAGGCGGCAGAGCAGCGTTACATAGGGCAGGTCCTCAAACGCGACGCAGCTCAGGTCGAAATACTGCATGGCGTAGGCCAGGCGGTTGGTGGGGATGTCGTGGCGCAGGCAGGGGATGGGCGCAGTGGTGTCCACGACCAACGGCGGCTCGGGGCGCGCCTCGCCAATGTCGGATACACGCAGGCGCGGCAGCGTGGCCTTGGCCTCGGGCGTGTCTTCTGCCTCCTGTGCGGCACGCAGCGCGGCCGTGCGCTCGACCACATCGGTCAGCTCGGCATCGGTCATGGCGTCGCGCTTGGCTGCCAGCTCGGCGGTCTCGGCGCTCTCCGAACCCTCGGCGGCGTCCACCGGCACCAGCTCGACCAGCGCCATGTGGTCGTTCTGCAGCACGAGCTCGCGCAGCAGGTCCTCAAAGTAGCTGCCGTCCAGCTCGCCGCGCAGCTCCTCGTACACCGGGCCGTACTTGAGCGCCAGCGTCGCGGCGTCGTCATCGTAGAGCCAGGTGCTTAGCGCGTCGCACGCAATGGCCACGCCGTCGGCGATACCGTAGTCGCGCTGGCGCAGGTCGTACTCGTTGCTGCTGATGATGGCCTCCAGGCGCTCGCGCGGAACGCCGTGCTCGCACAGGTCGCGGCAGGCGTCCTGGAACACGCGGCGCAGCTCGCGCGCCACGCCGGGCTGCGCATTTTGCAGCATGATGAGCTCGTAGGGCTGCAGGCACTCGGCCGCGGTGTAGCTCACCACGTTGCCGCCCAGGCCGGCAGCCAGAATGGCCTTCTTAACCGGCGCTTCGTTGGAGCCCAGCAGTGCCTCGAACAGGATATCCGCCGCGATCGTGCGCTTGCGGTCGAGCGCGCTGCCCAGCACCAGGCCCAGGCCCACCAGGGCGTTCTCGGGCGTGGTGGCCATCTCGACGCGCTTATACTCGCAGGTCACGGGCGCTTGCACGCCCAGCGGATTGGGCGCCAGTGTGGACGGGTCCTCGCCGGCGGCAACGGCTGCGTCCATGCGGCGGCTCGCGGCGCTCGGCTGCGACAGATAACGCTCGTCCAAAAAGGCCAGCGCGCGGTCCACGTCCAGGTCGCCGTAGAGCGTGATGTAGGAGTTGGAAGGATTGTAGTGGCGCGCGTGCGTGTCCAGGAACTGCTCGTAGGTGAGCGCGGGAATCGCGCGCGGGTCGCCTCCGCTTTCGTGCGCATAGGCAGTGTCGGGATAGAGCGCGGCGTTGACGGCGTCGTCCAGCACGCTCATGGGGTCGGACAGCGCGCCCTTCATCTCGTTGAATACCACGCCGTTATAGCGCAGCGTGCCCTCGCGCAGGTTCGCGGAGCTGTCGCCGTCCTCGCCCTCGACGCCCTCCGGCAGGTCCAGCTCGTAGTGCCAGCCCTCCTGCTCAAAAATGGTGGGCTTGGTATAGATGGCCGGGTTGAACACCGCGTCCAGGTACACGTCCATCAGGTTGTACAGGTCCTGTTCGTTGGTGGTGGCAACGGGGTAAATGGTCTTGTCGGGGTAGGTCATGGCGTTGAGGAACGTCTGCATGGAGCTCTTGATCAGGTCGACAAACGGCTCCTTGACGGGGAACTTAGCCGATCCGCACAGCACCGAGTGCTCAAGAATATGGAACACGCCGGTGGAATCGGCCGGCGGCGTCTTAAAGCCAATGGCAAAGGCCTTGTTTTCGTCGTCGCACGCCAGGTACAGCAGGCGAGCGCCCGAGGCGGTGTGGCGCAGCACGTAAGCGTCCGAGTCGAGCTCGGGCACGGTCTCGCAGCGCTCGACGACAAAGCCATGGCAGGTGGTGCCAGGCACCAGCAGCGCGGCGGCAGCGGCGCGCGGGTCGGTTGAGGTGGTGGGCATATGCAGTCTCCTTTGACGCCCCAGCGGGGGCGAATCGAGTCGAATCCCCGAGAGTATACCCATACGGGGCCGTGGCTCTGCGGCGAACTGGAGACGATGCCGGCGGATTGGACAAAGGCCCCGCGCGTTCACCGCACGAGCGTGGAAACTTGGACGCCTATCGAATGAGAGTGGATTTTCGGACGGAATCAGCCTCAAAACGCCCAAAAACCGTCCAAATATCCACCCTCATTTCCCGACCGTCCAAAATCCACGCTCATCCGCCGCCCGCACATCTCTCATATCTCATTCGTCTCTAATACGAGAGATAACAGAAAGATGAGAGATAAATATGAGAGATAACAATGCTGCAAAGAGACAGGCAACCATGGTATTGTCTCAATATAGATTGTTTTACCAGCGAAAACATGTTTAAATGAAACAGATGACAGACATCTTACCTTTCATCTCTCACTCATCTCTAATATGAGAGATAACAGAAAGATGAGAGATAATTACGAGAGATAACTGAGAGACGAAGGAAATCTATTCGCGGCATTCTTCGCAGAACCGAGCGAAAGGACGTGCAGATGAACGAAAACGAGCTGGCCGGTTTGCTCGAGTCTTTAAAGCGAATGGGTTCGGATGACCTTAGCGTCGAAGTAAAAGAGAGCGCCATGACGCTTTCCCGCGACGTATGGGAAACGGTCAGCGCTTTCGCAAACACCGCCGGCGGCATCATCATACTCGGAGTGAGCGAGCGCGCGGGTTTTGTCCCAGTTGCAAACTTTGAGACCGAGAAGGTGCTCAACCAATTCGTGGCGGGCATGGGCGATGCTGGCGGTCGCGGAAAGCTGGCCAATCCGCCCAAATACACCATTGAGCGCGTGGGGCTTCGGGGTACCGTTGTTCTCGTTATCACGATTGAGGAGCTCGACCCGTCGAGCAAGCCTTGCTATGTAATAGAGCGGGGCGCCCAGGGCGGCAGCTACAAGCGCGTCGATGACAAAGACGTGCCCCTTTCGTCGACCGAGGTTTTGGCACTGTCGTCATACGAACGGACGAGCCCTAGCGATCGCGATGCGGTGCCCGGCACGAGTGTGGGCGATCTCGACGAGTCGCTGGTCGACCGCACGATAGAACGCGCCTATTCGTTGACGCCTCGAGCGATGCGTGGTGCGACGGACAAGAAGACAAAGATGGAGCGTCTGAATCTCCTCGACTTCCAGGGCAATGTTACCAAGGCCGGCCTCCTTGCCGCGGGCGTTTACCCTCAGCAGTTCTATCCCAAGCTCTTCATTGATGTGGCTGTCCATGCGGGAACTCAAAAGGGCGCTGCGGGACCGCTAAGATTTATGGACCGCACAGTCTGCGAGGGCACCCTGGGCGAGATGATTTCGGATACTGTCGCGGCTGTCGCCAAAAACCTGCGCCGCGCCTCGACCGTCCAAGGCATCTCGCGTATCGACTCGCTGGAGATTCCCGAGGAGGTCCTGCGCGAGGCAGTCGCCAACGCGGTTATCCACAGGGAATACGGGGATCGGTTCTGTGGGCAATCGATCGCCGTCGACGTTTTTGACGACCGTATCGAGGTGACGAATCCCGGCGGCCTTTATGGAGGGAAGACTCGCGAGAACTTGTTTGACGGCAGCTCCCGATGCCGTAACGCGACGCTCGTGAAACTCATGTCGATTGTCCCGCTGCCGGATGGCGCAGGTTCGCCGGCTGAGGGCAATGGCTCGGGCATCCCGATGATGATCGATGCCATGCGCGCGCATAGTCTGGCCGAGCCCCTGTTCTGCCCGGGGTTCGATCGGTTCAAGGTCGTACTTTACCGTTCAAAGATCAATCCGGTCGATCATGGCGGGGACTTGATTATGACGGCACTCAAGCGCTACGGCGAATTGGGGACGCGCGAACTGGCGGAGCGCACGGGACTCACGGTTTCCCAGGTTAGGGCACGCGTCAATGCGCTCATTGAGCAGGGTGAGCTTGAGCCGACGGCGCCGTCGACAAGCCGTAACCGCAAATATCGACTGTCAGAGCGCGTGGAATAAATGCGTTAGTGGACGAGACGACCCAATAATCGGCCCTCGATTGGCGCCCACTAAGGTAAAGCGGTTGTTGCCCAGTCGACGGTGATGCTAAAGACTCGGCTTACGCCGGCATGGCCCCGAACCCGTCCATCAAGAACAGCCTAAGAACCAGCTTGATGACATATCCCGGTTTGACTTCTGCTGCGTCAAAGACGTGGCGCTCGGCGAGCTCGCTGCAGTATGCGTAGATGTCGCGGATAAGGTCCGCGCCCGAAAGCGTAAACATGTAGCCTGCGTCCGAAAGCGCATTGGGCGCGGCGGGCAACTTGGCCATGCGGCAGAACGTTTGCAGGTCGGGCGCCATAACATTCTGGTAGTCGAGGTGGCCGCTGGTATCCTGTTCGGCAAGCTCCAATTGGCGCACAAAATCCAGCGCTGCCGCTAACACAAAGCTCGGCGTAGGCGCATTGACGTCCTGAGTGGTCGCCACAAGCCTGCCCGCCGCCTGCGTGACAAGCCAGGCGACCTCGCGCTGGCAGCGCACGGCCTTGCGCGTAAGCGGCTTGATGGACGAAGAAGAAACGCTCCCCTTAGACGGATTCGAAGCAGCCATAAGACCCTCCCATGAACGACCCGGTCCAACAAGCCCGGATGAAACACGTGCTACATCAGTATACAGGGGAGTGGGGTAGCGGGGTACAAGCGCGCCAGCGGCAAACCGAGAGCATCAACGATGTGCCGATCGCGGAATGAGATCTCGTAATAATTGACTCTCGGCCATATTATTGAGGGGTATGACTTGCGTTCGTATGGTTGTAGGTGCTGGCGATGAACGACATTGACCTTGCTGTTCCGTTGATGGATGGACCAAGCTATGACCGTGCCTGCAGTCTCGTGCCTTCTGAATACGTTGAGGCATGGGAGTGGTTTCTGGGTGAGGAGCAGCGCGGCGGCGTTTGGACCAGCCTTCCGCACCACACCAAGGAAGATAGCCCTCAGTATCAGTATCGTTTGAGAATTGGCTCGGACTTCTTTCCCGTAACGCGGGATTCAGGGATCTTCTGGCCGGGCCAGGATCGGGTGAAGCAAGATCCCAATAAGATCTTTGCGCTCTCGGTCCATAACTCTAAAAAGAGCTTCTACACCGATGTGCCTCCGCTCTATTTGGACGATGGTACGTGGGTCATTAAGTACTCGGTTCAAGCGCCGGGTACCGTTGGTTTTCGAGACCAGAATTACAACCGTAAAATGCTCAACTGCATGGAATGTGGCGTTCCAGTCGGAGTCATATTTGCAACCGAGGTGGGCTATAAGGTGCTCGGCCTTGCGTTTGTTGAGCGGTTCGAGCCCGAAAACGGATGGTTTGTTCTACACGGTCCTGTTCATAAAGGCGGACCGGACCCTCGTTTTGCGCCCGACATGAGTTATCTGAAGCGCATGCCCGTCGATATTGAGTTTGCCGGACAGGGTGCGACCGACGACGAAAAGGTCCGCTATGCGTTAAGGCGCGAGCGATTGGGGCAACAATGGTTCCGCAAGCAGCTCGTTGCCGCCTATGACGGCCGTTGCGCGGTGTCGGACTGCGGCGTCAGCGAAGCTCTAGAGGCTGCACATATCGAGAATTACTCGGGCCCTAAATCGCAAGTTGCCGGCAATGGCATTCTGCTTCGGCGCGACTTACATGCTTTATTCGATGCTCATCTGATTTCGTTTGAGCCTGTTTGCGGTGAATATCGGCTGTGTGAATCGTATCTGCTGGATAAGACCGACTACGTTTCCTTTGCGGGTGCGACGCTAAGACAGCCGAATGAGCATCAGTGGCGACCCAATACGGTGTTTCTTGAGGCCCATCGCATCGAGTTCGATTGCTCGGAAAAGAAGCGTGAAAAGGCGGGGCTTCTGCCGTATTAGCGTATTAGGATTTGGCGTTCTTTTAAGATCGTGTTGTTTGATCGGATCGCGTGGCGATGCGATCTCGCGCACGCCCTCCGGTGCATGCTCTTCCTGATTTGTATAGCGAGAGGGGAGCGTGTATGAGCTGGCGAGGCGATATTGCGATGGGGAAGTACGGAAAACTGCCGCGTGCCCTTATCGACAACAATATGTTTCCGGGCGTAGAAGTTGATTGCGGGTCGTTTGCTGTCGCCTGTCCTTGCTGCGGCTCGCAAATACCGTGTCTCGACATTCGGTTCATCGATGCACGTGACAGGTTCAGCGACGAAGTGAGGAAACGTACGGGCGTTCATATGCCGGTGTATCCGGAGAAATGCCCTGTTTGTGGTCTCGATATCGTGTATGACGCCGGCGACGAGGGATAGGTGATGCGGAGGAGCTGACTGTGAAGGTATCTCCGTCCCTACAAATAAATCCCCTCACCGAGTTGCTTGTGGAACTTGGCGTGATGGTCGCGTGCCCAGGTAAAGAGCGCCTGGTCAAAGTCGGTGCGCGTGGCCGGGACACCAAAGACGCCGGCAACTTCGACGCGCACAAACTCCAGTGCCGGCAGCTTGTTGATGGCAGTGAGGGCAAACGGGGACGAGGGCTCCTCGAACAGATAGCGGCTGCCTTGCAGCGCGTCACAACTGGTGCACGTGTTGCCGAGCGACGGGGCTTTGGAGGCTCGCGCGCCTACGGGCTTGTAGCCGCAGTGCTTAGAAAGATAGTCGCGGATCTCGCCCGGCACGCAGCCAAGAGCGGGCACGATGGCGAGTGCGTTGGCGTTGGCCGTGTCGATGGCAATGTGCCCGGCTTCGTTGGGCGCGTGCGCGATGGCGATGCTCTCGTCGCTATCGGTTCGATAGGGAATGCCAAAGGCCGCGACCGAGGTCTCTTTGTGACACTTCCAGCACTCGCGCTTGCCCAGTACTAGATATATATACGGCGCTGAGGGGTCGGATCGGTCAACACCGGGCAGCCACTCGGCAAAGGGCTCGGGGTTGACGCCGCTGGGTACATACCAGATCTTCTTGATCCGGTCCCATTTGGCGCCCAGCGCCTTGGCTTCTTCTTTGTGCGAAAAGGGGACATCGAGCTCGGTGCGCATGGCGGCTCCTTGGTGCTGCAGGTGCAAGTGGCTCAAGGATACCGCAGGGCGCAGACATCGCGGCGTTTTGCTGAGAAGTTGCGGTGCGGACTGATTGGTTATGCCGATGGATAGATCGGCAAGTAGATGGTCGACTTTTGGCCAGTTGGGCGGTTGGAGCAGCTTGCGGCGCAGTTTTGTGCCTGGCTATTGTTGATGTTGGGGTATTGAATTTGTTTGGCAGCCATTCGTCAGGTGAATTGATGTTACGTTGCGATGACGGTTGGAGCTGCCAGCGGATTTGGCGACATAAAACAAAACAGCCCAGAGACATAGCCTCTGAGCTGCGAACATTTGGTGGGCGTTAGAAGATTTGAACTTCTGACCTCTTCCGTGTCAGGGAAGCGCTCTCCCCCTGAGCTAAACGCCCGATCAAGGGTGCGCAAGTGCGCAAGGGATAATATAACGGAGCCTGAACTCGGTGGCAAGAACATTTTTGAAAATCGCTTACATTGTGGAATTCGGGGGCTTTGTCATATCCATTTCAAAAGAGCCTGCTGCCGCGATTTGGCTGTCGCATAATGCAAGGCCATTGCGGTATCGAGCTATGGAAAGACGCCTGCGGAATTGTCCTACCGATAAGCGGACAAGCCTCCGGCTGGTGCCTTCGCCGTGGTAAGGTAAGCCGAATTGCTTCCAGACTGTTTCGGGGGAGTGGAATGAGCAAAGAGTGTGTCGAGCAGGTCGAAGGCGCAGGGGCTTCGGTGCCGATGACCGATATATCGAACATTGATGTGCCCGAGGGCACCGACGAGCTCAGCCGCAGCACCCGCCGTGCATGGCGCGACCGCCTGAACAGCGCTTCGACGCGCAAGATGATCACGGGCGTCTTGGCTACGCTGGTGGGCGGTTCGTTTTGGGGCTTCTCGGGCACCAGCGCGAGCTTTCTGTTCGATACCTATCACGTCGACACCTTGTGGCTTATGAGCGTGCGTCAGATTCTCGCCGGTCTACTCTTTATGGCCGTGGTTGTTACGCGCGACCGCGAGCGCCTGATTAAGCTCTGGACCACACCCGCCGATCGCAAGCAGCTGCTGCTCTTTACCGCCTTTGGCCTGCTATTCAACCAGTTTTGCTATCTTTCGGCCGTGCGCCTGACAAACGCCGGAACCGCGACGGTGCTCCAGTGCCTGCAGCTCGTTATCATTATGGGCTACACTTGCGTGACCGATCGCCGCGTGCCGCGTACTCGTGAAGTCATCGGCATTGGCCTGGCTCTGGGTGGAACCTTTTTAATCGCCACCGGCGGCGACCCCACCAGCCTGAATATCTCGCCGCTTGGTCTGGCAGCGGGTCTTATGTGTGCGGTCAGCGCCACGTGTATGGCGGTGATTCCCGCCAAGATCCTGCCCGAATACGGCAGCCCCATCGTCACGGGCTCGGCAATGCTCACGGCGGGCGTGGTCTCGTGTGTCTTCGTGCAGCCCTGGGCGCATATGCCGGCGCTCGACGCTGCCGGCGTCGAGGCGCTCGCGGTGTTCGTGGTTATCGGCTCGTTTTTTGCTTACATGCTCTATATGCAGGGCGTTAAGGACATCGGCTCGGTGCGTGCGAGCCTCATCGGAACTGTGGAGCCGGTTTCGGCGACCATCACCAGCGCTGTTATGCTGGGCACGGTGTTTTTGCCGACCGACCTTATCGGCTTTGCCATGATCATCGTGATGATGTTCCTCACGGTGTAGCCCCTGCGGTTGCTTTAAAGGATAATAGGCTGTCGGCGCGTTGCTTTGGCGGCGCGCCTTTGTCTATAGAGAGGATCTCTTATGAAGTACTTTGGCACCGATGGCTTTCGCGGCGAGGCCAACGTTGGGCTGACGGTAGAGCACGCTTATAAGATCGGCCGCTTTGTGGGCTGGTATTACGGTGCCAACCGCGGGGCCAAGGCGCGCGTAATCGTGGGCAAGGACACGCGTCGCTCGAGCTACATGTTCGAGGCGGCGCTGGTGAGCGGCTTGGTTGCGAGCGGCGCGGACGCCTACATGCTGCACGTGATCCCCACGCCGGGTGTGGCGCATCAGACCGTGGAGGGGTGCTTCGATTGCGGCATCATGATCAGTGCGAGCCACAACCCGTTTTGCGATAACGGCATTAAGCTCGTCAACAGCGACGGCTTTAAGATGGACGAGGACGTGCTGGAGCTCATCGAGGACTATATCGATGGCAAGAGTGAGGTGCCGCTGGCTACGGGCAACCACATTGGCGCCACGGTGGACTACATGCAGGGCCGCAACCGCTATATCGCCTCGCTCATTGCGAGTGCGAACTTTTCGCTGCAGGGCGTCAAGATCGGCATCGACTGCGCCAACGGCTCGGCTTCCTCGGTCGCCAAGCCGGTGTTCGATGCGCTGGGCGCCGATGTGCGTGTAATCAATGCCGCGCCCGATGGCTTTAACATCAATGTGGACTGCGGCTCCACACATATGGAGCGCCTGCAGCGCCACGTGGTGGAGCAGGGCCTGGACGTGGGCTTTGCCTACGACGGCGATGCCGACCGCTGCCTGGCCGTGGATGAGCGCGGCCGCGTGGTCGATGGCGACCAGATCCTGTACGTGTGCGGCGTGTACCTGAACAAACACGGTCGCCTTTCGGGCGGTACCGTGGTGCCGACGATTGCCAGCAACTTTGGCCTGATCAAGTCGCTGGAGCTTGCCGGCCTGAGCGCCGTGACCAGCGGCGTGGGTGACCGTCACGTGTATGCCAAGATGCGCGAGGGCGGCTACAGCCTGGGCGGCGAGCAGACGGGCCATACGATCTTTGGCGATATCGAGCGCACGGGCGACGGCATTATGACCTCGCTGCGTGTGATGGAAGTGATTCGCGCCGAACGCGAGACGCTCTCGCAGCTCACGGCTCCGTGCAAGCTGCTGCCGCAGGCGCAGGTTGCCGTGCGCGTGGCCGACAAGGACGCCGCGATCGAGAGCATGGGCGTGCAGAATGCGATCGCCGAGGCCGAGGCCGCGCTGGCGGGCGAGGGCCGCGTGCTCGTGCGCAAGAGCGGAACCGAGTCGGTGATTCGTGTGCTGGCCGAAGCCCCCGATCAAGCCGCTGCCGACGCCGCCATGAAGCGCATCGCAAGTGCTCTGGAAGCTCTATAGTTACGCGGTTTTACCAAACCGCGTAACCGCTCGACGCTGCAAACGGTCCCAAGCGGCAATCTGACGTTCAATTTCAAGGGCGCGACCAGAAGGTCAGCGCCCTTTCATTTCACGTCACTTTGCTCGCTTGGGGCTGTTTTCGCTGCCGTTGCCAAGACATCGGCGTCAACATGGTTGGCGTTCAAAGAGTAGTCATTTAAGAACGTCCCCAATGACTAGAAAAAGAGGGCGCCGCGGATAGATCCTGCGGCGCCCCTTTGCGTTGACGTGTTGCCTGGGCTTTACAACTCGTACAGCGTGGTGAACTTGTCCTGCAGGTAGCTGCAGTAGTAGCGGGCGTCGAATGCCATGCCGCAGGCGCCCTTGATGAGCTCCGGCGCGTCCTTGGCGCGGCCCCACTGCCAAATGTGCTCGCCCAGCCAGGCGCGGACGGGTGCCAGGTCGCCGCTCGCGCAGGCGCCGTTGAGGTCGACACCGTCGCGGCACATGGCCGGCACGAACATGGCGTCGTAGGCACTGCCCAGCGCATAGGTGGGGAAGTAGCCAAACGAGCCGCCGCTCCAGTGCGTATCCTGCAGGCAGCCACGCGTGTCGTCGGGAACCGGAATGCCCAGGTACTCGTCCATAAAGCGATTCCAAAGCGCGGGGATGTCCTTGGCTGTGGCCTCGCCGGCAAACAGCATGCGCTCAATCTCGTAGCGCACCATAATATGCAGCGGGTAAGTGAGCTCGTCGGCCTCGGTACGGATCAGCGACGGCTGGGCGATGTTCACGGCGCGGTAGAGCGCATCTTCGTCCACGTTGCCGTAGACCTCGGGCGCGTGACGGCGCAACACCTCGAGCAGCGGCCCCATAAAGGCGCGGCTGCGGCCAACGGTGTTCTCAAAGAAGCGGCTCTGGCTCTCGTGGATGCCCATGGAGGTGCCGCCCTCCAGGCACGTGCGCGCGTAGGCGGGGTTCACGCCCAGCTCGTACATGGTGTGACCGGCCTCGTGGATGATGCTGTAGACGTTGGAGATGCAGTCGTCCTCGTAGATGTGCGTCGCGATGCGCGCGTCACCCACGGCAAAGCCCTCGCTAAACGGATGCTCGGTAAAGGCGAGCGTGGTGTCGTCCAGGTTAAGGCCGACGAGCTTCATCAGGTCGAAGCTCATGGCACGCTGGGCGGCCTCGGGCACATGCGCGTGCAAAAAGTCGGCAGTAGGCTGCTGTCCGCGCTCGCCGATGGCGTGCACGAGCGGCACGACGGTGGCCTTGACCTCGTCACAAAACGCATCGAAGCTCTTGGCGGAAAGGCCGCGCTCGTACTGGTCGAGCCAAACATCGTATGGGTCGCGCTTGGGGTCCATGAGCTCGGCCTGATGCTTAAGTTGGGTGACGATTCTATCCACATAGGGCTCAAAGCTCGCCCAGTCGTTGGCCGTCTTGGCCTTGTGCCACACGGCGTCGGCCTCGCAGGTGAGCCTGGTCCAGGCCTCGGCTTCTTCGGTGGGAATGGCGCTTGCCTCGCGCTGGTCGCGGCCGAGCACGCGAATCTCGTCGAGCAGCTGCGGGTCGTCGATCTTTTCGCCCGCGACTGTCTCACGCGCGAGAGAGCGCACGAGCTCAACGGACTTTTTGCTGGTCAGGAGCTTGTGATGTTCGCCGGCAAGAGTACCCATGGCATCGGCGCGGGCCGCGGCGCCGTTGGCGGGGGCAATCGTCGCGCCATCGAACTCGGCAATCTTGAGCAGGTACTCGCGGGTCCACAGTTTGCCTTCGAGCTTGCGGAGCTTCTTGATGCCTTTGCCCGCCTTGGCGTTCTTAGAGGCCTTGGCTACGGCGGCCTTGGCCTTCTTATCGAGTTTCTTTCCCATACCTATATCCTTGATCTCGCAGGTCGAGCGCCACGGGTGGGCGTGCGGCCAGTTTGCACAGCTACCTGCCTTGTACCCAGTGCGAACAAAACGGAACGCGGCGATATGCTCGCAGAATGTGTTATCCTATAGCCCAATGCGTTGACGGAGAGGGTTTTGCCCGCCGCGTCGCCGGCAAGAGAGGGAAGGTCATGGGCTGCAAGCCTTCCTGCGGTGGCAAGGGCCAAGCGTTCACTCCCGAGCAGCAACCTCAACGGGCACGCGGCCAGCGGCGGCGAAGCCCCAGTAGGGAAGCCGTGAGCCTCGCGACAAGGGGCGCAGAGTGGGCACGGCGGGCCAGACATCCGCCGGGTCAAACAAGGTGGTACCGCGGAATTCAACCGTCCTTGGGCAATGCACATGCCCGAGGGCGGTTTTTTGTTACCGAACCGGGCCGCGTTTTCGTAGCGCCAAGCGGCATCGGTCGCCCCGGCAAGCGAATGCGCGAGAGACGAAAGGGAAGACATGAGTCTGATTGATGATCTGGTCAAACTCGAGGAAGAGGCCAAGGAGCTCGTCGCAGGCGCCGACGACGCCGCCAAGCTCGAGGCTGCGCGCGTTGAGCTGCTCGGCCGCAAGGGCCGTATTACCGGTCTGATGCGCATGATGGGCAAGCTCGCCCCCGAGGATCGTCCCGTGATGGGCAAGCGCGCCAACGAGATGCGCCAGCTGATCGAGGGCATGCTCGACGAGCGCAACACCGAGATGAAGGCCGCCGCCCTCAAGCACGCACTGGAGCACGACGCCGTCGACATCACGTTGCCGGGCATCCGTCCGCAGATCGGCCACCAGCACCTGATCAAGCAGATTATCGAGGAGGCCGAGGACATCTTCTGCGGCATCGGCTACACCGTCGAGTCCGGCCCCATGGTCGACACCTCCTACTACAACTTCACCGCGCTCAACGCCCCCATGGATCACCCGAGCCGCTCGGCCCGCGATACCTTCTACGTGGTCGACAATAACCCCGGCAGCGTCGCGCATCCCGAGGCCCACGCCCACGGCGAGTCCGACGTGCTGCTGCGCACCCAGACCTCGGGTGTGCAGATCCACACCATGGAGTCGCAAAAGCCGCCCATCTACATGATTTGCCCGGGCACCGTCTACCGTCCCGACACGGCCGACGCCTGCCACCTGCCGCAGTTCAACCAGATTGAGGGCCTAGTCGTCGACGAGGGCATCACTTTTGGCGACCTTAAGGGCACGCTCGACTACTTTGTTAAGTGCATGTTTGGCGAGGACCGCAAGACGCGCTACCGCCCGCACTTCTTCCCCTTCACCGAGCCTTCCTGCGAGGTGGACGTGAGCTGCCACGTGTGCGGCGGCAAGGGCTGCAACTTCTGCAAGCACAGCGGCTGGATCGAGATCCTGGGCTGCGGCATGGTCGACCCCAACGTCCTGATCAACTGCGGCATCGATCCCGAGAAGTACACCGGCTTCGCCTTTGGCATTGGCGCCGAGCGCGTCGCGGCCCTGCGCTACGACCTGCCCGACCTCAGAACTCTCATGACGGGCGATATGAGGTTCCTCAACCAATTTTAGGCTTGCCCAGGCACCCCATCTTGGCGTTCAAACCGTCGCTCGCGTACCTTTAGTACGCGTCGCTCCTCTTTCACGCCAACCTGGGGCACCTGGACAACCCTAAGGCGAACGTCTTCATTTGATATTCCTCCCTTTGCGGAGATTAAGAACTAGGAGAGCTACATGCGCGTTTCTTACGACTGGCTCAAGACCATGATCGATATTCCGGAGGATCCCAAGACCCTTTCGGACGAATATATCCGTACCGGCACCGAGGTCGAGGCGATTGACACCGTGGGAGAATCCTTCGACCACGTGGTGACCGCCAAGGTGCTCACCAAGACCCCGCACCCCGATAGCGACCATATGTATGTGTGCTCGGTCGACGTGGGCGACAAAAACCTCGACGCCGACGGCAACCCCGCTCCGCTGCAGATCGTCTGCGGCGCGCAGAACTTCGAGGCCGGCGACCACATCGTCACGGCCATGATCGGCGCGGTTCTGCCCGGCGACGTCAAGATCAAGAAGAGCAAGCTTCGCGGCGTCGTGTCCATGGGCATGAACTGCTCCGCACGCGAGCTCGGCCTGGGCGGCGACCACTCCGGCATTATGATTCTGCCCGAGGATACGCCCTGCGGCATGCCGTTTGCCGAGTACGTGGGCTCGAGCGACACCGTGCTCGACTGCGAGATCACGCCTAACCGCCCCGACTGTCTGTCCATGATCGGCATGGCCCGCGAGACCGGCGCCATTTTCGATCGCGATTTCCACGTTGAGCTGCCCGCCATCAAGGCGGAGACCGGCCGCGCGACCGACGACGAGCTTTCCGTCGAGATTGCCGACGAGGGCCTGTGCGACCGCTATGTCGCCCGCATCGTGCGCAACGTGAAGGTCGGCCCGTCGCCCGACTGGATGGTCAAGCGCCTTAATGCCCTGGGCGTGCGCCCGCACAACAACATCGTCGACATCACCAACTACGTGATGATGCTCACCGGTCAGCCGCTGCACGCCTTTGATCTGGACACCTTTGCAGAGCGCGATGGCCACCGTCGCGTGGTGGTTCGCGCCGCCCAGCAGGATGAGAAGTTCACGACGCTCGACGGCGAGGAGCGCGTGCTCGACGCCGGCATGGGCCTTATCACCGACGGCAAGCGCCCCGTGGCGTTGGCCGGCGTTATGGGCGGCATGGATTCCGAGATCGAGGACGACACTGTCGACGTGATGGTCGAGAGTGCCTGCTTCAACGCCGGTCGCACCTCGCACACCAGCCGCGATCTGTCGCTGATCTCCGACGCCTCCATTCGCTTTGAGCGCCAGGTCGATGAGACCGGCTGCGTGGATGTCGCCAACGTTACCTGCGCGCTCATCGAACAGATCGCCGGCGGCGAGGTTGCTCCCGGCTACGTCGACGTTTTCCCCGCGCCCAAGACCATCGACAGCATTAAGCTGCGCCTGGCTCGTGTGCACGCCATCTGCGGTGCCGATATCGAGCCCGACTTTATCGAGCGTTCGCTCACCCGTCTGGGCTGCACCGTCGAGCGCGACGGCGAGGACTTTATGGTTACCCCGCCGAGCTTCCGTCCCGACCTGCCGCGCGAGATTGACCTGATCGAGGAGGTCCTGCGCCTATGGGGCATGGGCCGTGTGACGGCGACCATCCCAGCTGCCAAGAACCACATTGGCGGTCTGACCCGCGAGCAAAAGCTTACTCGCAAGGTCGGCGAGATCCTGCGCGCCTGCGGTCTCAACGAGACTACGACTTTTGGCTTTGCCGCCCCGGGCGACCTGGAGAAGATCGGTATGTCTACCGAGGGCCGCGGTTGCCCCGTGGTGCTCATGAACCCGCTGGTAGCCGAGCAGACCGAGATGCGCCGCTCGCTGTTGCCGGGCCTGCTGCAGTCCGTTGCCTATAACGAGGCCCACGGCACGCCCAACGTGCACCTGTACGAGGTCGGCAGCCTGTTCCACGGTCGCGAGAACGCCAGCCTGCCCAAGGAGACCAAGTCCGTCGCGGGCGTGCTCTCGGGCCAGTGGAGCGAGCAGTCTTGGAACATGAAGTACCGCAAGCTGCGCTTCTTCTTTGGCAAGGGCATCGTCGAGGAGTTGCTCGCCCAGCTGCGCATCGAGAAGGTCCGCTTCCGTCCCGTTGAGGGCGAGGGCTATGCCTTCTTGCAGCCGGGCCGTGCGGCCGAGGTTCTGTCCGGCGGCACCGTGCTGGGCTGGGTCGGCGAGATTCACCCCGAGGCGCGCGAGGCGATGGGCATCGATGAGGTCGTCGTTGCCTTTGAGCTCGACTTGGACAAGCTGATCAAGGGCGCCCGCAATCAGGAGAACTACCGCGAGTTCTCGCAGTACCCTGCCGTTGAGCATGACCTGGCTATCGTGGTCGATAACTCCGTGACCTGCGAGGATCTTGAGCGCCGTATTACCAGCGCCGGCGGCAAGCTGCTCGAGGGCGTGCGCCTGTTCGATGTCTACCGCGATCCGGTTCGTATCGGCAAGGGCAAGAAGTCCATGGCCTTTGCGCTCACGTATCGCTCGGACGACCACACGCTTACCAGCGAAGAGGTAGAGAAGGCGCACCAGAAGATCGTCACCAAGGTGTGCAAGGGCGTAAACGGCGAAGTCCGTTCGTAATCTTTACCGTTCGGAACCCGCCCCCTGCGGGGTTTTCACGGCAACGTCCTCGCCGCTTCGCGGCTGCGGGATGTTGCCTTAGAAAACCCCTCTCGGGGGCGGGTTCCTACGTTAACCTTGTTGCGAGCGGACCGCACCTTCTTCCGGGTGACCGGAAAGTTGGGAGTGCATGGGCCCTTTATTGGGCGGTGCGTGGACCTGGGTTAATAACGTACGTATTGCAAGGGCGTGCTGCGTTGTGGGCGGTGCGTCTTTTTGTTAGTATGCAGAGTCGGTGTTACGGATTGTCAGAAACGTAACACGCAACGTTCTGATTGAGAGGGCTCATGCATATTCCCGATAATTATCTGTCCCCGCAGACCGATGCCGTTATGGCGGTGGCGATGGTGCCCGTTTGGGTCCATTGCATCAAAAAGGTGCGCGCCACGCTCGATCGCGAGCATATGGCGTTTCTGGGCATCTGCGCCGCATTCTCCTTCTTGCTCATGATGTTCAACGTGCCGCTGCCCGGCGGTACCACTGGTCATGCCGTTGGCGGCGCGCTCATTGCACTGCTGCTGGGCCCCGAGGCTGCTGCCATTGCAGTCTCGGTTGCACTCGCGCTGCAGGCGCTGCTGTTTGGCGACGGCGGCGTTCTGTCGTTTGGTGCCAACTGCTTTAACATGGCCTTTGTGCTGCCGTTTGTCGCTGCCATCGTGTTCCGTGCGCTCAACAGCCGTCTGCACGACAAGAGCTGGGGCACCTCGGTTTCTGCCATCGTGAGCGGTTGGGTCGGCCTGTGCCTGGCGGCCCTGTGCGCGGCAATCGAGTTTGGTATTCAGCCGATGCTCTTTACCAACGCTTCGGGCGCGCCGCTGTACTGCCCCTTCCCACTGTCCGTGGCTATTCCGGCCATGTTGATCCCGCATATGCTGGTTGCCGGCGTGATCGAGGGCGTGGCGACGGCCGCCATCTACGGTTTCATTAAGAAGACGGCGCCGAGCATTATCGTCGGGCCCGAGGCCGTCGATGGCCAGCTTGCTGCCGAGGGCGCTGCTGCCAAGAAGACCTCGCTGGTCCCCACGCTCATTCTGGTCGCCGTGCTCGTGGCGGCCACGCCGCTCGGCTTGCTTGCCACCGGTGACGCTTGGGGTGAGTGGGACGCCGAAGGCGCCGCGACTGCCGTTCAGGAGGCTGGCGACGACAGCCTGCAGGCTTCGGTCGGCCTCGATACCCCGACCTTTGCCGATGCCCTGCCCACGGGCGATTATCTGCAGGCCTATTCCGAGGAGCAGGGTCTTGGCTTTGCCGGCCAGGCCGCGATGTATATTCTTTCGGGCGTGATTGGCGTGGCGGTGCTCACTATCGCATTCCGCCTGGTCTCGCTGACGGTCAAGGAAAGCGGTGCTCATGGCAATAGCCGAGCTGCCTAGCTGGCTTGCGGTCGAGGAGCGATACGAGCCCGCGGGGGCTCGGCATCGTGTGATGCAAAAGAATGTCCTGCACCTGGCGAGCCTGCTTGAACGGGTTCGCCTGGGCGGCGGCGCACACAAGGGCGGGTCGATAATCGACCGCGCCCTTTCTTCCGATTCGGCCCCGGTGCGTTTGGTAGGGATGTTCGTTTGCGTTCTGTGCGTGTGCCTGACGCAGAGCCCGCTGTACCTCATGTTGATGGCGGCTATCGCGCTGGTACTCGTTGCCGTGCGCCCCGTACGCGGGCTGCGCGCGACCTTTGTGCCGGCGCTTGGCGCTGCGGGGCTCGCGGTGGTTCTGGCGCTGCCTGCCCTGCTGCTGGGCACTTCTGCCACGGGCGCCATGCTCAAGATTGCGCTCAAGACGTTTATTAATGTGTCGCTGGTGCTGGGTGTTTCGTGGACGCTTACCTGGAGCCGCATGTCGGCCGCGCTCAAAATGCTGCACCTGCCCGACGAGGTCATCTTTACGTTTGATATGGCGCTCAAGCATATCGAGGTGCTGGGACGCACGGCGCACGATCTGTGCGAATCGGTCATGCTGCGCAGCGTTGGCCGTGCGCCTGAGGGATTTTCGCGTACCGATTCGATCGCGGGTATCATGGGCATGACCTTTATCAAAGCGATGGAATGCAGCCGCGCGATGGACGAGGCCATGCTGTGCCGCGGCTTTGCCGGCGTGTATCCGGCGTCTGCACGGATCGGCTTTGGCTGGCGCGATGCCGTTTACGCGGCCGTTGTGGTTCTACTCGCCGTGTTGTGTGCGGTGCTGTAAGGCGGGCGGTCGAACCGTCGATATGAATAGGGAAGGGCGACGTTTTGGCAAATGATACAAATGGCGCGATGGGCGCGAGCGGTGCTGCAAGCGCCGAGGCCACGCCGCTCATCGAGTTTCGCGACGTAGTGTTCTCCTATGCGGGCCATACGGTTGTCGATGGCGTGTCACTGCAGGTCGATCGTGGTGAACTCGTTGCCCTACTCGGTCCCAACGGCTGCGGTAAGACGACGATTATGCGCCTTATTAACGGCCTTGAACTCGCGGACGCAGGGGCATACCTGTTTGACGGGCACGTGATCGATGCGGCGTTTCTAAAGGACTCTGCGGCCGCTCAGCGTTTTCATCAGCGCGTAGGCTTTGTGTTTCAAAATGCCGATGCTCAGCTGTTCTGTGCCACAGTGGGCGAGGAAGTCGCTTTTGGCCCGGCTCAAATGGGGCTGCCGACGGGTGAGCTCGACCGTCGCGTGCGCGATGCTATGGAACTGTTTCAAGTTGCCGACCTGGTCGATGCCTCGCCCTATCAGCTTTCGGGCGGGCAAAAGAAGCGCGTGGCGCTGGCGGCAGTCGTATCGATGAACCCCGATATCCTCGTGCTCGACGAGCCTACCAACGGACTTGACGAGGACTCGTGCGACATCGTGGTCAACTTTTTGCTGGCCTACGTTGCTGCTGGTAAGACGGTCTTGATGAGCACACATCACCAGGATTTGGTGCGACGCCTGGGTGCCCGTGCAATCTATATTGATCGATATCACCATGTGGTCGAGGCGCCTTCGCCGTCGTATGGAACCGAAAGCGGTGCTACGGACTAGTTGCTGCGTAGAGCGTGCGTAGCCGCCCGCGCGGCTTTGCCGTGATGGTATAGTTATCCAGGTTTTTATGGGGGTAGCTATGCCAAGTTGGAACATTCATATCGCTCAAACGGAGCGCTTGCTGGCGCGTGCTGGCGTGCTTGCCGATAGCGTTCGTGACCGCAATGCCTTCTTGTTTGGCTGCGTGGTTCCGGACATTTTTGTGGGCTATATGGTTCCCGGTATCGCTGATCCCATTCCGTATCGCATTACGCACTTTGCAAAGCCTGAGCCCATCCCTAAGCCTCGTGAGCATGAGTTTTGGGATACCTTTGTGGCACCGTTGCTTAAAGGCGCACCCGCGGGCGAACCCGCCGAGGCTACCTCGATTGTCGAGGAGCGCGAGCGACTGAACCGCGTGCACTATCCCCAGCGCTACAAGGATTCCGAGCCGGTTGTCGGTCCCGGCGCCTGTGAGTTCTCGCTTGCGTCCGAAGATGTGGCGCAGTCGTTGCTCGATTTAACGCTGGGCGTCTGGTCGCATCTGGTGGCCGATACCGTATGGAATACGCGCGTGAATCAGTACCTGGAGGCGCACGGCGGCAAGCCGTGCGAGGAATTCCGCATTAAAAAGCAAGGTGACTTTGACTGGTTTGGCAAGACGCTCGGCATTGTTTCGATTCCGCGCGCGACCGATCGCCTGTATACTGCGGCGACGCGTTTTGGGCAGTATCCCATTCAGAAGGAGTATGTGCTCAAGACCATCGGCGTTATGCACGAGATTGTGCGCGAAAACCCCGGTGAGCCCGGCCATCCGCCATACCGCCTGTTAACTGAGGAGTTTTTCGATGCAACGTTTACCGAGGTCATCGAGCTGACCGAGGCGGGCTTTGCGGCTCGCGTTGCCGCTTCTGACGTTCCCGCAGTCCCTCTGATTGCTAGCTGCTAGCCGGCTGGCTTGACGGTGAACAGTTCATCCCAATTGACCTACAGTTCCCGTCGCAGGGCATCTTCGGTGGTACGCTCGGCATCGGAAAGGTTAGCGACTGAACACAAATCGATGAAGCGGCATACGAAGAAGGTTTAAAAAAGGGCCCGGAAGGCTTTGCCTTCCGGGCCCTTTGCAATGCAAATCTGCGTGCAAGTGCGATTTAGCGCACCTGAGCGACGTAAGCGACGTTGGTCGAGGAGACCTTGTCCTCGAG
>CAUBOH010000002.1 GCA_958437495.1 uncultured Collinsella sp. | reverse complement strand
AGTTCGTGTGCGTCGACACCAACGACGCCCCCGAGGTCGCCGTCGTCGACCCCGACATGATGGCTTCCATGCCCGCCGGCCTGACCGCCTCTACCGGCATGGACGCTCTGACCCACGCCATCGAGGGCTACACCACCAAGGGCGCTTGGGAGCTCTCCGACATGTTCCACTTTGAGGCTATTAAGCTGATCAGCGAGAACCTGCGCGACTCCGTCGCCGAGGCCAAGTCCGGCCAGCCCGGCTCCGGCCGTGAGGGCATGGCTCTTGGTCAGTATGTCGCCGGCATGGGCTTCTCCAACGTTGGCCTGGGTATCGACCACGCCATGGCTCACACCCTGTCTGCTCACTACGACACCCCGCACGGCGTCGCTTGTGCCATGCTGCTGCCGATCGCCATGGAGTTCAACAAGCCGGTTTGCACCGAGCGCCTGGCCAAGGTCGCCGTCGCCATGGGCGTTGACACCACGGGCATGAGCACCGACGAGGCCGCCGACGCCGCCATCGCCGCCGTCAAGCAGCTCTCTGCCGACGTGAACATCCCGCACGTCTGCGAGGCCATGAAGGCTGACGAGATCGAGGTCCTGGCCAAGGACGCCATGGCCGACGCTTGCTTCCCGGGCAACCCGCGCGAGGCGACGCTCGACGACGTCATCGAGCTCTTCAAGAAGATCTGCCCGGCTGCCTAACATGGTTCGGCGGGCCCCTGCCCGTTAGCCCCACAATCGTCCTCGGACATGTCGGAGGCCCCGCTGCGCACTGCGTGCGGCGGGGCCTCCTTCTGTCCTGCGGAAAGATTCTGGGGCTAACGGGCAGGGGCCCGCCGGCTCGTTATCGTGGCGGGCGCAGTTCTGGGGAGCTCGATGGGTCATCTCGCGAGGTAAAAAGATGGTCCGCGGTGGTATTGTTGCTGTGGGTTTAATTCGATATGAAAGGGTGACTTTGGTGTCCCAGATGGATTCTACGCTCTCCTATATTACTGACCAGTTGAAGGCGCTTACCTCGATTGCTTCGCCTACGGGGTTTACTCGTGCGGCTACTGATTATCTGATGGAGACGTTGCGCGATATGGGGTTTGGGCCCGAGCGTTCCAATAAGGGCAATGTGCTTGTTGAGCTTGGCGGCGAGGGCGAGCCGCTCGTGCTGGCGAGCCATGTCGATACCCTGGGCGCTATGGTGCGCTCCATCAAGGACAATGGTCGCCTGCGTCCCACGACGCTCGGCGGGCATCAGTGGTCTACGGCCGATGGCGAGAACTGCACCGTTTACACGCGCGATGGCAATGTCTACACGGGTGTGGTTCTCAACACCGAGCCTTCGGCGCATGTGGCCGACGAGCCGGTCAAGACCATCGAGAAGAACATGGAAATCCTGCTCGACGAGAATGTCGACAGCAAGGACGATGTGCTTGAGCTGGGCATTCAGACTGGTGACATCATCGCCATGGATCCGCGTACCACGGTGACGGAGAGCGGCTACATTAAGAGCCGCTTCTTGGACGACAAGCTGTCGGCCTCCATTTTGCTGGGCTTGGCGCGTGCCGTCGCCGCTGGCGAGGTGACGCTTTCGCGCAAGGTGTCGCTGCTCTTTACCGTGTACGAGGAGGTCGGCCACGGTGGTGCCTTTGTGCCGGCCGACACGCGCGAGATGATCAGCGTGGACATGGGTTGCGTGGGCGACGACCTTGGCTGCACCGAGCGCATGGTTTCGATCTGCGCCAAGGATTCGGGCGGTCCGTACAACTACGACCTGGTGACCACGCTGTCCAACATCGCGCGCGAGCTTGAGCTCGATTACGCCATCGATGTGTACCCGCACTACGGCTCCGACGTCGAGGCCACGCTCTCTGCCGGCTACGACATTCGACATGGTCTGATCGGCCCCGGCGTGTACGCGAGTCACAACTACGAGCGCAGCCACATCGACGGTGTGCGCAATACCTACGAGCTGGTTCGCGCCTACGTTCAGCGCTAGCGATGCAGCGCTAACGACGCATCGGCCTCGGCTGACACAGCAGTGCCGACCGAGGCCGTCCTCTCAAAGTTGCGGTGAAATAGGGACTATTTGGCGGTTTTAAACGTTTGAACAGTCCCTATTTCACCGCAACTTATGAAGGGGGTGGAACTACTTGATGGCGGTAGTCACGGTGCCGCCGCCCAGGACGACGTCGCCGCGGTAGATAACGACTGCCTGGCCGGGGGCGATGGCTCGCTGCGGATCGTCAAAGGTCAAGAGCATCTGCCCGTTTGCGCCGCGTGTGAGCACTGCCGCCTGGTCCTTTTGACGGTAGCGGTACTTGGCGCCCACGCGAATGCCGCCGGACGTGAGCTCTGCCTCCATGCGGTCGGCAGGGGCGCTCCAGATCCAGTCGTTGGCCGTGAGCGCCGCGGCGGTCAGATCTTCCGCCTCGCCCAGATGCACGGTGTTGTTGGTGGCGTCGACGCCCGTCACATACACGGGATGCGCCATCGCGACGCCCAGGCCCTTGCGCTGGCCGATGGTATAGCGCAGCGCGCCGTTGTGGCGTCCGACTACGCTGCCGTCGCGCCACACAATGTCGCCCGGTGCGGCGGGATGTCCGCAGCGGCGCTCGATATAGCCCGCGTAGTCACCGTCTGGAATAAAGCAGATGTCCTCGCTTTCTGCCTTCTTGGCGTTGGTAAAGCCCTGCTCGGTGGCTAAGCGGCGCACGTCGCGCTCCTTGTCCAGGCCCGCCAGCGGAAAGATCGTGTGCGCCAGACGCTCCTGCGTAAGCGAATACAAAAAGTAACTCTGGTCCTTTTTGGGGTCCTCGCCGCGATGCAGCTGCCAGGTGCCGTCGGGCGCCTGGTTCGTTTTGGCATAGTGGCCTGTGGCGATGTAGTCGCAGCCCATATCCAGCGCCGCATCCAGCAACGCGCCAAACTTAATGTGGCGGTTGCAGATGATGCACGGGTTGGGCGTCAGCCCTTCCTGGTAGGCGTTCACAAAGCGCTCGATCACGTTGCGGTCGAAGGTTTGCTGCAGGTCGAGCACATGGTGGGGTATCCCCAGGCGCTCGGCGACAGCCTTTGCATCGGCGATGTCGCGATCGACCTTACTCATGCCTGTTGCGGGATCGGGTGCGGGGCAGGTGAGACGCATGGTGGCACCGACGCATTCGTAACCCTCACTTTTGAGCAGATACGCGGTCACGCTGGAATCGACGCCGCCGCTCATGGCGACGAGCACGCGCTTGTTGTGCATGGGGAGGTTCTCCTTGGTGGCATGTGGCCAAAAAAGAAAAGCGGCGCGGGAGGCTGGTTCCGCGCCGCAGACATTGTAGCAAGTTCGGGCGTCCTGTGGGACACCCTGTTGGGATGAGCTCAGGCTGCCAGAAGAGAGGGGAGACCGGCGTGCCTTGGATTCGTTCTAAGAACGAGAAGCTCTAGTCCTGGAAGAGCGCCGTGGACAGGTAGCGCTCGCCGGTGTCGGCGAGCAGCGCCACGATGGTCTTGCCCTCGTTCTCGGGGCGCTTGGCCAGCTGCAGTGCGGCCCACACGGCGGCGCCGGACGAAATGCCCACGAGCACACCCTCCTTGTGGCCCACGGCGCGGCCGGTGGCAAAGGCGTCGTCGTTCTCGACGGGGATGATCTCGTCATAGACCTGGGTGTCGAGGACGTCGGGCACAAAGCCGGCGCCGATACCCTGGATCTTGTGCGGGCCGGCCTGGCCCTTAGAGAGCACCGGGGAGGTGGCGGGCTCAACGGCGACAACCTGAATCTGGGGGTTCTGCTCCTTGAGGAACTCGCCCACGCCGGTCACGGTGCCGCCGGTGCCAACGCCGGCGACGAAGATGTCGACCTTGCCGTCGGTGTCGTCCCAGATCTCGGGGCCGGTCGTGGCCTTGTGGATGGCGGGGTTGGCGGGGTTCACAAACTGGCCGGCGAGTATGCTGTTGGGGGTCTCCTTCTGCAGCTCCTCGGCCTTGGCGATAGCGCCCTTCATGCCTTTGGAACCGTCGGTGAGTACGAGCTGTGCGCCATATGCCTGCATAAGCTTGCGGCGCTCGACGGACATGGTCTCGGGCATGGTGATGATCACCTTGTAGCCGCGGGCCGCCGCCACCGAGGCGATGCCGACGCCGGTGTTGCCGCTCGTGGGCTCGATGATGGTGTAGTCGCCGCCGCGCACGAGCTTGCCGGCCTTCTCGGCCTCGTCAATCATGTTCTTGGCGACGCGGTCTTTAACTGATCCGGCGGGGTTGAAGTATTCGAGTTTGACAAGCACACGAGCTTTGAGGTCCTCGTCGGCCTCAAAGTGAGTGAGCTCCAGGAGCGGGGTGTGGCCGATAAGCTGATCGATAGACGTGTAAACCTTGCTCATGGTGAACCTCCAAAGTGTTCAAGTTGCTGGTTGCCGTGTGGTTTCACGGTGCGTGTAGCAGCTAAACCCATAAACCTTATAGGTTGTTCGTTTAGCTGTTGGGAAGCATACTAGATACTAAAGCCTAGTAATGCAATAGGAAATAGAAGATTATTACGAGTCGATTAACCATCTTGACCGGAACGGGTATTTTCAAAACCAATTTTTCGGCTAGAATTTCTACGGACTAAATGACCGAAAGGCAGCACTATATATGTTGGTTTCTACTAAGGGCAGATATGCCCTGCGCGTTATGGTCGATCTGGCCGAGCACCAGGCGGCCGGTCGCATCCCGCTCAAAGAGATCGCGGCACGACAGGGGATTTCCGAGAAATATCTCGAGAACATCTTGGCTACGCTCGTGCGCGCCAACATGCTTTCGGGCATGCGTGGCAAGGGCGGCGGCTACGTGCTCACGCGCCCGCCCGAGCAGTACACGGTGGGCGAGATCCTGCGCCTGACCGAGGGTAGTCTGGCGCCGGTCGCCTGCCTGGATGGCGACTGCAAGGGCTGCTCGCGCTCGGAAGAGTGCCCCACGCTCGACGTGTGGAAGAACCTGGACAAGCTCATCAACGACTACCTCGACGGTGTGACACTCGATCAGCTTGTCGCTCCCAGCCATGGCTACGACTACGTCATCTAACCCACACCTGCCATGTGGGGACGGGTGGAAATGGTAGATTCTCTCGTCCTTTGAGACTTGGCAAATAAGAAGGCCGCCCATTTTTGCGATGGGCGGCCTTCGTTTTGGGCTGTTGAGACGGGCGCGGCCGGAATGGCCGTTTTAGTCCTCGGCAATACTATCGAGGATGCTGCGCATGATGGACACCAGAATGCTGCCCATAAAGGCCGAGCCAAAGCTTGCGATGGAGATGCCGACGCCCAGCAGGTTGATCGACAGGTAACTCGCGAGTTCGAGCATAAAGCTGTTGAGCACGAGCTGGAAAATGCCCAGCGTAATGATCGTGAGCGGCAGCGAGATGACCGTCAGGAACGGCTTGACGAACGAATCGACGATGTTCAGGAACAGTCCCACGAAGGCGAAACAGACCCAGGCCTCGGCAAAACCGAAGGGCTGGATGCCGGGAACGAGGAACGTGGCAATCGCGATGGCGATCGAGGTAAAGAGCCAGTTAAGCATAAAGCGCATGGCGTGAATCCTTTCTTGCGCAGGGTGCGTTGGTGACGCGTGAAGCGGTTTGCTGCGGCAGCTTGGGCGGCCGCGCGGGTGTGCCGTCTTGTTCGGCCGCTCATTGTCTCAGATATTCGTGGAGCTTGCGTGCGCATTCGGTTTCAAAACGGCGTTCGTCCTAAAAAACGTGCCGCTGGCAGAGAGTCTTGTCGCTTTAGTTTGGTGGTGTGCTACACTGCTACGGGCAAATGGCCCATGCATAGTTTTATTGCATATGACGGGTGAACGATGCCCGATGTCAGTATCAACTTCGATGCCTTTTGGCGGGTTTGGCGGTGATCGATGAACATCGAGAACATGTTTGACAAGCCTGATGTCAAGCAGCTAGTCCACGCATTTAGTCTTTTGGATGACGAGAAGGATATCCAGGCGTTTTTAACCGATATCTGCACGCCGCGCGAGATTTGCGATCTTTCGCAGCGCTTGCAGGTCGCGCGTTATCTGGATGAGGGCGAGCCCTATGTTGAGGTTCAGGCCCGCACAGGCGCTTCGTCCACCACGGTGAGTCGTGTTTCCAAGGCGCTCAACGGCGAGTACGGTGGCTATCGCAAGATCCTCATCAAGCTGGAGGATGGCGAGTAGGCCAACGGCAACAAACGAATCAGCTGGAGCCGCCCCTTCGGGGGCGGTTTTTGTGTGCCGAAATCGATCCCTTGGGGACGGAGGAAAACGGATCATCGAGGGGATCTGGTGCATTGGGGTCAGGTTGTCCGTGCGGGCGGGTAGGATAGATGCGTTGAATATTGCGAACAGTTTGAGTGGAGGACCATGCCTGTTCGGATCTATACCACTAATGCCGGCACGGATTTGAGCGATGCCGAGGCGGCGCTGCTGGCCGACCTGGTTGCCCGCCACGGGCGCGCCGTTCTGTTGGCGCCAACATTTGCCGAGCTCGACCTGTGCCGTCATGATGCGGCAGAAGCCGGGGTTTCGCTGGGTATCGACTACAAGACGCCTACATCGTGGCTTCGCTCGCTGTGGGAGCTTATGGGCGATGGCCGCAGCTTTGTGGATAACCTTCAGCGCCAGATGCTGTTCTCGGACATGATCGACCGCCGCGACGACGCTGCTCTGCAGCCGCTCTCGCGCAGCCAAGGCACGGTACGCATGCTCGCGCGTATGGTCCGTGACGTGTTACCGGGCGTGGCGGGGACGGGCGACGAACGCTGCCGCGATGCCGCCGCTCGGCCCGAGCCAAAAAGTGACGCCGAGGCCCGCGTGTTTGAGCTGTTGAGCGCCTATGCGAGCGGCTTGGACCGTCGAGACATGGTCGAGCCCTGCGAGGCGGCTGACCTTATGACCGAGGTGCTGACAGACAACCTTCCGGCGTGCACCCGCGCCGTATGTGTGCGCGGTATCACGTCGTTTACGCATGGCCTGCTCGAGCTGTTGTCGGCTGTGGCGAATAGCGGGGGAGAGGTTGTCGTGTTGCTCGCTTGCGAGCAGGCGGCGATGCGCGAGGACCTGGCTGCCGCCTTTGATGCCCGCGGTGTGCTGTTTGAGGCCGCCCCGTTGGGGGAGGATGCCGGCGCGTCCGAGACCGCTTCTGCGCCTGTTGCTCAGCCTATTTTTATAGAGGTGGCCGGCCCCCATGCCCGCGCCCGCGCTTATGTGGATGCTCTCGAGAACCTGGTCGCGGCATGTGAGGAGTCCGTGTCGCGCGACGGCGCCGCGACGAACGCCGACCCCGCGCGCGTGCTCGTGGTTTCCGCCCGGGCGCCCCAGCTGTTCGGCGAACTCGCTGCCCGTTTGGCGGCGCGTCATATTGCGGCCGAAACGACTGAGTTCACGGCGTTTTCCCAGTCCATCGCGGGCAGGCAGTTTACGGCGCTCGCCAATCTGATCGAGCGTATGAAAGCCGCCGGCGAGGGCAGCGCTTCCAAGACCGAGTGGTGGCCCGCTCCAGAGCTTACCGACTGGATTTATAGCCCGCTTTCGGGTGCCGACGCCGCGAGCGCCCGCGGCTTCGACAAGAACATGCGCCTGTCGCGCAGCAAGACCACGGCGGGCGTCAAGAGCCTGCTGCAGAGCGTGCAGGGTCAGGTGAGGGGCGTCCGCAAGGCTGCCAGCGAAGAAAACTGGTTTAAGAACGTGCCGTGCGTGGTCTCGGACGTGTTTCAGGCGCTGTGGCGCGACAAACCCGTGACGGCGCTCAAGGCCATGCTCGCCGTTGCCGAGGCGCTGCCCGATCGCGCTCTAGGTGGCCTTGACGGCCAGGCCCGTCGCCAGGCAGAGACGGCTCTGCTGCGCCATGCCATCGACATCCTTATGAACGATGCTCGCGCACTCGACGTGTCGCAGGCCGCGACCGTGCCGGTTCTCGACGGCGTTCGAACCAAGGTGGACAAGCGCAGTGCCGCTTACGATTACGAGACCTACGAGGTCGATCACACACCACGGGCGCAAGTACGCTTCGCGTCGCTTGCCGATGCATCGGTCCTGCGTCCCGGCGACTACGATGCCGTGCTGTTTGCCGATGTCGACCTGGACAGCTACCCGCTTTCGCACGAAGAGGGCCCGCTTGCCACGTTGACGGCCGAGCTGCGCCGCGACGGCGTGTCTTTGGAGCCCGCGGCCCTGCTGCGCGTGCGCTTTGGCCGCGCGATGCAGGCCGCGTGCGGCCCGGTTGCACTTGCCCGCGTGACCCACGATCGCCAGGCGCGCGAGTGCTATCCGGCGGCCGTGTGGACCGAGTTGCGGGCACATGCCGAGGCCGCTGGCGCTGCCAAGCCCACGCGCGTGGGCGAGGGCGATATCATCGCCGACTTTGATCCCGCGGCAGGCGAAGGTCTTAGGCGCGAGCTCGTGACCTGCGAAGCTCCTCAGCATCTGAGCGATGAAGCCATTCCGTATCTGGTCCTGCGCCGTCGCGATGGCGAGGGCGAGGATGCGCCGCTGGTGCCGCGCCTGACGTCCGCCTCGCAGATCGAGGCCTATTCGACCTGCCCGCTATGCTGGTTCGTCTCGTACCGCGTGAAACCCCAGTCGATCGACGCCGGCTTTGGCAATATGGAGAAGGGCAACTTTGTCCACGACGTGCTGGAACACCTGCACACCCGTCTGCCCCAGGAGGGCATGGAGCGCGTGACGCCCGAGAACCTGCCACGTGCTCAGGAGCTGCTGCGCGAGGTCTTTGACGAGACCTTGGCCGAGCATGCCTCCAAGCGTGGCAACGAGGGTCCGCTTGTGCCGCTCTCTCCGGTAGAGGAGCGCCAGGTGGCCGAGATTCTGCCGCAGCTGGAGGGTGTGCTTGCCTATGAAGCCGAGGCGCTGACGCCTTTTGCTCCGCGCTACCTGGAGTTTGCCTTTAACGATCTTAACGTTGAGTATGCCGGCTGGCCGCTCGGCGGGCGCATCGACCGTGTGGACGTGGATGCCGAGAATCGCGCCGTGGTGATCGACTATAAGCACCGCACGGGCGTTGAGGAGTTTAAACTCGCCGACCCCACGGTGCGCGACGAGGAATCGGGCGAGGCTGCCATCGACGATCCGCGGTGGCTACCGCCCCATACCCAGACGCTTATCTATGCGCAGGCCATGCGCCGGGCGCTGGATCTGGATACCCGTGCGGCGCTCTATTTTTCGACCAAGGGCGGCAAACCGGCGCTGCGAGGCGCCGCGAGTGCCGAGTTGCTCGAGGAGGAGCGTGGTGACGGCCGCATCCCGGGGCTTAAGAAGGGCTTTCCCGGCGAGGGCGGCAACATGGACTTCGATGCGCTGCTCGATCGCGTGGAGGCCGGCATCGCCGAGCGCCTACGCGAACTCGAGGCGGGCAACGTGGCTGCTGTCGACCCGGCGTCGACGCAGGCCGCGCATGCCCGCTGCTCGTATAACCACGAAGGTACGTTTGTAAGGAGGGACGTGTAGACCATGGATCTTTCGACCTTGATGCCGCAACAGCTGCAGATCGTCAAGACGCTCGACCGTCCGCTGTTTGTCTCGGCGGGCGCCGGTTCGGGCAAGACCTTTACCCTCACGCGCCGCATCGTCTACGCGCTCTCGCCCGAATCCGGTCCGTTCGTTGAGCATCTGGATCAGGTGCTCGCCATTACCTTTACCAAAGATGCCGCGGCCGAGATCCGTGACCGCGTGCGCCGCGCGCTCATCGACGAGGGCATGGACGAGGAAGCACTGACCGTCGACGACGCGTGGATCTCGACCATTCACGGCATGTGCTCGCGTATCCTGCGCGCGCATGCGCTGGAGCTGGGCATCGACCCTGAGTTCACGGTGCTCACCGATACCGACGAGCTCATGGATCAGGCTGTCGAGCATGTGCTGGCCCGCGCGACGGCACCCGATGCCGCCCCCGAGCTCGCGGCATCGCTCAAGGCCCTCTACGCCTGGTATCCCATGGCGGGCGAGGGCGGTCCCTTTGGCGCCGGCACGACCATCAAGGGCCTGGTGCGCGAGCTGCTGGAGCTCTCGAGCCAGTTGCCGGGCGGCATGGACGACGTGCGCGTGGCACGCGGCCAGGCCGATACCTCGGCACTCGCCGATGCCTATCGCGCGGCGTTAGGCGCAAGCAAGGCCGCGACCGAGAAGGCGCAGACGGCGCTCGATGCCATCGACGCGTTCGAGGCGAGCGACAAGACCATGGCCGATGCGGCGCGACTCATGATGTCGTGCACCATGCCGCGGGCGAGCAAGGCGTTCCCTAAGGAGCAGGTCGAGCTGCTCAAGGCCGAGGCCGCCGATGCGTTTATCAATATCGTGCTTGCCTGCGGTGGTCCGGCACTCGATGCGCTGGTGGGCCTGGCCCGTTCCGTGGAGGCCGAGTATCGCGCGCTGAAGGCCGCCCAGTCCGCCCTCGATAATAACGACCTGCTGCGCATGGCCTACGAGGCCCTGCGCGATTACCCGGCCATCCGAGCGGCATACGAGGACCGCTTTAGGATGGTCATGATCGACGAGTTCCAGGATACCGACCAGATGCAGGTCGACCTGATCCGCTACCTGACGGGTGCGGGGGAGCGCGCGCTGTGCACCGTGGGCGATGCGCAGCAGTCGATCTATCGCTTCCGTGGCGCCGAGGTCGAGGTGTTCCGTCGCCAGGAGCGCAAGGTGGGCTCGTCTGCCGCGCCCGAGGCGGCTGCCGTGGCCGACGCCCCTGCTGGCGAGCTCGTCAAGCTCGTGCGCAACTTCCGCAGCCACGACGAGGTGCTGCGCTATGTGGCCCGCGTCTTTGATGGCGATGACGGCGGCCTGATGCAGGGCTTTTTGGATCTTGAGGCGAGCGACGGCCGCAAGGACACGCTGGTGGCAGACGCCTCGCGTCGCCAGGCCCTCTTTGTTGCCGGCGGCAGTACGCAGGAGCGCACGCAGGCCAAGGCCCGTGCGATCGCCGAGCGATTCCGCGCGCTTGCCGATGCCGGCCAGCCCCAGGGCGGCATGGTGCTGCTACTGGGCCGCATGACCAACGCCGACGTCTACGCCCAGGCCTTCCGCGACCAGGGGCTCGACTGCGTCATCGCGGGCGGCTCGGTCTTTGCGCAGGCTGCCGAGGTGCAGACGGTGCGCGCCCTGGTCTGCGCGCTCGCCAACCCGGCCGATACGGCGCAGGGTCTTATGCCGCTGCTCGCCTCGCCGATGTTTGCGCTCGGCGCCCAGGAGTTCCTGGCGCTGGCGACCAAGCTCGATAGCGAGACGGGGGAGACCTCGCGCCGCAACATCGATGCGGGCATCATGAGTGATTTCGACGTGCCGGGTTTGCAAGACTTGCCGCTCGTGACGCGCGCCCGCGAGGTGCTGCGGTATGCGCTTCGTCGCGTGGGCCGCGATTCGTTCGCCTCCATTGTATGCGACGTAGTCAACGCCTCCGGCTGGTTTGTGCGTCTGGCGCAGCGTGGTCCCGAGGGCAAGGCCATTGCCGCCAACGTGCTCAAGGCGCTCGACGCCGTGGCCGAGGCTGAGGCCGAGTTCGGCAACTCGCCGCGTTCCATCGCGCTGGCCTTCGACCGCTTCCTGGCGGGCAAGGAGGCGCCGGGCGCGCTCAACGAGGAGGGCGACGGCGCGGTGCGCATCATGACGGTGCACGCCTCCAAGGGCCTGGAATATCCGGTCGTGGCGGTTGCGGAGTGCTTTGACGTACGCAAATCGTCCGGTGCGGCTCAGATGGGACGTGTCGAGGGCGGAGCGCAGGTCGTGGCGCTGCCGGCACGCTTCGACGGCGTTAAACTCGCGGACGGCACGTTCGTAAAGGGGGATGACGTCAAAAAGCAGTTTGAGCATGCGTTTAAGGGTAAGGGCACGTCGTTGTGGCTGCCGCCGGAGCTCATGGAGGACGTCTGTGCGACGGGTTCTCCCGCCGAGGCATTTGCTCGCCTGCGCAACGACGACCTGCAGCTCTCGCTCGAGGAGCGGGCTCGTTTGCTCTATGTGGCCATGACGCGTGCGCGCGAGCTGGTGATCTTGGCGATGGATGCCGGCGTGAGCCGTGGCAAGGTGACGGCGCCGACCTTCGACATCGAGACCGATCTGACCTACGATGTGCTGCGCCGTATTTTGCCGACCGACGCTCTGGACATGTCTCAGCTCGATGCCGACCGCCTGGTGTTCGACAACTCCCAGCCGGGCGATTACGAGCTCATTTCGCTTTCGGACTTTACCTTTGGCGAGCAGGCGTTTGAGGCCAACGCTTCGCTGGATGCCGAGGGCAGGCTTGTCCGCGGCGATGCGGAGCCGGAGGGTGCCGGTGCAGATGCCTGCGCCGCCGTTCCCGGTCCTGCCGATCCCAAACCCGATTCGTTTGAACTCGTATATCCCCAGGCGGCGGGCGTGCGCATGGGCACGTGTCCGTTCCCGGCGCGTGATTCGTACAGCTATTCGTCGATTGCCGCGACGCTGCATGCCGAGGCCGAAGACCGTGCCGCCGAGACGCGCGTGCCCATGGACGAGGCAGGCGATGATGCCGAGTCGGATGGCTCGGAGATGACGGATGCGGACGTGGCTGCTGTCGAGCCCACCGGCAATCCCATGGCGCTGGGCTCGGCCTTCCATGCTGCCTGCCAGTGGCTGATCGAGATGGGTGCCGATGCGCTGCCCGCTGAGCGTGCCGATGCGCTGACGCGCCTGTGGTGCCTGACGCCGGAGCAGCGCGAACGCTTCGACGTTGCCCTGGACCGCTGGCTCAAGTCGGCTGTTCGTGCCGACCTGCTCGCGTGGCCGTGCGTTCGCGCCGAGGTGCCGTTCTTCTCGCTGGGCTGCGAGGACGAGGACATCGCCCGCTACGGTGCCTATGCCGAGGGCGCCATCGACGCTTTGGCGACGAACCCGGCGGATTCGTCACGCGCGCTGGTCATCGACTACAAGACGGGCGGCACGCCGGACGAGACGCCGGAACAGCTGCAGGAGAAGCACGCCCTGCAGGCGCGCGTCTACGCCGATGTGTTGCACAAGGCAGGCTTTGAGGCCGTGACGGTCAAGTTCGTCCGCGTGGAGCAGCCGGATCCAACCATCTTCGTCGAACCCGCCGAACCTCAAGTAGTCACCTACAACTTCTAGTCCTCAATAACTTGCGGTGGAATACGGACTGTTTTGGCCAAAAAAGCCGCCAAACAGTCCGTATTTCACCGCAACTCAATAGGAGCCGTGTGGGTTTGGCTAGGTTCGGGTGCTGTCCGTGCCGTGGGGTAAAATCGTTCAGTCAGAACACGAACCCGCATCGGAGCTCATCACATGGCATTCGTCCATCTGCACAATCACACTGTTTTCTCCATGCTCGACGGCGCAACCCGTATCCAGGATATGGTCAACCGTGCCGTTGAGCTGGGCATGCCCGCCGTGGCCATTACCGACCACGGCTACATGTATGGCGTGCCCGACCTGGCGCTGGCCTGCGACGCCGTCAACCACAACACGCCCGAGTACAAAACCTGGAGCCACGACAAGGCCTTCTTGGAAAAGGACCGCCGCGACGAGCTGGTGGAGCCCGATCCCGAGGCAAACCCGCGCGAGCATGCCCAGTATGTGAAGGACATGACCATGTGGGACGAGAAGGGCAACATCGACGAGCTCAAGCCGCCCCTGGTCATCAAACCCATCTTTGGGTGCGAGGTCTACTTTACGCCGGACGAGACGCTCGCCCGCGACCATAAGCCCGAGCTCTACCACATGATCCTTCTGGCCAAAGACCAGGAGGGCTACGTCAACCTGATGCAGACGGTCTCCGAGGCCGCCGTGCAGGGCTTTTACTACAAGCCGCGTGTGACGCTCGACAACCTGCGCCGCCATGCCAAGGGCATGATCTGCACCAGTGCCTGCATCGCGGGCATCATCCCCAAGTACATCGACCGCGGTGACATGGAGGGCGCCATCAAATGGGCCGAGACCTTCCGTGATACCTTCGACCCCGGCGACTTTTACATCGAGATCCAGGAACACGGCATTACCACCGATAACGGCCTGACCGACGAGCAGATGGACCGCGCGCTCATCGATATCGCCAAGCAGGTGGGCGTCAAGGTCATCGCCACCAACGACTTCCACTACCTGCGCCGCGAGGACGCGCCCGTGCAGGACGTCATCATGTGCATCGGTATGAACGCCAAGGTCGACGACCCCAACCGCATGCGCATGACCGGCTCGGAGTTTTACATGAAGACCGAGGAGGAGATGCGGGCGATGTTCCCGTATTGCCCCGAGGCCTGCGACAACACGCTCGAGATTGCCGACAAGTGCTACGTCGAGCTGGACTGGGACTCCATCATCTTGCCGCGCTTCCCACTGCTCGATCCCGGCGAGACGCACGAGAGCCAGTTCCGCCGCGAGTGCGAGAAGGGCCTGCGCCAGCACTATGGTGACGACTGGGCCACGCGCGAGATCGGTGGCGTCAACATCAAAGAGCGCTTTGAGTACGAATACAAAGTCATTTGCGACAAGGGCTTCGCTGCCTACTTCTTGATCGTCGCCGAGTACGTGCAATGGGCCAAGGACAACGGCATCGGCGTCGGCCCCGGCCGTGGCTCGGCCGCCGGTGCTATCGTCGCCTACGCCATGAACATCACCGCGTTCGACCCGCTCGAGAACGGCCTGATGTTCGAGAGGTTCCTGTCCCCGCAGCGTACCGAGATGCCCGATATCGATATGGACTTCGACGATGAGCGGCGCCTCGAGGTCGTGGAGCACGTTCGCCAGCTCTACGGCCCCGAGAAGGTCACCCACGTCATCACCTACTCGACCATTAAGGCCAAGCAGGCCATCAACGACGCCGCGCGCGTCCTGGACTACCCGGTCTACATGGGCCAGCGCCTGTCCAAGATGGTCTCGAGCGATCCCAAGGTCAAGCTCAAGCAGGTACTCGACAAACAACCCGGCAAAGAGGATCTGTTTAACCCCGACTTTGCCGAGGCCTATAAAAAGGACGACGACGCCCGCCGCATCATCGACACGGCGCTCTCGATCGAGGGCCTCACCCGTGGCGAGGGCGTGCACGCATGCGCCGTTCTGATCTGCCGCGACCCCGTCAACGAGCACGTGCCCACCAAGCTCGACACCAAGGGCGGCGTCGAGATTACCCAGTACGAGGGCCATACCGTTGCCGACATGGGCCTGCTCAAGATGGACTTCTTGGGCCTGCGCACGCTGACGGTTATCTCCAAGGCCAAGGCCAACATCAAAAAGAACTTCGGCATCGACATCAAAGAGGAAGAGATTCCCTTTGACGATCCCGAGATCTTTAAGCTCATGGGCTCCGGTCACACCGCCGGCGTCTTCCAGGTCGAGTCCGCCGGCATGACGGCCACGATCAAGAACATGAAGCCCACCGAGTACAAGCACGTCGTGGCATTGATCGCCCTGTACCGCCCGGGCCCGCTGGGCGCCGGCATGGTTTCGTCCTACATCAACCGTATGAACGGCAAGGAGCCGGCCGTCTCCTACGACGACCGCCTAGACGACATCCTGGGCGAAACCTACGGCACCATGGTCTACCAGGAGCAGGTTATGCTCATCTCCGTCGAGATGTGCGGCTTCTCCAAGGGCGAATCGGACTCGCGTATCCGTAAGCCCGTGGCTAAGAAGAAGATCAAGCTGCTCACGTCGACGGTGCTCCACTGGGAGGATGGCTCGGACGAGACCACCTACGACCACTGGATGAACGGCGCTATCAAGAACAACTACACGCGCGAGGTCGCCCAGAAGATTTGGGACGATGTTCTCGAGTTCGCATCTTACGCCTTTAACAAGTCGCACTCCGCCGGCTACGCCATCCTGGTTATGCAGACGGCGTGGCTCAAGGCGCACTATCCGCACGAGTACATGGCGGCCGTTCTGACGTCCTATACGGGTAAGACCGACAAGATCGTGCACTACGTCTCGGCGTGCCGTCACGACGGCATCCCCGTGCTGTCGCCAGATGTCAACGAGTCCGGTACCGAGTTCACGGCTACCAAGGAGGGCGTGCGCTTTGGTCTGGCCGGCATCCGCGGCGTGGGCACCGGCGTGGCGCAGGCGATTATCGCCGAGCGCGAGGCGGGCGGTCCGTTTAAGACACTGCACGACTTTGTCGAGCGCGTGGACTCGAGCCAGGCCAACCGTCGCGTGATCGAATCGCTGATCAAGGCAGGCGCCTTCGACTCCACGGGGTATCCGCGCCGCCAGATGATGCACTTTGTGGACAAGAGCAACCCCGAGAACATCATCGACGCCGCGGTAAAGCGCCAGAAGGATCGCGCGAGCGGCCAGACGTCGTTCTTCGATATGTTTGGCGACGTTGAGGGCTCGGGCTTTGAGGTGAGCGTGCCCGATCCGGATGGCCAGGAATGGGACCGCCACCTTAAGCTGAGCCAGGAGAAGGAGGTTCTGGGCATCTATGTCTCGGACCACCCGCTGCGCCCGTTTGAGTATGCGCTCAGCAAAGCGCGCGACTTCTCGTTCTCGCAGATCGATACCGGCTACGAAGTGCAGAACCCCACGGGCGGCACCATCAACCAGGAGATTCCCGAGGGCAAGGCGCTGTGGTGGGCCGGCATGGTCTCGAGCGTGTCCAAGCGCGTGACCAAAAACGGCGACCCCATGGGCATCGTGCAGCTCGAGGATATGGAAGGCGAGGCCACCGTCGTGGTGTTCCCCAAGACCTACAAGGAGGCCGAGGGGTATCTGTACGGCGAGGTCGATCCCGAGACCGGCGTGCAGCTGTCCGACGCGTTTGTGCGCATTAAAGGCAAGCTCGAGCGCTCGGACCGCGGCGACCAGATCATCGCGCAGGAGATCGTGCCGCTCGAGCTCAACGAGGAGAACAACAAGCCCAAGGTGTTTGAGGTTATGGTGCCCAACAGCCGCTTTAGCCAGGGCAACATGGCGCGTCTTGCCACGGTGCTCACCACCAACCCGGGCGGCGACCGTGTGGAGATCTTTATCGAGCAGGTGGACGGGCGCGTGCTGCGTGCCGAGGTGCCTGCCAAGGTCAACGCGCGCTCGATTCCGCTGCTGGCCGAGGCCAAGGCCATCGTGGGTAACCAGGGCAGAGTGACGGTGATCTAAGGGCGACCTTGCTGGTCCGTGCGAGATTGGAGGAAGTGATGGCACAGGGGACGTTTGTGCAGGCGCTCCGGAAAGAGGCGGCGCTGAGCGGCACCTTTATGAAGGGCCGCTCGCTCATGCTCAACGGCGCCGTGCTGTCGATTGAGGACAGCGGCTCGCGCTTCTCCAAAAACGTGACGGTTGAGGGCTCGGTGCGCGGCTCGCGCGGCGACCTGTACAAGACGCACGTGGCGCTCGACATGGACGAGCACGAGGTGATCGACTACGACTGCGATTGCCCCGCTGCCTATCGCTACCCCGGCATGTGCAAGCACGCCATCGCCACAGCGCTGGCGTACCTGGACGCCAGCGGCATTGAGTCTGTTGAGGGGCTGCGCACACCGGTTCGCACGTTTACGGCGCAGCCGAAACAGCCCGCGCGCACCGCGCCCAAAGCGCCGGCCGTCAATCCCAACTTTCCCTTTCCGGCACCTGTCCCCACGAGCCCCAGCCTCATGGCGGCGCTCTCCGATCTTTCGGACGCGCGCATGGATGAGCTGGCGAGCATGCGCCGCAAGCTCGCCGGTGCCGTTGATCCCGACGCCCCCAAAGCGGCGTTGGAGCCCTCGTTGGTGCCGTACTACAATCCGCTGTTCGCCGACCGCTTTAGCTGGGCGCTCGAGTTTCGCATTCGCTGCGGTTCGGTGTCCTACGTGGTCAAGGATGTCGACGGCATGGCCGACGCCTATGTTCGAGGCGGCACCTTCTCGTACGGCAAGAAGCTCACGTTTGTCCATACGCCCGAAGCCTTCGACGAGGTTTCGGTGCGCCTGCTCGACCTTGTTGTGGCAACGGTTGCGTATCTGAGCGACATCACGAGTTCGCGTTCGGCGTCGTACGATTTTGCCCGCAGCGGCTTTGTCGCCGGGCGCCAGCTGCCGCTGTCCGAGCACAGCATCGTATATGTGCTGGACCTGCTGCATGGCCAGACCATCTCCTTTGAGCCCGCCTGGTCGCGGGGGACGACGACGCATCGCACCTATGACGTGGCGGTTGAGATGCCTCCGGAAGGGGAGGACGAGGCGCTGTCTAAGCGCCCACCGCTCCTTGCCGCCAAAATCGCGCCGGCGGCTGGTGGCAGCTACGATCTGCGTCTGCCGGCCGATGCATACTGCTTTGCTTCGGGCGACGTAGCCTATCTGGTCGACACCCGCCGTGCGCGCCGCACCGATGTGGCGTTTGCCCAGCATGCGGCGCCGTTCCTATCGCGCTTGCTGCCCTGTCGCACGCCGGTCCATATCGCTGCCGACCAGGTGGGGGAGTTCTGTCGTATGGCGCTGCCCATTTTGCGCGACTACACCGACCTTACCGCGCCCGCTGCGCTCGATACCGTGGCGCCCGAGCCGAGCTTTGCCATGGCGATCGGCGTCGACGATGGACTCGTGACCTGCAAAGTGACGGTTACCTACGGCGACTGGTCGGCAGACCTCTTTAGCCTGGGCGCTCCGGGCAGCCCCTTCGAAGAGCAACGCCCGGGCGTGCCACCGCGCGACGAGGTGGCAGAGTTTCGCGTTATGGACACGGCGGCTCTGTATTTCGACTTTTACGAGGGCGGCCTGGCGTTTGAGGAACGCGATGACGAGAGCCTGTTCCGCTTGCTGACCGAGGGCCTGTCTGCCCTGTCCGAGCTGGGCGAGGTCATGCTCAGTGACCGCTTGCGCCAGATCTCGGTCCGCCCTGCGCCCAAGCTTTCGGTGCGTGCGACCGTCAAGAGCAACCTGCTCGACGTCGAGCTGGGCGCGAGCGGCCTTTCGGCTGCAGACCTTGCCATCTATCTGGACTCGTACAAGCGCCACCAGACGTTCGCTCGCCTTACGTCTGGCGACATCGTTCGCCTAGACGAGGGCGCTCGTGCCGCGTTTGGCCTTGCCGAGGATCTGGGTGTCGATGCCGTCGATCTGCTCGATGGCGTGTCGCTTCCCGCATCGAGTACCTTGTTCGTCGACAGCATGCTTGCGCGCACGCCCGCGCTCGAAGCCGATCGTGACGCTGCATTCCGTCGCACCGTCGAGCGCTTGGATACGCTCGGCAAGATGGATTTTACGGTGCCGGTCTCGCTCAAGGCCACACTGCGCGGCTATCAGGTCGACGGCTACCAGTGGCTCGGCTCGCTCGAGCACCTGGGTCTCGGCGGCATCTTGGCCGACGATATGGGCCTGGGCAAAACGCTGCAGATGATCGCACATATCCTGGCGCGCGTGGAGGCGGGGGACACTAAGCCCACGCTTGTGGTGTGTCCGGCGTCGCTTGTGTACAACTGGACCGCCGAGCTGGAGCGCTTTGCCCCGTCGCTCGATGTGTGCGCCATCGTGGGCGCCAAGGCTCAGCGTCGTGTGCAGATCGCCGGCGTGGCCAAGCATAACGTGGTCGTGACGTCGTATGACCTTATGCGGCGCGATATCGACGAGTGCGTCGAGCAGGACTTTGCCCGCGTGGTGCTCGACGAGGCCCAGTACATTAAAAACCCGCTCACGCAGGTGGCGCGCGCTGCAAAGCGCCTGCCTGCCGGCGTGCGCTTTGCCCTGACGGGCACGCCCATCGAAAACCGCTTGTCTGAGCTTTGGAGCATCTTCGACTTTTTGATGCCGGGCCTGCTTGGCACGCGCGAGTCGTTTGCCAAGCGCTTCGAAAGCCCGGTCGAGCACGCCGAGGGGGACAGCGCCGCTCGCCTGCAGGCGCTCGTGTCGCCGTTTGTGCTGCGTCGTGTCAAGGAAGACGTGGTGGCCGATCTGCCCGAAAAGATCGAGGACACTGTTGTGGCTCAGCTCACCGGCGAGCAACGCAAGCTGTACCTGGCAAACCAGGACCGCATCGCCCAGCAGGTGCAGCACCGCGAGGCTGGGGAGTTTAAGAAAGACAAGCTCAAGGTGCTCGCCGAGCTCACCAAGCTGCGCCAGATCTGCTGCGACCCGCGTCTACACTACGAGGATTACAAGGCGGGGAGCGCCAAGCTCGATACGTGCATGGAGCTCGTGCACGGCGCACTCGACGGCGGGCATCGCATCCTGTTGTTCAGCCAGTTTACGGGTATGCTCGATATCATCGGTAAGCGTCTGGCCAAGGAGGACATTGCCTTCCTTAAGCTCACGGGCGCATCGTCCAAGGAGAGCCGTGCCAAGATGGTCGCGCAGTTCCAAGCGGGCGAGGTGCCGGTCTTTTTGATTTCGCTCAAGGCGGGCGGCGTGGGCCTAAACCTGACGGCGGCCGACGTGGTCATTCACTACGACCCGTGGTGGAACGTGGCCGCACAGGACCAGGCGACCGACCGTGCGCGTCGTATTGGACAGCAGCACACGGTGACCGTGTACAAGCTCATCGCCAAGGACACGATCGAGGAGCGCATCATGCAGATGCAGGAGTCCAAGCGCGACCTGGTCAACAGCGTGCTCGGCGGCGACGGCATCTCGTCGGCGCTATTTAGCCGCGAAGATGTTCTGGCGCTGCTGGGCGGCGACGGGCGATAACCCGCTTGGGTGGGGCCGCAAGGGCGGATAGCACACGCTGCCCCATCGTCCCTGCCCGTTATGTGTTCATTTGCCATGCCGTGGATGGTTTGCCCGCCTTTGGGCATAAGAACCATCGAGAACATTGGCACATCAGCAAAGGAGAACATCATGGCGAAATTCTTTAAGGACCCCGACGGCAAGCTCATTGCCGCCCTTGGCGACGACGTTGCGACCCCTGCCGGCTGCACGGAGCTGACCGCGAACACCGAGGACGCGGCGCACGAAAAGCACGTGCCGGTCGTCGAGAGTGAGCGCGACGGTCACGTGATCCGTGCACGCGTGGGCTCGGTCGAGCATCCCAGCCTGCCCGAGCACTATATTGAGTGGATCGCCCTTGAGGCCGAGGGCCGTCTGGAGGTCCATTACCTTGAGCCCGGCATGAAGCCCGCGACGTTTTTTGCCGGCGGTTCCAAGACCGGTACCGTCTATGCCTATTGCAACCTGCACGGGCTGTGGTCCGCGACGTTCTAGGAGCGCGCCCCCGCTCGGGGTATCATAGCTAGCATATGCACATGCGAGCGCCGACTGCATCATGCGGCCGGCGCTTTTACTACGACAACGATGGTTTACGACGGAAAGGGCTGAGCCATGAAGCTCGCACTTGCACAGATCGATATGCGCCTGGGTGATATTGAGGGCATTTGCGGTCGCATCGAGGACCAAGCCCGTTTGGCCCACGAGCGCGGCGCGCGCGTGCTGTGCGTCCCGGCTCCGCTCTTTATGGGCGCTCTGCCCGGCGGCCTGGTGGGCGCTGCCGACTTTGAGCACGACATGTTGACAGGCCTGACCGGTGTTGCCGAGCGTATCCAAGAACTCGATATGATCTGCATCGTGCCCGCGGCGGTTTCGTTTGAGGGCCAGCCCCTGCTCGACTACATGATGCTCAAGGACGGCCATGTGGTGCCGGCCCGTTCGAGCATTGCCCTGCAACGCGGTGGGAACGGCGATGTCCGTTGGGCCCCGCCGGTCTTCGACGTGGACGGCGTGCGTATCGCCGTGATCTTCGACTTGGACCGCGAGCTCGAGATGCTGCCGACCGGCGTCGACCTTATCGCCTATTTCCAGTTCAACGCGTTTGATATGACCGACCGCGAGACGGCCGCCATTGCCGCCGTTCGCAGCGGTGCCTACCGTAAGATCGCGTCCAAGCGCAGCGTATGGTTTGCCTGCATGGCGCCGGTCGGTGCCTATGACGAGTCGGTGTATACCGGCGGATCGTTTGTGCTCGACGATTGCGGGCGCGTGGTGGCCCAGGCGCCGTGTTTTGAAGAGAGCCTGCTGGTTCAGGAGATCCAGCGCGGTGTGATGCTCGATGCCTTGGAGGACCACGAGCTGCCCGAGTTTCGTTCCGAGGAGTGGTTGTGGCAGGCGCTGGTGCTCGCTGTGCGCGATAACGCCCGTGCCCATGGTACGTCGCGCGCCGTGGTAGCGCTCGAGGGCGATCTGCCGTCGTCTTTGCTTGCGGCGCTGGCTGTCGATGCATTGGGCTCGCGCAACGTGATCGGCCTGGTGTTGGACCGCAACCGCATCTTTACGCCGGCGCAGGAAGAGGCCGAGGCCGCCCGTTGCGCCGCCGTTCGCGCGATTGCCGAGCGCCTGCATATTCGCACGGTTGAGCGCGATACGCCGGATGCGGCGCGCGTGCTCGACCGCGATGTGTCGGCGGGCGATGCCGAGCGCCTGCGTTCGCGTGCGCTGGGCCTCATGTTGGAGGACACGGCGCTCGAGCTGGGCGCAATGGCTCTGAGCCCGCTTTCCAAGACCGAGTACGCGTTGGCGGCACCGGCGCTTTGCGGTGGCTACCAGGGCGATTACGCGCCCTTTGGCGATGTGTATCTGTCGACCCTCGAGTTTGTGGCGCGTGTGCGCAACCGCACGTCTGCCGTGGTGCCGCAGGAGCTCGTGACGCTCAACGCGGTGGAAGATTGCATGGAGCGCGTGCTGGCGCGGGCGCTCTCGACGCTCGACGGCCCGGTCGACATGCTCGATCGCGCGGCGCAGCTGCTCGGTGGGCTCGAGCCGGGCGAGGTCGATGGCACGCTCGAGTCACACGTGGACCGCAACCGACCCTTCGACGACATCCCAATGGCCGCCGGCAAGCCCGAGGCTTGCTCGTTGCTGCTGATGCTCGTGCGTCAGGGCGAGGCCGCCCGCCGCATGCTGCCGACGGCGCCGATTGTCTCGGCCCGTTCGTTTGTCGAGCGCGCCTGGCCGTACATGCTTGCATGGTCCGACCTGGGGCTGAGCGGCAAGGAACGCATGACGGTCGATTCACTGGCGCGCGCCGAGGTGCGTCGTTTTGCCGACGAGGATACAAGCGAGCGCATGCGTGGCGAGATGATGGGCATACTGGGTGACCTGTTGGGTATTTCGCCCGAGCAGATGGAGGAGTTGCGCTCCGAGGATGGCCAGCGTCGCCTGCATGAGGGCATGAAGAAGTTTGAGGGCGAGGTCCAGGACGCCATCGAAAAGATGATGGGCGGCCAGGGCGGACCGCAGGGTGGGCCCCAGGGCACGCCGATGCCGCAACCGCCGGTTGATCCCCGACAGTTCCCGTTCTTTAGTCAGAACTAAACTGGGGATAGGATTCGCTTCCAACCCCGATACTTCAACTAAGCATCTTGGCCCCGTTGTGTTATTCTAGAACAGACGTTCGTGAATAGTGCGCGGGGCCTTGTCTTGCGCCGTGCTTGTGGCGAGGGGAGGTTGGCTTGGTCATTTTGGGTATCGACCCCGGTTTGGCCCATACGGGTTGGGGGATTATCGAGGAGCGGCGCGGCGAGGTTCGCTGCCGTGCCTACGGTTGTATCGAGACCAGCGCGGGCAGTCCGCTCGCGGTGCGCCTGTCGCATATCGCCCACGACCTCAAGGGCGTTGTCGAACGTTATCGACCCGATACTGCTGCTATCGAGAGTATCTACTTTGGCGCCAACGTTCGCTCGGCCATCCCAACGGCGCATGCCCGCGGTGCTGCGCTCGTGGCGCTTTCGGAATGCGCGCTCGAGATTGGCGAGTACACGCCTATGCAGATTAAGCAGGCCGTTGTGGGCACCGGCGCCGCGGACAAACGGCAGGTCGCGTATATGGTTCGTACGCTCACGCAGCTCGATCACGACCCGCATCCCGACCATGCCGCCGATGCTCTGGCCTGCGCCATCTGTCACGTTAACCTCAGCCGCACCCGGGCGCTTACCGGTGGCGAGTTCTATCAACAGAGAGGAACCGGATACTGATGATCTCCCAGCTCCATGGAACGCTTGTCGAGGCCACGATGAGCTCGGCCGTCGTCGATGTATCGGGCGTGGGCTTTGAGCTTGGCATATCTGGCAGCACTGCTGCCACGCTGCCCACGCCCGGCGGCGAGGTTCGCCTCTATACCCGCATGCAGGTCCGTGAGGACGCCATGACGCTCTTTGGTTTTGCCTCCAAGGACGAGCGCACGATGTTCGATCGGCTCGTTTCCGTCTCGGGCGTCGGTCCGCGCCTGGCGCTTGCCGTGCTCTCCACCTATACCGTGGGACAGCTGTATTCCCTGGTGATGGCCGAGGACGACAAGGGTATGGCCAAGATTCCCGGTGTGGGCAAAAAGACCGCGCAGCGTCTGATCCTGGAGCTCAAGAGCACCTTTGCCAAGGACAAGGGCTTTGTGCCGGTCGACGTGATTCCCGGCCAGGTTGCGATGCCGGTTCCCGCCGCCGCTCCTTCGGCGATCGATGACGCTCGTGCGGCGCTCCTTTCCATGGGCTTTAGCCCGCAGGAGACCGATGTTGCCCTGAGCGGGTATGATGGGCAGGATATGCGTGTCGAGGATCTGCTCGGCGCGGCGCTTAAGCGACTTGGAATGGATGCGTGATGTGGGAAGCCGATGACTCTCAGGACCTGTGGGCGACGCCCGGCAGCTCGCCGGCGGCATCCATGGCACACGGTGAGCGCATGGTGGGCTCGGAGCTGACGCCCGAGGACCTCGATGTCGACCGTACCCTGCGTCCCCAGCGCCTGGACGACTACTGCGGCCAGGAGCACATCAAACAGAGCCTGCGCGTGCTCATCGAGGCGGCACAGAGCCGTGGCGAGACGCTCGACCACGTAATCTTCTCGGGCCCTCCGGGTCTGGGAAAGACCACGCTGGCTACGGTTATCGCCAACGAGCTGGGCGCTCAGATCAAGACGACGAGCGGCCCCGCTATTGCGCGCACCGGCGACCTCGCGGCCATCCTAACTAACTTGCAGCCGGGTGACGTGCTGTTTATCGACGAGATTCACCGATTGAACCGTTCGGTCGAGGAAGTTCTGTATCCCGCGATGGAGGACTTTGCGCTCGATATCGTGATCGGCAAGGGTCCGGCGGCGCGTTCGATTCGCCTGGATATTCCCAAGTTTACGCTGGTGGCGGCCACGACTCGTTCGGGCATGCTCACGGGCCCGCTACGCGATCGCTTTGGCATCTCGTATCGCTTGGATTACTACACCGTCGAGGAGCTCGCCCAGATTGTGACGCGCTCGGCAACCATCCTGGGCGTGACGATCGACCATCCCAGCGCGCTCGAGATCGGCTCGCGCTCGCGCGGTACGCCGCGCCTCGCCAACCGTCTGCTCAAACGTGTGCGCGACTATGCGCAGGTGCGCGGCAACGGTCCTATCGAGCTCGATATCTGCCGTCAGGCACTCGAGTTCTTCGAGATTGACGAGCTCGGCCTGGACTGGATGGACATTCGCATCTTGGAGACGCTTGCCAAGACGTTCTCCGGCCGTGCCGTGGGCCTGACGACCCTTGCCAGCGCGGTGGGCGAGGACCCGGGCACGCTCGAGGATGTCTATGAGCCTTATCTGCTGCAGTGCGGCTTGATGATTCGCACGCCCCAGGGCCGCCAGGCAACGCTTCGCACCTTTGAGCACTTAGGAATTGAGCCGGCCGTTTAGGACGGGTTTGTAGGCTATCGCTGGGCATTGGATAAACATATCGCCGTTTGTCGGTTACGGGCGTTTTACTGTTGCGCGCCCGTGCTATGCTGAATTGGTCTTTTTCTCATCCGGTAACGAAAGGACCGTCCATGCCTACTGACATCGAAATCGCACGTTCCGTCACACCGCTGCCCATTACCGAGGTGGCCAAGAACGCCGGTGTCGACGTAAAGCACCTGATTCCGTACGGCTTCGACAAGGCTAAGGTCGACTACTCTCTGCTCAACGAGCCAACTGATCACCAGGCCAAGCTCGTCCTCGTGACCGCCATCAACCCCACGCCTGCGGGCGAGGGTAAGACCACCACGACCATCGGTCTGGCCGATGGCCTGCGCCGTCGCGGCATCAAGAGCGCCGTCGCCCTGCGTGAGCCTTCGCTCGGCCCCGTCTTTGGCGTCAAGGGCGGTGCCGCCGGCGGCGGCTGGGCGCAGGTCATCCCCATGGAGGACATCAACCTGCACTTTACCGGTGACTTCCATGCTATTGGTGCCGCCAACAACCTGCTGGCTGCCATGCTCGACAACCATATTCAGCAGGGCAACCAGCTCGGTATCGATGTTAAGCGCATCACCTGGAAGCGCGTCGTCGACATGAACGACCGTCAACTGCGACATGTCATCGACGGCATTGGCGGCAAGGCCCAGGGCGTGCCGCGTGAGGACGGCTTCGATATCACCGTTGCCTCCGAGGTCATGGCGATCCTGTGCCTGTCCACGAGCATCAACGATCTTAAAGAGCGCTTGGGCGAGATCGTTGTCGGCTACAGCTATGCCGGCGAGCCCGTCCGCGCACGCGACCTTAAGGCCCAGGGTGCCATGGCCGCGTTGCTTAAGGACGCGCTCAAGCCCAACTTGGTGCAAACGCTTGAGGGTACGCCCGCGTTTGTCCACGGCGGTCCCTTCGCCAATATCGCCCACGGCTGCAACTCCATCATGGCCACGCGTATGGCCATGCGTTTTGGCGATGTCGCCATTACCGAGGCCGGCTTTGGTGCCGACCTGGGTGCCGAGAAATTCCTGGACATCAAGTGCCGCATGACGGGCGTTCGTCCCAGCGCCGTCGTGGTCGTCGCCACCGCTCGTGCCCTTAAGTATAACGGCGGTGTTGCCAAGGCCGACCTCAACGAGGAGAACCTCGAGGCACTCAAGGCCGGTATGCCCAACCTGCTCCGTCACGTCGACAATATCCAGAACGTCTACGGTCTGCCTTGCGTGGTCGCCATCAACCGCTTCCCGACCGATACCGAGGCTGAACTCGCCCTCATCGAGTCCGAGTGCCAGAAGCTGGGTGTCAATGTGAAGCTGTCCGAGGTTTGGGCCAAGGGCGGCGAGGGCGCGCTCGATCTGGCCGATGAGGTCATGCGCCTGATTGAGCAGCCGAGTGAGCTCAAGTTTGCCTACGAGGACGGTGCCGATGTGGCCGACGCCCTGGAGGCTGTTGCCACCAAGGTCTACCGCGCCGACGGCGTCGACTTTACGCCGGCTGCCAAGCGTCAGCTCGCCGAGCTGCGCGAGAACGGCTTTGGCAACCTGCCGGTGTGCGTGGCCAAGACGCAGTACAGCTTTAGCGACAACGCCAAGGCACTGGGAGCTCCTGAGGGCTTCCGCATCACCGTGCGCGAGCTCAAGGTTTCCGCCGGTGCCCACTTTGTGGTCGCGCTGACCGGCAGCGTTCTGACCATGCCGGGCCTGCCCAAGGTTCCCGCGGCCGAGAACATCGACGTCGACAACGACGGCAACATCACCGGCCTGTTCTAAGCCTGCTGTCCATAGCTGCTTGCCCGCCCCGCCGCGCCACCAAGGCCCGGCGGGGCTTTTTGACCCCTTGGGGACGGTGGAAAACGGATCATTCTGCGGTTGTTGGGTCAATGAGGCTATCCGTATGGGGTCGTTCGTCCAAAACTATGCCGGTTTACTACGATGAATCGGTATACCTCGACCATATCTGGATTTTCCGATAATGACCGATTCGTCTACCTGCGGTTTTGTTTTTCTGTAAAGTAACGTGCTCAGGTTCGGGCGATTTATCGTAGTAAACCGGCATAGTTTTGGACGTGGCGGCAATGTTGCGCAACAAGAATCACGATTTCTCTCGTACGGTGTAGTTGGAAGAACTACGCGGGCGCATTGCGGCTGCGACGAGAGACGGGAGATGCGATGTATTGCACCAAGTGTGGAGCTCAGATACCCGATGGCTCCACGTTTTGTACGAGCTGCGGCGCTCGCGTGGGCGGCGTTGAGGACCAGGCGGAGCCTGTGGCGTTTCCGGTAGGGGACGCGCCGGCGACCGCTCCTCAGGGTGCCCCGGCTCATATGGCGGCGCAGCCTCGTTATGAGGAGCCTATGACCGAGCCTGCCGAGGCCTCTCAGCCGTCTGTTCCGACGCCGCAGTCTAAGAAACTCAAGCACAAGGGCCGTATCGTCGCTGCCGTTATCGGCGGTGTGGCCGTTGTCGCCATCGTGGCAGCAATCGTTGTCGTGCCGCGCATCGGCGCGTCGTCCGAGGTGACTTCGGGCGGCAAGGGCTATGTTGTCTGCGCGTGCGAGACCAAGGTTCTGCCCAAGAACAGCAAGGGCAAAAAGCTCGATAGTTATACCGTCGAGCTGGCGCCGGTGTCCGGCAAGGGCAAGAGCTACACCATCAAGGTCGATGGTGAGGACGGCTTTGCCATGGAGGACTTTGGCGAGCTGCCCGACCAGAAGTACCAGATGACCATCACCTCGGGCAAGGGCAAAAAGAAGAGCACGACCACCATGAAGGTCGACTACACCAAGGAGGGCTCGGACGCCCCTAAGAGCGTTGAGCTTACGCAGTCCAAGAAGGAGGCCAAGGCATCTGCCAAGGCAGCGGTCAAGACGGCAAATGAACTGTTCACCGACAAGATCCTCGAGTACCAGAAGAAGTACGGCGAGGGCGAAGCTGTCGAATTCGATGAATATACGTATGGAGCCCAGGGTGTTGCTTACGCAAAACTTGTTGACTTTGATGGCGACGGCCAAGATGAGCTACTGATTGAGTATTCCGATGAACCGGTGGACCGTGCGGATAACGCGGCCGCTGCGCATCTTGAAGTCTGGGCGTATAAGAATGGCAAGATTGAGAAGGTCTACACGCCAGAGGTAAACGTATCTCATCAGGAGGCGTGTGTGTCTGTCTGGCTTGATGAATACGAGGGCAAGATTGGTTTTTCGCAGTGGTACGACCATGGGACAGCAATTAAACAAAGCGATCTCTCTGGTGAAAGTGGTCCTTCTACTCACGAATACCAAGTTAAATTCATTGGCTACGACGGCAAGTCATTCAAAGCCATGACCGACCTTGTTGCCCCGAATGAAGTCGGTTCTGCCTCTTTGGGCGGTTTCGGTTTCTTGTATGCCGACGAGAGCTCGGTTAACAGCACCATTGGCACGGTGGCCACGACGCTGGAGCAGCTGAAGTCGAAGGACGCTGGCGATGATGCGCAGGTGAGCTACGAAGCCGTTTCTGCCACGCAGGATGTCAGCTTTACGGCGCCGGTGGGCGAGGGTGCGCCTGATCCCGACGTTACGTGCCAGATTTCGGCTACGTGGACCTATCCTCAGGTAAAAGGCCAGGGTGTAGGTATCGCCAAGTTCAACAAGGATATGATTCAGCTCGTCGCTGATGCGCTTGACGCGAGCAAGCAGGCGACGCCATATGATGAGAACAATCGTGTGACCACGATATATTACGCTGAGATTGTCTCGATTGACGGGGATATCGCCTGTGTGCGCACCTATACCGATAGCTACATTCCTCCGTATCGTTCGGAACAGGTGACGAGGTCGGCATACTATAACCTTAAGACGGGCGAGCAGGTTTCGCTCGAGGACTCGCTTGCGCAGCACGGGCTCTCGTTTGACACCCTCAAGAGCGAGGCCAAGCAAGTGATCGGGGCGGCAAAGCGAGGGGCAGATTCTATAGTCGACGACAGCCTCGAAGATGACGACAACTTTACCGAGGACCATTTCTACTATGACGGCAAGGGTTATATCGTTGTTCTCGATACTGGTTTATTTGACTGCATGGCATGGGGCACGCACGATCTGGTGGCGCATCCTTTCGATTCGAGCTATTCCAGCGGCCAAGATGTTACGCCTGATTATCCTCGTGCCACATATGTGTCTAACGAGTAGGGAAAGCTACGGATCGTGAATAGAACAGTCCCCGGTGACGCAAAACGCAGCGCCGCCGGGGACTTTTTGATGCAAATTGGCTCCGAAATAAGCTATCTGGGCCAGCCGCGCCACGAAAAGCGCCCATCTACTACGTTTGCCAGGGTTGGACCGACCATGGAGCGTTTTTTAACAATGAAGCAAGACGTTTACCTGCGGTTTTGTTAACACAAATATGGCTATGGTTGGCACCCTTGGGTTAAACGTAGTAGATGGGCGCATTTTTGGTGCACGGCCCAAGAAGAGACCATTAGCCGCGCTGGAGGCCGAAGAGTTTGGCGTTGCGCTCGGCGACCATCATGTTGATGTCGGCGATTTCCATCTCGCCGTCAATATAGGGCTGGTAAGTACCATACGGATCGCCGGCTCCCAAGCTGCAGCTTCCACAGTTGTCGCAGCTGCCGTTGCCGCAGCCCGCGAGTGCCAGCTTAATGATCTCCTCGCGTTCGGCGCGCGTCGTGTCTTTGATGAGCTTGCTTTTTGCCATGACGTTCCTCGATTCGCTTGTGACCGTCGGCCGCGCATGTCTTGTAGATACCGGTGGCCTTTGCCCATCATAGGCTTTTGCGCGGGTAGAATGCATGGATAACTTGATGCTTACGGGCGACGGAAAGGAATCGTTGCATGGACCAGGATAAGACAACCGTAATGGGTGGCTACGGCTCTCCGCGGACGGGCAATGGAGCCGATGAGACCCGCGTCGTGCCGGACGCCCGATACGCCTCAGCCGATGCGACCCAGGCCTCGGCCGATCCTACGCGCGTTGTGAATTACGGGAACGCAGTGCAGGACCCGTATGGTGCCTCGTCGCAGAGCCCCTACGGCAACGCGGCGGCAGACCCTTATGATGACCTGCTGCAAAATCCCATTCCGCAGCCTCAGCAGACGACATATATGCCGCGCACGGCGCAGGCCCAGCCTCGTTATGGATCACGCGATCCGCATGCGCGCCAGCCCTATCGCGAGTATCCCAAATCGATTCCGCAGTATGGTGAGGACGAGGAAGAGGCGCCGTCGCGTTCGTCGAGCGTGATCAAGAAAATTCTGATTGTGCTGGCGATTTTCTTTGCCCTGTCGGTTGTGTTTGCCATCGTGTCGGGCATGCTCAATAAGCGAGGCGCCACGACTGATACCACGGCCGAGCAGACCGAGACTACCCAGTCCGGCACCGTCGACCTGAGCGATATCCCGGGGCAGTATTGGTCTAACGCCAAGAAGCTCCTCAAGTCGCGCGGGGCCGATCTTTCGAATGCCGTGATTCTGACCGATGATGGCTCAACACCTGTCGTCGATGCCAACTGGGTCGTGACGTCTGCCTACTATAACGACGACGGTAACCTCGAGATTCAGCTTACGCGCAAGGACGGCTCGTCGGGTAATGCGTCCGGCGACCAGGGCGGCGCGGACAGCTCGAGCTCCAACACGCTGGAGGACCTGAGCAACAAGGCGCAGGAGCTTGGGGATAAGGCCCAAGAGCTGGGCGACACCGCTCAGAATCTCGGCGATACTGCACAGGATCTGGGCGATATGGCCACCAACGCCTGGGATGCCCTGCAAAACGGCATTTCGGGCGCACAGGGGAACTAGCGGTCGAGCGGCTAGAGCCTTAGCAGTGCAAACAAAAACGGGACGCAGGATTGCGTGACCGGGCGCGTAGGCGCGTTGGTCGGCGGTCCTGCGTCCCGTTTTGCTGCCGATTACAGCTGCTCGGCTGGACGCTCGGGCGAGCTGAAGCCCGAGTCAAATGTGACGACGCACGAGGCGTCGGGCCGGCGCTCGTGCACGATGCGCGTGACGAGCTCCAGCAGCTCCTCGTCGGATATGTCAAAGCCGTCGGGACGCACCAGGTCAAACGACACAAAGCCATCGTGCTCGTGCAGGTCGTGGATGGAAAGCGTGGGGTCGATCTGTGCTACGCCGTGCTTGACCCAGCCGCGCAGGTCGTCACCGGTTGTTGCGATGGGGTCGCAGTGCAGCGTGATGCCAATGCCCATCTGGCGTTTGATGTCGTGTTCGATGGTGTCCAGGATCTCGTGGTGCTCAAAGGCATCGCCCTCGCCGGGCATTTCCACGTGTGCGCTGGCAAACTGACGGCCGGGGCCGTAGTCGTGCACCATGAGGTCGTGTGTGCCCAGGACCTGGGGGTACGACATAATCCTGTCGCGGATTTCCTGGACGAGCTTGGGGTCGGGCGCTTGTCCCAGCAGCGGGCTGATGGCGTCGCGCACCAGGCCCATGCCGCTGATGCAAATGAAGATGCCCACGCCCAAGCCTGCCCAGCCATCGAGGTCAAAGCCGGTCGTCTGCGAAATAAGCGCTGCGGCCAGGACTGAGGCCGAGGTGATGACATCATTCTTGGAGTCCTGCGCCGTGGCGATAAGCGTCTCCGAGTCGATGCGGTTGCCTAGCGTGCGGTTGAACGCCGCCATCCAAAACTTGACGAGCATGGACAGGACAAGGGCCGCAAGGGAAATGAACGTATAAGCGGTGGGGGAGGGCCTGATGATCTTGGTGACCGACTCCAGGATCAGGTTGATGCCGACGGCGCAAACCAGGACGGCGACAAACAGCCCCGCCAGGTACTCGTAGCGGCCGTGGCCATAGGGGTGCCCCTCGTCGGCCGGGCGGCTAGCAAGGCGGAATCCGAGCAGGCTCACGATGTTGCTCGAGGCGTCGGAGAGGTTGTTGAAGGCATCGGCGATAAGCGAGACAGAGCCGGCGAGCAGGCCCGCGACGCCCTTGGCCAAGCACAGGGCGATGTTGAGGCCGATGCAGATGAGGCTTGCGGCAAAACCCGCGTTGGTGCGGCAGGAGGTATCGACCGGCTCGCTTTCGCTGCCGGGAACAAGCGTATGTACCAGCCGATTTACAAATAGCATAACGATCGTCCTCACAATCATGTTTAAGGGGATAGTGTAGCTCGCATGGGCGCACCGTGCGCCGGTGCTCAGAAAATGCAGCAATGGTCTGCCCGCGCTAACGGGCAGGGCTTCTTGTCCGACCGGGTGCTCCATTTTGGGCCACATGGGTATGGGCACGCGCCGATTTGCTCGACATACTTAATGTCGATAGCCCCTGCGTAAAGGAGGACGTTTCCATGGACGAGATGTTTGCCATTAAATGCCAAAACTGCGGCGGCCCTATGTACTCACACCAGGCTAAACGCAGCTTTGAGTGCGCCTATTGCGGCACAGTCGTTCCGTGGCAGGCCGATGCGGGGGAGCCCAAGAGCGCCCTGGGCATTCGTCATACGCCGTTGACGGTGGTCGATGGGCTGCTTAAGCTCACCCATGTGTCGCAGCTCGAGCGCCCGGTGGACCCGGACTGGTATTTCTTCAATGCGTACTGGCGCAATCAGTCGGTTCTGGAGCATCTGCTGTGGGAGGACCGCGGCACAGCTCAGGAGTTCCAAGAGGCTACGCACGTGAGCATTCCGTGCCCCTTCTGTGGCGCGTCCTTTGAAGGCGAATCCACTCAGCGCGTGTTTGAGTGCCCGTTCTGCGGCAATAAGATTGGCGTTGCCGACCTGCTCAAGCCCGGTACCTTTAGCAAGCGCCTGACCATGGGCGTTGGCGCGGAGTATGTACCTGAGCAGGGTATTCCTTGCGAAATCTCACCGCAGCAGGCACGTGCCAACGCGCTGCAGCTGGTGCGCCAGTACCCCGACGCCTTTGCCGGGCACGACGTGGAAGACGCGATTCAAAATGACATGATGCTCTTCTACTTTCCCATGGCGCTCGCGGACTTGCGCATGATGGCGTCCTTCCCGGGCAAGGGGCTGAGCAAGGAGACCTTGGTGTACTACGAGGTGCTCGATTGGGCATATCCGCGGGCAAACTACCTGGACGTTCGTCTTATGGGCATTTTGGAGCCGTGGGACTTTGGCAAGGTGGGGCCGTTCGATCCTGCCATGCAGGAGGGCGACTTCCGCGTTGTCTCCGTCGATGCGTCTACCAAGGACCAGGTGGTCATTGATAAGCTGGCGCTCGACGTTGCCGGCAACGATGCCGAGGCGGTACTGGGGCTCAATAAAAAGAGCATCCGCGCCTGGGCGCGTAAGGCCCGCAAGCATAAGGACGGCCTGGTGATGGTGCCGGTCTACTTTGTCGATCGTCCGGCGACGGACAGCCGCGATGGCGAGCAGGTGCGCATTGCCGTAAACGGCCAGACGGGTCGCGCAGCCGCGGTGATGTTTAGTGACAAGCGCGAGACGCATGTGGTGGCACCGCTCAACCCCAACGTGATGCTGTCGAGCGAAAGCACCGTGCATGCTACGCCTATCGAGGTCAAATACGTTAAATCGCCCTTCCTATACCAGATCGTGCGCCGTGGAGGCGGCGAGCAGCCGCGTCAGGTGGCAGCGGCGGCCGAGGGTTCCTGCCGAGAGGAGAAGCCCAAACGCCGCGGTCTGCTTGGTGCGCTATTTGGGAAGTAGGGTGCCCATCCGTATCTCCCACTTTCCTCTTGAGGGATGCTGCTTAATAGCAAATGGCGATTATCATAAAGCCTGGCGGGGACAGAAACTGCGACGTCGTCGGAGGTCTTCGCGAAAGGGTCTCGTGGCTACCAGAATGAAATGCTAGAGACAACAGAGGCACATTCCATGGGGGTGACGCACGTGGACAACGACACCTTGCTGTTTCAGGACAAAGGTTCGGGCAGGTTTAAAGACGTTAGGATTTACCCCAACCGCATCGAGGTGCTCAAGAAGGGCACTTTCGGCGGCAAGCACACCGAGATTGTCTACCTTAAGGACATCACGGGGGTCAACAGGATCAAGGGCCGCAGTGTTTTTCTACGTAACAGGCTGTTGACTGCCTGTGTCTTTAGCCTGAGCAGCCGCTCCCAGGCCCAGGAATTTGTGAACGCGCTGAACATGGTGATGTAGCCGACGTCGGCGTTCGGGCCAGACTTACGCCCGCGCATCTGGCGGCACGGTGGCTGGTCGTTCAACCTGCGAGGCGTCCTTTATGCGCTACTCCTTCATGTCAAAAATAGGGGCGCAGAACGGTATCCTGCGCCCCCGATTGAGTCGATGTGTCTAAAAGGCGGGCTTGCCTATTCGCTGTCGTCCCCAGCGTTTTCGCGGTCACTGGCAAGCATTGTCGCGCCGACGGCTGTTGTCGCTACGGCGGCAGCGGCGAGCCCGGCGGCGATGCCAGAGCCGTCGCCCGTGTCGGCGAGTTTTCCGGTCGAGCCCTTGCTCTTGTTGCCGCCGCCGTTCTTGTCGGCGCCGTCTGCGTTGGAACCCGTGCCGCTGCCGGTGCCGCCTGCACTGCCCGAGGCCGCTACGGTAAAGCTTACGGCTCCATTGCTGGCGAGCATGTAGTTCTGTGCCGCGTCGCCCAACAGGTCTTTCGCACGCACCCAATACGTCCCCGCGGCAAATGCCTCGCCTTCGGCCATCACCGTTCCTGGAGCACCGTTTGCATCGTGCATAAACTCGAGTTGGGCCGTGCAGGCATCGTTTTCGAGCTTGCCGTCGAGCGGCGCCGTGACCTTGGCGCGCACGTCTTCGCCGGCCTTAAGGCCTTCGAGTCCCTCAAAATGGGGCGTCAGCACGCGCGGATCGATATCGATGGGCACTGGACCCTGCAGCTCCGTAACGGTCTCATTGCCCAGGGCATCGACATCAACGTATTCGATGGCAAACGTATGGCCCGAAGCCGCCACGTTGAGTACGTTACTGCTGTCGACAAGGCGGAAATGACCCTCGCCAACGGTCTTTCCATCCTGGAGTGAGGCATCGCTCAACGAGTCGCCGTATGTCATGCGCATACGGGTCGGGAGGTAGTACGAAGCTGTCTGCTTGTGCTGTGTATCGTAATCGTAATTGCGCTGGTAGATGCTTCGGGCCAGTGCCGCATCAACAAAGTCGGACGCGATGATGCCAATGTGCTTGAGGCAGTCCTCCTTTGTGCTCTCATTTCCGGTGCTGTTTATATACTGGCTCTTGTATAGATGCTCGTTGACCACTCGTGCTGCGGTAAAAGGATTGCTTCCTTGCTTGTAGTTCGTGCAGCTGGTGTAGTTGATACACCAGCTGTGCTCCAGGACCTTTACCTTGGCCCCGTCATTGTCCTCGACGTCCACCATGATGCGGGCGAGCTTGGTTGTCTCCTGCAGCGCCATATCGACCCAGCCGATTTTGTCGGTTCCTGTGCATTCGTAATGGTCCTGGGCGTATACCTTGGTGCAATAGGGCTCTTCGTCACCCGTTTTCCCCACGGCTTCAAAGCCCCGCTCGTCTCGAACGAGACACATGGAGGCGCTGTCGGTGTGTGCTGCGATTTTGTCGTCCCATTGGGTGAGGTCGAGGCCCCATGTGTGGCTGCTTACGCTGTTGCCGGCGAGCCCAAACCGACGCAGCAGGACGATTTTTCCGCGCACCTCGCCCAGCGTGGGGATGCGACTCGATGTGTAGAACAGGTCGGGGTTCTCATCCAAAACCTTGCCAAAGGCCGTCGTGAGGCTTTCGTTGGTAGCCTCGCCATTGCCCCGCGACACGAGCATGATGAGCGCTTCTGTCGGGTTTTCGCTCAAAAACGTATTGAAGTACCCGATGACATCGGAGAGATGCATAAAGTTCCCGTCTTTTTTGAGCAGGTAACAAGCTCCGTGGTCGATGCCGGGGTCGCCGTTCTCGTCGTTCTTTCCAAGTCGGATATCAAAGTAGCGAATGCCTTCGAGCAACTGCGTGGGGATGTAATCCTGCTGGCATTTTGCTTGGGAGGATTGGGGCTCGGTGTCATTGTCCACGCTGCAGGTGCCCGAATCGTGCGTGCCCGGGATGCTCAGTTCGTCGAGGAACTTGCTGTTGTCGACGTATTTCATCCAACAGGGCCCGTCGACGTAGCTGCTGTACGTGATCCAGTCGAGGCTGCTAACCGTGGCATCGTTCTTTTTCATATCGTAACCGATAAGTTCGAGCTCCCACGGAATGCTCTTACTCTTATGGCAGATCTTATTGTTGTCCTGGTCTTTGCCGTCCGATTCTATTGCCAGGTACTTAATGTCTTTTTTCTCGGTTTCTTTCTCGACCGTGCGGTCTCGAATGATATAGGTTCCGTTTGACTGGCGTTTAAACGCAAAAGCGCGGCTGGGCTTGTCGTCATACTCGCCACTCCATACGTGGATGACCTTTCCATCTTTGTCCGAGTCGCCGTCGACCGACCAAATGCTGTAGCCCGTCTTCTTGTGCTCTTCGAAATTGAGTAAGGTGCGGATGGCATACCAATTTGTATTATCTGCATCGGTCACTACGTGTTCAAGGATGAGTTTGCTGGACGTGCCGTCATTAAACAGGTGGCAGACGTTGCCGCGAACGTTGCCGTCTTGGTTGACGCTCGCGGTGCGAAAATAGCCCGCGGGGCGAAGGCGAATGACGAACTTGTCGAGGGTGGCCGCCGGTGTGGGCGTGTCTTCTGCAAATGCCGCGCGCACGGGAAGGCCCAGCGCCGCGGTTTCGGGCAGGCTTGCAAATGGCGACAATGCTGCGAGTCCTAGGCCCAGCGTAAATGCTCGACGACTGATGGCGTGGTGTTCGGTCATAACTCCTCCATTCGCGGGGTGCGGTTATGCGCTCGTTTTGGTCACTATACTGCCCGGATGTCTAAACGTGTTGGCTTAATTGTCTGCGCGGTGCTATTAATCGGCGGGCGGACGCGTTGGGGCGCTTGTCTATTTGTGTTGCTACCGCGCTGGGGGTGGTTTTGCCGTCCGGCACCCTCGCGTTCGCCGGCTATCGGCATAAGAAAGGGAGGGCCGGCGAGCCGATCCTCCCTTAGTACGAAACGCTGGGGCACCGTCGCTTGTTTGCACTGCGCTCGTGTTTCCCGTTACGCTCGCGAGTCGCTTAGCGCTTGATCTCGATATCGTCGAGCTTGACTTCCATGGCCTCGGTCTTGGCCTTGGCGATATCATCGGCAAACTCCAGGGACTTCATCATGGTCTCGACGGCGTCCTTGTGCTCTTCGACATTGTCGATGCGCACGTACACGCTGCCGCCGTCAACGTCGGTGAAGTACTCGGTCGTCACGCCGCCCGTGTGCGTGTAGGAAGCGTTGCGCCAGGTCTTGCCGTTGTACTTAACGGGATCATTCTCGGTCCACTCAAAGTCGGTCTTCCACTTGGCCTCGTAGTCAAACAGCTCGTCGGCGTTCTTGTCAGGGTCGAAGACGGGGATGAAGCGGTCGCTGGCGTGCTCGCTCTTGGTGAACTTAAACTGGGCCCTGTCGGCCGTGTCGCCGGCAACGTCGGTAATCTCGACGCCCTCGGGGACCTCGACCTTAAACCAAATGAAGTCGGTCCTCATATCCACGGTTGGCTTTTCCGCGCCGCCGCCACCGCTGCTGCCGGTAGCGCCACCGCTTCCGCCACAACCCACCAGGGCAACCGCGGCAAAGAGGCTGATGCAGAGGGTGAGAATCGCTAAGGCCTTCTTTTTCATGGTCGTGTCCTTCTCAATCTGTAACCGCCCATGGATTACCTGCCTTTACTGTACGCGTGGACGGCTCGCTAGGGTGGGCCATGTGTCCCATTCTGAGGGCCGGATTTGCGCCGTTAAGTGGCAATATGCGCGGGTGTAAAAGAGGGGAGGGCCGATACTGTCGGCCCTCCCCGGGTTGGGTGCCCGTTGTTTTAATGGGGCGCATGTGCGCGGGTGCGCGTAGGCGCGTGCGGGTGTCCCGTTACTTGATCTCGATGCTCGAAATCTCGACTTCGCGTGCCTCGGAAACTGCCTCTTCCATGTCATCGGGGAACTCGATGGAGTTGAGGAGCGCCTCGGCTTCTTTCTTGTGCTGGTCGAAGTCCGAGATGAGGACGTAGACGCTTCCCGGCTCAACGTCGGTAAAAAGCATGGTTGAGATGCCGCTGTTGTCCTCGTATGTTCCGACGAGCCACGTCCTGCCGTTATACTCGACGGACCCGCCATCCTTCCACTGGAACGTATCCCCCTTCTTTTCCGCCTGGTCGGCGTGGGATTCCTCGGCCGTCAGCGCTTTTTTCCAAACGGGGATAAAGCGATCGGCCGTGGCGTTCTCGTCTTCGGGGAAGGTGAGCTGGACCCTGTCGGCATTCTTGCCGGCAGAGTCGCTTACGCCGACGCCCTCGGGCATCTCGACCTTAAACCAGATAAAGTTGGTCTTTGCGGCTGCGGGGGCCTTTTCCTTACTTTCGCTCTTGGCGCCGCCGCCGCTGGGGCCTCCGCCCGATGCGCTCCCGCCGCAGCCGACAAGGGCAAACGCGGCAAAGAGGGCGATGCAAAGGGAAAGGATTGATAGGGTCTTTTTCTTCATGGTGGCGTCCTCCTTGTCTGCCGATGACATCACGGCGCCGCATGCTGTTGGGGTACTGATTGCGCTGGCGGCGGATGTCATTGTGTGCTGTGCGGTGATACCTCCGTTCGTTGTTTGTGGCCGTCGCTCGGCCGCGCCCCAACGGGTTCCTTACTTATAGATATGCCCCAGCTTGCGCTGCTGGGGTGTCTCGAAAGGTGGGCCATATGTCCCATGTTTGGGGCACTGGGCGCATGGGACGGCACGGCTCGGCATCGACTTTTTCATGTTGCGCAACAGCGCCCTGGGTGGGGGCGTATAGACTTGGCTCTGATAAAAGCTAAACTATGAAAGGTCGAACGATGTTCTGTCAAAAATGCGGACAGCAAGTTCCCGATGGGTCGACGTTTTGCACGCATTGCGGGGCGTCGCTTGCGAGTGGCTCTGCACCGACATCTGCAGGCGCTGGTCCTTCCTCTGCCCCGGGCCTAACCCAGTCGATGCCGCCGGTCGCGCCTGCGCCTCAAAAGCCTAAGAGCAAAGCTCCGATTGTCATCGCGGTGGCGTGTGCCGCCGTGGTACTCCTCGGGGGCGGCACGGTGTTTGCGCTTACGGTGCTCAACGGGTCAAAGAGCTCCGGTACGCAGATTTCGGTGATCGATACCGGGTCTTCGGACGAGAAAGATTCTTCTGCCAAGAACAAGAGCAACAAGTCCAAGGACAAGGAGTCTTCGTCATCGGATGACGAGGCCGTTCCCGAGGACGAGTCGGCATACTACGGCTCGGGCGATTCGGACGATTACCTGACCGACGTGCATACGTACACGAACGACATGCATCCTTATAGCATGTCGATTCCCAATCGATTTGAGATGGTTGATACTCCCAGCGGCAGCAGCACAAGGTACGAGGACCCGGAGACGGGTTTTGTGATCGGCCTGTCTGGCTACGTCAACATTAACGACGAAACTGCACACGAAATGTTTATCGAAAAGGACACCTCGGGCAAGACTGACCTCTATACCGCGGAGGGCGACAACTGGTGCGTGGTTTCGTGGCGCGAGGGCGACACAATCATTTACGAAAAGACGATTGTCACGGACTCGACGGTTGCCACGGCGCATTTGGAGTACTCGACTGCAAACCGCGACATGGGGTCGAAGATTATCGATACGCTGCTGCCGACGTTCCAGGTGGACTAGGCAGCTGTGTCTATAGCCGGCAATCGGAAACGCCGATAGCCAGAGCTCCTGACAGTCTTTGTCTTATGGGCTAGACTGGCTTGGACAAGATCGATGAATGGGACAACCGCTTCCTGGCGTCGTTGTCCCATTTTTTTATTATGCGTGCGGCCCGTGGTGGCCGGCGCGGTGGGCAGAGGTGTTTCGATGAGTCAAGAGATGATGGACAAAACCTGCCGAGGGTTTGCCGAGGCGCTTGCCGCGCGTGAGCCGGTTCCCGGCGGCGGTAGCGCGAGCGCCTTTGTGGGCGCGCTGGGAGCCTCGCTTTGCGGGATGGTCGCGCGCTACGGGGCGACCAACCCCGCGCTTGCCGATCGCGCAGACGATCTGACGCGCGCATTTGCCCAAGCGGATGAATTGGCGCAGGAACTTGTGGGCCTGGTTGCCGAGGACGTTCGTGCGTACGGCCAGGTGTCCGCGGCGTACGGTATTTCGCGTGAGGACCCGACGCGCGCGGCCGCGATTCAGGACGCGTTGCACGTGGCGGCCATGCCGCCGTACCGCATTATGGATGCGTGCGGTCGTGCGCTGGCGCTGCTCGAGGACATGGCGGACAAGGGCTCCCGACAGCTGCTGTCCGACGTGGCGTGCGGTGCCGTGTTCTGCCGCGCCGCCATGCAGGGCGCGAGCCTGACGCTCTTTGCCAACACTACGTCTATGAAAGACCGGGCGCGCGCCGAGGAGCTCGAGGCGGCGTGCGATGAGCTGCTGGATACGTGGCTGCCGCGCGCCGATGCGCTGGCGCGCCGCGCCGCCGACGCCGCCAGAAAGAGGGGATAGCCATGGCAGAGCTGCTCAAAGGGGCTCCCGTTGCCCGCGCTTTGACCGAGGAGCTCGCTGCTCGCTGCGCCGCTCTGCGCGAGTGCGGCGTTGTGCCGACGCTGGCCATTGTCCGTGTAGGCGAGCGCGAGGACGACCTGTCCTACGAGCGCGGCGCCCTCAAGCGCTGCGAGAAGGTTGGCATCGAGGCTCGCTGCGTTTTGCTTCCTGCCGATGTTTCGCAGGATGAGCTGCTGGCGGCTATTGAGGACATCAATGCCGACCCCGCTGTTCATGGCTGCCTGATGTTTCGTCCGTTGCCTGCTGGGCTTGACGAGGATGCGGTTGCCGCGACACTCGATCCCGCGAAGGATGTTGACTCCATGACGCCGGCCTCGCTGCTTACCACGCTTTCGGGGCGAGGCGAGGGCTTTGCTCCTTGCACGGCCGAGGCCGTGTTGGCGTTGCTGGACCATTACGACGTTGAGCTGGATGGGGCAAAGGTCGCGGTCGTCGGTCGGTCGCTGGTGATTGGCCGTCCCGTTGCCGCTATGCTTACGGCTCGCAATGCCACAGTGACGACGTGCCATACGCATACGCGCGACTTGGCTGCTGAGTGCCGTGCGGCTGATATTGTGGTTGCGGCCGTTGGACGTGCGCACACGATTGGCGTGGATGCGGTTCGCGAGGGCCAGACAATCATCGATGTTGGCATTAATTGGGACGAAGCCGCCGGCAAGCTGGTCGGCGACGTCGATTTTGATGCTGCGGAGCCGATCGTTGGCGCAATTACCCCCGTGCCGGGCGGCGTGGGGGCTGTGACCACCGCGATTCTCGCCAAGCACGTGATTGAGGCGGCGGAGCGCGCATCGAAATAGGCGTTTTGGGCTGTTTGAGGGGTTAGCTATATACCACGTGGTCAAAAAATGCCAAATATGAGTACTGTTGCCAAGATAGTCACACATATTTAATGAGATTTGGGCTTTCTAGCGATATCCATTATCGTTAGGAAGCCTATTTTATTGAACCTATGGGGAGTAGCGTTGTCTTGCTTTTGGACAAATGGGGATTTTTGGTACTCGTTACAAGGAAATTTGCTGCTACTAAATTGGTTACAGTACTCATATTTGGCATTTATTGACCACAGGGGTCCCGAAGGGTCTTGAGGCGTTGCGGTTTCGCCCTTTTTGCGCCGAAGCGATACACTGTTGCCGTTTGATTTCTTCGCTCAAGGAGGATGCGCATGCCGTGCACAACGATTTTGGTTGGTAAGAACGCGAGCTACGACGGGTCGACGCTGGTTGCCCGCAACGAGGACTCGTCCAACGGGGTATTTGAGCCCAAGCGCATGCGCGTGGTGCACCCCGACGAGCAGCCGCGTGTCTACACGAGCGTCCTGAGCCACCTGACCGTTGAGCTGCCCGACAACCCCATGCGTTACACGAGCGTCCCCGACGTTGTCCCGGGCCATGGCATTTGGGCCGAGGCCGGCTTCAACGAGGTCAATGTTGGCATGTCCGCAACCGAGACGCTTACCACCAACGAGCGCGTCCGCGGCGCCGATCCGCTTGTGGACTACGTGCCCGCCAAGGGCAACGAGGGCGAGGAAGGCTATGTGCCGGCCCAGCCCGGCGGTCTGGGCGAGGAGGATATGGTGACCCTGGTGTTGCCGTATGCCAAGTCTGCCCGCGACGGTGTGCGCATTCTGGGCGACCTGCTCGAGCGCTACGGTACCTACGAGAACAATGGCATCGCCTTTAGTGACGTGGACGAGATCTGGTGGCTCGAGACCATCGGCGGCCACCACTGGATCGCCAAGCGCGTGCCCGATGACGCCTATGTGACCATGCCCAACCAGCTGGGTATCGACAGCTTTGACCTGGACGACGCCGAGGGCGCTCAGGTCGACCACATGTGCTCTGCCGACCTGCGCTCCTGGATGGCCGAGTGGCATCTGGACCTGACGCTGGGCGTTAAAGGCGACGGTCCCGCTGCGGTCTTCAACCCGCGCGAGGCCTTTGGCTCGCACAGCGACAGCGATCACGTCTACAACACGCCGCGCGCCTGGTACATGCAGCGCTGCCTCAACCCCAGCGATGTGTGGGACGGTCCCGACGCCGACTACACGCCCGAGAGCGACGATATCCCCTGGAGCCGCGTGCCCGAGCGCAAGGTGACCATCGAGGACATCAAGTACGTGCTTTCGAGCCACTACCAGGGCACGGAGTATGACTGCTACGGCAGCAAGGGCACGCCCGCCACGCGCGGCGCCTATCGTCCCATCGGCATCAACCGCAACAGCCAGCTCGCCGTGCTGCAGCTGCGCCCCTATGCGCAGCCGGCGTATCGCGCCGTGCAGTGGATGGCCTTTGGCTCCAACTCGTTTAACGCGCTCGTGCCGCTGTACGCCAATGTCGAGACCATGCCCGAGTACTATGCCGACACGCAGGCCCGCGTGACGTCCGAGAATTTCTATTGGGCGAACCGCCTGATCGGTGCCTTGGCCGATGTTCGCTTCCATGAGTGCGGTCGCGCGGTCGAGGATTATCAGGAGAAGGTCGGCGGCATGGGCCACAAGCAGATTCACGACGTTGACGCTGCCGTTGCCGCGCTGCCCGAGGTCGAGGTGCCTGCCGAGCTCGCCCGCGCCAACGAGGCCTTTGCCGAGCTCGTGCGCGTGGAGACCGATACTCTGCTGGGCAAGGTGCTCTACACCACGAGCTGTGCCATGAAGAACTCCTTCGCGATGAACGACAACATTAGGTAAAAGCCGCATTGCAGCGAACGAGCGGGGCAAACGCCGTCAAAGGCTTTGCCCCGCCCGATTTCTATCTTGGCGGTAAAACGATTTTGTGTCGTTCACCCAATCTTGGGTACAAGAAGGCCAATGCAGTTGTTCACGATTGGAGCCAACCATGGTTATGAAATTCGATCAGCTTGTTAACGGTGCCATCAACGTGGGCTTCGGCGCCGCTGCCGTTGCCGTCGAGGGCGGCAAGAAGGTCCTCGACGACCTCAATACCAAGGGCGAGCAGGTGCGCAAGGACGCCGGCACTCCCGATATCGCCCGCAGTGTGTCCGACATGTTCGAGCAGGCCGGCGGCACAATCTCCGACCTCACCGAGCGCCTGGGCATGCAGGGTGAGACTGCGGCACAGCGCGTGCTCGACGAGCTCATCCTGGCCCGCGTCCGCGTTATGACCGCCCCCGAGCGCACGGCCTTTTTGGCCCATGTGCGCGATATCGTCGATTCGGTCGAGGACAACGTGACTTCGGTGCCCGTCGAGTCTGTTGAGCCCGACGATGCAGGGGACACCGAAGAGGCCGAGTAGCAGCGCAGATGGCAGATTCCACCACCGATTACAACAATCTAGATCCCTTGGGTGACGAGGCGGCGGTTGTCGATGAGGTTGAGGCCGCCGTCTCGGGCGCTCGCAAGAAGCCGCGCGCTGTCGATATGGTGCCCGAGGAGCCCGACGCGATGGCGCCGGACGAGGAATACCAGCTCACGCCGGCAGGCCGCCGCGAACGCATCGGTCAGATCGTTCGCCTGATCAAAAAGTATCGCGTGTGGGATAACCTCACGCCGGTGCGCCTGCGTCGTCTGCTCGAAGAGCTCGGCCCCATGTTCGTCAAGATGGGGCAGATTCTGGCTAACCGCTCCGAGATTTTGCCGCAGCGGTTTTGCGACGAGCTGCGCCGTCTGCGCTCCGACGTAGAGCCGGTGCCGTATGAGGTGGTGCTCCGCTGTCTGGAAGAAGAATACGGCCAGCGCCTGGGGCAGATGTTCGACGCGATCGACCCCAACCCACTCGGTAGCGCGTCGCTCGCGCAGGTGCACCGCGCCCGTCTGGTGACCGGCGAGGACGTGGCCGTCAAGGTGCAGCGTCCCGGCGCGCAGCAGGTGATGGCTCAGGACATCGACATCATTCGCTCGGTGGTGCGTATCGTTTCCAAGTTCGTCAATACCGATCAGTTTGTTGACCTGCACGGCGTGGTCGAAGAGCTGTGGACCTCGTTTCGCGAGGAGACCAACTTTTTAGCCGAGGCCAAAAACCTCAACGATTTCTATGACTTCCACAAAAGCGTGCATGGCGTGTCGTGCCCCAAGTCCTACCTGGACCTTTGCACCGAGCACGTGGTGGTCATGGACTACATCGACGGCATCTCCATCGCCGATCCCAAACGCCTTGAGGCCGAGGGCTATGACTTAGAGAAGATTGGCGCCGCGATCGTCGAAGACTATTCGACGCAGGTGCTCGACGACGGTTTTTTCCATGCCGACCCGCATGCGGGAAACATCATCCTCAAAGACGGCATCGTCTACTTTATCGACCTAGGCATGGTCGGGCGCATGTCGAGTCATGACCGCGGCATCGTCAAGGACATGATTTTTGCCGTCGCCGAGGGTGACGTGCCCAAGCTCAAGGATTCGCTTATGCGCTTTGCCGTGACGCGCGGCGACTCGGCCGAGCTTGACCATTCGGCCTTTTTGTCCGACTTGGACTTTATCGTCGCCGACTTTGCGGGTCTTGATCTTAAGGACTTGGATATCGGCGAGTTTTTGACCTCGCTGCTAAACCTGGCGCGCAAAAACGATGTTGAGCTGCCGAGTGTGGTGACGATGTTCGCCCGCGGCATGGTGACGCTCGAGGGCCTGCTGACCGAGTACATGCCCAACGTCAACATGATCCAGATCATCCAGACGCACATCAAAAACGAGAAAAGCGCCTATGCACGCGCCCGCGAAATGGGGCGCGATCTTGCCGCGAGCAGCTATCGCGCGGTAAAAGGCTCGCTCGAGGCGGCCGAGTATCTGGGCTTGGCGTCGCGCATGCTCACGCGCGGCCAGCTTAAGGTGAACACGCAGATCATGAGCAGCGATAAGGCGCTGCGGCAGCTGGGTGGAATTATCGACCGCATGTCGATGGCAATTGTGGTCGCCGGTCTGTTTATCGGTTCGTCGGTGGTGTACTACGCGCGCATCGAGCCGGTTGTGTTCGGTATCCCGGTCATTGGCTTTATGGGCTACGTGAGTGCGCTGGTGCTGGCGCTGATGCTGGGCCGCGAGATCTGGCGCAACAGTCACGGCGGCAAGCGTTAGCGATTTCCGGGGTCGGGGGAAAGACGGATCCTTTTGCCCGGCGCTCCATCCGCACCCTTTTCTATCGCAAACCATAGCTTTTACCTTGGGCTTCGCCTGTGTGCGGGGCCTTTTTGCGTGATACCATACTGCCAGTAATAATCGATGGCCTAGATGGTGGTGCGGAGACGCACGAATGTGCGGTTTTCCTGCGCGTTTGGGAGAATCGGGGTGTAAGTCCCCGGCTGTACCAGTAACCGTAATTCCTCTGACTCGGGATGTTCGCGTCGCAGATCGGACGGCGCGCCCGGGTCGTTAAGGTTAAGTCGGATCGCCTCCCATCTTGTACGCGGCCGCGGCGCATGCCGCCGGTACGCGTTGGGCTCTGGAGGGAAGGGGGACCCCGATGGGGGTACTCGAGCGCAATATGCGCAATGATGTGGGGCAGCCGCTGGGCAATGCTCCAAGTGCAGACAGTGGGAGACAAATGGATATGTTTGAGGAAGAGTGCCAGCGCGCCCCGTGGCGTCGTCATGGAGCGATTGTCCGTGGCGTAGTCAAGCGCGGTCTGGTGGCGTTCCTGGCCTTTGCCATGGCTTTTGGCACCACGCCCGCCCAGATGTGGGCCGAGGGCGCCGAGGGCATCGCCGAGGCCGTGACGCAGACTGCGACGTCGAGTGAGGGCGCGGGGGCCGCGGACGGTACTGCCGACGGTGTCGTTTCTGAAACCGGCTCTAACGCGAGCGATGCGTCGGCCAACGATGGCACTTCGACGAATGCCGCAGATAGCAACGGCGTAGCGTCGGACGATTCTGCCGCAGTCGAGGCTTCTACTACTTCGCCGGATTCATCCGAACAGAACGTCAAAAGCGTTGCAGCCGCTTCCGATGAGGCTGAATCTCAGCCTACCGAAGCCGCAAGCCAAGAGGTCTCGGCCACGTGCTCCGTCGTCGGCACCGACGCCAAGGGCGCCCAGCAGACCTGGGCCGCCGCCCAGCAGATCACGCTGAAGGAGGGCTCGACCGCGGCCGACCTCTCCGAGCAGCTCTTCAAGCAGGCCGGCCTCAAGGCCGACTACGACCCTAACGGCTCCTGGGGCTGGGCGCTCAACACGATCACGTCGCCTTTCGATAAGGACCGCAAGCTCGGCTACGACTCGGCGACCGGCGCGTACTGGCAGCTGTTCGTCAACGGCAGAGCCTCCGAGGCCGGCGCGGGCGGCTACACGCTCAAGGACGGCGACTCCGTCGTCTGGTGCTACTCGAAGTACGGCGACCCCGCGCCCGAGCAGGTTTCCGTCACGATGGAGATTATTGGCAAAAAGGCCGAGATGGCTCAGCGTTGGACGAGCCCTTCGACCCAGGTGTTTGCTAAGGGCACGTCGATTAAGGACGCCTCTGCTGCTTACTTCGATGCCCTTGGCATAAAGTCAAAAATGTACGACCAATTTGGCTATTGGGGCGTCTATAGTCTCGTATCTCCGCTTGATGGCACCGAGCTGTCGGGTGCATGGTCGTTCTTTGTCAACGGCGTTCCTGGGTCTCAGCTCGATAGCGATTACGTGCTCAAGTCTGGCGACAAAATCGTTTGGGCTTTTGCTCCCGGCGATACTGTGCCCGGCGTCGACAGTGTTGTTGTTGACCCGGGTGCCGCACGTCCTAACTGGGATAGCGATTGGCCTGGTTATACGAGCGCCGACAAAGTAACCGACGCTCCTGTGCCCACGAAGGACGCTGAGGCAAAATGGGTGAGCGAGCTCAAGGGCTCGAACGAATGGAGCAAGGGTATTTCCGACCCGTTGCTGGTCGGTGACTACCTCTACGTGGCCGTTGGTTCCAAGCTGCTCAAGAAGAATGTCGACACGGGTGAGACCGTTGCCGAGTCGCCTTTGGCGGCAAAGATCGATTCGACCTCGCGTATGGTATACACCGGCGGCGTGATACTCGTGCCGCTTTCGAGCGGTCGCCTGCAGGCGCTGACGGTTGATGCTCTGGCGACGGTTTGGGTAACCGATGAGTTGCCTGCTGGCCCCGATGGTGCTCAGCAGTCACTTGCGTCCATTACGGTTCGTGACAGCTTTGCCTACTTTGGTACGGCGTCGGCCGGCTGGTCCGACTCGAGCGACGGCTACCTGCTCTGCGTGCGCATCTCCGATGGCAAGGTTATGTGGCAGCATAAGAACGAGAACGGCAAGGGCTACTACTGGGCCGGCTTGGCGTTCTCGGGCAATTATGGCGTCATCGCAGATGATTCCGGTACGGTGAGCACGGTCGATCCCGAAACTGGAAAGACCGTTGCGTCGCTCAAGATTGCCGACCGCGTGCGCACAACCGTGCTGGTCGATGGGTCGATCGCTTATGTCGTGAGCGCCGATGGTGTTTTGCATAAGCTTTCGGTTGGAACGGACGGAGCGCTGTCGGAGCTTGGCAAGGTGGCGTTTGGCTGCAGCTCGACCTCGACGCCGGTGCTGGCCAGCGGCAAGATTGTGGTCGGAGGTGCATCGACCGAATCCTTTATGGGCGGTTATCAGAACAAGTACACGTATCACTACGGTCAGCTTGCAGTGATTGATGCCGAGACGCTTGCCGTGGACTATTCCATTTGCAAGGCGGACGGTAGCTATATTCGTCAGGGGGCTTCGGGCGGCGGTGATGTAAAGTCGCAGCCGGTCGTTTCTGTCCAGAATGGCGAGACGTACGTCTACTTTACGTCTAACAACAACCCGGGCGGCATCTATCGCTACCGTATTGGCGACGACGAGGCCGAGCTGCTTTATACGCCCGCGGCGGGCGATCAGCAGTACTGCATGGCTTCTATTTCGGTCGGATCCGATGGCTCACTCTACTATGTCAATGACTCGGGCAAGCTGTTTGCTGTCAAGGGCAATGGCCAAAGGGTCAACCGCTATACCGTGACGTTCGACGCCAACGGTAAGGATGCGGCGATGCCCGATTCTCAACGCGTGAAGGAAGGCAAGACGGCAACGGAGCCCTCGACCAAGCCGCAGAGCAAGGGCTACACCTTCGCTGGCTGGTGTATCGACGAGGCTTGCACACAGGCGTATGACTTCAGTATGCCGGTGACGGCCGACCTGACGTTGTATGCCAAGTGGACCAAGAATGCCGTTAACCTTGGCGGTAATGGCGGTTCAGGCTCCAATTGCGTCAATGGTGGCGCTGGCAACGGTTCCGGTACTGGCGCTGGCACTGGTGCCGGTACTGGTTCCGGCTCTAAGGGTCAGCAGGCTGGCGGCGCTGTCGCCCCGGGTCATAAGCCGACGACCAAGACGACGGTGTCGACCAAGACCGAGACCAAGGACAACAAGTCCGACAAGAAGGACTCCGATAAGTCCGATAAGAAGGACAGCAAGTCCGACAAGAAGTCCGATTCCAAGTCCGATACGGGTGCTGCTTCCACGACCACTGCTAAGAAGTCCTCTAGTGCTTCCGAGCAGGAGAATGGCACCAATCCGCTTGCCATCGTCGGCGTTGCGGCTGGCGTGATCGGTCTTGCCGTCATCGGCGTGTTCGTGTTTACCAAGCGTCGGTAGGTGAGGGCTGTGTCCAATAAGCCACAGGACGCCGAGTCCAAGCAGCCCGACTCGTCGTTCATTCAGCTTGACGATGCAAAGCAAAAGGACGCCGCTTCGGCGGCGTCCGGCCCTCGGCGCAAGGCACTTGTTGGCGTTCTGACAGCCGCCTGCATCGTGTTGATTGTCGTCTCGCTTGGCTTTGTTCACCCCTCTGTCAGCGGTGCCTGGTCCATCGATTGGATTGTCGAGACCGTGACGGGGGAGAGTGTCATTGCCAAGGATGCGTCGGTTTCCGGCTCGACTACCGCTTCGGGCAAGACTGGAGTCAAGGGCTCAAAATCTTCGGATGATGCGAGCTCTGGGTCCAAGGATTCGGACGAATCTGACTCCAAGGACGATTCCGAGTCTTCGGACAAGGACTCGAAAGAGAAGAAGTCCGAAGGCAAGGGCGGCAAGAAGTCCGGGGATAAATCGGGTTCGCAGAATTCTGAGTCCAATGGCGGATCGGGCGCTTCTGACGGCTCATCTTCGGGCGGGGGATCGACGACTGGCGGTGGCTCCACTTCTAACGGTGGCGGTACCTCTGCGGGCAATCAGGGCGGCTCGCAGCAGCCTGGCTACGTCACGGTGACGGTCTCGGTCACATCGAGCGCCGTGGGCAATCCTGTGTCTTCTGGTGGCACCTTCACCTTTAACGAGGGCGCTACGGTCTACGATGCCCTGTGCGCTCTGGGTCTCTCTGTAAATGCGCACGGCTCATCGTACGGCACATATGTCGCCGCCATTGGCGGTTTGGCCGAGAAGGAGCATGGCGGCACGAGCGGCTGGATGTACTCCGTCAACGGCGTAACACCCAACACAGCGTGCAGCAACTATGTCTTATCCAACGGCGACAGAGTCGTCTGGTATTACGTTACAGGCTAGAGGCCTCGACATAACACGCCAAACGGGCGGTTCGGACAAACACCCGGGCCGCCCGTTTTTATGCGAATGGGACGTCGTTTTCCAATCGAGGCTCAACCGGAAAATGCATCCCGCTCTGTAGGCGAATTCCGGGGCACAGTTTCCGCATCAGCATCCATTGGGAAAGCGGGGACCTCGGACGTTTTTCCGGATCATGTCCCGGCGCTATGCCGCATGGCCCCTCTCCTCGCGATACTCCCTAATGTTCTTCCATCCTAGGTCTTTCGTGAGCTTGCCGTCCCTATATCACTCGATATATTCGCCGAGCAGGCGGGAGAACTCGTCGAACGGCACGCCGGTCCAGTCTCTGCCCTCGAAGAAGTCGCACTTGAGCGCGCCGAAGAACCCCTCGGCGCGCGTTGTCGGGGTTCCGGGCCCTCCTCGACATCGAGCGCACCACCCCGGGGCCGCACGCCTCGCGCCACTCGCGCCCCATGTAGACGGCGCCGCCGTCGGTGTGCACCGTGAGCGGCCGTCTCTCCGTCGGGCAGACTATCCCCACCAGGTCCCTGAGCATGCCGACCATCAGGTCCGAGTCGGCGTGGACCGAGGCCCTCCAGCAGATCGGCCAGCCGTCGAAGCAGTCGATCGCCGGCGACAGGTACGCGCTGTACCCGTCGAGTCTGAACTCTGTGACGTCGGTGACCACGAGCAGGCCGGGCGCGGCGGCGTGGAGGTCGTGCGTCCTGCCCCCGCGAAGGGGAACGTTGGCCGGGCGCCCCGCGAGCTCACCCCGGTAGCTGCAGTACCTCGCCCTCCTGCGCATCTGCGCCGCCTTGCGGGCGACCAGGCCCTCCTTGCGCATGATCCGACGCACGATCTTCTCGGACGCGACGACGGGAGTCTCGGCGTCCCCGGGCGCGAGCGCGCGCCACGAGACGGGCTTGCCGGTGGATTGGCAACACCTATTTGGACGATTCCGGGAGGGACAGCCCCGCCTCCCTGGACTCGATCGGAGACATGTAGCCCAGCGTCGAGTAGATCCTAAAGTTGTCGTACCGGTGCGCGTAGTCCGAGAGCTTGGCCCGGAGCTCGCGCGTCGTGCCGAACGCCTCGCGGTGGACGAGCTCGGCCTTCAGTATTCCGTCGGTCGACTCGTCGACGGCGTTGTCGTAGGGGCAGCCCTTGGCCGACAGCGACCTCTCTATGCCGAAGGCCACGAGCATCGGGTCGATCTCGGCGTTGTCGAGCTCGCTACCGCGGCCCGTGTGGAACACCTCGATGTCCGAGATGGGGAAGGAGAGCGTCGCGAACGCCGACTTGACCAGCCGGGCGTTCCTCCTGGGCCCGGCGGAGTGGCCGACGATCTCCCTGTTGCAGGGGTCGACGAGCAGGCAGACGTAGTTCCACGAGGCCCCGACGCGCACGCAGGCCAGGTCGCCGCATATATGGGTGCGCGGCGCCCTGCCGCCGAGGCCGCGCGCGACGGCGTTGGGCACGTCGGCCTCGTCGGCCGCCCCGGGGTGCGCCTTGAACCTCTTCCTGCCGTATGCGCCGACCGGGCCGTTCTCCCTCATGATGCGGCAGGCCCGGCGCCGGCTGACGGTGACGCCCGACCTCCCGGGCGACGCCTTTATCTTGCGAGGGCCGGCGCGGCGGGCCGGCCGGGCCGCGAGCGCATGGAGCAGTGCGTCGGCCTCGCGACGCCGAGGAGCCTGCACTGCGCCGATATGGGGCAGCGGCCCTCGTTGGCCGCCATGGCCCTCACTTTCGAGCGTATATCGGCGCCGCTTGCTTTAAGACGTCGACCTCCATCCGGAGCCCGCGGCCCTCGCGCTCGAGCTCCAGGATCCGGTCCTGCCCGGGCGTGCGGTTGCCCGCGGCGCGCGGCGAGCCGGTCGCGTTTATCGACTTGACCCGCCTCTCCACGGTGCTCTTGCCGAGGCCGTGCTCGTCCATGGCCTCGCGCTTGGGCTTTCCGGCGCTGTGGAGGTCGACTATCTGCCTCTTGAACTCGTCGGTGAAATGCCTCGGGTGCCTGGGGTCCCTCATATGCGGCCCTCCCGTCTCCTGGGCCCCTCCCGGAACTGTCCACATCAGCGTAGCCAATCCACCGGGAGACCCTCGGCTGAACCTGGCAGAGCGCGCTTTCTCCGTGGACGGGCGCAACAGGCTTTGGGTGGGCGACATCACCTACATACCCACAAGAGAAGGGTGGCTCTTTCTCGCAGCCGTGACAGGCGCCTTCTCCCGCAAGGTCGTGGGCTGGTCGATGTCCGAGTGCATCACCGAGAAGGTCGCGATCGACGCGATAGGGCAGGCGGTTGGCAGGGAGGGTCCGCCAGATGACGGCAGCCTCGTCTTCCATGACGAACAAAGCGCGCAGCACGCCTCCCGTTCCTTCCAGCGATGTCTGGACTCGCATGGCGTAATCCGGTCGGTATCAAGGCCCGGCACGCCGCTGGACAACGCGGTGGCCGAGTCGTTCTTCAAGACGCTGAAAAGGGAATTGGCGGAAGGGAGGAGCTATGGGACGAGGGACGAGGCCAAGCAGGACATCTTCAAGTACATAGAGCTCTATTACAATAGGGTGCGCATGCATTCCACCTTGGGCTACATGTCTCCAGTGGAATACGAGCGACAGTACGCTTGAGGATCCTTAAAAGAAAGTCCAGTTTATCCTTTCCACTCCAATTGGGAATCCTCCGATGCGCCTTCGCACGCTCGCATGACTTCGATACCATGCGAGCGTGCGAACTCGACGAGCTCTGCGTTGCGGGCGTTTATGGTGCCGAAGGCGGCGGGGCACACGATAAGGCGCGCGCAGTGGACGATGAGCTCTTTGGCGCGGGCTATGGTTTTATCCCCGATCGGCTCGAAGGCGCGCTCGGCCACGCATTCCGCCGCCAGGTCGCGCGCGAGCTCGTAGTCGATGTCCCCTTCGTGCAGAACGCCCGCGTAGAACGCCTTGCCCTGCCGGATGAGCTGGCGAAACACAGCCGACCCCGTACCTGCGCCGGCGATGACGAACGTGTGCGCATCGCCGTGCGGGCGCCCAATTTCCACGCTGCCGAAGCGCTCGTTGAAGGTGCCATGTTGAAGGCCGTAGAGCTCGCCAATCGTCTCGCGCGTGAATATGTCTTCGGGTGCGCCGGCGCGGAAGACCCGGCCGTCCTTCACGCAAATCACCTTGTCGGCGCTTTTCTGCGCGAGCTCGAGTTCGTGGATGGACATGATGACAGCCACATTCCGCGATTTCGCAAGGTGGCGAAGTATTCGTAGCAGGTCGATCTGGTAGCGGATATCGAGATACGACGTGGGCTCGTCGAGCACGAGCACACGCGGATCCTGCGCGATGGCGCGTGCGAGCATGACGCGCTGGCGTTGCCCGTCGCTTATCTGCATGAAGTCGCGCTCGGCGAGCTCTTCCACATGTGCGGTTTTCATAGCCTCGTCGACCCGACTATGGTCGTCGGGCGAGAGTGTGCCCATTCGCCCGGTGTAGGGATGCCTTCCCGCCTCTACGATATCGCGGCAGGTGAGGAGCTCGGTCCGGGGACGATCTGTCAGCATAACGGCAAGGTTCCTTGCGAACTCCGCCGTCTTCCATCGGGAAATCTCCCGCCCGTCGAGCTCGACCTCGCCGGCAAGTGGTGCCAGATGGCGTGTGATGGTTTTCAAGATGGTCGACTTGCCCGAGCCGTTCGGCCCGATGAGCGCCACGACGTCGCCCGCGCGAACCTCCAGATCGACGCCTTCGACTACGACCTTCTTGTCGTAGCCCGCCGACAGGTCGCTTATGCGGAAAAGCGGCGCTCCGTCAGCCTGCGTTTCGAACGGGGTTTCGAGGTTCGACTCCGCTCGGAGGAGGCGTTCCGCGCGCAGTTCCGCACGAGCCGAAAGTGCCTTCTGGCGCTTTCGTGCGAGCTCAGGACTGTCTAAGCATGGAATGTCCCCTCCGAGCGTTTTGGGCTGCGGCACGAATTCCCCCATCTACCTCACCCTCTTCTTCAACATGAGCGCGATAACCACCGGTGCGCCGAAGATGGCGGTGACGGCGCTGATGGAAAGCTCGACGGGAGAGAACAGCGTGCGCGCGATCAAATCGCAGCCCGCGCAGAAGATGGCGCCTCCCAAGAAGCACGCAGGTATCACGCGGATGGGCTTCGAGGACTTCAGCGCCGACTTCACGAGATGCGGAACCGCGATGCCTACGAACGACACCGGACCAGCGAACGCGGTCACGCAGGCGGAGAGCATGCTCGCTAGAAGGACGAGCACCACGCGGAAGCGTGCGACGTTCACGCCGACGCTTTTCGCGTAGGCTTCTCCCAGCTGGAAGGCGGAAAGGGGCTTCGATATCGCGAATACGCATGCGCTCACGGTGATCACCACGACCGCGATGACCGCGATGTCGTCCCAGCTCGAACCCGAGAAGCTACCCAAAGACCAGTTGTGCAGGTTCACGATGGACTGGTCGTCGGCGAAGGCGATGAGGAAGTTCGTCGCCGACGAGCAGATGTATCCCACCATGACGCCCGCCACGATGAGCATGGCCATGGAACTTATGCGCCGTGCGATGATGAGCACGAAGCCGATGGTGATAAGCGAGCCCAGAAACGCTGCGGCCACCATGGCCGGCGAGGACATGGCCTGGTTCGCGCCCAGAAGTACGATCATCGTAAGCGCGACGACGAACTTTGCGCCCGAGGAGACGCCCAAGATGAACGGGTCGGCGATGGGATTGTTGAAAAACGTCTGCAGCAGGAACCCGGAGAGGGAAAGCGCCCCGCCGAGAAGCACGGCTGAAAGCACGCGCGGCAGGCGAATCTCCCAGATGACTTGGCTTTCCATGGAATTGGCCGCGCCGCCCGAAAGGATGCCGGGGATGTGGTCTGCGGGCACGAGCACGCTCCCGATGCACAGGTTGGCCCCGACGAGCACGATGAGGGCAATAGCGAGCAGCGCCGTCACGACGCGACACCGCGCGGCGCGCCCCGATTCGTCGTATGTCATGGAAAGCCGGCTTCTCATGGCGCTAGCCGAGCTTCCTCAGATAATGGAAGTCGCTCGCGTCATCGCCGGTGAACGCCCCGTGCAGCTCGTCGATAATGTCGGCGGTAGAAGTCATCTGCTGGTACATGTCGGCGCTTGTGACCCAGACGTTGCCGTTCTTCACGGCTTTGAACTGCGACAATAGCGCGTTTTTGCCTACGAAGTCGTTCAAGGTGGCAACCGATTCGTCGATGGTGCCGTTGTAGACGATGATGTCGGCATCCTTCGCCGTAGCGTAGAAGCGCTCCATTTCGAGCGTTACTGACGAACCTGACGTCGACGCCGTTTGCGCGTCATCGAGCGCGTAGCTGCCGCCTGCAAGCTCGATCATCTGCGCTACGTAGTCACCCGCCCGCCGCGTGACGGCGGCCCCGTTCGAGTTAATGTAGAAATACGCCACGGTTTTACCTGACGACACGAGCCCCGACGTTTGCTCGACGCGGGCCTTCTGCTCGTTGAACAGGTGCGCGGCCTCGTCTTCCTTGTCGAACAGGACGCCGAAAAGCTTAATCCACTCGACGCGCCCGAGTGCTTCGGGCTCGCTCGACGACTGTTCGGTGAGCACGACGAGCCCGAGCTTCTGCAGCTTTTCCTTCACATCGGGCGTGTGGTTGATCATGGTGTTTTCGATGGCGAGCGTGCAGCCCGAGGCCGATATTCGCTCGTAGTCGGGCGCGCTGTACTTGCCGCCGTAGGCGATCGCCCCACTTTCGAGCGCGCTTTTGAAGCCTGCGACCGAGCAATCGTCGGCCTTCGTGCCCGACATTAAGATATTGTCGTTCGCATCGAGCGCGTCGACTAGGCACATCGTCGCCGACGACACGAGGTACACCTTGTCGGCGGGGCGCCTTATGACCGCGATGTCGGAGCTCAACCCGTCAGGTACCTTCGCATCTTGCGGCACCACGAGGAAGCGCTCCCCGTTCGAAACGCAGATAAGCCGCAGGCCGCCTTCGAACTCGTCGACAGTGAAGTGCTTGGCGTATTCAAGCTGAAGCGCCCCCGTCGGCTCCCAGCCGCAGCCCAAATCGGCGTTGTGGAAGTCGGCCGCGGCGCTTGAAGCCGTTCCCGCAGGGGAGCCGCCGCCTGCATCGTCGCCCGATTTCTCCTTCATGGTGGATGAGTCGAAGTAGAGCGTGTAGTCGATGGTATGCGGCGTCGACATGGCGACGGTCTCGGCCGACACGGCGATGTCCTCGTCGAGCGTGACGGGTATCTCAAATGTGGAGTTGCCACCGTCGTTTACGGGCGCGTAGTCCACGCCGTAGACGGTCATCTTGTCGTAGTTCGAACTCGACCAGGTGATGGTCGCGGTGTAGGTGTCGCCATCCTTCACAATTGTGGTGGGTGAGGCGATGCTTGCGCGCCCTGATCCGCCGGAAAGCGAGACGCTCACAGTGTATTCCTGAGAGCCCGCCGTGCCACCGGTCGCGTTCGGGCTCGCACTGCACCCCGCGAAGGGAAGCGCGAGCAGGGCGACGAGAACGCAGGCGATCGCGCGCGCCGCGATGCTGCGGCGCTTTCTGCTTTCCCCCTTGGGAAGAATCGACCGCATGGCGTTACTTCAGCGCGTCGGCGCGCAGATCGACGCCGGCGGATTCGAATACGAGCGTGCGGTCGTACCACCGCTCCCTTTTAATGCTCCACGCGGCGCAGGCGGTGTCCTCGTCGAGCGCATCAACGGGCACGTCGTAGGTGTACTTGCCTTCCGCGTTTTCCACATAGGGGATGAAGTCGGCCTCGCTTGCGGCGGCAGCCTCGTTGCCCGTGCCCATGAAGAGCTTGCCGTAGCCCGTGCCGGAAAGTGTCATCACGCAGTGCATGGAGCCGTTTTCCACGATGAGCTGGGCGTCCACAATCCTGAACATGTTCGAGCTGGAATCTACGGTGATCGGATAGGTGCCGTCGGCCACCTTGTCGGCGGTGATGGGGGCAGCGCTTGCGCCCTCGGGCGCATCGGCCGCCTGTTCGGTCTTTTCCTGGGAATCGGCATCGCTTGCCTTTGCGCTGTCGATTGAATTTCCGCCGCAGCCGGCGAGCGAGAACGCGAGAAGCGCCGCCGACAGGGCGAAGACGAGGGTTTTCTTCAACAAGGAGGGGTTCCTTTCAATCGGTTCAACCGCCCGCGCCGTGCGGTAGGCGGGCGGGATGCAAATGCAACGGGCATGCGCCGTCGGTCGGGGAAGGCGCATGCCCGTTGCACGGAGACGCGACCGGCGCCCCCATGCGCGGCGAGTTTACAGCTTGGCGATGGCGTCGTCCACGTGCGAGACGTAGATGTCGTCGACCGCGACGTTCTGTCCCAGACCCTGGAGCAGGCACGTCACTTCGAAGCCGGCGGCCACGAACTTCGCAGCCCAGCTGTCGGGGTCGGTCTCGTCTGCCATGTCGTTGTTCGCGTGGTCGCCCGCGACCACCATGAACGGCGCGAGCACGGCCTTCTTGTAGCCTGCGGCGCTCGCGGCGGCGATAACATCCTCGCAGGTCGGTTCAGCCTCGACGGTGCCGACGAAGAACTGCGTCAAGCCCTCGTTCTTGAACACTTCCTGCATCTTGGCATAGTCGGCGTTGGAATCGGCTTCGGTGCCGTGGCCCATGAGGCACAGCGCCGTCTTGCCGTCGTCGAAGGACGCCATGTTCTCCTTAATGGCTGCGGCCACCTTCTTGTAGTCATCGTCGGAGGTGAGCAGCGGGTCGCCGAGCGAGATTTTGTCGAACTTGTCGGCGTACTTGTCGAGCTCGTCTTTCACGTCGGTGTATTCCAGGCCACCCATGAGATGCGTCGGCTGCACGACGATTTCCTTCACGCCGTCTTCCACGCAGCGGTCGAGCGCCTCGGTCATGTTGTCGATCGTGATGCCGTCGCGCTTCTTCAGCTTGTCGATGATGATCTGCGCGGTGAAGGCGCGGCGGATGTCGTAGTCCTGCCAGTACTTCTCGCGGATAGCGTCTTCGATGGCGCCGATGGTGATGTGGCGCGAGTCGTTGTAGCTCGTGCCGAAGCTCGTGACGAGGATGACCGGCTTCACGGCCTTCTCCTTTTCACTCGATTTCTCGGAACTCGCGGAGGTGTTGGAGCAGCCCGCGAGCGCGACTCCGGCGAGCGCGACGGCTCCGGTTGCTGCGGCGCCCATGAAGCCGCGGCGTGACATCTGGTCGGACATGGTTTTTCCTTTCCTCGGTTTGCCGGTCCCCCGGCGACAGTTGCTTGTCGGCACAAGCGAAAGAAAAGCGCACCCCTCGGGGTTCACAAGGAGCTAACGCCACGGCGATGCCGTGAGGAAAAGGCGAAGCAGTCTGGCTTGGGGCGCGAGGCGGTTCGCCCGCGCGTCCTATACAGTAATGTCCCTTGCCCAGGATTCCCACCTGGTTCCCTCCGCAAGCCTGCGCGGGCTGTGCGGGCGCCGCGCCGGTCATTTCCTTTTATCCGATTGTCATATGCTCGTTGCCGAAACTTTTACTATGATAGTGGGCACTTGTGAACGTGTCAAAGCCAGGGCGGGCGGCATTGCGCCTCCTGCCTGCGTATTTGCGCCGATTGCCGCCGCAGGCGCCGTGTTTGGCCCGCTGCGCGAATGGCGGCGTAAACGGTTGCGATGAGAAACGGGAAGGGAAGGCTCGGATGATTCATATCGTTGGCGCAGGCTCGGGCGCCGCCGACCTTATCACGCTGCGCGGGGCGCGCCTTCTGCGCGCGGCCGACGTGGTCGTTTGGGCGGGAAGCCTTGTGAATCCCGAGCTGCTCGCTGAGTGCAAGGAATCCTGCATCGTCTACGACAGCGCGCACATGACCTTGGAGGAAGTGCTCGACGTGATGTGCGCGGCAGATGCGCGGGGCGAGGAAGTGGTGCGCCTGCACACGGGCGACCCGTGCCTGTACGGCGCCATCCAGGAGCAGATGGACGCGCTCGACGCGCGCGGCGTGGACTACGAGGTGGTGCCCGGCGTGTCGAGCTTTTGCGGTGCCGCGGCGGCGCTTCGCCAGGAATACACGCTGCCGGGAATCAGCCAGTCGGTCGTGATCACGCGGCTTTCCGGACGCACCCCCATGCCCGCGGGAGAGGGCATGCGCACCATGGCGGAAAGCGGCTCGACTATGGTCATCTTCCTGAGCTCGGGTATGCTCGCCGAGCTTTCCGCCGAGCTTTTGGCCGCGGGCCGCAGCTCCGACGAGCCGGCGGCGCTCGTGTACAAGGCGACCTGGCCTGAGGAGCGCGTGGTGCGCTGCACAGTGGGCACGCTCGCCGATGCGGGCGCGCGAGAGGGCATCGACCGCACGGCGCTCGTGGTGGTGGGCCGCGTTCTCGGAGCTCGCGGCGGGCTTGCGCACGACGGCGCGCAAGCGGAGTCGTACGAGCGCAGCAAGCTTTACGACCCTTCGTTTGCCACGGGGTATCGGAAGGCGAGAAGCTAGCGTGGCCTTCGAGCACTACATATATACCGGGACGACCCGCCTTCGCTGCGGCTATACCACGGGGAGCTGCGCCACGCTCGCGGCGAAGGCGGCCTGCGAGATGCTCTTGTCACGAAAGCCCGTCGGCTGCGTGTCGATCGTCACCCCCGGCGGGCTGCCCGTCGAGACGGACGTGGTCGACGCATGTATCGGCGAGGGGTGCGCCCAGTGCGCCGTGCGAAAGGACGCAGGCGACGATGCCGATGTGACCGACGGCGTGCTCGTGTACGCGCGCGTGGAACATGCGGGGTCGGGCACGGGCGCGGCGGGCAGCAAGGGCGTGCCCGCGCGCGAATCGGAAGTTTCCGTCGATGGCGGCGTGGGCGTGGGGCGCGTGACGTTGCCCGGGCTCGAGCAGCCGGTGGGGGCGGCCGCCATCAACGCGACGCCGCGCGCGATGATCACTTCGGCGGTGCGCGAGGTGTGCGCCGCGCACGGCTTTTCTGGAAATATTGCTGTGACGATTTCGGTGCCCGAGGGTGTTGCCCTTGCCGAAAAGACCTTCAATCCGCACCTGGGGATAGAGGACGGAATCTCCATCCTGGGCACGACGGGCATCGTCGAGCCGCGCAGCCTCACTGCCTTGCGCGACAGCATCGAGCTCGAGATCCGGCAGCATGCGGCTATGGGGCGGCGCGGAGTCGTGCTCACGCCCGGCAACTACGGCGGGCAGTTCATCTCGGGGCATTTCCACCTAAACGGTGCGCCGGTGGTCTTCATCTCCAACTTCGTGGGCGATGCGATTGATTGCTGCGTTCGCGAGGGATTTACCAATGTCCTTCTTGTGGGACACATCGGCAAGCTGGTGAAGGTCGCGGGCGGCATCATGGACACCCATTCGCGTACCGCCGACTGCCGCGCGGAGATTCTGGCCGCCCACGCGGCCTTGGCCGGCGCGGGCGCGAAGACCGTGCGCGAGATTATGTCGTCGGTCACGACCACGGCGGCACTCGAGGTAATCGAGGCCGCCGGCGTGGGGGACGCTGCGCGCGCCTCGCTTGCTGCGGCAATCGAGGACAGGTTGCGCCGCCGCGCGGCGGGCGCATGCGACATCGCCGCGGTCGTGTTCGACGCCGAGCGCCGCGAGCTTTTCCGCACGTCGGGCGCCGATGCAGTTATCGGGGAATTGGGGGCGACGTATGAGTAAAGGCGTGCTGTACGGGGTGGGCACGGGGCCTGGCGACCCCGAGCTGCTCACGATCAAGGCCGTCCGCACAATCGAATCGTGTCCGGTCATCGCTGCACCGCAGACGGCTGACGGGGCCATGGTCGCGCTCGACATCGTGCGCGGCGCCGTCGACCTTACAGGCAAGACGGTGATCCCCGTGCGATTCTCGATGACGCGCGACGCCGAGCGCCGCGCGGCCGAGCATGCCTCGCTTGTTCGCGAGCTTGTCGCGCACCTGGATGCGGTCCGCGACGTCGCGCTGCTGAACCTGGGGGACCCGAGCATCTACGTCACCTTCCAGCGCATAGCGCCCGACGTGCGCGCCCGCGGGTTCGAGGCGCGCGCCATTCCCGGCGTGCCGAGCTTCTGCGCGGTCGCCGCGGCGCTCGAGCGCGACCTCACGCCCGAGATGTCGTCGCCTCTGCACATCGTGCCCGGCGGCTACGACGACGTGCGCCACGCAATCGGCTGGCCGGGGACGATGGTAGTCATGAAGGCGCGCCGCTCGCTTGCGGACACGAAGCGCATCCTTCGCGACGAGGGCGCCTTCGACGGTGCCGAGCTCGTAGAGGACTGTGGGCTTCCGGGCGAGCGCGTGTACCGCTCGCTCGACGATGTGCCCGATCGGGGCAGCTACTTCTCGACGATGGTGGTGCGCTAGATGAGGGTTTCCTGCATAGCGTTCACCGAGAGGGGGTATGCGTTTGCGGAGCGCACCGCACGCGCGCTTTCCGATTGCGCGCAGACAGGTGAAGATGACCCTGGCTGGGACGTTTCCGTTTCGCGCGGGTTCGGCGAGGGGAAGGCCGACCTGCGCGCATGGACGGCGCACGCGTGGGAAGCGTCGGACGCGCTTCTGTTCGTGGGCGCGGCGGGCATCGCCGTGCGGGCGATCGCGCCGCATGTCGCCTCGAAGGCAAACGATTCCGCGGTTGTGGTGATCGACGAGGCAGGGCGCTTTGCCGTCCCGCTTTTGTCGGGGCATTTGGGCGGTGCGAACGAGCTTGCGCAAACTGTGGCACGCGCGGTAGGCGCCATCCCCGTCATCACCACGGCGACCGATGTCCGCGGCGTGTGGGCGGTGGATACGTGGGCGCGCTGTGCGGGGCTCGCCGTTTCGAATCCCGAGGCCATCAAGCGAGTGTCGGTGCGGCTGCTTTCGGGCGGGCGCGTGGCGCTCTATTCCGACATGCCGATTTCGGGACAGCCGCCTGAGGGGGTTGACATTGCGTCCGACCGCGCTCGGGCCGATATCGTCGTGTCGCTGTTTGCTGACGCGAATGCAGGTGCGTCCGTTCGCGCGGCGGAGACAACGGGCAAGGTCGTGCCCGCCGGTGAGACGGGGAAGCCGGCGGGCGTGCGGGCGCAGGCGCCTGCGCCCGAGCCGCTTCGCCTTGTCGTGCCCTGCATCGTTGCGGGCATAGGGTGCCGTCGCGGTGCATGCGCCGAAGCGATCGAGGAGGCGTTTCTTCTCGCGTGCGGGCAGGCGGGTATCTCGCCTTCGGCCGTGCGCGAGGCGGCGACGATCGACGTGAAGGCGCACGAGGAGGGTCTGCTCGCCTTCTGCCGCGCGCGGAATATCCCGCTTGCGACGTATTCCGCAGATGAGTTGTCGCAGGTCGAAGGCAGCGTTTCGCCATCTGATTTCGTGCGCGCGACGGTGGGGGTCGACAACGTGTGCGAGCGCGCGGCGCTCGCGGACGGGGGCAAACTTATCTTCCCGAAGCTCGCACACGGCGGCGTGACCGTCGCGTTTTCCAAGGTAACTATCGAACTTTCGTTTAAGGAGCGGTGATGGGAAAGCTCTTCGTGGTGGGGATCGGCCCGGGCGGCCCCGACGGCATGACGATTGCGGCCCGGCGCGCGCTCGAGGCGGCCGACATCGTTGTGGGGTACACGAAATACGTGGAGCTCGCGCTCTCCGCCGTGCCTGACGCGGCGCATCTCGCGACGCCGATGATGCACGAGGTCGAACGATGCCGCCTGGCGCTTTCGCGCGCGCAGAGCGGAGAAGCCGTGGCGCTCGTGTGCAGCGGTGACGCGGGCGTGTACGGCATGGCGAGCCCCGTGCTGGAGCTTGCGGAGGACTACCCCGATGTAGACGTGGAAGTTATCGCCGGGGCCACCGCGGCTCAGAGCGGGTCGGCGGTGCTCGGCGCCCCGCTTGCCCACGACTTCGCGGTCGTGTCGCTCTCCGACCTGCTCACGCCGTGGGAGGTCATCGAGCGCAGGCTCGCCGCCGTGGCGAGCGCCGACTTCTGCATCTGTTTGTACAACCCGCGCAGCAGAAAGCGCGCCGACAGGCTCTCGCGCGCGGCGAAGATTATGCTCGAATGGAAGGCCCCCGACACGCTCTGCGGCTGGGTACGCAACATCGGGCGCGAGGGGCAGCAGTCGGGCATGTGCAGGCTCTCCGAGCTGGGGGAGTTCGACGCCGACATGTTCACCACCGTGTTCGTCGGCAACGTGGACACGAAGCGCGTAGGCGGCCGTATGGTCACGCCGCGCGGGTATCGGGAGATTCCATGCGAAAGGTAACGATCATCGGGGCGGGGCCCGGAAACCCCGACTTGCTCTCGCGCGCGGCGCTCGACGCGATCGGCATCGCCGACGTGGTCATCGGCGCTCATCGCGCGCTTGCCGGCATCGACGTGCCGCCCGACGTGGTGAGATGCGAGCTCGTGAAGACGGCGGACATCGTCGCCGCGCTCACCGATGCGGCGTCGTGGCAGCGCGCCGTGGTCGTGATGACGGGCGATGTGGGGCTGTTCAGCGGCGCACGCCGCCTGGTGGAGGCACTCTCCGGCGACGCGCAGGTGGACGTGCGCGTCATTCCCGGCATAAGCTCAGCGTCGTATCTCGCCGCGCGCCTCGCGCGTCCATGGCAGGATTGGCGCTTCGCGAGCGCTCACGGCGTGGCGTGCGACATCGTGGCCGAGGCCGAGCGCGCAGGTGAGCTCTTCCTCGCCACGTCGGGCGGGGAAGACCCCTCGCGGCTTTCGGGCGAGCTTGTGCAAGCGGGCTTCGGGGACGCGCGCGTGACGGTGGCCGAGCGCCTGTCGTACCCCGACGAGCGCATCACCTGCGCGACCGCAAGTGAAATCGCAGGTCAGACGTTCGACGACTTGAACGTGATGCTTATCGAGTTCGCAGGCGGCAACGGGTCGCCTGCGGGCTCTAGCGCAGCCTCCGAGGCGCCGGCCGGCGCGTCTGCGCCCGCGGCGGCTTCTTCCGCGGCGGACTCTGCGGGCGCATCCCGCGCCTCGAGCTCCCGCTGGCCGTACGCTTCCTCGGGCATTCCCGACGAGCTCTTCATCCGCGGCGACGTTCCCATGACCAAGCAGGAGGTGCGCGCCGTCGCGCTCGCGAAGCTGCGCCTTACCGCGACCGACACCGTGTGGGACGTTGGCGCCGGCACGGGGAGCGTGTCGATTGAGGCGGCGCTCGTCGCGCGAGCGGGGTCGGTATGGGCGGTCGAGCGCAACGCGGCCGGCGTGCGGCTCATCCGAGAGAACGCGGATGCATTCGGGTGCGGCAACGTGCATGCGGTCCCCGGTGTCGCCCCCGAAGCGCTCGCGAAACTGCCCGTCCCCGACGCCGTGTTCGTCGGCGGGAGCGCGGGCGAGCTTCCCTCCATCGTGGAGGCGGCGCTCGAGAAGAACTCGCAGGTTCGCCTGTGCGTGCCATGCGTCACCGTTGAGACGCTCACCGAGGCGTGCGCGCTCCTCTCGGGTTCGCGCTTTAAGGGGTTCGAGGCGTGCCAGGTGTCGGCCGCCCGCGCCGAGGCTGTAGGTTCGCACCATCTTATGAAGGCGCAAAACCCCGTGTTCCTCGTCAGCGCGCGTGGCGCGGGCGCGGATGCCGAGGAGCTTGCCGAAGTCGGGGCGCTTGCTGAGTCGCCTGTCGGGGAGGACCCCTCTGCCGAGGGGAACCCATCCGTTGAGGTGGTCTCGCTTGCTAGCTGCAACGCCGCAGGTGGGGAAGGCGGCGCCCGGTGAGCACGTCCATCCCGCGCTTCATGGTCGCTGCGCCCTCGAGCGGGAGCGGCAAGACGGTCGTAACGTGCGCGCTCCTGCGCGCGCTCGCGCGCCGCGGCCTTGCATGCGCGGCCTTCAAATGCGGCCCCGACTACATTGACCCGCTCTTTCATCGCCGCGTCGTGGGCGCGCGCTCGGGCAACTTAGACGGCTTCTTCGCCGACGCCCCGACGCTGCGCGCCCTGCTCGCACGCGGCGCCGCGGGCGCGGATGTCGCGGTGCTCGAGGGGGTCATGGGCTTCTACGACGGCATGGCGCCCGGCGTGGCCGAAGCGAGCAGCTACCAGGTTGCGCGCGACACGGAAACGCCGGTCGTTTTAGTGGTGAACGGTCGCGGGGCGTCTTTATCGCTCGCCGCCGTAATCCGCGGCATCGCCGAGTTCCTGCCTTGTGCGAACGTGCGCGGCGTCGTGCTGAACAAGACGAGCGCCGCTGCCTGCGCCTACGCGGCGCCTGCGATCGAGAAGCACACGGGCGTCGCTGTTTTGGGGAATATCCCCGCCGACGAGGCGTTCTCGCTCGAAAGCCGGCATCTGGGGCTTGTGGCCGCCGACGAGGTCGAGCAGCTCTCCGCGCGCATCGACAAGATGGCCGAGCTGGTGGAAAAGAGCGTCGACGTCGACCGCTTGCTCGAAATAGCGGCGACGGCACCCGATATCCGCGAGGAACCTTACCGGTTGGAGCCGATCGCGGGAGCGCGGCCCATCGTCGCCGTCGCGCATGACGAGGCGTTCTCGTTCTACTACGAGGAGAACCTGCGCGCGCTCGAGGACCTGGGTTGCGAGCTGGCCTTTTTCAGCCCCCTGTGTGATAGCGAGTTGCCCCGGGGGACAAGCGCCCTCTATCTGGGGGGCGGCTACCCGGAACTCCATGCGCGGCAGCTCTCCGAGAACGCGCCGATGCGCGAGGCGGTGCGGCGCGCGGTGGAATCCGGCATGCCGACGGTCGCCGAATGCGGTGGGTTTCTGTACCTGCAGCGCGAAATCGCCGATAGCGAGGGGCGGCGCTGGCCTGTTGCGGGCGCCCTTGAGGGCGCAAGCGAGAACGGGGGAAGGCTGTCCCATTTCGGGTACGTGGAGCTCGCTTCCCAACGCGACGGGCTCTACGGGCCGCGCGGCACACGCATCCGCGCGCACGAGTTCCACTACTGGCAGTCCACCTGCCCGGGCGGCGACTTCTGGGCGCAGAAGCCCCGGCGCGACAAGGGCTGGCCGTGCATGACGACCACCCCGTCCCTGGTGGCGGGCTTCCCGCATGTGTACTATCCTGCGAACCCCGACGCTGCGCGCGCGTTCGCGTCTGCCGCGGCGTCGTTCGCAGAGAGGAGACGGCATGGCTGAAACAACCGAAACCTTGCTTGCCTGCATTCGCGAGGAAGTCGAGCGCGCGTTCTCGTCGGCGCCGGGCGCCGTGCTCGAAGCCGCGCTCTCCCGGATCGCGCCCGTAGACGAGTGCGCCCGCGCCGCCGCGTACGCCGCGTGGGACTCCATCGCGCACCCCTTGGGGGGATTGGGCGACTTTGAAGACGCCGTCGCGTGTATCGCCGCAGCTCAGGGGAGCGCCGAGGTGGCCGAGTTTCCCCGTGCGCTCGCGGTATTCTTCTCCGACAACGGGGTCGTTGCCGAAGGCGTGTCGCAAAGCGGGCAAGACGTGACGCGAGCCGTCGCGCTCAACATGTGCGAGGGGGCCACGAGCGCCTGCCGCATGGCGGCGTTCGCGGGTGCCGAGGTCGTGCCCATCGACGTGGGTATGGCCCGGGGCATAGAAGACGCGCGCATGGTACGCGCGAACGTGCGGCGGGGGAGCGGCAGCATCGCGCACGGCTCCGCTATGTCTCGCGATGGGGCCGTGCGCGCGATCGAGGTCGGAATCGCCGTCGCGTGCGGGCTTGCCCGCGCCGGCGTGCGCCTTCTCGCCGCGGGCGAGATGGGCATCGGCAACACGACCACCTCGGCTGCGGTGGCCGCAGTGCTCATCCGGGCGGACGCGCGGAGCCTCGTCGGGCGCGGTGCGGGGCTCTCGGACGCCTCGCTCGCGCGCAAGCGCGACGTGGTCGAGCGCGCTATCGACGTGAACTCGCCCGATCCCGCCGACCCGATCGACGTGCTCTCGAAGGTGGGCGGCTTCGACATCGCGGCGATGTGCGGCTTCTACCTGGGGGCCGCGGCCTCGAAGGCGCCGGCGCTCCTTGACGGGGTCATATCCTGCACGGCGGCCCTGTGCGCGGCGCGCCTGTGCCCCAACGCCTTGGGCTACCTCGTGGGCACCCACGCATCAAGCGAACCCGCAAGCCAGGAGCTCCTTCGCGAGCTCGGCATAAAGGCGCCCCTCGACGCAGGCATGCACTTGGGCGAGGGCGCGGGCGCCATGGCGTATCTGCCCCTTCTGGATTCGGCGCTGCGCGTGTACCGGGATGGGAAGACGTTCACGGCGACTGGCATGGCTGCTTACGAGCATTTCGAGGTCGGGAAATGTCGGTGACGCTCGTTATCGGCGCCGCCGCGAGCGGCAAGAGCGCCTATGCCGAGTCCCTGTGCCTCGGGCACGACGGCCCCCGCGTGTACCTGGCAACGATGGAGCCCTTCGGGGAAGAGGGCACCCGCAGCATCGCGCGCCATCGGGCGCTGCGCGAGGGCAAGGGGTTTTCCACCCTCGAGCGCACGCGTGACGTTGGCGCCGCAGTGCCCGGGCTTCCGCGCGGCTGCACGCTTCTTTTGGAGGACGTGGGCAACCTGGTTGCGAACGAGCTCTTTGCGGAAGGCGGCTTGTCCCCTCGTGACCCCGACGCTGCGGCGCGCGAGGTGCTCGGAGGCATCGAACGGCTCGCTCAGGCCGCTGAGTATACGGTGGTGGTCACCGTCGACGTGTTCGCCGATGGGATGCGCTACGATGAGGGGACCGAGGCATGGAGGCGCGCGCTCGCGCGCGTGAACGCGGGCGTGGCGGCGCTGGCCGACCGCGCAGTCGAAGTGGTATGCGGGATTCCCGTGTGGATGAAAGGCGAAGGACCTACAAGGTGAAGATAGAAGAGGCAATCGGTGCGGCGTTCGGAACGTTCTCGCGCATCCCCGTCCCGAAATCGGCCTGGACCGATTTCGGGTCAACCCATGCGCTTGCCGCGTTTCCCCTGGTGGGCCTTGCGGAAGGCTTCCTCATGACGGCGTGGGGGCACGTGGCGAACCTGCTCGGCGCGCCCGCGACCATCGTCGCGGCCGTGCTCGTGGCGCTGCCTGTGGCGGTGACGGGAGGCATCCACCTAGACGGGCTCTGCGACACCTCCGATGCGCTTGCAAGTTGGGCCCCGCGCGAGCGAAAGCTCGAGATCATGCACGACCCGCGGGCGGGCGCCTTCGGGGTCATCGGTGTTGTTGTGTACCTTATCCTGCAGTTTTCCCTGTTCACCGCGCTGCCGCTTACGGCGGGGGCGTTCCTCGCGCTTCTGTGCTCGCTCGTGTTCTCCCGTGCGCTTTCGGGGCTCGCCGTTGAATGCTGGCCTGCCGCGCGGGCGGACGGCATGGCCGCGGGGCTCTCGCCTGCGAAGAAGCGCGCGGCGATCGTCGTGCCGCTTTGCGCTTTCGCTGCGGCTTCGGCTGCAGGGATGGTCGCGTGCGCTCAGGCCGTCGGCGTCCTTATGGCGGTGGCGGGACTTTTGGCGCTCGCGTGGTACCGCCATGTTGCCCTGTCCCGCTTCGGCGGGGTGACGGGGGATTTGGCCGGATGGTTTCTGCAATGGGCCGAGCTCGCGATGCTTGCCATGCTGGTGGCGGGGGGCATGCTCCTATGATACTCGTGGTGGGTGGCGCGCATTCGGGGAAGAGGACCTTCATGCGCGAAAAGCTCGGGTTCGCGGCGGACGATTTCGTCGACGCGGCGCAGCTTGCAGAGGGCGGCGTGCCCGCGGCTTTTGCCGGCCGCGTCGCGTACCGTGCTGAGGAACTCGTACGCACGCTCGACACTGACCGGGCGCTCGAGCGGCTGATCGGCTTCGACGCAGTGATTCTGCCCTTGGTCGGCTCGGGGGTCGTCCCCATGCGTGCGGAAGACGCCCAATGGCGCGAGCGCGCGGGGCGCCTGGGATGCGCGCTCGCTGCGCGCGCCGACGTCGTCGTGCGCATGACGTGCGGGATCCCCCAGGTTATCAAAGGAAACCTTGCCGATGCGCCTCGAGGGACGCAGGGCGCGGGCGCGCCTTTGGAAGTCGTTTTCGTGCGCCATGGTGCCACGGCGGGCACGGAAGACCATCGCTACAGTGGGGCGGGCACCGACGAGTCCCTGTCGAGCGCGGGCGAGCGCGCTTTGCGCGACCTCGCGTGCGATCGTGACGTGTTCCGTGTTATCACGAGCGGCATGGCCCGCACCGACCAGACGGCGCGCATCCTCTTCCCGAACGCGGAGCTTATGGCGTGCCCCGGTCTGCGCGAGATGGATTTCGGCGACTTCGAGGGGCGAAGCGCCGCCGAGCTTAAAGAGGATGCGCGCTACCGCGCCTGGGTAGACTCCTGGTGCGAGACGCGCTGCCCGCATGGCGAGGGCAAGAGCGATTTCACCCGCCGCGTCGTCGCGGCGTTTCGGGAGGCGTGCAAATCGGAGCGCGCCCAGGGGAGTGGGCGCGCCGTCTTCGTCGTTCACGCGGGTACCGTGAAAGCGCTGCTCTCCGAGCTAGCTGTCCCGAAAATGGGATACTTCGACGTGCATACCGAGCCGGGCGGCGCATGGGCTGCCACCTGGGATGGGCGCTGCCTTCGCGACGTTCGCCCCGCTTCGGGGGGCGATGCCCGGTGATGACGATTCTTGCCGTCGCCGCCGGGTTCGCGGCCGACCTTGCCTTCGGCGACCCGCGCTGGCTTCCCCATCCCGTCGTCGCCATGGGGCGCGCGATCACGTGGGCCGAAGGCCGCCTGCGGGGCGCATTCCCGCAAACGTCCGCGGGCACGCGCGCCGCAGGGCTTGTGCTCGCTGTGGCGCTTCCGCTTGCGTGTGGGCTTTTGACCTGGGGAATCCTGCATCTTTGCGGCATGGTTCACCCCGGCTTGCGCTTCGTGGCCGAGGCTTGGGCGAGCTATCAGATTCTCGCGGCATGCGAGCTGCGCCGCCAGAGCCTGGCCGTGGCCCGCGCGTTCTCGAAGGGTGGCCTTGTCGCGGCGCGCGAAGCCGTCGGGCTCATCGTGGGACGCGACACGTCTGTTCTCGACGAGCAGGGCGTCGCGCGCGCCGCCGTGGAAACGGTGGCGGAGAACGCGAGCGACGGCGTCATCGCGCCGCTTTTCTACCTTATGATCGGGGGTGCGCCCTTGGGTATGGCGTACAAGGCGGTGAACACGCTCGACAGCATGGTGGGCTACAAAAACGAGCGCTACATCGACTTCGGCTGCGCCTCGGCGCGCCTCGACGATGCGGTGAACTGGATTCCCTCGCGCTTATCGGCCCTGCTCATGATCGCCGTGTGCCCGATCGTCGGGCTCGACGCGCGCGGGGCGGCGCGCATCTGGCGCCGCGACAGGCGTCGCCATGCGAGCCCGAACGCGGCACAGACCGAGTCAGCGTGCGCGGGCGCGCTCGGGCTGCGCCTGGCAGGACCCGCGGTGTATTTCGGCAAGCTCGTTGAGAAACCGACGATAGGCGACGCGTCCCGCGAAATCGAGTGGGGCGACATCGCCCGGGCGACAAGGCTCATGCTCGCCGCGTCCGTATGCGCGCTCGTCGTCTTCGGCGCCGCGCGCGCGGCAGTCGTGCTCGCCGTGGGGGCGATGGCATGAGGGGAGACCACGCCGCGCCCCGGGCTGCCGGGGGAATCCTGCGCGCCCGTACGCATGGGGGCAGCGCGCAATCGCTCGGCATCGCTTGCGAAGGGGGCGCCTCCGACCTCATTGACTTCTCGGTGAACGTGAATCCGGCAGGCCCCTCGCCACGCGCCGTCGCCGCAGCTTGCAAGGCGCTTTCTCGAATCGACGCCTACCCCGATAGGGAAAGCCTCGCCCTCGTTCGCGCCCTAGCGCGCGCCCAGGGCATTCCCGAAGATACTATCGTCTGCGGCGCGGGCGCGTCCGACATCATCTGGCGGCTCGCCGCGGCGGTGCGCCCGAAACGCATCGTCGTGTGCGCGCCGACGTTCTCTGAATATGCGGAGGCGGCATCGTACTACGGCGCATGCGTGCAGGAGTTCCCACTCTCCGAAGCGGACGACTTCGACGTGCCCTCCTCCTTCGCCCGCGCGATCGAGGGGCCGGGAGACGTGGCGTACCTCTGCAATCCGAACAACCCGACGGGGCGCCTCGTCGACCCCCGCGTGATCGATGCCGCGGCTTGCCGCTGCGAGCAGACGGGCGCGCTGCTCGTCGTGGACGAGTGCTTCCTCGGATTTGCGCCCGACGCCCGCGAAAGGAGCGTGGCCGCACGCGCCGCGTGTTCGCGCCATGTGGCCGTGCTCTCCGCGTTCACCAAGCTCTACGGAATGGCGGGGTTGCGGTTGGGATATCTGATCAGCGGAAACGCTCAACTTATCGAGGGGATTCGCCGGGCGGGACAGGCGTGGCCCGTCTCCTCGGTCGCCGAGGCCGCGGGCATCGCCGCCCTGGAAGACGTCGAATACGTCTCGCGCACGCGCGATGTATTGGCGGGCGAGCGAGCGTGGCTTTCCCACGAGCTCTCCTCGCTCGGGCTTTCCGTCGTGCCGTCGGATGCGAACTTCCTTTTAGTCCGCATGCCGGCGAAAGACATCCCCGAGCGCCTGTATAAACAGGGGGTTTTGGTCCGCACGTGCGACTCGTTTTCGGTACTGTCCCGTTTCTGGTGCCGCGTCGCGGTGCGCACGCGCAAGGAGAACGCCCGGCTTGCGATGGCGTTCAGCCGCGCGCTTCGGGCGGAAGTCGCATCGGGCGAAGGCGAACCCGACGAACGGGGCGGCGCTTCTTGCAGCGGCGCTATGGCGGGCGCGGATGGCCGAGGCTCGGCGAAGGAGGTCGATACCCGTGGGTAGGGCGAAGCCCATCATGATCCAGGGCACCATGTCGAACGCGGGGAAGAGCCTGCTTGCGGCGGGGCTGTGCCGCGTGCTTTCGCAGGACGGCCTGCGCGTGGCTCCCTTCAAGAGTCAGAACATGGCGCTCAACAGCGGTGTTACGGCCGACGGGCTCGAGATGGGGCGCGCCCAGATCATGCAGGCCGAGGCGTGCGGCATCGCGCCCGACGTGCGCATGAACCCCATCCTGCTCAAGCCCGAAAGCGACCACCGAAGCCAGCTCATCGTGGCCGGCAAGGCGCAGGGAGCCTTCGCTGCGAGGGACTACTTCGCGCGAAAGAAGACGCTCGTGCCGCAGATTTTGGAGGCGTTCGATTCGCTCGCGGAGGAAAACGACGTCATCGTCATCGAGGGCGCCGGCAGCCCCGCCGAAATCAACCTTGTCGAAAACGACATCGTCAACATGGGGCTCGCGCGCGCCGTGTCCTCCCCCGTGCTGCTCGCGGGCGACATCGACCCAGGCGGGGTGTTTGCCCAGCTCTACGGCACGGTCGCGCTCCTTGCGCCCGAGGACCGCGCGCTTTTGCGGGGGCTTGTGGTGAACAAGTTCCGCGGCGATGTGGAAATCCTGCGCCCGGGTTTGGCCCCGCTCGAGAAGATGTGCGGGGTTCCCGTCGTGGGGGTTGTGCCGTATCTTACGCTCGACCTGGACGACGAGGACTCGCTCGCGCCGCGCCTATCTGCCCGCGAGGCGCGCGGCGTCATCGACGTCGCCGTCGTGCGTCTTCCGCATCTGTCGAATTTCACCGACTTCGACCCGCTTTCGCGCGTGCCCGGCGTGGGCGTGCGCTACGTTTCCTCGACGACCGATCTGGGCCGACCCGACCTGGTGGTGCTCCCCGGCTCGAAGACCACGCTCGACGACGCGCGCTGGCTTGCGGCTAGCGGCATCGGAGCCTGCGTACGCGCGCTTTCGGGCGCGGGCACGCCGGTGCTCGGCATATGCGGAGGCTACCAGCTTTTGGGAGACGAGCTTTCCGACCCGCACGGCAGGGAAGGCGCTGGCACCGCGCGCGGGCTCGGGCTCATCCCTGCAAGTACGGTGTTCAAGGAGGAAAAGCGCCTCGCCCGGTCGGAGCTGCGCATCACGGGCGCCCAAGGCGCGTTCTCGGTGTGGAACGGCATGACGGCGCGCGGGTACGAGATTCACGACGGCGAAACGACCGTCTCCTGCGCCCCTGCGGGCACGATTGGCGGCAAACCAGAAGGCGCGGCCTGCGGAAACGTGTTCGGAACCTATCTCCACGGCCTGTTCGACGAACCGGGGGTGGCGCTCGCCCTCGCGCGCTCGCTCGCGCGCATGCGCGGCCTGCCCGAGAGCGTCGTGGGTACTGCGGGCGCGGTGTCCGCGGCCGATCACCGTGCGCGCGAGTTCGACCGTCTGGCCGACGTCGTGCGCGGGGCGCTCGACATGGAGTATATCTACCGCATTATCGAGGAGGGCGTATGATCCACGTGTATCATGGCGACGGCAAAGGCAAGACCACGGCGGCGATGGGTCTCGCCCTTCGCATGCTCGCCGCGGGCCGCCGCGTCGTCGTCGTGCAGTTCCTGAAAGACGGCGAAAGCGGGGAGGCGCGCCTGCTCGCCGAGCATTTCGGCGTGCCCGTGTTCGCGGGGAAGGTGTCGGACAAGTTTACCTGGTCGATGACGTCGGAAGAACTTGCCGCGACGTGCGAGCTGCACGATGGGAACCTCGCTTCCGCACTCGTCGAGCTCGAGGGCGCGCAGGAGGGGCTGCTCGTGCTCGACGAGGCGCTCGACGCGCTTTCGAAGGGGCTTGTCGACGGGGCGCTCGTGGACCGCGCGCTCGATATGTCCGCGCGCGGCGTCGAAGTAGCGCTCACCGGGCGCGCGCCTTCCCGCAAGATCGTGGAGAAGGCCGACTACATAACCGAGATGCGGTGCGAGAATCATCCCTACGCTCAGGGGATATGTGCAAGGGAAGGAGTGGAGTACTAGATGGATTCCAAGAAGATGGCGCCCGGCGACATCGAGCGACGCAGCTTCGAGATCATCACCGAAGAGCTCGGCGGCCGCACGTTCCCGCCGCTCGAAGAGCCCGTCGTGAAGCGCGTCATCCACACCACTGCCGACTTCTCGTACGCCGATTCCCTCGTGTTCACCCATGACGCCGCGCAATGTGCGCTCGACGCACTGCGCGCAGGGGCCACGGTGCTCACCGACACGAACATGGCGCTCGCAGGCATAAGCAAGCCAGCGCTCGCGAAGCTCGGCTGCAAGGCCGTGTGCTACATGGCCGACCCTGATGTCGCCGCGGCTGCGCGCGCCGCGGGCATGACTCGCGCCGTTGCGAGCATGGACAAAGCTTGCAACATCGAGGGTCCGCTCATCGTGGCCGTCGGCAACGCTCCCACAGCGCTTCTGCGCCTCGCCGAGCTCATGGACGCGGGGAAGATCGCGCCCGCGCTCGTCGTTGGGGTGCCGGTCGGGTTTGTGAACGTGGTCGAGGCGAAAGAGGAGCTACTCGCGCGACGCGTGCCGGCCATCGTCGCGAGGGGTCGCAAGGGTGGCTCGACCGTGGCGGCCGCCATTATGAACGCGCTGCTCTACCAGATCACGCGCGCAGGCGGCCCGAAGTGACGGCCCCCGCATCCGCGCCGGCGCTGCGCATCTTCGCCGGCACCACCGAGGGCCGCCTTCTGTGCGAATGGGCGAGCGGGGCGGGCATCCCCGCCCGTGCCTACGCGGCAACCGAGTACGGAGGCGAGCTTTTGGGCGAGCTTCCGGGCATCGAGGTGCATGCGGGCAGGCTCGACGAGGCCGACATGGAGCGCGAGCTTTTCGGCGCGCGCATTGTCGTCGACGCCACGCACCCCTTCGCTACGCTCGCAAGCGGCAACGTCCGGGCCGCTTCGCTCGCCGTGGGTGCACGATGCCTGCGCCTTGCGCGCCCGGTCGAGGCGCTGCCCAAAGGCGTCGTGTCGGTCGCGTCGATCGCCTGCGCGGCGCGCTTTCTCTCCGAGAACCCGGGTCGCGCGCTTCTCACGACGGGGAGCAAGGAGCTTGCTCCCTACACGCGCGTCGCCGATTTCGCGGAGCGCTTCTTCGTGCGTGTGCTCCCGCTGCCCGGTGCTATAACGAAGTGCATCGACGCGGGGTTTTCGCCGTCGCACGTCATCGGTATGCAGGGGCCCTTCACCCGCGAGCTCAACGAGGCGATGCTTCGGCAGGTGGGCGCCCAGTGGCTTGTGACCAAGGACTCGGGAACCGTAGGCGGCACGGCCGAGAAGCTCGCCTCCGCGCGCGACGTGGGAGCGCGCTGCATCGTGGTCGCCCGTCCCGCCGAGGGGGGCGGGGCCCTTTCGCTTCGGGAAGTGGAAGACGCGCTCTTACGGGAGTTCGCGCGCTAGGCGCTCGTCGCGCCTGTCGCGGCCCGCGAAGTCGGCTATGTCTATGGATATGACCAGCTCGGATGCCATGCGCGGTCCTATGCCGGATATCGACCACGGGCCGCCGACGGCAGCCATGAGCTTGAGGGCCGCCGCGCTCGTCGGTCTTGGCGTCTCCGGCGAACAGCTTCGAGGCGCCGTGCGCGTCCGGTCGGGCATCTCGCGGGCGGTCAGCTCGCCCGCCTCCTCCAGCTTGAGCCAAGCATAAAGGTTGTCCTTGTTCGGGAAAAGCGGCAGGCTCCTGCAGGCGGCGGGGGCGGATAGGCCGCTCCGGTGTACTCCCAGAGAATCCCCTCGCGCTCCTCTTTCGTATACATCGGACTCCCTCCTGGACCCAAATTGGGTCCGAGATTTTGCCCGAGGTCCCCAGTTTCCCGATGGGGCGGGTTTCGGAAAGTGTGTCCCGCTCTGAGGGCTCATTCTGGGATGGACTTTCCGCATGAGGGCTCATCTGGAAGCTGCGTCCCATTCATGCACTGTAGCCCGCTTCGTACGCCTTCCTCGACAGACTCTGTAAACAAAAAGCCGGTTGGAACGCGAATTCCAACCGGCTACAAAGCGAGATTATGTTGGGCCGTCTATGACTGCGCGCCCTCGAGGAAAAAGCGACGGCTAAAGTAGTTGTACCAGGTGACCAAGAACGTTGCGATGGCCTTCATGGCCTGGTAGCCGATGCTCAAAAACGTGACGCCCACAAACATGTACAGGTCGTTGAGGCCCAAACCAATCACCGACAGGATGGTGAAGATCGTGAACTCGCGCTTGCGGCTCATGCCCTCGCGGTGGTCGAACACGTACTTCATGCTGAGCCAGTAGTTGACCACGACGGACGTGGTAAACGAGACCGTGGTGCTCATCAAAAAGTCGAGGTGGAACAGCTCGACGAGCGCAATGAGCAGGCCCCAGTCGATGCCAAAGGAGATAAGACCCACGACAGCGAACTTGAGGAACTGCTTGGTATGAGGTTGTGCCAGTGCCTTGCGCACGTAATCACATCCAATGCGTTGATGAATCGAGCAACGAGATACTTTAGAGCTTCTGCATGGGAAACGTAAGGTCTTTGGCAAGAACTATACGAACTCGCCAAATATTCAAGAGGCAATCCGCAAACGTTGCAAATCATTCCGTAAACGAGCAAGGCCCACGAACAACACAGCGCTCGACGCACGTCGTCCGTGGCCCCCGTAGTGCAACGAGGAGGCCGGACTACTTGGTCTGATCGCCCTCCAGGAAAATCTTGCGCGTTGCAAAGTTGTAGACCATGACCAGCGCGGTAGCGCAAATCTTGGCGATATTGGCCTCGAGGCCCAGGCCGGCGTTGAGGGTCAGCACGATGCCATCGTTGAGCGCCAGGCCAATAACGGACAGCACGACAAAGATGATGAACTCGCGGCGGCGGCTCATGCCCTCCTTGTGCGCAAACACGTACTTCATGCTCGTGACGTAGTTAAAGATGAGCGAGACGATAAAGCCGCTGGTGTTGGCGATCAGGATATTGAGGCCCAGACCGTAGTGGAGCAGATTCATGATGCCAAAGTCGATGACGGTGGCAACGACGCCGACGACGCCGAACTTCATGATCTGCGCAAGGAGCTTTTGCATGGTACCTGCCTTAGGGTGGCGCAGGGGCGCCGTGGAGATGACAAACTCAGCAAGTTTAGCCAATCCCCGCAGGCGGGGCTAGGCGCGCTCCTCGATAGCACCGTATCTATATGCATCGAGCAGTTGGCGCAGGTCCTGGATCTGGCTGCGAATCTTGACGCCGGTATCGGTGTCGCTCACCATGCGGCGACGGTCGGCCTCGTCAAAGCGGTTGGTCTCGCTTTCGATGTCGATGTTGCGGGTGAGCGCCTCGGCAACGGTGGTAAAGGCCTGGTGCGACTTGAGGCGGCATCCGCGCGAGCTCGAGATGAGCGTGTAGCCGGCGATGCCCGTTTTGGGGTGGTAGGCGCGGCAGAAACCGCCGTCGATGACCAGCAGCTTACCGTTGGCGCGGATGGGCTGCTCGCCCTTGGTGGTCTTGACCGGGGTGTGGCCGTTGATGATGTGTCCTGTCGGCGAACAGGCCATAGGGGCGACGCCAAACTCGCGCATGATGTCGTCGCAAACGGACGAGGACGTGGTGAGCGTATAGTACGGGTCCATCGGCTCGACCCACGTGCTCTTGTCGGCGATGTAGGCGCGCTCGAAGGTGCGCACCACGCGTCCGCTGGCGGGTGAGTTAAAGCCGATCCACAGGTACCACATCCAGTCGAGGGCATCGCGGTCGCCGACGCGCCAGGCGCGGCGGGCGATATGGTCGCAAAAATCAAAATAATCGCGCCCGGCGTGCCAGGTGCCCAGGCAGTTCATGCTGCTAAAGGTGCCGTCTTCGTTGAGCGGCACGCAGCCGTGGAACAGCAGGTTGCCGTTGGCGACCTTATACATGGAGCCGTGGGTATAGAGGAAATCGATGTGGCGATGCAGGTGATCGGCGGTGACAAACTCGGACACGAGCTTGTCGATGATGTGCTGTTCCTCGGGCGTGAGCGTGTAGGGGTCCGCCGGATCGACGGTGGGGAAGTCGTTGGTCGTGAGCGGCCATACGCTGCCGTCGGCAAGCGTGACCGTGCCGGCGTCGTGATCGATCTTGTCGAGCAGCAGACGGTCGGCCATGTCGAACTCGGGGTGGCGCTGGATAATCTGGCCCTCGAGCTTAAAGAGCAGGACGTTAATGGCTTTGATCAACGGGCTGATGGACTCGCCGACGGTATAGGTGGCATCGGCGAAGGCGACAAGCTCGCGCAGCGAGATACCGTAGTCGTTCTCGAGAATCTCATAGTTGTCGTAGCGCAGGTTGTTGCGCAGCACCGTGGCGATGCAGGCGGGCTCGCCGGCAGCGGCACCCATCCACAGCAGGTCGTGGTTGCCCCACTGAATGTCGAGCGAATGATAGGTGAGCAGGCGGTCCATAATCTTGGCCGCGCCGCCGCCGCGGTCGAAGATGTCGCCCACCAAGTGCAGGTGGTCGACGGCGAGGCGCTTGATGAGCGAGGCGAGCGACTCGATAAAGTCGTCGGCGCTGGCGGTCTCCAAGATGGATTCGATAATGCGCTCGTGATAACGCACACGGTAGTTGTTCTCATCCGGATGCGTGTGCAGTAACTCGTCGATGATGTAGGCGTAATCGCGCGGGATGGCCTTGCGCACCTTGGAGCGGGTATAGCGGCTCGAAAGCGAGCGGGCAACCACAATGAGCTGGTCGAGCATGGTCTTATACCAGGTGGGCGAGTCCTCGCGCCGGGTGCGGACAAGATCGATCTTCTCGCGCGGATAGTAGATGAGCGTGCACAGCTCGCCTTTTTCGTCAAAGGAGAGCGTGTCGCCAAAGATCTCGTCGACATGCTCGCGCACGACGCCCGAGCAGTTGTTGAGGATGTGCATAAAGGCTTCGTACTCGCCATGCACATCGCTCATAAAATGCTCGGTGCCCTTGGGCAGGTTGAGGATGGCCGAGAGATTGATGATCTCGGTGAATGCGGATTGCTCGGTGGGAAACTGTCTCGACAGCAGGTGCAGATACTTGAAGTCTTGCGGATTGCGATCGAATGCGACCATGAGGCACCTTTCGATGTGGTTGGTAAAACTGATAAAACAGCGTCAAACGTTTATCAGTATGCGCTGCTTTTGTTTCGATTGGGGATGGGAGGTCGAATTGTTGGCCGAACGGTTTGGTAAATCGATTTAGTCGAGGTAGATATGGCGGTTGAATGGAGACATGTGGTCGTTTTTGCAGGCGCATACCTCCAGGATCGATAGAGATGATGATGGTAAAGATGTTCACTACCTTTGGTTCAATTTGGTAAATAGTGGACATTTGTACCGTATGCAGGCTCGCTGTGCGATAATTTTCGTAGTAATACGTAAGGAGCCTCATATGAGTGATTTTGTCCTGACCTGTGAATCCGCCGCCGACCGAACCCGGGAGTTCTTTGAATCGCGCAATATTCCCGTCGCGTATTTTCATTACGGGATCGATGGCATTGTTTACGACGACGATCTGTATCAGGCGATTTCGCCGGACGAGTTTTTTGCCAAGATCGCCGCGGGTGCCATGCCAAAAACGTCGCAGCTGGGCGTGGGCGAGTACGAGGAGTTTTGGGAGCCGTTTGTTGCCGAGGGTAAAGACGTGCTGCACCTGACGTTGTCGTCGGGTATTTCGGGCACGTATGGATCGGCCTGCGTTGCGGCGCAGATGCTCGCGGATCGCTATCCCCAGGGCGGCAAGGTGCGCGTCATCGATTCGCTGGCGGCGTCTTCGGGCTTTGGCCTGTTGCTGGAATATGCCGCCGACGTGCGCGATAGCGGGGCTTCACTCGACGAGGTGGCTGCCTGGATCGAGGAGCATAAGCTCAACCTGCACCACTGGTTCTTCTCGACTGACTTGTCGAGCTATTTGCGCGGCGGTCGTATCTCGGCGGCCAGCGCGATTATCGGCTCGGCGCTCAAGATCTGCCCGCTCATGACCGTCGATTGCGAGGGCAAGCTGTCGCCACGTGAGAAGATCCGCACCAAGAAGCGCGCGATTTCCGAGATGGCGAAGACCATGATGGCGCACGTGCAGGACGGTGCGGATTATTCGGGTAAGTGCATCTTGTCCCATTCGGCGTGCCGCGAGGATGCCGAGGCCGTTGCGGCACTGATTGAGGAACAGGTTCCGCAGCTTAAAGGCAAGGTTGAGATCAACAATATCGGTGCTCTGATCGGTTCGCATACCGGACCTGGTACGGTGGCGCTCTTCTTTATGGGCGACAAGCGCGTGGATTAATTTGCCCCATCACGTCGCTGCATGATTGCTCAAACGAAAACGGCCCGCCTCACGTTTGTGGGGCGGGCCGAGATGTTTTGCTAGCGTTTCTTTCCGCGGAAGAAGAAGCCGTGCAGCGAGGGCTTGAGTCCGCGGTTGGCGCGACGCTCCTCGATATGATCGTGGATCGAAGCGACGCGCTCGATGACCTCGTCGGGAATCGGCACGTCGGGATTCATGTTCTCGACCTGGCTGACCTCGGCGGCGGCGACCTGGTCGATAATGGGCACATCGTCGCGCGAGATGACAGGCGTGGCGTCTTCCTTCATCTTGCGGTAGCGCTGCATCATGTCGGTCTGCAGCTGCTGGGCCGAAGGCGGCGTCCAGATGATGGCGTTGGCGCCGGCGGCGATGGTTTCACGGATGCTCTCGGGTGTTTTGCCGCCCGGAGCGATGAGCGGCAGGTTGGGATAGTGCTCGCGCAGCTCGCGCAGGACCTGGGGCGTGTTTTTGCCGGCCGCAATGTTGAGAATCTTGGCTCCGGCGCGCACCTTGGCGTGAGCATCGTCGTCGCAGCGAACGACCGTGGCGATGACGGGGATGTCGGCGATGTTGGTGATGTGCTCGACCATTTCGGCAGTGGCGGGGGAGTTGACCACGCAGCCCGCCGCGCCCTGCATTTCGGAGACGGCCGCCATCTGTACGGAGCGCTTACCGGTGGTGGTGCCACCGCCCACGCCTACGAAGACCGGGCACTCGGCGACGGTCAGCAGCGCCTGCGTAATGGCGGGCTGCGGCGTGAAGGGGTAGACGGCAAACACGGCATCGGCGTTGGAGTTGCGGATGACCGCCACATCGGTGGTGTAGATGAGCGACTTGATGCGACGACCGAAGAGCGTAAAGCCGCTGGCCTCCTCGATCTCATCGGGCATGCGGAGAGCCGCCTTACGCAGACGCCCGTCGATGGGCAGCGGCTCCATGGGCAAAAGGCCGTTAGGAGTTACGGCCACCTGGGGCTCGGTAAATTCGTCTGCAAGCTCGACCTCGGAGAAGTCGACCGAGGCGACGATGTCCTCGTGAACCTCGGCGGGAACATCGATGGGAGCTTGGTCGTTAGTCTCGGCAGGCGTATCGAAGGAGCTCGTGCCGACAAAGGCGTCGACGCGCTCATTCAAATCGTTAAGAGTATCCATGGTGGTCCGTTTCTATGTTGTGCGGCCGGCGGTGCACGACCGGCGCTACGTTGCTAAATCGTTTGATGAGTTGATTTTTCCCCGCTGCGCCATCCGTTAGACCGAACGCCCGTCGAACGTGAAGGAGCTGTGGTGGCGGGTTTTGAGGTGCTATCTTAAATGTCCCGTTTAAAAGAGAGGTGGCGCGGTATGGAAATCTCGACATTATTGGGCTCGATTGGCCTGTGCGTGGGCGCAATCGTTGCCGCCGCGGTCATCTACTTGGTGGTCACGGCCATTAAGGGTAAAAGAGCCGAGCGCAAGGAACGCGAGGCGCTTAAGCAGCACCGTGACCAGCAGGACAAGCGAGCACGGGAATAGCTTGTTGAGTTTTGAATCCGTGCGCTAGCCGCGTTTTCGGACCAGGGCGATGTAGAAGCCCTCAAAGTCGCGGCTGGGCGGGATGGTGAGCGTGCCGGGCATGCCGTTGGTGATGGCCGAAACCTGTCCCGCGGCGATTGCCTCGGTGAGAGCGTTGGACTCGATGCGCGGCTCCTTACCAGCTTCCTGGGCGCGGCGTGCTTCGCTTTCACTCGGCGTGCCGTCGAGGGGGATGAGCTCGCAGTCCATATGCTTGTCGAGGGCCTCTTGCAGGGCGTCCTCGTTTTCCTGCGGCATAATCGAACAGGTGGAATAGACGAGTGTGCCGCCCGGTTTGAGGGCACCCATGGCGCGGTCCAGAAGCGCGCGCTGCGAGCGGGCGCACTTGCCAAGCAGCTGCTCGGTCAGGCCGCGCAGGCTTTTCTCGTTGCCGCTGATGACGGTGCCCGTGCCGGTGCAGGGGGCGTCGAGCAGTATACGGTCGAAGCGGAAGAACTCGTCGAGCTCGCGTGCGTCGATGCGCATGACGGGCACGTTTTTGGCGCCTTGGCGGCCCAAGTTGGCCTCAAGCTTTTCGGCGCGGGGAATGCTCATCTCGCAGGCGGTGAGGTGCGCCTGGCCCTGGGTGAGGGCGGCGATCTGCGTCGTCTTGCCACCGGGGGCCGCGCACATGTCCAGGATGTCCTCGCCGGCTTGAGCGCCCAACACCAAAGGTGGCATCATGGACGACAGGCTCTGCAGATAGATTTTGCCGTCGCGGTAGATGTCGAGGTCCCACAGGTCGGAAACCTGGGCCTCGGGCAGGATGAAAGCGTCCGGGTACCAGGCAACGGTTTGGTGGGCGATGTCGGCTGCGTCGAGCGCGGCAGCGATGTCCTCGGCGGTTGCCTTGAGGGTGTTGGCGCGCAGCGTGACCGGGCGCGTGGCAGCGGCGCCGAAGCCCTCGATCATGAGCTGAGCATCGGCGGGTGCATAGGCGCCGGCGACCGTGTCGACCATAAAGCGCGGCAGGTCGGCGGCGGAGTGTTGGGCGGCAAGCTGGTTGGAAAGCTCGGTGGCGGCAAACTGCCTAAGCCTGAGCTCGGGCTTAACCTGCTTTTTCTGCTTACGACGACGCGGCTTGGACATCCGTCTTTCCTTCCCGTCCCAAATTGATTACTTTCCGGGCACGCCGCTGCTGGCGTGCCTTAGTACTGGCTCTCGTGCTTGCTAAAGAAGTCGAAGCGCGGGGGCAGCGGCTTTACGCGGTGCTCGCCGGGCTTCTCGCCCAGGCTCTCCACAAACTCGTCCGTGGAGGCAAAGATGTTATCCCAGCTAAAGAAGGCGACCGGGTCGATGTCGAAGTACTCGCAGATGAGCTCGCAGCCGGCCGGGACGATGCCGTGCATCAGGACGGTCGCCACGCGCAGCTCGGTGAAGGCATCGACCAGGGCCTGCGTCATCGCGGTATTGGCTTGCTCGCCCTCGAGCTTGTTGGCGGCCTTGGAGGCGTCGCTCCAGCGCTTGTTGGCGGCGCGCAGGTAGTCGTCGCACACGGCGAGCGCGTGGTGCGTCTCGAACTTGTACATGGCCTGTTCAAAGGCAAGGGCGGCCTGCTCGGCGGCCTCCACCACGGTGGCCGAGGCGGCGCCGGCGGGAATGCAACCGTTGCGGTACGGGCTCTCGTCGCCTTCCTTGACGGCGACGCCGTAGAAGCAGCTGCGGGCCAGGCGGTTGAAGACGCCGGTCAAAAGGGCGCTCTCCTTAAGGGCGGGGTCGATGACGCGCTTGTCGTCGCAGGCGTGTACCTCGTTGCCGTCCTTGTCCTTGCCGGTCACGCGGGTGTCGTATGCCTTGGGGCTAAAGCTCACCGGCTTCTCGGACAGACCGAGCGACAGCCAATGCGCGCGCATCTGCTCGCAGGTGTAGTGGTTGAGCAGGTCGTCTGCCGGCGGGGGAGGCGTCTGCGAGGACGAGCTTGCCTTTTTGCCCATGTAGAGCAGGTGGTAGCAGGCGCTGACGGTGCTCTGCGTAAGGTTCCAACCCAGGGCCTCCCACATGGCGGTCTGCGCGATGCAGTAGAAGTAGATGTTGTCCTGTCCAATGAACTGGTAGATCTGTGCGTCGTCCGAGCACCACCAGTCGCGCCAGTCGAGCGAGCTGTGCTGGTAGGTGGGCGCGGGGACCTGCGTGGAATCGGCGGCGGGCTCGCCCATAAGGGCGGCGTCCTGGGCGGCGACACCCTCGGTTACGCCGGCGGCCTTGGCATCGCGTGCGAGCACGGTGCGCGTATAGCTGATGGGTGCCCACAGGCTCTCGGGCCAGCACCAGCAGGTGACGTCGTTCACGCCGTCGACCTCGGGCACCGGAACGCCCCAGTCGATGTTGCCGGTGATGCGGAAGGGCACGAGCGCCTTGCCGCTGCGGAAGCGCACGCCGCCGTTGGCGAGCACCGCGTGGGCGTCGTCGCGCTCTTTCCAGCTGGGGAAGGTGACGGTAAAGCTGCTCTTGTTGCCCTCGGGCTCCAGCACGGTGTGCTCGGGCAGCTGGTCCTCGACGGCATCGAAGGCCTCGCGGAACTTGTTCTGGATGTAGAGCTGAGCCGGCAGCAGCCACTCCTCCATGGTCTTGGAGACCACGGAGCGAACCTGCGGGTTCTGGGCGAGCTTGGCGGTGTAGGTCTTCATAAAGTCGAGGTAGGCCGGAAGGTCGAAGTAGAGGTTGTCGACCGGGCGCAGCTCGGGCACCTCGCCGGTGAGCTGGCTCTTGGGCGCGATGAGCTCCTCGGGCTCAAACTGGTGACCCAGGTCGCACTCGTCGGCGTAGGCCTTCTCGGACTTGCAGCCCTGGATGGGGCAGCGGCCAATCACCTGGCGGCCGTTGAGGAACGTGCCGGCCTTGGCATCGTAGAACTGCAGCGTGGAGCGCTTGGAGATGGTGCCCTGCTCGTGCAGGCGCTCGATAATCTCGGCGGTCACCTCGTTGTGAATCTGCGCAGCCGGCTCAAGGCCCGAGCCGCCGTAGATATCGCAGCTGATGTTGTAGTTGTTGAGGGTCGCGGCCTGGCGGGAGTGATTGGACTCGACATACTCGCCGATGGACTTGTCGTAGCCCTCGTTCTCCTTGAGCTTGCGGTAGCTCTCCATGATGGGCGAGCCGTAGCAGTCGGTGCCCGAGGTGAAGATGACGTTCTCGCGGCCCAGACGGTCGCGCAGGAAACGGGCGAAGAAGTCGGCCGGGACAAAGACGCCGCCAACGTGGCCAAAGTGAAGGCCCTTGTTGCCGTAGGGCTCGCCGGCGGTGATGATGGCGCGGCGAGGCCAGCTGGGACGGTCGTTCATGGAGTATTTGGATGCCATGGGACTCCTTCGCATATGGTGAGAGCGCGGCCGGGCGCGGGGCTCGGCGACGCAGTGGTCAATTCGTGCATATCGTTCGACATTATCGCACATGCGGGCGGGTGCGTGACGGGGGGCGCTATCCTAAGATGCTATGAATGAGATTTCCAACATACATGCGTTTGAAGACGAGGATTTCCTGCACGCCTGCTTTGTGTGGGGGATGGCCGTGCTTGGCGCATTTGCCGTGTGTCTGGTGCCGTTGTTTATGCTGCTGGGCGGGCCCGCGGACTTGGATGCGGCTGACGCGGGTGGCTGGACGGCCGTCCTGGGCTGGATAGTCGGCTTGGCTGCGGTTTCGGCGGCGTCATTTGCCGTGCACGAGCTGGTGCACGCGGTGTTCTTTAGGCTGTTTGCGCCCGCCGGTGCTCGGGTGACCTTTGGGGCGAACCTCGAGACGTGCATGATTTACGCCTGCGCCGAGGGCGTGGTGTATTCGCGCCGGCGGTACGTGGCGGTTTGCCTGGCGCCGACGGTTATTGTGACGGCGGCGTTTGCCCTGGGGTTTGCGTTCTCGGGCTATCCGCTGCTGTGTTATTTGACGGCCGGTCTGCACTTGTCGGGCTGTGTGGGCGACTGGTATTACGTGCGGACCATCCTGCGCGACCGTCGCATTGTCGCCTGTGAGGACACATCCTTTGGCGTGCGCTTTTTCGCAAGGTAGTCTTTTTGAGATGATTTTTCTGGGACGGGGATTAAAAAATCATTGCGGGGGAGGAGATGCTGATGAAGCCGTTGCTGCTGCATGCTTGCTGCGCGCCGTGCTCGCTGGAGCCGGTTCGCCTGCTGCGCGAGGAAGGGTTTGAGCCCACGATTTGCTGGACCAACCCCAATATTCAACCGCGCGATGAATGGCAGCGCCGCTTGGACGAGCTGCGCCGGTGGTGTGCCGATGGCGACATCGAGCTCATCGAGGCAGGGGAGGACCGCGATCGCTGGGAGACCGGCGTGGCACCGCTGGGTGCCGATCGGCCCCGTCGCTGTCGCGCGTGCTATGCCTTGCGCTTGGCCGAGGCGTGCCGCGTGGCCCAGGAGCGCGGGTTCGAATATGTGGGTACGACGCTTGCCGTCTCGCCGTATCAGCTGTTCGAAACTTGTAATGACGTGTTGGAGCGTCTGGCTGCCGCCCGCGGTCTCACCCCGGTCATTCGCGATTTTCGCCCGTATTACCCCGAGGCCACGCGTCGTTCGCGCGAGCTTGGCATGTATCGGCAGAATTACTGCGGTTGTCGATTCTCGGCCGTCGAGGCGGCCATGGACCGCGCCCGCATCCGCGACGAGCGCAAAGCTGCCAAAAAGTAGTTCATTTGGGACGTCAGCCTGCTAGGATGTAGAGCGGACTTTAGCTATATAAGGAGAACCCGACGTGTCTATGCGTACCGATGATTTTGACTATAACCTTCCTGAGGAACTGATCGCCCAGGCTCCTGCCGAGCCGCGCGACTCCTGTCGCCTGCTGGTGGTGGATCGCAAGGGCTCCCAGGCGGGAACGCCGCTGGAGCATGGCGGCACCGTCGAGCACCGCATCTTCCGCGACATCATCGACTATATCGAGCCGGGCGACGTGCTCGTCATTAACAAGACGCGTGTGATGCCGGCCCGCCTGATCGGTCGCAAGTCGGGCTCGGGTGGCGTGGTCGAGACGCTGCTGCTCAAGCGCCGCGAGGATGTTGACCCGCTGGGTCATGTTTGGGAGTGCCTGGTCAAGCCGGGTAAGCGCCTGAAGCCTGGTGCTCAGATTGAGTATCGCGCCGGTGGCGCCCATGCGCCCGAGGGGGCTCCCGTGGTGCTGACGGCCGAGGTCATCGACTTTGTCACCGATAGCCGCGGTGGCCGCCTGGTGCGCTTTGAGCCGGCCGGTTGCAATGTCGCCGGCGAGCCGCGCACGCTCGACGAGGCCATTCACGCCGCCGGTCACGTGCCGCTGCCGCCCTACATTACCGATTACGAGGGCGATCCCGAGAAGTACCAGACCGTGTACGCCATGAAGGAGGAGCACTCGGCTGCCGCTCCTACGGCAGGCCTGCACTTTACGCCCGAGCTCATGGCCGCCATCGAGGCCAAGGGCGCCAAGTTTGCCGCCGTCGAGCTCGAGGTGGGCATCGATACCTTCCGTTTGGTGGAGGAGGACGATCCCACGCAGCACGTGATGCACACCGAGCGCTACCACGTGTCGCAGGAGGTTGTCGACGCCGTGCATAAGGCGAAGGCCGAGGGCCATCGTGTGATCGCTGTCGGTACCACGGCAGTGCGCTCGCTCGAGAGCGCGTTTGACGCCGATGCGCCGGTGTCCGATCCGGCCGTGACGGCGCGCTATTTTGAGGGCCGCGAGGACGGGGCCGATACGCTCGGCCGCGGCGACATCGTGGTGCGCGAGAACGCTACGACGCAGCTCTACCTCATGCCCGGCTCGACCTATCACGTGGTCGACGCGCTGATTACGAACTTCCACGTGCCGCGCTCCACGCTCATGATGCTCGTGAGTGCGCTTGCCTCTCGCGACCAGATCATGGATGCCTACGCTGCCGCCATCGAGGAGCGCTATCGCTTCTTCAGCTTTGGTGACGCGATGCTTATTTGTTAGTTACGCGGTTCTACGAACCGCGTAACGGCTCGACGCTGCAAACCCGCCAGAGCGGCAACTGGGGGTTCCGCCGTTCTGCCGAACGGCGGACCGGCCGACGCTGCGCGGGCCGCATTTGGACAATCTGACGTTCAACTTCAAGGGCGCGACCAGAAGGTCAGCGCCCTTTCGTTTCACGTCACCTTGTCTCAAATGCGACCCGCTCGCTGTCGTTGCCAAAACATCGGCGCTGCCTTGGTTGGCACTTGGGGACGTTCCTTTTGTGCCGGCACCTGGGGACAGTCCTTGTAGTCGTTGGGGAGTGGTTACTTGCTCGCGAACAGCCAGATCAGGATGATCACTAGAATCACGGCGACGATGCAGACGATGGCACCGGTGAATTTGATGCGTGAGTCGCGGGTGCGCTCTCGTACGTCATCCTCGGTAGCCTCGAGTTGGGCCACTTCGCGCCCGGTTTCGGCGTGTTCGGCCTTATCGCGCGCCAAGGATCCGGCGAGCGACTCGGTGATCTCGGGATGGTCGTGCACCTCGGTCGCCTGTTCGATAATCGACTGCGCATGCGCGGCGTCCGCCTGGGCGTTGGCGATGGCCTGCTCCTGCTCGCGACGAGCCTTGTCCTGCGCGGCAATCTTCTCGCGCAGTTCGCGCTGGCGCGTCGCGGCGGCAGTTTTTGCGGACTGCAACTCGTCGCGTGCAGCATCTGCCTCAGCCGTTACGGCCTGGTGCGCGCGTTTAGCGTCGGCGATGGGGGCCTGTGCCTGTTCGACGGCCTGCTCGGCGGCGGCGAGCGAATGCTCAAGGTCGGCGGTCACGCGTGGAATGTCTTCCTCGGCCTTGCGCAGGGCATCGGCGGCATCGGAGATCTGCATCGAAAGCTCGCTGGTGCGCACAGTGTAATTGGCGGGGTTCGCCGAAGGATTGCGCTGCAGCTCGGCATACTCGCGTCGTAGCGTTTCGAGCTGTGCACGTGTTGCGTCGGCAGTTTGCTGCGCGGCGGCGACACCTGCGTCGCGCTCGGCCTTCACCTTGTCGCGAATGCGCTTGGAATCTTCGAGTCGACGAACCAGGCGGTTGCCGGTTTCGCGTGAGCTCGCCTCGCGAGCCTCGACGGCATCGAGTGCAGCTTTCAGGCGGCGCTCAGCTGCATCATCTTCTGCCTTCATTTGCTCGAGCTGGCCCTTGAGCTCAGTCGCTTTGGCGGCATGGGCGTCGCGGTCAATCTCGGCGGCCGCAGCGGTCTTTTGCGCCGTGGCGATTGCCTGACGCTGGTCGGCGACAATCTGGTCGTAGCGCCCCGCGATATCCTGCCGCGTCTCGAGCTCTTCGGCCTGATCGGAAATGCGCTGCTCCAACTCTGCCAGGTGGTCGCGGGCATCGGCGAGTGCCTTTTTCGCGGCGTTCATCTCGCGCATGGCCGAGGCTCCCTGTGCGATAAAGGCGCCCACGGCGTTCGCAGTGTTCGAGACGGCGGTTCCCAGGTCGCGGCTTGCGGCGGGGGCGTGCGGGGCGATCGGGCGACCGGTGTCAGCGGCGTCAACATCGGTAGTTTGCGGCGCGGCGATATTGCCGGTGCCGCCTTCGATCACAGAAAAGCCCGCTGCATGCGGGTCGACGGCGTCCGCGCCAATCGTGGGATGTTCGAGCTGCAGAAACGAGGGCATAGTGCTGCCCTGATCGGCAACGGGGGTCTCGCCGGGTACAAAGGTCGAGGCGGCCTCGGCGGCCTCTTCTTCCTCGGCGTCAACGTCGGCATCGGCGACAGCATCCTTCATCGCTTTGACAGCATCCATCATGGAATCCATGACAGCATCGAGCTCTTCTTCCGAAGATACCTCGATGGGGCCTGCTGCTTGCGGGGTAGCGTCCTTTTCGGTGGCATCGTCCTGAGCGGCCGAATCGTCGTTTTTCACGTCAGCATCTTCGGCCGCAGGGATTTCCGTCGCAGCGCCGTTATCCAGAGTGGCGTCGTCGACGTGGGTATCATTGCAGGTCGCAGCGTCAGTATCTGCGGCGACGTCTGCTGAATCATCAATATGCTGTTGAGTCTGGGGGTCCAGCTCGTCTGTCATAGGCATGTGCTCCTCATCGTTGTTCGTCACCCTATGATAAAGTCTCGCGCCGACATCCCGCGCCCCGCAGCAAAGTTTCAAAACGTGTTCGATGACTCGTTTGGGTGACAAATAATTCGGCCTCTTTGTCCAGTTCGTGCTTGACATTCCCTTCGCCGAAAGACGTTGCACCGTTCGCCTGCCATGGGCTTTATTTTTCACTTGAACCCGCTAAAGTTGCATTTCAGCTTTTGGCGCGTGAATTTGGATGCGCGCAGTCGACGGGCGGGCCCGTCGCGATTTGAAAGGACTTCGTATGGGACTTTTCACTGGTAAGACCGTAATCGTTACCGGCGGCGGCAAGGCCACGCTCAAGGACGGCTCCGCCGGCTCCATCGGCTACGGCATCGATATCGCTTTTGCCAAGGAGGGCGCGAACCTCGTCATCACCGGCCGCAACGTCGCCAAGCTCGAGGCCGCCAAGGAGTCTCTCGAGACTGAGTACGGCGTCAAGGTTCTGCCTGTCCAGGCCGATGTCTCCGCCGGCCAGGACAACGAGGCCGTCGTGCAGAACGTTATCGAAAAGGCGATTGAGGAGTTCGGTCGCATCGACGCCGTCGTCAACAATGCTCAGGCCAGCGCTTCGGGCGTGACCATTGCCGACCACACCATGGACCAGTTTAACCTGGCCATTTACTCTGGCCTGTATGCCACCTACCTGTACATGCAGAAGGCCTATCCGCACCTGAAGGAGACCAAGGGTTCCGTGGTCAACTTTGCTTCGGGCGCCGGCCTGTTTGGTAACTATGGCCAGTGCAGCTATGCTGCCGCCAAGGAGGGCATCCGCGGCCTGACCCGCGTCGCCGCCAACGAGTGGGGCAAGGACGGCATCAACGTCAACATCGTGTGCCCGCTTGCTTGGACCGCCGCGCTCGAGAACTTCCAGGATGCCTATCCCGAGGCGTTCAAGGCCAACGTTCACATGCCGCCGGCGGGCCATTACGGCGATGTCGAGAAGGAAATCGGCCGCGTGGTCGTTCAGCTTTGCGGTCCCGACTTTAAGTACATGAATGGCGAGACCGTCACCCTCGAGGGTGGCATGGGCCAGCGTCCCTAAGGGTTACGGCGTTTTACCAAACGCCGTAACGGGCCGACGCTACGCGGGCCGCATTTGGACAATCTGACGTTCAACTTCAAGGGCGCGACCGAAAGGTCAGCGCCCTTTCGTTTCACGTCACCTTGTCTCAAATGCGGCCCGCTCGCTGACTTATGCTCAACCTGCGGCGCCATTTTGCTTGAAGACACCTCGCTCGTTCTAGCGGGTTTTCACTGTCGTTGACAAAGCATCGGCGTTACCTTGGCTGTTGGATGTAGTCGTTTAAGAGCGTCCTCAACGACTATGACCCCTTTGCACCAGTTTCTGTCGAGTCGGTGCGGTTCGATGGTTGCTCGTATAATGGTCTGCGTATGAACCGCAACCAAGGAGTTCCAGTTTATGGACCAGAGCCTCTTTAAATTCGACCTGATCGCCGAGGACCCGACCACGCACGCGCGTGCCGGCGTGCTGCACACCCCGCACGGCGACATCGAGACGCCGATTTTTATGCCCGTGGGCACCAAGGCAAACGTCAAGGGTATTCCCACCGAGACCGTCAAGCAGCTCGGCGCCCAGATCGTGCTCGCCAATACCTATCACCTGTCCATGCGCCCCGGCGAGGATACCATCGCCGAGTTGGGCGGACTGCATAAGTTCATGAACTGGCACGGCCCCATTCTCACCGACTCGGGCGGATTCCAGGTCTTTAGCCATAACGACGCCGTTAAGCTCACCGACGAGGGCGTGCGCTTTATCGTCAATGACTACGACGGCCGTCACGTGTTCTGGACGCCCGAGGACAACATGGAAATCGCCATGAAGCTCGGTTCCGACATCTGCATGCAGCTCGACCAGTGCCCGGGCTATCCTGCCACGCGCGCCTACGTCGAGCGCGCGGTGGAGCTGTCGAGCATGTGGGCCGAGCGCTGCTACAAGGCTCACACCCGCGATGACCAGGCGCTCTTTGGCATCGTCCAGGGTGGCATGCATCTGGACCTGCGCCTGCGCTCGCTGCGCCATCTTGAGGAATGCGGTGACTTCCCCGGTTACGGTATTGGCGGCTACTCGGTGGGCGAGGACCACGAGACCATGTTCGAGACGCTGGCGCCGCTCGTGAGCGAGTACATGCCCAAGCACAAGCCGCGCTACCTGATGGGTGTCGGCAACCCGACGACGCTCGTGCGCGGCGTTGGCGTGGGTATCGACATGTTCGACTGCGTGCTGCCGACGCGCACCGGCCGCATGGGCACGGCATTCTCTAGCGAGGGTCGCCTCAACTTCCGCAACGCTCGCTTTGCGCACGACGACGGTCCCATCGACCCCACCTGCACCTGCCCGGTGTGCACGGGCGGCTACAGCCGCGCGCTCATCCGTCACATGGTCACGCAGAAGGAGATGCTCGGCGGTATTCTGCTGTCGATGCACAACATCTACTACCTGCTCAACCTTATGCAGCGTGCTCGCCAAGCCATTATCGAGGGCCGCTACGGTGCGTTCGTGAGCGACTGGATGAACAGTCCTGCGGCGGTGGATTACTAAGAGCTGCGGGCGCGCTTGCGGGGCGTGAGCAACGGCAAAGGCCAAGCGGCGATCGGTCGTCGCGTTCGCTAACGCAGTTTGCGCGACCGCTGACCGATGCCTTGCAAGCACTTGATGCATCGTGGGTACCATACCGAATGGTTGATGTTCGGGCGGGTGTTTGACGCATGGCGTCGACCCCGCCCGTTTCTATTTTCGATAGGAGTATCCCATGATTAAGAATGAGAACGTCGAGGGCGAGCCGGCTTACGACGAGACGTATCGACGCGGTCCTGTGGTCATGCGCGGCCCCATGATTCCCAAGGACAACACCTACGCCAACCTGCTGGCGCCCGAAGACTCGACCGACTGGTTGCATGCCGATCCCTGGCGCGTGCTGCGCATTCAGGCCGAGTTTGTCGATGGCTTTGGCGCGCTTGCCGAGCTCGGGCCCGCGGTGACCATCTTTGGCAGCGCCCGCACGCCCAAGACCGATCCGCTCTACAAGGCGGCGCGCACGGTCGGCCGGAAAATCGCCCAGCGCGGCGTGGCGGTTATCACCGGCGGCGGCCCTGGCATCATGGAAGCGGCCAACAGGGGAGCGGCGAGCGTCAACGGCAAGTCGGTCGGATTGGGTATCGAGCTGCCGCACGAGCAGGGGCTCAACAAATATGTGAACCTGGGTATGGATTTCCGCTACTTCTTTGTGCGCAAGACCATGTTCGTTAAGTACAGCTCGGGTGCCATCGTGTTCCCCGGCGGTTTTGGCACGCTCGACGAGATGTTCGAGGTGCTCACGCTGGTGCAGACGCACAAGGTCAAGCGCATGCCGCTCGTTTTGGTGGGCACCGAGTACTGGCAGGGCCTGTTCGACTGGCTCAACGGCCCGGTGATGGATGCCGGCATGATCAGCCCACTCGATCCAGACCTCGTCCACATCACCGACGACCTCAACGAGGCCGTCGACATCGCCCTGAGCGGGCTGATGTAGGGTAGCTAAAATGGGACGGGGCTAAAAAGACTGGTCTGAAACGTTTGATACCAGTCTTTTAGCCCCGTCCCAAATGAACTGCTTTTAAGTTGCGGTGGAATAGGGATTGATTTGCGGCTGATAAGCCAAAAACAGTTCCTATTTCACCGCAAGTGGTATGGGTAGCCCTAATTGGTGGGTTGGTAGCGGGGGCAGTAACTGATGGCGATGGCGTCGACGCCTACGTGGGTGGCGATGGTGCAGCCGATGGGGCCGGTGCCGGCGTCTACGTAGTTCTGGCCTGCGAGCGCTTGGTTGACGAGCTCCTGCTCCTCGGCAGCGCCGGTCGTGAGCACGCGCACGCTGGAGCCCGGGTGCTCGGTCAAAAATGCGAGGCAATCGGCCATGGTGTTGGCAACGATACGCTTGGCTCCGCGGCCCTTCTTGACGGCCTTGATCTCGCCCGATTTCCACTCCGGCGAGACGGCCAGGCGAATGTTGAGCATTTGGGTGAGCTGGCCGGCGAGTTTAGGTGCGCGGCCGTTCTTGACGAGGTTCTCGAGCGTGCGGGGAATCAGCAGCAGGTGTGCGTCGGGCAGCGTCGCGCGGATCTGCGCCTCGGTCTCGTCCAGGCTGCGACCGTCCTCGCGCATGGCGAGCGCGTACTCCACCAGCAAGCCCTCGGCGCCCGAGCCGGTGCGCGAATCGATGCAGCGCACGTCGAGCTCGTGGGTCTCGGCCGTCAGGCATGCGTTGGAATAGCAGGCAGACCACTCGCTGCACAGCGAGATGAAGATGGCGCTATCATGGCCATCGGCGAGCACGCGGTCAAAGAGCGCCTTGAACTCGCCGGCGCTTGGCTGCGAGGTGTGCGGCAGCTGCTCGGAGCCAGCCATGCGCGCGACGTATTCCTCGGCGGTAATCTGCACCTGGTCGAGCAGGTCCTCACCCTCGATAATCACATGCAGCGGAATCACGTAAATGCCGAGCTCTTGGGCGCGGGCGGGGGAGATGTCCGACGTGGAGTCGGTTATGATGGCAAAAGACATAATTGCACCTTTCGTTGGGGCGCGGCAGCGCCGCCTTCTGAAAACAAAGTGCGACAAGTATAGTGGAGTTGCTCTACATTGCTAGGTTCAATTGTTGAATAGTCAACAGTTTGAAGCGGTGGTGTGGAAATCATCAACTGGGGAAGAGGGGTGCCGATGGCGGCATTGCAACATTGTGATCGGCCGGTTGTGCTGTTCGATTTTGACGGCACGGTGGCCGATACGGGTCGGGCGGTGATGACCTCGACGCGCAAGACGCTGGCTGCGCGCGGGTTTTCGGAGGCGCAGATGGGTGATTTGCGCCGTATGATCGGGCCTCCGCTGTGGAAGAGCTTCCACGACTTTTACGGCTTCTCGCGCGAGGAGTCGCTGATGGTGGCCGATGAGTACCGCGCCTTTTTTGATGAGCTGGGACCGGAAGAGTACCCAGTGTTCGATGGGATCCCCGAGCTGCTCGACGGGCTGGCCGCACAGGGCAAGCGTATGGCCGTGGCGACGTCGCGCATGGAGGCAAAGTGCATTGACATGGCGCATGAGCTGGGGCTTTCTCAGTTTGAGGCCGTGGTCGGCATGAATCCGCCTCAGGGACGCGAGACCAAGGCCGATTCGGTCCGCGACGCCCTGGCGGCGCTTGGCGCGACTGCCGACGAGGCCGTGATGATTGGCGACCGCTTTAACGATGTGGAGGGCGCGCACGCGATGGGCGTGCCGTGCATTGGCATCTATTCGGGCGCGGCGGCGCCGGGCGAGCACGAGGCCGCGGGCGCCGATGCGGTGGTGCATTCGGTGGCCGAGCTTGCTAAACTTTTCGCTATATAAGTAGTACTTGATGTGAGGGGCGGCACACTTGCCCCTCATTGGTAAGGAGGTCGGCCATGAATCAGGTGGAGCAGAGCGTTGCCGAGTATGTCGACGAGGTTTGGGAAGATGTCGTCGCCGATATCGAGCGGCTGGTGAGCTATCCGTCCGTGGCGGTTTCTGCCAATGCGGAGCCCGGCGCGCCGTTTGGCCGTCCGGTTCGTGACGCGCTCGATTGCGCGCTCGGCATTGCGCAAAAGCTCGGCTACCAGACGAGCGACGACGAGGGCTATGTGGGCATTTCCGATATCCCGGGCCGCGGCGACAAGCAGCTTGCGACCATTTGCCATGTGGACGTGGTGCCCGCCGGCCCCGGCTGGAACACCGACCCGTTTGCGATGGAGCGTCGCGAGGGCTGGCTGCTTGGCCGCGGCGTTATCGACGACAAGGGTCCTGCCGTGCTGTCGCTCTACGCCGGCGCCTATCTGCTCAAGCACGGTATTACCCCGCGCTACACCTTCCGCGCGCTGCTGGGCTGCGATGAGGAAGTGGGCATGTCCGACGTTCACCATTATCTGGAGAACCACGCGAACCCCGACTTTCTGTTTACGCCCGATGCCGAGTTCCCGGTCTGCAATGCCGAGAAGGGTCAGTTTGGGGCGACGTTTGTGAGCTCCAAGATCGACGGCGGGCGCATCGTGTCGTGGAGTGGTGCCGAGGCGAGCAACGCCATTCCGTCGCAGTCTATTTGCGAGCTTGCGATTGCCGCCGATGAGCTGCCTGCCCCGGTCGAGAACGCTGACCGCCTGGAGATCACAGCACTCGATAACGGGCATGCGCAGATTTTCGCCCACGGTATTGGTGGCCATGCCTCGATGCCCGAGGGCACTATCAATGCCGTCGGTCTGATCGTGGCGTATCTGCGCGAGGCCGAGGACACGTTTGGCGCCCGTGACGAGCGCTTGCTGACGCCTGCCGAGCACGAGTTTGTCAAGTTTCTGGCCTTTGTACATGCGGACGCCTATGGCCGCGGCCTGGGTATCGACGCGACGAGTCCGGCGTTTGGCCCGCTCACCTGCAACCCCGGCGTCATTCGCGTGGCGGATGGCCACATTGAGCAGGTCATTGACGTGCGTTTCCCCGACAGCACGAGCGCCGATACCATCCGCGAGCAGCTCGAGCCACTCGTGGGGCGCTTTGACGTGACGTGTCGCGTGGGTCATGCAAAGGTGCCGTTCTCGGTCTCTGCCGATGATCCGGCCGTGAAGGCGCTCATCGATACCTATAACGAGTTTACGGGCAAGCACGCCGAGCCCTTTGCCATGGGCGGCGGCACGTACGCGCGAAACTTTGCACGCGCCGTGTCGTTTGGCCCCGAGGAGACCGGCCTGGAGCTGCCCGCGTGGGGCGGCCAGATGCACGGTCCCAACGAGTGCGCCAACGAAGAGCAGCTCAAGCAAGCGCTCAAGATCTATATTGTTGCGATCCTGCGCCTCAACGAACTCGAACTTTAAGGTTACGCGGTTTCCCAATCTAAGTTGCGGTGGAATAGTTCCTAGAATGGGCCATTTGACGGCCAGACAGGAACTATTTCACCGCAACTTTGTTTTTATTGGTGTAAAAAGCGTGCCATGCTTGGGTGGGGATTGTTATCCGTTTGTAAAGGCTGGGCAGAGCTTGCGGTAAGGGTCTATCAATAGCCCGTAAGAAACCGCAGTTGGCGTGGGCGCTGCCCGATCGAGGCCGTATCTTTCCAAACAGCAAAGCGGGCAGGGTGCTCGCGATTCGCATGTATGAAAGGAAGATCATGCTCGATCAGGCTTATTCTCGTCGTCAGTTCCTCGGCCTCGCTGGTGGTCTCGCCAGCGTCGTCGGTCTCGGCCTCGTTGGTTGCGGCGGCGCTGGTGCTTCCGACGCCGCCGATAAGGGCAGCGCCGCTGCTGCCGAGTCCGTCTCCGGCGAGGTGACCTACGACGGCGCCTCCTCGTTCCAGGCTCTCGTCGAGGCCGCTGCCGAGAAGTTCATGGACGCCAACCCCGACGTCTCCGTCTCCGGTTCGGGCAACGGTTCGGGCAAGGGCCTGACCGCTGTTGCCGCCGGCACCGTCACCATCGGTAACTCCGACGTCTTCGCCGAGACCAAGCTCGAGGCCGATCAGGTCAAGAACCTCGTCGACCACGAGGTCGCCGTCGTGGGTATGGGTCCCGTCGTCTCCAAGAACGTCAAGGTCGACGACCTGTCCCTCGAGCAGCTCAAGGGCATCTTCTCCGGCCAGATCACCAACTGGAAGGAGGTCGGCGGCGACGACGCCAAGATCGTCGTTCTCAACCGCAAGGCCGGTTCCGGCACCCGCGCCACCTTCGAGGCCGCCGTCTTTGGCGACGAGGCTGTCGACTTTAAGGGCGACGCCGAGCTCGACAAGTCCGGCGACGTCCAGACTCAGATGGGCAGCACCGACAATGCCATCTCCTACCTCGACTTCTCGCACTTTGATGACTCTAAGTTCAACGCCATCAAGGTCGAAGGCGTCGAGCCCAAGAGCGCAAACGTCACCGACGACTCCTTCAAGATCTGGGCGACCGAGCACATGTACTGCCCCAAGGACGCCGACGAGGCCACCAAGGCCTTCCTGGAGTTCATGCTTTCCGACGACGTCCAGGGCAAGCTCGTCGAGGAGCAGGGCTTTATCCCCGTCTCTGCCATGAAGGTCGTCAAGGACGCCAGCGGCAAGGTCTCTGCTAAATAAGCAATCGCCCCCGGAAAGGTTTGCAATGGCAAAACAGCTGCCAAAGCGCGACCTTGAGAACGTGGGCCTGGGCGTCACGGGCGCGTGCGTAGCGCTCGTGACGCTCGTCGTTGCCGCGCTCATCTTTATGGTCGCCCAAAAGGGCCTCTCAGCTTTTGTTAAGGACGGCGTTTCGGTCGTCGAGTTCTTCACCGGTACCAAGTGGGACCTGGCCAACACAGCCGAAAACGGCCTGCCCTACACCGGCGCCCTGCCCCTGATCGTCACCTCGTTTGCGGTCATGGTGCTCTCCACGCTCATCGCGCTGCCCATAGCCATCGGCTCTGCCATCTTTGCGGTCGAGATTAGCCCTAAGTTTGGTTCCAAGGTTTTTCAGCCGCTTATTGAGCTTTTGACCGGCATTCCCTCGGTCGTCTTTGGCCTCATCGGTTTTCACGTGGTCGTCGGCCTTATGAAGGGCTTTTTCCACGTGAGCACGGGCCTGGGCATCTTGCCCGGCGCCATCGTGCTGGCCGTCATGATTCTGCCGACGATGACCACGCTTTCGGTCGATGGCCTGCGCGCCGTGCCCGACAGCTACCGTCAGGGCTCGCTCGCGCTGGGCTACACCCGCTGGCAGACCATCTGGCACGTGGTGCTCAAGAGCGCCATGCCCTCGCTCATGACTGCGGTCATCCTTGGTATGACCCGCGCCTTTGGCGAAACGCTTGCCGTGCGCATGGTTATCGGCGGTATCGAGGCCATGCCGACGTCTCTGCTGTCGCCGGCATCCACCATCACCACCACGCTCACCACGTCTATGGCGGTCTATGCCGAGGGCTCGGCCCAGGACGATGTTCTGTGGGCGCTCGGTCTGCTGCTGATGGGCATGAGCCTCATCTTCATCCTGATCATCCATCTCATTGGCCGCAAGGGGGCGAAGGCTCGTGGCTAGCACGTGCATCCATATCGACGAGGCGAGACTCGGGCGCGTCCAAAAGCAGGACCGCATCGCCACGGGCGTGCTGACGGCGATCGTCGCCATCGTCATGCTCATCGTCGTCTCCATGGTGGCCTATATCCTGTTCGAGGGCGTCTCGACGCTGTTCCAGCCGGGCTTCCTCACGCAGCCCGCGCGCGCCAACGGAACTCAAGGCGGCGTGCTCTACCAGCTGTTCGACTCGTTCTACCTACTGCTGATCACCCTAGCCATCTCGGTGCCCATCAGCCTGGGCGGCGCGGTCTTCCTGGTCGAGTACGCGCCCGACGGCCCCATCCGCGACATCGCCTCCACCGCCATCGAGACGCTGTCTTCGCTGCCCTCCATCGTCGTCGGCATGTTCGGCTTTCTGGTGTTCTCGGTGCAGCTGGGCTGGAAGTACTCCATCATCTCCGGCGCCGTCGCACTCACCATGTTCAACATCCCCATTCTGGTGCGCGTGATTCAGCAGGCGCTCGAGGACGTGCCGCAGGCCCAGCGCGATGCGTGCCTGGCCATGGGCCTTACCCGCTGGGAGGCCACGCTGCACATCCTGATCCCCGAGGCCATGCCTGCCATCGTGACCGGCATCGTGCTTTCGGCCGGCCGCGTGTTTGGCGAGGCCGCGGCGCTGCTCTTTACCTCGGGCATGAGCTCGCCGGTTCGCCTGAACTTCTTGAGCTTTAACCTGTCGAGCTCCACCTGCGCCTGGAACGTGTTTCGCCCCGGTGAGTCGCTTGCCGTGCACATCTACAAGATCTATGGCGAAGGCAGCCCCGAGGCCCAGCAGATCGTCTGGGGAACCGCGGCACTGCTGATGATTTGCGTGCTGCTGTTTAACGTGGTCGCCCGTATCGTGGGCAAGCAACTGGCAAGGAGGATGACGGCCGAATGAGCGAGATGAATGTAACGCCCGCAACCGAGGCGGCGTCGTCCGACACCCAGGACTTTTTGTCGAGCGTGGGGGAGAGCGAGAATCGCGTGCGCGTGAGCGGCAAGGCCGTGAGCGACGAGGTCGTGCTCTCCACCAAGGACGTCAACGTGTACTATGGCGACCACCATGCGCTGCACGATACGTCGCTCGACTTTCACAAGGGCGAGATCACGGCGCTCATCGGGCCTTCGGGCTGCGGTAAGTCGACCTTCTTGCGCAGCCTCAACCTGATGAATCGCGAGATTCGCGGCTGCCGCGTGGAGGGCGAGATCAACTACCGCGGGCGCAACGTGAATACCAAGACCGAGAACACGTACGAGCTGCGTCGGTCCATTGGCATGGTGTTTCAGCAGCCCAATCCGTTCCGCAAGTCCATTCGCGACAACATCACGTTTGCGCCCAAGCGCCACGGCATCACCGACCGTGACGAGCTCGACCGCATGGTCGAGGAAAGTCTGCGCGGCGCGGCGCTGTGGGACGAGGTCAAAGACAAGCTCGACAAGAGCGCCTACGCGCTTTCGGGCGGCCAGCAGCAGCGCTTGTGCATCGCGCGCACGCTGGCGCTTAACCCCGACGTGATTCTGTTCGACGAGCCCTGCTCGGCGCTCGACCCCATCTCGACGCTGGCGATTGAGGACCTCATGTCATCGATTGTGGCCGACCGCGCCATCGTCATCGTGACGCACAACATGGAGCAGGCGTCGCGCGTGTCCAACCGCACGGCGTTTTTCTACATGGGCGATATGGTCGAGTACGACGAGACTGACGAGATATTCCAACGGCCCAAGGATAAGCGGCTGAATGATTACCTCACCGGCATGTTCTCCTAGTCCGGGACATGCTTGAGGCCCGCGGTGGCCACGGTCGCCACGGGACTGATTGGAGAGGCGGGTCATCTCTTGCGGGAGATGGCCCGCCTTTTTGTGTCGTGCGCGCCCCGCCTTTTCGCTGCTATCATGGACAACGTTGAATTTCTACGAAGGAGCAGGGCATATGGCGATTCTTTTGGGATGCGATTCCATCAGCCTAGAGTTTCCCACCAAGCATATTTTCGATAGCGTGACGCTCGGCGTGGGCGAGGGCGACCGCATTGGCATTGTCGGTAAAAACGGAGACGGCAAGTCGACGCTGCTGAGCGTGCTCGCCGGCACGCTGGAGCCCGATGACGGACGCGTGACGCACCGCCGCGGCACGACGATCGGTCTGCTCGGCCAAAAGGACAACCTGGTCGATACCGATACCGTGCATCATGCCGTTGTGGGCGACACGCCCGAGTATGAGTGGGCGTCGAGTCCGCGTACGCGCCAGATTCTGGCCGGCCTTATTAGCGATGTGCCCTGGGAGGGCACGGTGGGCGAGCTTTCGGGCGGCCAGCGCCGTCGCGTGGACCTCGCGCGCCTGCTGATCGGCGACTACGACGTGCTCATGCTCGACGAGCCCACCAACCACCTGGACATGCGTACCATCAACTGGCTCGCGCGTCACTTAAAGGCCCGCTGGCAGCGCGGTCAGGGCGCCATGCTCGTGGTCACGCACGACCGTTGGTTCTTGGACGAGGTCTGCACCAGTATGTGGGAGGTCCACGACGGCCAGGTCGATCCCTTCGAGGGCGGCTACTCGGCATACATCCTTCAGCGCGTGGAGCGCGACCGCATGGCCGCGGTCACCGAGGAACGCCGTCGCAACATGGCACGTAAGGAGCTCGCGTGGCTGAGCCGCGGCGCCCAGGCTCGTTCCACCAAGCCCAAGTTTCGCGTTGAGGCTGCTCGCGAGCTGATTGCCGACGTGCCGCCCGTGCGTGATGAGCTGGAGCTCAAGCGCCTGGCCGTGAGCCGCCTGGGCAAGCAGGTTATCGATGTGGTCGACGTGGACGCCGGCTATGCGGATGCCGATGGCACGTCCAAACAGGTGCTCACCGATGTGACCTGGCTCATCGGCGCAGGCGACCGCTACGGTCTTTTGGGCGAGAACGGCGCCGGCAAGTCGACGCTGCTCGACGTGATCCAGGGTAAGATCGCGCTTCTGCGCGGCCGCGTGAAGATTGGCCAGACAGTGCGCTTTGGCGTGTTGTCGCAGCAGCTCGAGGAGCTCGAGCCTTACATAGGCGACACGATCCGCGAGGTGCTCAGCCACTATAAGAAGTACTACGTCATTGACGGCAAGGAGACTTCACCCGAGAAGCTCTGCGAGCGTCTGGGCTTTACGACGCAGCAGCTCTGGAGCCGCATCGGCGATCTTTCGGGCGGCCAGCGCCGTCGCCTGTCGCTGCTGCTGACGATTCTGGACGAGCCCAACGTGCTCATCCTGGACGAGCCCGGCAACGACCTGGATACCGACATGCTGGCGATTGTCGAGGACTTGCTGGACGGCTGGCCCGGCACGCTGATTCTGGTGACGCACGACCGCTTTTTGATGGAGCGCGTGACCGACCAGCAGTGGGCGCTGCTCGATGGCCATCTGACGCATATGCCCGGCGGCGTCGACCAGTACCTGCGCCTGTGCAACGCCACCGCCGAGGGCGAGCCCGTGGGTGCGCCGAGCGCCAAGACCGGTACGTTCGACACCGGTGCCGCGGCAGCTGCGGCCGAAAAGCCCAAGTCGAGCGGTCAGCCCAACGGCCTTTCCAATGCCGAGCGCCAAAAGCTCCGTCGTGAGGTGAGCTCGCTCGAGCGCAAGATGGAAACGCAGCGCGCTCGCGTGGAGGAGGCCGAGGCCGCCATGGCCCAGGTCGATCCCACCAACTACACGGCGCTGGGCGAGCAGCAGGCAAAGATCGACGAGGCCCACGCCGCCATGGACGAGTTGGAGATGGCATGGCTCGAGGCGAGTGAAAAGCTCGAGGGCGAGGAGTAGGCGAGGATGATCAAGGCCGCATTTTTCGATATCGACGGCACGCTGCTGAGCTTTGAGACGCACCGGATTCCGGCGTCGGCGCAGCAGGTGCTCGACAGCTTTCACGAGCAGGGGATTGCGTGCGTGATCGCTACGGGTCGCCCGACCTACCAGATGCCCGATTGGCTGTTCGATCTTGGTTGGGATGCATACATTACGCTTTCGGGCCAGCATTGTTTTGATGCCGAGGGCGTTTACCGCAGCTGCCCGATAGATCCGGACGACGTCGCGGTGATTGTGGACCAGGTGGCGCAGGGACGTTATGACTCGCTGTGTATGCAGGGCGAGAACTCGTTTGTGAACCGCCTATCTGAGCGTGTGGTGACGGCCGGCAGCAACGCGGGGATTGTCTACCACGAGGAGCCGTTTGAGCACGCCTTTGACGCGCCGGTCTACCAGTTCTGCGCCTTTGTGGATCCGGCCGACGAGCACATTGTGACCGACGCGGTGGCGCATTCGCTGACTACGCGATGGTGTGATTTGTTCTGCGACATTATCCCCGCCAACGGCGGTAAGGACCTGGGTGTGGCGGCGACGCTGAAGCGCCTGGGCATTGACGCGAGCGAGGCGATTGCCTTTGGCGATGGCGAGAACGACCTGTCGATGTTTTCCGCCGTGGGCACGAGCGTGGCCATGGGTAATGCGCAGGACACGGTGAAGGCCGCGGCGACCTACGTGACGACCGCCGTGGACGACGACGGCATCTACAACGCTGCGAAGCACTTTGGGCTGCTGTAGCTGCGGCTCGGTACTTGGGGACGTTCCTTTTGTGCCGGCAGTCGGGGACACTCCTTGCGGGGCGTGTCCCCGTTTTGTTTTCGTCCCGTGCGTTTTGTGAAACACGGTTAACTTTTTAAACAACGTAGTAAGACATAGGCAACTTTTGCGGTAAAGTAAGCCAAGGAAAGTATCCAAAGGCTAACTAACAATCATCGCGAAAGGCGGCCCATGGCCCTACGTGAATCTGGAGAAGACTATCTCGAATCTATTTATGTGCTCTCGGAGCGCCAGGGCGTCGTTCGCTCGATTGACGTTGCCGAATACCTGGGCGTAACCAAGGCAAGCGTTTCCAAAGCCATGGCGACGCTGGAAAGCAACGGCTATGTCGAAATGGGCAAACGAGATGTTCATCTGACGGAGCGGGGGCTTGAGGTTGCCCGTCAAATGTGGGAGCGCCACTGCTTTTTTGTTGGGCTGCTGGAGGATGCAGGCGTTTCGGCGGATGTCGCGTCGCAAGAGGGCTGCCACATGGAGCACTGCCTGAGCGAGGAAAGCTTCGAGAAGCTGAGGGCGATGCTCGCCAGGGAAGAGACGTCGAACTCAACAACGGAATCCTAACAGGTCCCCAGTAGCGCGGAGTTCGCGCAAAGCGCGAACCAGCGAAAAGGGGGAGAGGGGCTCGGAGAATAACGAGTCCGACGCAGTCCAAAGTGCAGCGACCGGGACCAGTGGCCCCACCAACTAAGTCCAACTCAGACAAGGAACCCCGCCAGCAAGCGATGCCCAAGAACCACCAGCAACGTCACCGCAGGCCGGGACCGGGCTTGGTTTTGAAAACATTCCGCAGACCAGAAGTGCCCCCGTTCGTGGCTCCGAAGGAGCAGAACGGGGGCACTTCATTGGTCGAGGACGTTTTCAAAACCAAGCCCGGTCCCGGCCGGAAGGACCACAGACGCTACAGGTTCTTGACACCCATCGCGCGCATGGCGTTCAGGATGGCGATGATCGCCACGCCCACGTCGCCAAAGACGGCAAGCCACATGTTGGCGATGCCCAGCGCTGCCAGCACAAGGATCAGCAACTTAATCCCCAGCGCAAAGATGATGTTCTGCCAGACAATCGCCATGGTCTTGCGCGCCACGCGGATGGCACGGGAAATGTTGGACGGTTTGTCGTCCATGAGCACCACGTCGGCGGCCTCAATCGCGGCGTCGGAGCCCATGGCGCCCATGGCAATGCCCACATCAGCGCGCGTAAGCACGGGCGCATCGTTGATGCCGTCGCCCACAAAGGCGAGCTTACCTTTACCCGACTCGGCCGCGAGCAGCGCTTCAACACGCTCGACCTTGTCGCCCGGCAGCAGCTGCGCGTGGAACTCGTCGAGGCCGAGCTGCTTGGCCACCGCAGCAGCCACTTCCTCGCGGTCGCCTGTGAGCATGACGGTGCGCTTGACGCCGGCGGCGTGCAGGTCGCGAATCGTTTGCTCTGCATCTGCTTTGACGGTGTCGGCAATTACGATGTGGCCGGCATAGACGTTATCGACCAGCACGTGGAGGATGGTGCCGACGACCTCGCAATTGGGCGCATCGATACCGGACGCGGCGAGCATCTTGGCGTTGCCGACGACGACGTGCTTGCCGTCGATGGTCGCCGTCACGCCGTGGCCCGCGTCATTAGCGGAATCCGTCACGCGTGTGGGGTCGAGTTCGCCCTGGTAGGCGGCGCGCACCGACTGCGCGATAGGGTGATCGGAGAACGACTCGGCAAGGGCGGCGACTTCGAGCAGCGACTGCTCGGTATAGCCGGCCTCGGGGTGCACCGCGACGACCGAGAACGTGCCGTTGGTGAGGGTACCCGTTTTGTCGAAGACGACGGTGTCCACGTCGGCGAGCGTCTCGAGGTAGTTGGAGCCCTTGATGAGAACGCCCAGCTTGGACGCGCCGCCGATGCCGCCAAAGAAGCTCAACGGTACGCTGATCACGAGGGCGCACGGGCAGCTGACGACCAGGAAGGTCAGACCGCGCAGAATCCAGTCGGACCAGGCACCGGTGACCAGGCCGCCGCCGAGTGCGAGCACCGCAGCCGCGCCGGTGACGGCGGGCGTGTAGATGCGGGCAAAGCGCGTGATGAAGTTTTCGGTGCGCGCCTTCTTCTCGCTGGCGTTTTCCACGAGCTCCAGGACGCGTGCGACGGTGGACTCGCCAAAGGGCTTGGTGGTGCGCACGCGGATGAGGCCCGTCATGTTGATGCAACCGCTGATAATATCGTCGCCGGACTTGGCGGGGCGGGGGACTGACTCGCCCGTGAGCGCGGCGGTGTCGAGCTGGGTTTCGCCCTCGACGATGACGCCGTCGATAGGCACGCGCTCGCCGGGCTTGATCACGATCACGGTGCCGACGGCGATGTCATCGGGAAAGACCTGTTCGAGTGTGCCGTCGGCTTGCTCGACGTTAGCGTAGTCGGGCGCGATGTCCATCATGGCGCTGATCGACTTGCGGCTCTTGCCCACGGCGTATGCCTGGAACAGCTCGCCGACCTGGTAGAACAGCATGACGGCGGCGCCTTCGGCCATGTGCGGGTCGGTATCGGGGAAGAGCACCATGGCAAACGCGCCGATGGTCGCGACTGCCATAAGGAAACTCTCGTCGAAGGCCTTGCCGCGGCGGATGTTATTGAATGCCTTTTGCAGTACGTCGTATCCGGCAATCAAAAACGGCACGAGGAACAGCGCAAAGCTGGCGTAGATGTCGCCCGGGGTGCCGAATGCGGCGGCGAGGACGCCGAGCTCATCGAGGGCGTACACCACGGCAAAAATGCCCAGCGCTACCAGGATGCGGTTGCGCTTATGCTCGAGTGACTCTTTTTTCTTGCGCTTCTTCTTTTTCTTCTTGGGGTCGGCGGTGGCCATGACTCGTTTCCTCCCATTTGAATGTATGAACACTCGCTCATATAATTTCGCGAGCAAAGGCCGCGGTAAGCGCGGCCTTGCAGGTTGGCGTAAACCTGGGCTAGAGAATGATCTCGCAGTCCGGCTCGGCGTCGGCTGTAAACTCTACAACGCGGTTGAGCACTTCGTCGAACTCGGCGTCATCAGCCTCGAGCGTCAGCTTCTGGGTCATAAAGTTGACGGACACGGATTTGACGCCCTCGAGCTTGGCCAGCTCGTCCTGGAGCTCACGCGCGCAGTTGGCGCAGTCGATCTCGTCGAGCTTAAACTGCTTTTTCATGGTGGGTTCCTTTCCCTGTTTTTGCGGCTTGGGTGCAGGCCGCGCTGGTACCGTGGTTGGTTGCTATTCGCAGATATGGCTCATGCCTTGGTTGAGCATGGTGTAGACGTGATCGTCTGCAAGCGAGTAGAGGATGTTGCGGCCGTCGCGGCGGAACTTGACCAGGTGCGACTGCTTAAGCGTGCGCAGCTGGTGCGATACTGCCGACTGCGAGGTTGCGGTCGCCTCGGCGATGTCGGCCACGCAGAGCTCGCGGCCCATGAGGGCATAGAGAATCTTGATGCGCGTGGTGTCGCTGAAGACCTTGAACAGGTCGGCCAGGTCGTACAACAGCTCCTCGTCGGGAAGGTCCTCGGGCGAGCAGGTGGTGGGGACGTCGGGTACGATGGTGTTGTCGATGCCGGACTTTATTTCATCAGCGTGATCGCTCATTGCAATGTCCTTTCATATGAACATGCGCTCATATAACTTACTTCCGAGTATATGAGCGCATGTTCATATGTCAATATCGTTTAGGCAATTCGTCGTACAAAATGATGAGGAAAAGCGGACGAGATCCCGGACTAAGCGGTTTTGATAGGTGATGCCGGGGTGGGTGCCCCTGCGCCGTGCAAAAATTGGAGTATTCTGCAACGATAGGGGGTCTGTTAATTTATCGCTGGCCAAATTATGCAGCTAAAGAGTTATCTTAGGGTGATAAACCGATGAGTTCTTCCTCAAATGTTGCCTAGCGTTCTTACGCAAGAGTGATTTCGCTTTACTTTTGGATCCACTCGAGGGTGATGGACACCCGGCTCTGCTGAATACTCGCAATTTTGCACGTCGCTAGGGTACCCACCTTGTTAGTCAGCCTAGTTTCCGGCCCCGAAGACCCTGCCCTCGGGCGTGAAGCTGCTTGTTTGGTTGAGTGATGGGCTGTCGGGTTCGACAGTCTGCATGTCATCGATTGCCGGAGCCTCGTTAATCGTCGGATCGTCCAATGTGATGCCTTCGAGCATTGCTTTTTCGAGGTCGATTCGTTGACGCTCTTCGGAATCCTGGCGAAGCTCCTCCTGAATTCGTTTCTTCTCCTCAATAAACCTTCTGAGCACAAACTGTCTCAGGTCCTCTTGTATGATTTGAAAGTCTTTTGGCAGACGCGAGGGGCGTATGCCCTCTTTCCGCTGGATTGCCTCCATGACCCTAACGAAAGCACTGACATGCATAAAGGAATAACGACTGACGGTGATGATTCCGTATCCCATGGACGCAAGCGCATTCTTGCGCTCCTCATCGATGGCGCGGTCTTCTTCCGCGTCATGATAAAAACCGTTGTATTCAATGTCTGTGCGAGATTTCTTTAGATACGCATCCATAAAGAACTTTTTGCGTCTCGTGAGATTTTTTGCGGCGGCAGTGACCTTCACCTCGTAGTCGGTCTCAATTCCTTTAATGCCAAGCCCTCCTTCGCTTTTGGGCAACGTAAGCATCATGGCAAAGGCCGTTTCCATGGGAGACCGGCATCCATCGCGTACACATTGAATCGCCTTTCGGGCAAGGGCCAAACCGTCGCATCTGGTAATGGAATTAAAGAACTGCTTTAGCCTCTCGGTCGAGGTAAGCGCGAAACGCTCGGTATAGGAGGTGGAAGAGCCGGTTCCTAGGGAATAAGCGCCGCACAGTTCAAAGTAGTACTCCACTAGTTCGCGAAAAGAAAGATAGGTGGCGGCCTGAAGTGCGCAAAGCTCAACGCCAACAATGAAGATGCCATCTTTGAGTTCTATAAAGCGTGAGTTCGAGAATCGTTTTGACGAAACGTGGCATTGACAGTCCATTGCATAGCGCGCATTCCTGCGATCAAACACCATTACCTCGAGGCAATCATTTGCGTCGAGGGAAACATCATGTTTGGTGAGCCATTCTGCGGCTGCGTCAAGGAGCGCTCCGGTGGGACATGATCCGTAAATCGCGGCAGGGTTACAGGGCTCGGTGTCTTTCGCAGACGCCGAATGCGCGGCCTGGTAGACCGCTTTTGCAGTGGTATGTGACAATACGATACTCATGGTATATATCGTGTCAGCTAATGCCGTGTTGATGTCGCTGAGTGGGAAAGTCGTTTTAGGGGCCTAACCAAATGCTGTCCAAAAGCTTGACGCAATTATGGGTTGGTACGTTCAAAATCAATGTTCTCGCAGCTTAGCTATGGCATATAAATACTCAATTGCTGCACTTTTTATATCGATGCATCACCATCCGACAACGAATTACGTGTCGGGAATTGGCCGAAATCGTTCAAAATGAGGGTTCAGAATTTGTGATGGCAGATCTATCTGTGGAACGTGGGGCGGCCCCGCTGCGGGGTTTCCCGCTGTGAGGCCGCTCGTGAGCAGGGCCAAGCTTGTCGCAGGCGTTTCTACTTGGCAAACAGGTTCTTGAGGTTGAACTCGGCCTGGACGGTACGGAGCATGAGGTCGGTGTCGTCCAGGCCCAGGTGCTGCTCGTTGGCGTCGGCGGCGAGGGTGCCACGGCGGCGCGCCCAGTTTTCGAGCGCGGCGGGCGCGGACTCGCGGGGAAGCGAGCGCACGTCGGCGTCCAGGCTGCGGCAGATCTGGCGTGAGTCGATGACGATGATCTTGCCGGCACGGCGCGCCTCGGCGTAGCCGTCCAGGTGAATCTTGAACCAACTGTCCTCAAAGGCGGCGTTGTGCGCCATGTACGGGTACTTCTTCATGAGCTTGAGCAGCTGCTTCTGCAGCTCCTTGTTCTCGCGGAACGGTTTTTTGCCGTCGATGTCGTCCCAGGTGATGTGATGGATGTTCGATAGCGGCACATCCTCGCCGCGATAGATGTCGGGCAGACCGCAGTAGTGCGCCTCGGCGTCGTGCGGGACGGCGTCGCTCGTGAGGTCCATAATCTCCCAGCCCACGTTGATGATATAGCCGCGCTCGGGCGCACGGCCGGTGGTCTCGATGTCGATGCCCAGCACGGTGCCCTGGATGGGTTTGCGGGCGTAGGCCACGCCGAGTGCGTCGCGGTCGCCGCGGATCTCGCGCATGACCGATGCGGCGGTACGTTTTTGCATCTTACCGATGGCCGCGCAGGTGTCGGCATCGGACAGACCACGCGAAAGCGTCGCGGGCGTTACGTTGCGCAGACGCGCCTCGCCGATCTGGTCGCACAGGTCGCGGTTACGGTCGGCCAGGTCACGCACGGTGGCAAAGTCGAAGCCGGGGTCGTCCTCGGCGGTAAAATACTCGGTCTCGAGCACCTTGAGGGCCTCCTCGCCCTTCTGGCGCTCGGACTCCATTGCGCCGTGGTCGCCGTAGATAAACATGGGAATAAACGGCTGGCGCTCGTATTCGAGTGCTTGCGATACGTTCATATGCTGCTCCTTGGATGGGCCGCGTTGTGTGGCTCGGGTTTTCGAGTTATGGCGAGATGATAGTTTACCATGTGCAACTATTGGCATCGCGCCCGGGACAACTACAATACCCTAGTTGACCGCTAGGACTTTTACAATGCTGCCGAAAGACACGAAAGGTTCCATCCGTCATGGATTTGCTGATTGATATTCTGCTCGACGCCGGCAAGGACACGTTGTCGCTGGTGCCGTTTTTGTTGGTGACGTATTTAGCTCTTGAAACCCTTGAGCACGTTGCAGGCGACCGCGTTAACGGGGCCATCAAGCGCGCCGGCGCCGCGGGTCCCGTGGTTGGCTCGCTGCTGGGCATGGTGCCGCAGTGCGGATTTTCGGCCATGGCAGCAACGCTGTACGCCGGCCGTGTCGTGACGCTGGGTACGCTGGTCGCCGTGTTCCTCTCGACCTCCGATGAGATGTTGCCGCTGTTGCTCGCCGAGCAAGTTCCCGTGCAGATCATGGCGATGCTGCTCGCCTCGAAGGCGCTGATTGCTCTGGTCACGGGCTTTATCGTGGATGCGGCCATCCGCGGCCTTCGTCGTAATGCCCGCGCGCATGCGGCGATTCGCCGTACCGTGCTGGGGACCGCTGCCAATCCGGCTCATGTGAACTGCGCGCACGACGACCATACCGGGGGCGACATCATTGACGAAGTGGCCGAGGCGGGCGTGAGTGCCGATCACATCCATGAGCTGTGCGAGCGCGATCATTGCGGCTGCGACGAGGATGAGGACGAGCATGGGCACGGTCACGAGCGCGGCCATGAGCACGGTCACGAACACGGCCATGAGCACGGCCACGAGGGCGATCATGCTCACGAGCGCGGCTGTGCTTGCGGCTATGAGCACGGTCACTCCCACGAGGGTGCGCCCCTCCTGGCAATCATCCGCAGCGCCATCTCGCACACCGTGCAGGTATCGGTATTCATTTTCCTGGTGACGCTGATTCTGGTCGCCGTGCTCGAGACCTTTGGCGAGTCCGCAATCGAGCAGTTCCTGCGCGGCAACGAGACGCTCGCTGTCCTGGGTTCGGCGCTTGTCGGGCTGATCCCCAATTGCTCGGCCAGCGTGGTCATCACGCAGCTGTACCTGGAAGGCGCGCTGCAGCTGGCGCCGATGCTCGCCGGCACGCTCATTTCCGCCGGCGTGGGCTACCTGGTGCTGTTCCGCACCAACCGCAGCGCTCGCGAAAACGCCGTGTTCCTGGTCATGATGTACGTTATCGGCGCCGGCTGGGGCCTCATCCTTTCCGCCTTCGGCCTCTAAGTAGGCTTAACAAAACGGGCTTCAAAATAGCCATGCTCGGCGCCTGCACAATGCGGCGGCGCATGGCATTTTGAAGTCCGTTTTTTTGTTGGGTCATGGATTCCGAGCGCTCACACCGCTCAAAACAAAAAGGCAGATTTCCGGGCATATCCCAAAAATCTGCCTTGGTTAGCGCAGCAGCTCGGTGAGGTTGCGCTTAAAGCGAGCGCGGTCTTCGCTGGTGAAGGCTGCCGGTCCGCGGGTGCGACCGCCAGCGCGGCGCACCTTCTTTTCTTCGTGACGAATAAACAGCTGCATATCGATGGTAGCTTTGTCGTACAGGCGTCCGCGCACGCCGATGGCGGCGGCATCGCGGCCGAGCACCATGCTCGCCAGGCCGATGTCCTGCGTCACGACCACGTCGCCCGCCTGCAGGCGTTCGACAATGGCAAAGTCGGCGCTATCGGCGCCCACGCTCACATCGAGCGTGGTGACCCAAAAGCCGCGTCGCGCGTGCTCGGCATCGTGCGGATCGTCGCGGCGAATGTGGCGCTCCAGGTTTTGCGTGCTGTTGCCGGCGATAACCACGGCAACGCCCGCCCGCCGCGCGCAGTCGATTGACTCGCGCGTAACCGGGCAGGCGTCGGCATCAATAAAGAGCGTTCTTGGCATCTAGTGCACCAGTTTGCCAAACTGAATGGCGCGGACAATGAGCGTCACGCCAAACACCAGGAGCGCGGCGCCGCTAAAGATGACGAGCATCTTTGCCGACCACAGCGGATAGATAAACACGAACATGCCGGCGATGATGGAGAGCACGCCGCTCAGGATGGCGAGGGCGCGGTTAGACGAAAGCTCGGACTCCAGAATGGACATGACACCTTCGACGATCCAGCCAAAGCCAGCCACGACCACCACGAGCGTGGTGAGCGTCGCGGTCGAGAAGGCCTGGTTGCGCAGGATTATGACGCCACCCAGAATGATGAGCAGGTTGGAGATGATGCTCGTCACGCGCCAACCGGCGGGCAGCAGCGGCTCAAAAATGGCGGTGAACAGCCTAATGGCTGCCGTGATTATAAAGTAGACGCCCAGGACAGTCGTCAGGAAGATGAGGGACTTGGCGGGCGCAAACAACAGCGCGATGCCGGCGATGAGCGCGATGACACCCGTGATGGCGTAGATCCAACGCACGGCCTTGATTGCCTTGCCTGCCATGCTTTTCTCGTCAAATCCAAATAGGTTCGACTGCTGGTCATCGTTCTTAAAGATGCCCATAATGTCTCCTTTCCGTGCGGTGTTTGCCGTCATTGCTGTATTTTGCGGCGTATGCCGCAGTTGCTGCAACAAGTATCGCCCAAGGGCGCTGGCGTATGGGCCGGGGAGGGCGAATTGTCGCCCCATCTTCCCGAGTTGTTACTTTTGTCCCCGCTTTGACGGGGAGTATTCAACAGCTGTGGAACATTATGCCGTCGAGTGTAATTGCCTACGTTTTGGGTTAGATTCTCCTAAGAACAATTGCCTTTTATTGGGGGTCCCTATGAACGAAGCTGTTCCCGCGGCGCCGTCGAGCGCGGAGTCGATGGCAAAGCAGGGTTGCGAAAAGCTCGGCTTGGATACGTTTGATGCGTTGGTTCGTCGCGCCCGCACGTGCCGTCGCTTTGACGAGTCCATGCGCGTGCCGCGCGAGTTTTTGCTTGAGCTGGCGGAGCTGGCGCACTTGGCTCCCTGTGGTGCCAATGCTCAGCGTCTTCGTTTTCATGTGGTGAGCGGTGCCGAGGACTGCGCTCGCGTGTTCGATGAGCTCGCGTGGGCCGGTGCGCTTAAGGATTGGCCGGGTCCTGCCGAGGGCGAGCGCCCGACCGGCTACATCGCGATTCTGGCCGAGCGCGCCGTTCCGGGCAAGCCTGCCGCTCCCATTACCGAGGTCGACACGGGCATTGCCGCGCAGACGATGATGCTCGCCGCCCGCAGCGCCGCGCCCGAGGTGGCAGCCTGCATGCTCAAGGCCTTTACGCCCCATGCGATTGATGCCATGGGGCTCGATAACGACAAGTATGAGCTCAAGCTGATCATGGCCTTTGGCGTGCCGGCCGAGACGCAGATGATCGATGCGATCGATTCCAACCCCGACGGCTCAATTAATTACTGGCGTGACGAGGTACGGGTGCACCACGTACCCAAGCGTCCGCTCGCCGACGTACTGGTGTAGTTGAGCGTCGCCGTGGCGTGATCCGGCGGCAAAACCACTACAAAGGTGCCTGTCCCCTTTGTGGTGATACGAGGGGAGGGCGTGTGGCAGATCTGTATTTGGTGCGGCATGGGCAGACTGAGCTCAATGTGCAGAACATTTTGCAGGGCTGGCAAGACTCGCCGCTCACGGAGCGCGGGTGCGAGCAAGCGCTGGCGACGCGCACGGCGTTTGCGGCGCGTGGCGTGGCCTTTGATCATGTGTATTCCTCGCCGTTGGGTCGGGCGCGGCGTACGGCCGAGCTTATCGTTGGCGCGGGCCGTTCCATTGAGCTGGTCGACGACCTGCGCGAGTGGCATTTGGGTTCGCTGGAAGGTACATCAAATCACAAGATGCCGCCGCAGCCCTGGGGCGATTATCCGGTTGCCTTTGGCGGCGAGTCGGAAAGTGAGCTTCGCGCACGTATGGTCGCGGCGCTGTCCCGTATTATGGGCCGGCCGCAGCACAACTGCGTGTTGGCAGTCTCCCACGGCTCTGCCTGCCAGGAGTTTCTTGAGTACGTGACCGGCGGGGGAGAACAACCCGACAACGGCGCCGTGCTTCATTTTGGCTATCGCGACGGGGCGTTTTCGCTCCTTGATTGGTAACGAACGAAGGGACCCCCTATGAATAAAGACCTGTATCTGGTCCGTCATGGACAGACGATATTCAACCTCAAGCGCATTATTCAGGGCTGGAGCGACTCGCCGCTCACGCAGCTGGGTTGCGACCAGGCGGCGCGCGCCGGCATGTTTTTGCGTGCGCGCGGCATTGAGCCCGACCATGCCTACACCTCGACGCTGCATCGCACCGAGCAGACTATCGCCAACCTGTGGCCGGGCCTTGCCTACGAGCGCCTAGACGGCCTGCGCGAGTGGTTCTTTGGCGATTTTGAAGCCGAGCGCGTGATGCTCATGCCCGAGCGCCCGTGGCGCGACTTCTATCGCCAGTTTGGCGGCGAGGGTCAGATGCAGGTGCGTGAGCGCATGGTGGCGACGTTGACCGATCTTATGCGACGTCCGGACCATGAGTGCGTCCTTGCGGTGAGCCATGCCTCGGCTATCAAGGAGTTTTTGGACCACGTGAGGGGAGCGGCGGCCGACGAGCGCGAGCGCGTGCCAGGCAATTGCTCGGTGCTGCATTTTGCGTTTGACGATGCGGCCGATACGTTTGACCTGGTCGAAGTCTTTACGCAGGAGGATTACGCGCGCGAGCTGGGGCTAGAGTCGCTTGTGGCGGCGGCAGGTCCGCAGCGTGGATAACGCTGGCGTTGCGGTGCGGTTTGCTGTCGTAATTGTTTGATGCGAAAGGGGCGGAGGTGCATGCGTTTGCTGCATCCCCGCCCCTTGTTTGTTTGGATGCTGGGTTTTCCAGCTTAGCGTTTGAGTCCGCTAGAACCGTGAGATTTGGTGAGTGAGCAGACCCGTCGGAACCTGCGGCGCGCCGCCGCTGACCTGCGCGGTGGGGAACAGCACGGCTACAGCAAAGTTGAACGGCTCTTTGCCAGAGTAGGCGCCGGCGGTGCGGGCCTCGTCGGCCAGAATCTGCGATGCCCCAGCCAGTGCGGCGGCATAGGCGGAGTCACCGGCGAACACCGGGTCGGGCGCCTGATCGAGCATGGCGCGGATGGCGGCAACAGCGTCCTCGCGCTTGACCTCCCACACGCGGTGCGTGATGCCCGCGGGATCGGTGACGGCGTAGAGCGATGCGCCCTCTTTGGCAGCGCCCAGGATGATATCCATGACGGGCGACGCCTCGTAGGCGAGCGACACGGGGCGCGGCTGAACCTTGAGCTCGGCGATCGCGCGCGCCGCGGCGGGGGCGTCGATGCTCTCGGTGACAGCCTCGTCGCTGCCCGTCAGCACGTTAACCGGGCAGATCGCCACGACACCCGTTACGCGTCCCGGCTCTCCCGAACACTCGTACACGTAGTATGCCGCACCCGGATCCTTGAGCATGAACCCATCGGCAATCGCGCCGCGCAGGGCTTCGTTGCTGCTCAGAATGCTGCCCATCGCAGGCAGCGCCTCGAGCACGCGGTCCTGAGCCGGGCGGATGCAGGGAAACGGAAGAGCTTTCATGGACGGTCCTAACGCGCGAGTCGGTTGTTCGCGGCTTATTATGCCCCAACTTGGCTATCCGCGCCCCAGAGCATGTTGTCGGCGAGCGTGATCAGCACCTGCTGGCAGCGAACGATATCGGCGTGGGGCACATATTCGTTGGGCTTGTGGGCGAGCGCGAGCGAGCCTGGGCCATAGCTCATGCAGTTGCGGTTACCCGTCTTGCCGGCAATGACGGCAGTGTCGGTATAGCCGGTAAAGAAGCCGACGGTCGTGTCCGCGCCCGTCACATCGTCTGCTGCGTGCTTGAGCGCAGCTAGAAGGGGAGAGACCGGATCGCGTTCGATGGCGGGGCGGTCGCCTGTCACGGTATAGCTGCCATGGCAGCCGGGGACCGCGGCTTCGGCGTCGGCGATGGCCTGCTCTACCATGCGCGTCGCGGCGGCCGTATCGGTCGGCGGTGTCAGGCGCATGTCGACCCAGACCTTGGCGTGGTCGGGCACGACATAGGGGCGATAGCCACCCTCGATCTGTCCAAACGTGATGGTCGATGGCCCCAGCTCATCATGCACGGGCAGCGCCGCGAACGCATGGCGCAGCGCGCAGACGACCTCGGCCATGGCGGCGACGGCATCCGCGCCCTTCCATGGCTGGCTCGCATGCGCCGTCACGCCAGCCATTTCAATCTCGAACCACGTGCGCCCCTTGTGCGCCACCTGAATCTGCCCGTCGGTGGGCTCGGTGTCCAGCACCCATTCGCGCGAGCCGACCCAGCCGGCATCGATGGCCGCCTCGGAGCCGCGCATAAAGTCCTCCTCGTCGACCGAGCAGATGAGCGAGAAGCCGCGGTGGGGCAGCTCGCCCTCCGCCGCTACGCGCTCGAGTGCGTGGACAAGCGCAGCAATGGCGCAAGCCAGGCCGCCCTTCATGTCGCAGGAGCCGCGGCCATAGAGTTTGTCGTTGCGCACAACCGCCCCAAGCGGTGCGATGTCCGCGTCCCAGCCATCGCCCAAGGTAACGGTATCCATATGGCAGATATAGACCAGCCGCGGCTCGTCGCTCAGTCCCGGCACGGTGACCATAAGGTTGCGGCGCCCGGGGAGTACTTCGAGCTCCTTAATCTGCACGGCATCGAGCGCAGGACTATCAAGCTGTGCCAGCCGCTGCTCAATGAGCCTCTTAATGAAGTGCTCGATCTCGCCCTCATATGCGCCGGGGTCCGAGCTGTCAATCTTCACAAGGTCCTGCGCAAGCCGCCAGGCAAAGTCTTCATCAACCATATGCAACCTCACAATCAGTCTGCTTTCCAAACCGATTGTAAGCCTCTCGAGAGATCCGGGACGTGCGCGCAGCAGTATTTACCGTTCGCAGGCCGAGCCAGCGCGTTTGCCGTCCAGGCGGGTTTGCAAACGACGCGGTGGGTACGTACCCTTCATGGACGACATGCTGTGCGACATATCTGCCTTTCGGTATCACCGGATACCCCCACAGGTTTTGGCGATAATGCCGGACCTGCCCGATTCTGCGGACGATCCGCGCAGGGAGCATCTTTGTGAGCATCCGCTCGTCAAGCATTTCCTGGGTACTCCGTTACACGTGTTGGCGTAGGGCGGCTGCGGACGTAAGGGCGATCGCATTGTCAGGCATGTTTGGAACGGGGAGAGGCCGTTTGATTCCGTGCGGCAGACGGAGTTTGGCCTCGATGTTGCGTCCCCACTCTTTACCCTGCTGACCCTGGCTTCCTCGGTCTCAAACGAGCGTCTGATCATGTGCATGTATGAGATGTGCGGCACCTTTGCCGTGTGCAAGATTGCGCCTCAGGTAAAGTCGGCACTTGAGCAGGCATACGGGGACCGGTGGGGCGACGCGCGGCTGGGCTGGGAAAACGTAAAGGATGTCTCGGGGAATCCAACGGACTTGTGGAAACGACCTCCCTTGATTGAGCTCTCTGAACTTACAGAGTACGTCGATAAGATCCCGGGGCTCCGCGGCGCTAAATCGTTCACGCGTGCCGCGAAATGCATTACGGGGGTGGCGGCATCGCCGCTCGAGGTCCAGGCTTCGATGCTGTTTGGCCTTACGAGGTTGCGCGGCGGCGAAGGGCTGCGCCTTACCAATAACGTCGAGATTCGCATGACGCGCAGTGCCCGCCTGATTTCGGGGCTTGATAGGCGCTATGCCGATATTCTGCTGGCAAATAAGGACGGCAACCGAGAGTGCCTGGTTGAATGCCAAGGCAAAGCCATACACGGATCCATAGAATCCAAGATCTCGGACTCCGATCGAACGACGGCCTTGCAAGCGATGGGATATCCCGTCGTTCTGATGACCTATGGCCAGCTGGCCGACTCCGATGCCTTCCGCGTGGTGATGGAGCTCATCATGTCCTATCTCGATGCGCCGCTGAAAGACAAGACACCGCGGCAGCAGGAGCTCGAACGCCGGCTTCGTGAGGAGTTATTTATCGATTGGTCGGGAATGTAGTCGTGCAGGTGGAAAACGGTCGCACGAACTAGAGCTTTGGTTGCAAAAAAGGCTTCAATTTTGCCTTGGAGGGGCCTTAAAAATGCTATCTAGAATAAGTTGTTTCGGAAAATAGACAGTCAACTTACATTTGGCACATAGAGATCGATTTTTACCTACTAAAGTCCCTGATAAAGCTGTTTATCAAAGCGGGTGCGCTGAGTGATTTGGGTCTTACCGTCTATTATCCGAAAAAACTTGTTCTGGGTATCATTTTAAAGTCGTCCGGAGCAATGAAATCGGCCCCCGTTTCATGAAAACGGGGGCCGAATGGGCTTCGTGGCCTGTCTGGCAGGCTTGGCGCCGGAGCTATTTAATCACGCGCACGCGATACATCGACGGAATCTGCTTAAGCGCCTCGATCGTGCTGCTGTTCAGGTGCTCGTCGGTGTCGAACATGGTGTAGGCGTTCTCGCCGGCAGACTCGTTGGTCATACGCTGCACGTTGGCGTTGTCCTTGGCCAGGATGGCCGTGATCTGGCCGATCATGTTGGGCACGTTGGCGTGTAGGCAGGCGATGCGGCTTGCGGCGCGCGCCTTGCCCATGCTGCAGGCGGGGTAGTTGACGCTGTGCGCGATGTTGCCGTTCTCCAGGTAATCCTTGAGCTCGCTGATGGCCATATCGGCGCAGTTGGCCTCGGCCTCGCCAGTGCCGGCGCCCGAGTGCGTGGTGATAAACGTATTGGGCATCTTGACGGTCTTGGGCGTGGCGAAGTCGCAGCTAAACCAGCTGAGCTTGCCCGCGCGCAGGGCGGCGTCGACGGCGTCCTCGTCAATGATGGTCTCGCGTGCGTAGTTGATGAGCACGGCGCCCGGGGCGAGCAGGTCGATCTGCTCGGTGCTGATCATGCCGATGGTGTCGGCCTTGCTGGGCACGTGAACGGTGAGGTAGTCGCAGCCGCGGCACAGGTCCTCGAGCGTGCCCACGCGCTGCACCTCGCGGCTCAGCACCCACGCGTGCTCGACGGAAATGAACGGATCGTAGCCGTAGACGTCCATGCCCAGGTCGACGCAGGCGTTGGCGACTTTGGAGCCCACGTTGCCCAGGCCGATGACGCCGATGCGCTTGCCCTTGAGCTCGCGGCCCACAAAGGCCTTCTTGGCTTTTTCGGCATCGACCTGGATTTCGGGGTCGTCGGCGTTGTCGCGCACCCAGTTCATCGACTGCACTACGCCGCGGCTCGAAAGCACCAGCATGCCCAGGACGAGCTCCTTGACGGCGTTGCTGTTGGCGCCGGGAGAGTTAAAGACGACGACGCCCTTCTTGGCGTACTCCTCGACGGGGATGTTGTTGACGCCGGCGCCGCAGCGGGCGATGGCGCGGATGCCCTCGGGCAGCTCGTAGCCGTGCAGGTCGGTGGAGCGCATCAGGATAGCGTCGGCCTCCTCGGCGGTGCCCACAAACTCGTAGCCCTCGCCAAATTCGACTTTGCCGTCCTTGGTAATGTCGTCGATGGTTTTGATCTTGCGCATGAAAAACTCCTTAGCGGATTTGTTTATAACAAGTGGTTTGAAGTGGCTGGTCGGCCCGCGCGTTGCGGGCTAGTTAGATCGCGGACTCAAACTATGCTGCGCTTCGAAGTCCTTCATGTACGAGGCCAGTGCCTGCGCGTCTTCCAAGGTCACGGCGTTGTACACGCTGGCGCGCATGCCGCCGACGAGGCGATGGCCCTTGACGTTTTGGATCTGGTGCTCTGCCGCGCCCGCAACAAAGGCCGCGTCGAGTTCGGTATCGCCGGTGCGGAAGGTGACGTTGGCGATGGAGCGGCTGTCGGCCTGCGTGGTGCCATGGAACAGCTCGCTGTGCTCGAGCAGGTCGTAGAGCAGGTTGGCCTTGGCCCAGTTGCGATCGGCCATGGCTGCGAGTCCGCCGGTCTGCTCAACCCAACGGAACACCTTGCCGCACACGTAGATGCCAAAGGTGTTGGGCGTGTTGAGCATGGAGCCCTTGGCGGCCTGGGTCTTAAGGTCCATGTACTGCGGCGTCTGCGCAAAGGCGGGGCCGTCTGCGATGAGGTCGTCGCGCACGATGACCACGGTCACGCCCGCGGCGCCGGCGTTTTTCTGCGCGCCGGCGTAAATGAGCCCGTAGCGCTCAACGTCGAGCGGCTGCGACAAAAAGCAACTCGAGACATCGGCGACCAGCGGCACATCACCGCAAGCGGGCAGCTCGTGGTACATGGTGCCAAAGATGGTGTTGTTCTGGCAGATGTAGACGTAGTCGAGCCCATCGCCCGCGGCCTCGGCGGCAATGCGTGCGTTGATGTCGGCCATGGTGGGTATGCGGTCGAAGTTGGTGTCCTCGGAGCTCGCGAGCAGCACGGCCTCGCCGTACTTGGCGGCCTCCTTGTACGCCTTGTTGGCAAAGTTGCCGGTCACGACGTAGCCGGCGCGGCTGCGGCGCATGAGGTTCATGGGGATGCCCGCAAACTGCAGCGTGGCGCCGCCCTGCAAAAACAGGACGCGGTAGTTGTCGGGGATGCTCAGCAGGCGGCGCAGGGTTGCCTCGGCGTCGTCGATGATCTGCTGGTACATGCTAGATCGATGGCTCATCTCGAGCACGGACATGCCGCAACCGCGGTAGTCCATCATCTCGTCGGCGATCTCGGCGAGCACGCTTGTAGGCAGCGCGGCCGGGCCAGCTGAGAAGTTGTGCACACGTGCCATCTTCTAGTTCCCCCTCGTAGTCGTTTGGACGTTCGGGATACTTTAGCACAGTGGAGCGCCAGGCGCGACCGCATCACGGTAAAACTCGAGTGCGCCGCTATGATTTACAGGATGGTTACATGGGGGAGGGGCGACCTTACCTGATGGCTCGCATCCGATCCGCCTCGGTCTTCGCTTGTTTCCAGGGACGCACGCGGTCGTTTACGAGGTCATCGTAGCCGCGGGCGATGGATTGCTGGGCAGCCATATAAGCTTCGTGGCGTTTGTCAATTACCGAGCCTGAAGTGTTTTGCAAGAATGGAACTTTTTCAATTGGCATGCAGAGCCCCCTGTATTGCTTGCCCATTCAATCTATATCGATGATAGCGTGCGGGCGCCTTGCGGGATTGGGGCAAAGCGATGGGCGGTAGGAAAAACTTGGACCCCCAGCCGGCTGATCCGTGCATCTATGTTCACAATTGAATCATTTTGGCGGTGGTTTTGTTGCGCAATAAAGCGTGCTTGAACCATGGTCGACCTTTTAGGGAACTGTTCGCCGGGTGATAGTGACCGTCTGCAGAAACGGTTCCGTTGGACATCTTTGTTCTTCGAGTTGCGCAAGTCCCTCACGGTATGATTAAAAGCACGTCGTGTCAGACCGGTGTCAATAAAAGGTCAGAAATGGCGGCATCGAATGCAATTACGGCATAGGGGATGCTGATGAGCGAAGCGAACTACTTGGAGAGGCTGAAGAAAGCGCCTATCTCGGAGCTTAGTTTTGATGATGTGGGGCTAAGACGTTTAATCCAGAATGCTGGTTTCTGCTACTTGCCCGATCTTTTGTCTCTTACCGATCAAGAGATAGACGCTCGTTTTGATGGCAGATATGCCGATTCAATCATAAAGATGCGAGAGAAATATCATGCGGCCCCCGACACCTTCGCTGCTTCTATGCTCCAGCCTAAGATCGTGGAAAAAACGGCGAATCTGAAGGCTCCGCTGAAAGTTCGGCATCCTCACGAGCCAAAAGCTGAGGTAACGTCTTCGATTGAGCGATATGAATATGACCTGAGTTGTTCTTCGCCCGCGCGCTTCCATGGACTGTTTTCAGCAAAGCTGGAGAAATTTGAAGAAAGAGCTCGAAGTGCCTTCAACGACCTTGACTCAAGGTCTGAAAACGTCATGGTTTATCAGGCATTTGAGGAATTCTCGACAGACCTTGATGAACTCAGCGCTGCTTTTGAAAAGCTGATTAAATCCTATCCGACAAATCCCCGTTTTGTTTTGATGCTGATTGATAAGTACCTGCCGAACGCTTTTATGGTTTATGTTGCAGACAAAGCGCGCAGGGTTTTCAACGAACATAACCTATGGGGTAATTTCTTCGCGAGTCTTGGCATTTGCGACAGTAACGTCCAAGGGCTTGTAAAACATATTTTTATAAAACATGTTGAAGAGCGTGGAATGCCTTTGTATGGTCGCGATGAGGAAGTTAATCACTACTACTACACTGCACTTCTCCATGGAGGTTTATCGGAAGACTCTTGGTCGAATCTGTGGGAGAAATTACTTCCGCTTGCGCGGGAAGTTTCCCGAGGCGGCCTAGGTTTTGGCGGAGAGATGGACGGGCGATCCGTTCTTAGAGAGCTAAAGAATCCTGAGAGCAGATATGCTCCTGAAAAGGCTGTGTTTAACATCCTTGAGAAGGCGCCCGTTTCAACTATTGCGCCACTCTTTGAGGCGTCCATGCGCGTGGCGGCCCAAATTGTTGACTCGAATAGGGTTAGAAGCGGCTACACGATGCTATCAAGCTTTGGCCTTCCAGAAGCCGCAATGCAGGCCCTTCGCGACAATCAGGAGCGAGCGCCGTCTTCGGCGGCTGGCGGAAAGGCCACTGCTTCGACACAAGAGCGGAGAAAAGACGCTCATCGATTGATCTATCTTCCGACTGCCAGTTTGCAACTGGATCTTTCTGAGGGCGTTGTCACTATGCGTTGGCCGCGTCAGCAGTTCCCGCTGCATTTTGCTGGTGACAGGATTGACTATTATGTTGATGGCGAGCTTAAGGCAAGCTCTGAATTCGATATGAGCGTCGGGAAATGCATCCTAAATGCCGCCGGCTTTGCTATTGACCCTCGGGCGCGTTATGACGTAGAACTCAAGCTTATGTACAAAGATGAGCATACGGGGGACTACATCGAGCTTAGTTCGTTGAACCAGACGTTTAGCAGGAACAAGCCTGGCTGTTTTGAATTTATAAAGGACGGCAAGGGCCTCTATCGCTTACGCGGCAAAAACGAGCGGTTAACGAAAAAGCGCCGCATCGCCTACATCGTAAAAGATGGATACAAGATTATTCCCGGCCAGGGTATGAAAGCGGTCTCGGAGTACGAGACTTCTGGCGATTGGGGCGATAATCAAATCTTCATCTATGATGTAGAGCCCGGTTCGGCAGGTTCGGTCGTTGACGAGCTGACAGGCGAGGAAGTCGCCGTTTGGCAAGAGCGCTACGTCGCAAAGATATATAAGCACCGAATCATCGGAGAAACGAGCGACGGCGTTGACTTGTATGGACGTATTCCTAACGAGCTTGATACAAACGCCGGCCTTCCGTCTGTGAGCATTGAGGCACTTGATGGCGCGGATGCGCTTAAAGATCTGGATATCGTTTGTTGCTGCGATGGTGAGCTGGTGTCGATACCGCGTCGTGTCATGTGTGAAGACGATACCGGTAATGCGGGTGCCGCAAGAATAGAGTTAGATCCGTCAAGGGCAAACCTTTTCAGTTGGCATATCAAAGAGTGCACCATAGAGGCGAGGCAGAAATCCGCCGGTGGCAAGGTCGTTTTCCGCTACCGATTCGCAGTGGTGCCCATACAAGAATTTAGGCCTGTGTCCATCAGCGTTGATCATGGGTGCGCTGTAGCTGAATATGGCTTCCAAGCGTGCCTTCCCATTGACATTGTGCGTGTTCAAGAAGAAGCCGATGCGACGGGCGAATGCGAGAATCTTAATTCTCTCAATGCGTGGGAGCGGTATGAAGTGAAGACGCTTCTAAAGGATGAGTTCTTGCACGTTCACATCCGGTCGAGAGAGGGCGGCAAAGAGACCGATGCTAAGCTGGCCCTTGCTGCAATAGACGTTGACATTCCAGAAAGGCTTGCGACTATTTCCGAAGAGCGTCCAATCTGTTTGACAGATGCGCTAGAACTCGGCCCCAGTGCGGCAAACTTTAAGATTATCTCCTATGGTTGGAGGTACAACAGGGCTGCGCTGGTGATGCTTGGTTCAAAACCCCTTTTCTTCAAGAACCTCAAACAGCCTGGAGAATACGGATTTAATCTATTTAGACATGCAAGCCTCTTTCAACAGACTGACTATAGGTCATCTAGCCGTCTTCCTCTGAGGCTGTCCCTGTGCTATGGCGATGACGTATCAACGGGAGAACTGATTCCAGCTTGGACCGATGTTCAAATGCTTGATTGTGCCGAGGGGCTCGGTATTAACGGCTGGAAGCTATCGCCGGGAGAATCCCTTGGATATGTTCTTCGGTTTGAAGGCAAGCCCTTGTGCGACATTCATTTCAGGTTCTTTAGGCGTTCTAAGTATAAGGAAAGAGACGAAAAGCCGATTGCTACGGCCTTTGCGGAAAAGGGCTCTGCGGAGGTCGCCCTTCCATCAAGCGTGGTAAGGCAGCTGGGCAACAAGAGAGAGGTCGCAGTTGAAATGTCACCGAGCGACTTCTTTGGAGACCCTCGGCGAGAATACGCGACCAGAATCATCCTTAAATAGCAGGAGCAAATAATGACGGATGTAAAAGAATTCAACCCCATTGAGACTGCGCGCAAAGTGGAGGACTCTTATCGCGAGTACATTGCCACTACTATTCACTTTGATGACGCGGATTTGCAGAAGCAGCTTGAGACGATTCTTTGCGAGCCGGGATATCTTTCAAAGGGACCGTTTCTTGAGGCGGCGCCTCCGTACCGCAAGGATAAAACTGTGGCCGACCTGGTGGATGAGGGACTTCTCTGCAAAGGCATGATGAGTTTAGGCGACGGAGAGGCGCGTAATTTTGACCCCTATCGCCCCTTATATGTGCATCAAGTTAAGGCTATTGAAAAGAGCGTTGCCGGGCGTAATTACGCCGTCGTTACGGGCACGGGTTCGGGTAAGACTGAGTGCTTTTTGCTTCCGATTTTGAATGACATCCTCTCAGAATTCGAAAAGAGCGGGCGCTCCGCTGGCGTCCGTGCCATGATTCTTTACCCGATGAACGCCCTTGCAAACGATCAGCTAAAACGATTGCGTCAGTTGCTGAAGGGGACCGATATCACCTTCGGGCGTTATACCGGAGATACTGAGGAGAAAGAGTCCGTGGCTCTCCGTAAGTGGAAAGACGAAAACCCGGATCAAACTAGACTGCCAAATGAAATCATCTCCCGCGAGAAAATACGTGAGAACCCACCCAACATTTTGCTTACAAACTACTCTATGCTTGAGTATCTCCTTCTACGTCCGGAGGATGCGCCGCTGTTCGAAGGAGCATTTGGTGCAAACTGGCGGCATATCGCCATCGATGAGGCGCACGTTTATTCAGGCGCGCTTGGCACCGAAATCGCATATTTGCTGCGTCGAGTAAAGGCTCGTATCGAATCGGAAACGGGGGAGCTGCCCAAGCTTCATTGTTACGCAACTTCCGCAACAATCGGCTCAGAAGAAGATATGCCGAAGGTGGCTAAATTTGCTCGGGATCTTTTTGGCGAGCCTTTCTCGGGTGATCTCGCGGATCTCGATGTCATCACGAGCGAGAAAGATCAGCCCCAAGATGCTCTTGATGAAAAGCCTTGGGGCACGCTTTCTCTAGACACTTGGGCGGAACTTCGCAGGGAACTTTCCGATCCCGAAAACGCAAACGTAGAAGACATTCGCAGCACACTCGCATCTGGTGGAGCTCCTGAAGAGGTTGTAGCGAGACTAGACGGCGAGCCCCCCCTAATGGGACTAGGAAAGATCCTTCTGGGTGAATCGTCTGCGGCAAAACTGGTGAGACGCTGCGAGCGTCTTTTCGACCTCACTGATCTTGACACCATTGAGGAGCTTGAGATCGAAGGGCTCACGGGAGATAAGAGGGGTGTGGAAATCCTCACTGCCATGGTTGAGGTGCTTTCCTCTGCACAGCGCTCCAAGGATGTTCCCATTCTTACGAGTCGCTACCATTCCTTCTTGCGTGCTCCTGAGGGTATCTATTTAAATCTGCATACACGTAAGCTGACTCCTCACAAAACGATTGCGGAGCATTATGACGATGAAAACGATACTCCTGTATATGAGGTGTCGGTCTGTCGCCATTGTGGGCAGGCATACATCCTTGGTGAGGAGAGCTCTGATCCCGAGATGAAGACCGCGTGGCTAAGTCCTCGACATGAAGGAACGGATTCCGACGACGAGTTTCTTCCGAGAGTCTACTACCGTCTTCTCTCTGACGAATCGGAGAGAGATCCCGATGAGAAGATCCAATGGCTGTGCCCGATATGCGGGTCTTTGTATCATGAAGCCGAGGGTGGTGCTCATCGTTTCGAGCATGAGATTGTTGCGCGCATCCCAATTGCGCTCAACCAAAACGAGAAAAAACAATCAGATGAAGCAGAGGCGCGTTGTCGTCATTGCGGATATCAGTCCGTTGTGGCAATTCAGCCAATGCGCGTTTCGCCTGAAGCTGCGGGCAGTGTCGTTTGCTACAACTTAGTCAGGGATATTCCTCCTTTTGATGAGGAGGAGGCTGACGAGGATGATTTGTTTGCAGACCTCGATGAAGAACGCAGGGTCGGAAGTGTTATTTGCTTCTCGGACAAGCGCCAGGACGCGGCTTTCTTCGCGCCCGCAATGGACAGAACTTATGGAAACATCACACGCCGTCAGCTGATAAGAGAAGCGGTGGAGGCTCTGTCTCGCGACGGTGAAGGCTGTAAGCCGAGTTCAGTTATTGATTGGATAACAAGTGTTGCAAAGAGGCGTTATCCGGGGGTTTTGGGTTCCAACAAGAAGGGGCAGGCGACGGCCTGGATTCTCGATGAGCTTGCGGCTGAGGATTCGCGGAACAGCCTTGAAGGCCTTGGCGTTGTAAGGATCGAGCCTACTGAATTTAACAAGGGCTTTTCCCATCCTGGGGCGAAAATGCTTGTCGAAAGACAGGTTGATAGACTTAATGCCGATGGGGCAGCCTGGCTTTCATGCGAAGACTACATTTTGTTTGCAAGGACCTGTCTCGAACTGCTCCGAGAGAAAAACGTTATCGAGGTTCCTGAAGGGGTCCCTGAGCTAAGAAACAATCATGAGAAGCGCGGTAACCTTGTCGTGCTTGAGGGGGGCGGCTCTGCGTCAAAGGATATTGTTCAGTTTGCGGGAGATGCGGTACGTGGTACAGAAAATAAGCGCAGTGCCTTTATTCGCAAGTACGTCAAAAGGGTCCACGGTATCGAGCTGACCCGTGAGGACGTTCGCCCGATTCTGCAAAGTCTATTCCAGTTTATGGGGGAGTATCTAAGTTGCAAGCTATTTAGGGACGAAGGATATTTGATCGATTCGCGTGAACACTTTAGGCTTGGCAGAGATATTTGGACTATGTATCCGCATTCCAACGATGATATTGTCTATCGTTGCAATGCATGTGGATGTGAGACTCATCTGGACACGCATGGCGTTTGCATGACAACGAAATGCAACGGCACGATGGTGAAAATGAGCTTCGCAGAGGCAAGAGACAAAGACCGCTTCTATAAAACCGTATATCAAGATGAGGCGCTTCCCCTCGACATCGAGGAACATACTGCACAGCTGTCATCCAAAAAGGCTAGAGAAATACAGAGCGAATTTATCAAAGGCAACGTTAATGTTTTGAGTTGCACGACCACGTTTGAGCTGGGTGTGGACGTTGGCGATTTGAGGGCCATTTTTATGAGAAACGTTCCACCTAGTACCGCGAATTATACGCAACGAGCCGGTCGCGTTGGACGCCGCGCTGGCAAACCTGGATATGCCATCACGTTTGCTCGCTTGCGGCCCCATGATGTCGCGTACTTTGAGGACCCAGCCAAGATAATTGGCGGCAACACGAGAGTGCCAATGTGTTATCTGAATAACGATGCCATTGCGATACGGCATGTTTTCGCTGTCGCTATGTCTGAGTTCTTTCGCTACGCGAGCCGGAGCTTGGGCAAAGACTACTCTCATGGATACAACGACTTTATGGATCTTTCTAAATCGGAGCCGGAAGGCCTCGAAGATCTTCGCAGCTTTCTTGCATCGCGGCCAAAGAGCGTCTATGAACAGCTCGTCCGCGTTGTTCCGCAAGGCATGCCCGTGGCGGAAGAAGTTGGCGTAAACGAGTGGGGGTGGATAGCAAAGCTCGTTGGGCCAATCGATTCGGCTGAGAATGGAGGCGGCGGCAGGCTTCTCCTTGCACATAGCCTTAAGCATGCTGATTTTGAGCGTGTTCAGGATGGTATTGAGCTGAATATGGGCGTCAACGACATTCTCGCATCCAAGCTTCTAAAGTCTAGGGATGCGCTCAAGAAGGAGAGAACTATCGCAATTCTTGCCGAGAACGGAGTATTGCCTAAGTACGGGTTTCCGACTGATCTCGTAGAGCTCCATCTTCTTGATATCGAGAATTCTGTAGGTGAGAACAGGCTCGAGCTTTCTAGGGGTATGCGTCAAGCCATTAGGGAATATGCACCGGGGGCGGAAATCGTTGCTGGCAAGACGCTTTGGAAGTCCGTTGGACTCAGAAAGCCGAAAGGGCAAGAGTTGCGAAAGCGCAGGTATGGAAAGTGTCCAAATTGCGAAACATTTGTATGGCCTATTGAAAACTACAGTGATAAAGGCGAGTGTCCCGTTTGCCATACCGAGTTTGCTCTCGAAAAGAATATGCTCATACCTTCCTATGGTTTTGTCGGTACGGAAAACAAAAAAGGCATCGGGCTTAGAAGGCCGAGGCCAAAGGGGTATGCATCGGTGCACTTTAGCCAGCACTGGCCTTACGAGACTGCGACCGGAGAGTTTTGTTTTCCCGGCGGTGCGGTGAAAGTAAAATATGCCGAGAACGGGCAACTTTGTGTGCTCAATAGCCCTGCTAAGGGCTTCCAAGTCTGCTCTTACTGCAATCGCGCTGCTGTTGGTGGAGAGAAGATCCAACATACCTACTGGTGCGAGAAGAGCGGCACTGCTCCAAAGATTAATAGGTTCAGCGCGCTGGGTACGGCATTTGTGAGCGACGTTCTCGAGCTCGTATTTGATTTTGATGCGGCGACGGTTTGCTGTGATGGCGACTGGGAAGCTGTGATGTGGGCGCTGTTTACCGCTGCGGCTAAAATCCTTGAGGTTCCCGAGACCGAACTCGGAGGGACTACATACAAAAATGATGCAGGTAGCTTCTCAATACTCATCTATGATGACGTGCCTGGAGGAGCCGGTCATGTGCGCCAGCTCAGCAAAGAAGTGAAGGAACTAATTGAAGAGGCCTATAAGGTGGTGGACGGACATTGCGGATGTGGCGAAGAAACTTGCTGCTACGGTTGTATTGCAAATTATTACAACCAAGCTGTGCAGGCGAATCTTTCTCGAGGCGCTGCAAAGCGAATTTTGGGGACTCTTCTTTCTGTATCGCCTTCCGTTTGTTCTGCCGGCAATTCCGATGAGGATAAAGAACTCGATTGGGAGCCGGATGCCTCGGACTCGGTTGCTGGGTTTGAGCTATATGCCTCTGATGATGGCGCAAACAACAAGGCGCTATCGTTGGCCGAAGCGATGAAACTGTCAATCCGATCTGATTCTTCGGAGGAGTGGATCTAGTTGATTCGTGAAATGACAAGCTACGACTCGCATTTGCGCTGGGAGACTCCGGGCATAGATGTGGAGCTATCTGATGCTGGCGACGACAGCGCTTATGCCACGCTTGTTTGGCGCAAGTCCAAGGTCATTCTTCTTGACGAGGAAGCGGCGGGCGATTTTGACATTGCCTTCGGCTCCGCTTGGCGATTTGCGTCAGGCTGGAGTCTGTTTGTTGTCGGCGAGTGCTCCGCTGAAGATGTGATGAGAGAGATCGATAAAGAGGCATAGCCATGGCTGCAAGAATGATACCGAGCCTTGGCCCGGCTGAATACGACGATCGGAGCCGTGAGGGGGAGATTTATTACGCGCTGAGTAAGCTTCCCGATGATTTTACGGTTATCCATTCATACAAGATGTTGGATGTTGTGGATGGAAACGCTATTGAGCAGAGGGAAGCCGATTTCGTCGTGTTTAATCGCAGGCTCGGTATCCTTGTCATCGAGGCGAAGGCGGGAAAGATCCGCTGCGAAAACGGCGAGTGGCTATACGGTAGCGGCATATCGATGAGGAGGCATGGAGGGCCTTATCGGCAGGCGGATAACATCAAATGGAAGCTCATTAATCGCTTTGAGGATGTAGGGTTAGGAGAGCTTTGCGGTAGGTGCAAGGTTGCTCATGCGGTTTGGCTTCCGTCCCTGGGGGCACATGAACTTGGCTTTATTGATTACTCCCCCGAGGCTTCTCGCGATATTACTTTGTGTAAAACAGACCTAGGGGACCCGACGGCCCCGATAACTCGAATCATGAAGATGAATATCGGGGGAAGGGAGACGAGACTCTCCAAGACCGAGGCTCAAGAGGTCTTGCATAAAGTGCTCTTGCCGGAGTTCGATATCGTCCCGACGAATTCGGTGGACTATCGATATAACGATTTCGTGTTCGCACGGCTGCTGGACTCGCAGGCTCGTGTGTTGAATTTCATAAAGGATCAGAAGACGGCGGTAATTAATGGGGCGGCAGGAACTGGTAAAACCCTCATTGCAATTGAGAGGGCTAGGCAGGCCGCCTGTACGGGCAGGGTTCTCTTTTTGTGCTTTAATTCGCTTTTGAAGGAAGAGATTACTAGAAGGTGCAAAGATGTCCCGGAAATCGACGTCTATACAATTCCGGGCTACGCCTGCAAGGTCTGCAATTCTTTCGAGCCAAACTATGCCAGCCTGACCGAAGAGCTCATGGAGCACCCTGACTCGTTTCCCTATCAGCACATCGTAATAGACGAAGGCCAAGACTTTGGCCTCAAGGCTATCGAGGACGCGATGGTGCTCGAAACGCTACGCTCTATTGTGGATTCAAAGCCAGAAAGCACCATGTATCTCTTTTACGACAAAAGGCAGTTTGTTCAAGGCTCAACTATGCCCAGCTTCCTTATGGATGCCGATTGCAAGCTAACGCTTTATGTAAACTGCCGGAATACGGAGGCTATCGAGAAGTCTTCCCTGAGTGCTCTTGGTGAAGCGCACGGTTTTAGAACGCAGGTTATGGCTAAGCTCGGTAAGCCTCCATTGCTTATGATTGATTGTGACGCCGCCGCGCAAGAGGTATATGTGGATAAGCATATCGCTCTACTCAAGAATGCCGGTATTAATGACATTGTGATTATCACATGCAAGACACCGGAAAATTCTAAGCTGTCGGGCTGTTTCACTGGCGATCAGAGCTTAAAGAGGTGGAAAGGTCAGAAGATTCCCGTCCATACGGTGAGGAAGTTTAAGGGGATGGAGGCTGCTGCGGTAATTTTGATTGATGTTGATCAAGCCTTATGGGAACAGCCGTCCATGAGCTACATGCCAGAGCCTGGAACTTTGTTTTATACGGCTGCTTCAAGGGCGCGGCATGAGCTTAGAATTGTTTGCGACATGAATGAGGACGCCTGCAACCACGCGCTCGTGGCGATGGGCGAAAAGGCGAATAGGCGCCCCGCCAAGAAGCTCGCAAATGTTCTGGGGGCAGTATTGGTTGGATAAGGCACCGGCGCGCCCCGCCGCCCTTTGTGAATCCGAGATTGTTTCCTAGGGGCTTCGCTGCTGCTTTCGTTGCTATTCATGCCATGCGCGGGCAGCAGCTAAATCACCGGGATATACCGTGACAAATACTCCTTGAGCGCCGGGTCGCATACATAAAGAAACGTTCCCAGCATGCCGCGCGTCATGAGAACGTAGTAGGCGTTGACGATAATCTTTCGTAGGTCGTCGTCGCTTGCCTTTTTCTTTGCGACAGCATCTTTGAAGTTCGCTTTGTTAGCGCAGACGGCTCCTTTATCGGTGTCGTAGTAAATGTCTGGTCCCAGAATTACGAAGCCGTAGTTGAGGTCGTAGCCCTGTACGGTGTGGATGCATCCGACCTCGTTGACGGCGCTGGGGGAGTTAACCCAATCCTTTTGACTCGAGTTCCAACGTTTGGGGATACCCTCGATGACGATGTCAAACGCGTCTTTGTGTCTCTTCGTTTTCCACTTCCACGCAAAGCCTGCCGTCATGCGGGATAGACCAACTTCTTCTTCCTTGGCTTGCTGCAGGGAGCAGAAATCCTCAAATCGGTCGACGATTCCAAACTGGTATCTGGGGATATCGCTGTCCGGATCCCCGGTTCGCGAATCGTAAGGCTCCGATGAAAAGAGTTCTTTGAACTTCATGCCGGCATGCATGTACGCCTTGTTGTCGAGTAGGTCATAGACAAAATCGAGGTATTCGTCACCACCGCGCACGCGCATCTGCGTGCTTAGGCTGAACCCTTCAGTTTCGATGCCCGCTTCTTCGAGCTGATTGAGTCGCTGCTCAAGGCCGTCTCGATTGAGTCCGGATGCGCGAACCTGCTGTTTGGGGTCGTAGAACAAGTATGCCTTGTCACAGTTTTTGAATATCCAGTCAACCTGGTTGCTCGTATGCGGAAGGCCGAGGCGATCGCAGGTGTTGTAAAAAGCCCCGATGCCGGCGCCGGCGGTCAGGTAGTTGCCCAGTCGATGCGCCTCGTCGACGAGCAAGATGTCGTAACGGTCATTCTTGGTAACATCGCTGGGGCTCAAAATGTCGCCGGGCTTTAACCCAGGAAGGAAGTGCGTGAGCTTTTTGAGCGTCTTGCTCAGAGACTCCATGGGTGTCACGAAACCGACCCGCAGGCCGGATAGCTTGGGTTCGTTTTTGATTTTGAACATGAGGCTGATGGCAAGGATGGTTTTGCCTGTTCCGGGCGCGCCGTTTACGACGGTTACGCCTTTCTTCTTGGGGCCGCCTTGCTCAACGTCTTTCTGTTCCTGCTCGAGACGCTTGTAAATTGTCTCAATCGTTTCATATTGATCGGGTGTGAGCGTTTTAAAAGGCGAGAATTTAAACAGGTCGGTATTCTCGAGCTCTTCGATGGGGTGGATCGCGTAGTTTTCTTCGCGAAGTTTCGTCCATAGAGTCCGGAACTTCTGACGATACTGAGGTCGCTCAAAATAATCGAACTGTGCATAGCCGTTGTTCGCATTGGTTAACTGGAATTTTTCATCAGCGCAAAACAGCTCAATGAGTCTGTTCTCAAACTCAAATGTCGCTGACTGATTGAATGTGGGGTTGTCGATCAGAAGTGTTCGATCGAAGTCCTTGTCTGCGTTTGCGGCGTGCTGCCTCATGCGTCGCTGGTAGTTGGTTGTCTGTCCGATGTAGGCTGTTTTGTTTTTGCTGTTGGTCAGAATATAGAGAACGGGCCAACTCTCGTCATGGTGGGATCCGGGCTTTGGTGTGCCAAAGTCCTGCAGCGATTCGCTTGTCTCGAAGGGCTGGGGGAGGGGAAGCGTGTATTGTCGAAGGGCGAACTCGTTACTCATGGTGGTCCGCCTTTCTGTATTCGTCAGCTGATGCGCCGACGGGGTAGCGCTCGCCATTGCGTTTGAGCTTGGACGAGAGCGCGGCAGGGAGGTCGATTCCGTTTAGGTCGGCAAAACGCAGGAGGAAAAGGAGCGTATCGGCGACTTCGTCTTCGATGGCTTGGCGTTGCTCGGTGTCTTCGAACATTTCTGCAATGCGATTGTTGCTCATAAAACGAAAGAGCTGAAGGAGCTCGGAGGACTCAGTTGCCATGCCGATGGCAAGCTCTTTTGGCGTGTGATATTTGCGCCAGTCGCGTGCATCACAAAAGTCCCTGACTTGTTCCGTCATGGCATCGAGCTTATCCATCGTCCGTAACCTCCCCGATGTTCATTGTTTTATTATGGCCGTATCTGGGATTTATTGCACATCATTTGGGGCGTGCGGTTTGCCCGGCAGGAGGTTTCACCATGAAGATCGACGTTGATGTAGATCAGCTGCGCGAGAGCCTGCTCGATCGCGCGGGGAGCGCAGCCGGCGTGGGCTTTCCGGCCGCTATGCTCGACGTGATGGATATTGAGGATGAGTCGCCCCAAGAGCTCCTGGCCCGAGCCGAACGCGAAGGGCTCGACCTCCGCGACTATGCCGTCGACGATGACTAACCCCTTCCCAAATTAGCTACCACCTGGCCGCTACGATGCCAGCGTGGCGATGACGGCTTCGTCGCCGGCGCATATGAGGGTGTTGCCGTCGGGGATGATGGTTTGGCCGTCGCGTTTGAGCATCACCACAATAAACGGATGCTTGCCTTGCGGCACATCGCGTAGGCGTTGGCCGGCCAGGCGACCGTGGGGCGTCACGGTGACCTCGCGCAGCGTAACCTCGGCACGCTCTTCAAACGTCGGCGCGGCCATCACCAACAGGTCGCCTTCCTCGATGACGGTATCGCCGTTGGGCAGCACCGGGTGCGCACCGTCACGAAGCACCAGGACCACGAGCATGTCCGTGGCGCTGCCGATGTCCGCGAGCGAGCGTCCGGCAAACGGATGTCCAGCTCCCACCTTGAGCTTGACAAACGACATGCCTTCCTCGTCGCGGTAGTCGTTAAACGTACGGCGCACGTCGCCTTCCGTATCGATCATGTCGAGCTTCTTCGCCACCGCCGGCAGCAGCGAGCCCTGCACCACAATGCTCGACACGGCAATCACAAACACCAGGTCAAACAGGTCGTGCCCACCGGGAACACCGGCCACCACAGCAAAGAGGCTAAACACGACCGAAGCTGCGCCGCGCAGACCCGCCCAGCTTACGAGCGCAACCTGGCGAGGGTTCGTCTTAAAGGGCGCCAACAGCAGGCCGACGGCGATGGGGCGGCTCACAAAGAGCATAAACGCCATGAGCGCCAGGCCCGGCAACAGCATTTGCGGCAGGCGCGCAGGCGTCACGAGCAGGCCGAGCAAGAAGAAGATGGTCATCTCGGCCATCTCGGTAAGGGTGTCAAAGAAGTGCGCCATCTCGACCTTGCCGGTGATGTCGCTCGCACCCAGCACAATGCCCGCCAGGTATACAGCCAAAAAGCCGTTGCCGCCCAGGTAGCTTGGCAGCGCGTAGGCGACGATCGCCACGGCGAACAAAAAGATAGTCTGCGCGCCCTCGGCCGTTGCGTGTGCGCGCTCAATCAGGCGGCTGGATGTCCAGCCGATGGCAAGGCCCAGGCCCACGCCTAGGATGATCTGCTTGACCAGCAAGACGGGAATGTTGATGTCGCCGCCGGCCGCGAGGGTGGCGAGTACCGCGGTGAGCATGTAGGCGACAGGGTCGTTGGAGCCCGATTCAACCTCGAGCAGCGAGTCGGTGCCGCCCCTCAGCGATAGGGTGTGTTCGCGCAGCACGCTAAAGACGCTTGCCGCATCGGTCGACGCCACGACCGAGCCCAGCAGCAGACCGCCGATCCAGTCGAAGCCCAACACGAAGTGCGCAAAGGCGCCCGTGATGCCGGCGGTGGCGATAACGCCGAGCGTGCTCAGCAGTATCGCGGGCGCGGCGACGGGTTTGGCACGGTCGATGTTGGTGTTAAAGCCGCCGTAGAACATGATGAACAGCAGCGCCGTGCTGCAGACGGTTTCGGTGAGCGCGTAGTCGCTAAAGTCGATGTGCGCCGGCCCGTTGACGCCCAACAGCATACCAAGCGCGATAAAGATGAGCAGGGTGGGGAAGGGGAGCTTTTTGCCGACGGGTTTGATGGTCAGGCACAAAATGATGACGAGGCCGATAAAGAGAAGTATCTGGTTCATGGATAGTGTCCGCTCCTGGGTGGTTGGCGTGGCGCGGTCAGTTGTCTGCGGTTATTTGTACCCAAAGGTGGTAGGTTTACGGTGGCGGATTACGGGCGTGCGTAATTTCGACACGAGGCTGCGGTGTGTGCGACGCTGGTCGGGGAGCAGCTGCCGGCGGTGCGCCGCGAACGGCGCGCGCGGGCGCTAACGATCGTTGGCGACGCGTGGCCCTTTCCAGCTTTATTGCAACGGAGTACAATGGGTAACGTTTAAGTTCAACTTGAAGTTTTAGTTGCGGTTCCGGGCTTCGGCCGCAAGGTAGGGAAAGGCTTTCCATGGCGATCTATGTGACATCTGATGCTCACGGACACGTGCGTGCGCTTGACGAGGCCCTGTCTAAGATTTCACTGACGTCCGAAGATACGCTGTACGTGCTGGGCGACATGATCGATCGCGGACCCGATTCGGTCGGTGTTATTAAACTGGTGCGATCGCTGCCCAACGCGCGCGTGCTCAAGGGTAACCATGAGCAAATCATGCTCGATGCCATTATCGGCCAGGACCCGCTCGATGCCGAGACGTGGGATATCAACGGTGGCTGGACGACGCGCGAGCAGCTTAACGACATGGAATTTGAGGCGTACGAGGAGCTTGTGCGCTGGATGGCCGGGCTGCCGCTGTATGCGGTGGCCGAGACCGATGAGCGCCCGTACCTGCTGGTGCATGCCGGTATTGAGACCGAGGCGGCCCGGGCGTTTTTACTTGAACACGACGTGGATTGTGCCGATGGTGCCGGAGCGGTTGGCGCCGATCGCGAACTGCTGAAGCAGATGCTTGCCGTGCAGTCGTCCGATGACCTGCTGTGGATTCGCCATGGCTATTGGGATGCGCCGACGGGGCTGCTTTCTGCCGAGGGCAAGGGTCCGGTCGTGGTGAGTGGCCACACGCCAACGGTGTCGCTCGGGCGTTATTGCGAGGTAGGCGGCCTGGCGGGACTCGACGAGGAGTCGGGGCGCGGACAGATTGTGCGCCTGGGCGGCGATGATACCGCCGGCGTTCCCGACCGCATCGACATCGACTGCGCCGCCGCCACCGGCTCCGAGTTCGGCCGCGTGGGCATTCTGCGCCTGGACGACGGTGCGGAGTTCTACGCAAATATCAAGCCTGGAGAATAACCTTGTTCCGCCGTTCTACCGAACGGCGGTCACGTTGACGCTGCGCAGCCCCGAAGCACCCCATCTTGTCGCTCAAACCGTCGCTCGTGTACAGAAGTACGCGTCGCTCCTCTTTCGCGCCAACCTGGGGCACTTCGAGACTGCTCGCTGTCGGTGCCAAAACATCGACGTTTCTTTTCTTCAAATTGATTCGAATTAGGCGCCGTATGGGTTGCGGTCGCGCTCGATGCGCTGGCGGATGTGGGCGTACTCGATTATCAGCAACACCAGCAGTAGGGCCATGACCGCCAGGTAGCTCACGACGGCGCCCATCAGGCCCAACAGGTTGATCAGGATCACCGGGAGCACCACGCTCACGGCAAAGCAGATCAAGTAGATCTTGGTGACGTCTCCAGCGTGGCGCAGCACCGTGATAATGGCGTAGATAAAATCGATGGCTGCGGTTACGCCGCCGGCGACGACCATCAACAGCGCCAATGTGCGGTAGCGCTCAAAGTTGAGGCCGTACATAAAGCTCATGAGGGGAATGCCGGGGCCTGCCATAAATGCGGCGCACACGCCGGTGATGGCCACGATCAGCGCCATAACGGCAATAATAATCAAGTCAAAACGGCGACGTTTGCGCGGGTTCGCCCAAATGCTCGACAGACGCAAAAGCTGCGGTTTATAGACAAAGCCAATGCTCAGCAAAATAGCCTGCGCCGGAAAGAACAGGGCATTAAAGTACAGCTGGTATTTATAGGCCAGCGTGCCTTCCATCACAAACTTGGGCATGCTCTCGATGAGGTTGAACAGGAACAGTGCGCCAAAGAGCGGAGCGCACTGGACAAACAGGTGACCGACCTCGCGCACGCTCACGCGGCGCGATTTTTCGGTCTCGAGTAGGGCGAGCGGCGCGGTGACCAGCACGAGCGAGGCGATGGCGGTGACGCCCATGGCCATGGCCGCGATGGGCATGCTGCGCGTAAGGAACAGCGCCACGCTAAAGACCACGATGACGCCGACGGAGCGTAGCGTTTGGCTCATGCCGGCCAGGTAGAGTTTATCGGCCTGCTGCAGGCGGCCCTCGTACACGTCCGCCACGCCGTCAATCACCTTATACAGGTAGACGCCCAGGCCGATCGTCGCCATCTGCGCGTCATAGCCGCGGGCGCTGCTGTACATGAGGCCGCAGCCTAGGGCGAGCGCTCCGCAAAGCCAGCGGTTGAGTTGGTAGGAGGCAAAGGACGTCGTTTCGTCGATATCCGAGACCTGGAAATTGCGCACGCCGTAGTTGCACGCGATCATGATGAGCGTGCCGGTGACAAAGGCGATGGAGAACTTACCGGCTTCCTCGGCGCCCACAAGCTGCGTGGACACAATGGTGAGCAGGGGGAACGCGAAACCCCACACGGTGGTGCCCAGGGTATTCCAGAGATAGTCGCGGCGGGTGGCGTGCTCCTCGTATTCGGCTTCCTGCGTGGAGAAGCCGCCGCCGTAGACAGCGCCGAGCAGGCGGTTCCACCAGGCGTTGACCATGCGGTGGATGGGGCCGGGCTCGCGATCGCGCTCTCGGCGACGGCGCGTGGCCTGGCCGCTGTCGGGGCCGCCGGCGTTGCGCTGGCTCAGCTCCTGGATGCGCGCGAGCTCTTCGGCCGTGTGGGAGGCGGGGAACAGGCCGTTCTCGATGCGTCCGCCCTGGGCCTTTGCGGTGCCGCTGCCCGCTACGGCGGGGTCGGCGACGCCATTGCGGCGGGCGATGGCACGGCGGATGCTATCGAGGGGCGTGATACTCAAGGCGGTTCCTTTCTCTTGCTGCGCTCTAGTATAGTCACGGTGGTGTCCATTCGTGTTTTTGAGCAGGTTGTTCAATAATTTCGGCGGCGCCATTCAGTAGCCGGCACTTTGGGAACGTCCCTAAGTGCCGGCATCTGGGGACGCTCCTTGGCTGTTGCCTGTTCAAGAGTGTCTTTAACGACTAGTCGTTTAAGAACGTCCATTACAGTCGAAATTGTCAGCCCGGGACCGTCTCGGGCTACGATTGAGGCGCGCCCAGAACGGGCCGCCGACCGGGCGCCCGCGCACGGCCGAACGTCCCTGCCCCCGAGAGGGCCCGTTGGGTGCTGCCGGCGCGGGACGCGCCGCCCCCGACGGCTGATAGGAAAGTGCCGGGCAGGTGCCGCGGCTGGTAATGTGAGTGCCGAGGGGGAGGCCATCCGGTCGAACGACTACCGGAAGGATACCACCGTGAAAGCGCCATCCACCAGACCCGCGGCCGTGCTCGGCCTGGACGTCGGCAAGTCATCGCACTGGGCCTGCCTGGTCGACCGCGACGGGGAGGTGCCGGCCAGCGCCCCCGTCCGCAACAGGGAGGCCGAGCTCGACGCGCTGTTCGCCTCCGCGCCCGCCGGCACGCTCGTCGTCGTCGACCAGTTCCGCAACATAGGGTCCCTCGCCGTGAGGCGGGCCCGCGCCGCGGGGCTCGGGGTCGCCCACCTGCCCGGGCTCGCCGCCAGCCGCGCCGCGGGCCTGTTCGCCGGCGAGGCCAAGACCGACGAGCGCGACGCCGCGGTGATCGCGCGGACCGCCCTGGGCGTGCCGGACTCCCTGTCGGGGGTCCCGGGCCGCGGCGAGGCCCTCGAGGCCGCCCGCGCCCTCTCGTCGCAGCGCGACCACGTCGTCGCCTGCGCGACCAGGGACAAGAACCGCCTGCGCGCGGTGCTGCTCGAGTCCTGCCCGGCCCTCGAGGCCGCGGTCGACCTGTCGGACCGGCGGTGGCTGGAGCTGCTCGCCGGGTTCGGCGGGGCGTGGGGGATCGCCCGCTCCGGGGCCGGGGGCCCGCGGGCCGAGGCCGCCGGGGAGGCCGCGGCCGCCTCCACCGCGCCCCCGCCGGCGCTCGTCGAGGCCGAGAACAGGCAGGTCAGGTTCCTGGCCGCCCGGATATCGGAGGCCCTCGACGAGGCCGGGGCCCTCGAGGCCGAGACGGCGGCGCTGCTCGAGGGCGACGAGACCTACGCGTGCCTGCTCACCGTGCCCGGCATCGGCCCGAGGACCGCGGCGCAGCTCGCGGTGCCGGTCGACATCGGGAGGTTCCCGGACCACGACCACCTGGCCTCGTACTGCGGCATAGCCCCGAGGGTGAGGAGCTCCGGCACGTCGGTGAGGTCGGTCAGGGCGTCCAGGCGCGGCGACGCGAGGCTCAAGTCCCTGCTGATCTTCTCGTGCAACAGCCTGGTGAGGTCCTCGGGGCGCTACGGCGAGTACTACCGGGCCTGCAGGGCGCGGGGCATGGGGCACGGGCGGGCGCTCAAGGCCGTCGCGAGGAAGCGGCTCAGGGCGATATACGCCGTGATGCGCGACCGGGTGCCCTACCGGGAGTAGCCCCGACGGTTGACAAAACTATAGGAACACCCAATGACTACCCAATGACTAGGCCGCTTGCGTGCGATTTTTGACCGTTGGGCGGGCGCTTCGCCCTTGCCGCAAAAACGTTTTTGCATATCGGGTACAACGGGCTTTACGTGAGTAAAGTGCGCGCTGCGTCCACGTGCCGCGTTTTTAAAGGAGGCCCCATGCCTGGTGTTACCCCTGCAGAAGTTCTGTCCAACTTTGGCATTACGCTGGTCGAAGACCCCGCCGAGAATCAGCCCCGCCTGCTGGTTGACCTGCCGGCAGCCGAGCTCGTCGAGCATGCCATCCGCCGCAACGAAGGCCGCATGGCCTCCAACGGCGCGCTGGTGATCGAGACGGGGGAGCGTACCGGACGTTCGCCCAACGACCGCTTTATCGCCGACACGCCCGACGTGCACGACAAGATCGCCTGGGGCGCCGTCAACCGCCCGCTTTCGATCGAGAGCTACGAGACCATCAAGGCCGGTATCGTCGACTACCTCAACGAGCGCGATGTGTTTGTCACCCGCGGCATGGCGGGCGCCGACCGCAACCACACGCGCCGACTGCTCGTCGCCTGCGAGCGCGCCAGCCAGGCACTCTTCATTAAGCAGATGCTCGCCCGCCCGCTCGCCCGCGAAATCGCGCGCACCGGCGAACCGGACTTCTGCGTACTCGCCGCGCCGGGCTACCAGTGCGATCCCGCCATCAAGGGCCTCAACTCCAGCGCCGCCGTGGTCATCAACTTCCAGGAGCGCGTGATTTTGGTCGCGGGTACCGGTTACTCCGGCGAGATCAAAAAGTCCATCTTCAGCGTCATGAATTACCTGCTGCCCGTCGAGGACGACGTGCTGCCCATGCATTGCTCGGCCAGTATGGACCCCGTCACGCACGAGACCGCGGTGTTCTTTGGCCTGTCGGGCACCGGCAAGACCACGCTTTCGGCCAACCCCACGCGCCTGCTGATCGGCGATGACGAGCACGGTTGGTCCGACATGGGCATCTTCAACATCGAGGGCGGCTGCTACGCCAAGTGCGAGGGCCTGGATGTGTTCCACGAGCCTGAGATCTTCAATGCTGTTCGCTTTGGCGCCATCTGCGAAAACGTGGTGCTCGATGAGAACCGCAAGCCCAATTACGACGATATTTCAATCACGCACAACACGCGCGTGGCCTATCCCGTCGAGCATATCCCCAACGCGTGGACCAAGGGTATGGGCACCACCCCGAGCGTCGTGCTGTTTTTGACCTGCGATGCCTTTGGCGTGCTGCCGCCCATCTCGCGCCTGACGGCCGACGCCGCCATGTATCACTTTGTGACGGGCTTCACCGCCAAGATCCCCGGCACCGAGGTTGGCGTCACCGAGCCCACGCCCACGTTCTCCTCGCTGTTCGGAGAGCCGTTTATGCCGCTCGACCCTCTGGTCTACGCCAAGATGCTCGGTGAGCGTATCGCCGACGGTCGCACCCGCGTCTATCTGGTCAACACCGGTTGGATCGGCGGCGGTTATGGCGTGGGCCATCGCATCGAGCTTGCCTACACGCGCGCCCTGGTGGCCCGCGCCCTCGACGGTACCATCGAGGACAGCGAGTTCGTGCGCGACGATATCTTTAATGTCGACATTCCCACCACGTGCCACGGTGTGCCCGACGGCATCCTGGTGCCGCGCCAGTACTGGCAGAGCACCGCGCGCTACGACGAGGCAGCGCACAACCTGGCGGTGATGTTCGAGGAGAACTTCGAGAAGAAGTACTCGCACCTGCCCGAGTCCGTTAAGGCCGCCGGCCCGCACGCCCAGGTGTCCGCCGAGGCCCGTCATCGCGGCCGCGGCCTGCTGGGACTCCGCCACTAGCGTTGCCTCAGGTCCAAAACCACCATAAAGGGGACAGGCACCTTTGCGGTGGTTTTGCTTGGGCGGATGACTCAGGTTACAATACGCCTGACATATCGTCCCCTTCTCCGGATGGGGGCAGCGTAAGCGCTCTTGTGGCGGCACCGTAGGACTTTGAAGGTGGCCGCTGTGAGGGCGCTTTTTGTTTAGACGCCCTCGCTCGGGCGCGCACAATGAAGGGAGAGCGTATGAAGGGCTTTGTTGCCGAGGATTCATTTTGGGAGCTGTTTCCGCAGGCAGCGGTCGGCGTCGTGGTCGCAAAGGGCATGAAGCCCGCGGCCCAGATTCCTCAAGAGGACGTAGATGCCATTGCGGCGCTGCTTGACCGCGCCAACATCGATGCGGAGCGCCACCTGACCAGCGATACCATCAGCGAGAACGCGCCGGTCAAGGCATGGCGTGACGCGTACAGACTGTTCAAGACTAAAAAGGGCGCGCGCTGTTCAATCGAGAACCTCCTCAAGCGCGTGCTCAAAGGCAAACCGGTGGGCCACATTACGCCCGCGGTGGACATCTACAACACGGTGTCGTTGACCTACGCGCTGCCCGTGGGAGGCGAGGATCTGCATGCGATTGAGGGAGATCTTCGCTTGAAGGTGACCAACGGCGGCGATGCGTTCCTGCCGCTTGGCGAGGAAGCGGATGACCCGACGCTGCCTGGCGAGCTCGCCTACATCGATGATGCGGGTGCCGTGTGCCGCTGCTGGAACTGGCGCGACGGCGTTCGAACGGCTCTGTCCGACGATTCGGCCGACGCGTTCCTGGCGATTGAGTGTGTTGAACCCGAGCGCATGGGGGATTGCCAGGCCGCGATCGATCGCTTAGCCGAGCTGCTCGAGCGGTATTTGGGAGCGACGGTTGTCGTTAAGACGCTTGTGACCCGCGACAACCCCTGCGTGGAGCTGTAACGGCCCCCAGAACCTATTGATGCCCAAACCACCATAAAGGTGCCTGTCCCCTTTGTGGTGGTTTTTATGTTGATGAGTTAACAAATGGGTCGCGTGGAGGCGGCAGTCGCTGAGTACGGCTAAGATGTTTACCCGTTAGCATCATGCAAGCGAAAGGCGGTCGTCTCCCATGCAGCAGAACGACGAGACACGTTTTGAGGATTTTGTCGGACTGATTAGCGGGCTCTACAAGGAGATCCAGCGTATCAAGACGTCCGAGGGCGCAAGGCTGGGCCTCAAGGGCTCCGACGTCATGTGCCTGTACTACCTGGAGCGCAGCAAGGACGGCATGACCGGCGCCGACCTGGCTCGCGTTGCCGGCGTGACGCGCGCTGCCGTTTCGCGCACGCTGGCGCACCTGGAGGAGGGCGGCTTTGTCGAGGTTGATGACTCGGGCGATGCTGCCGTCAAGTACCGCGCCCCGGTTCGCCTGACCACGCTGGGTGGCGAGAGCATGAACGAGGCCGACCGCATCATCCACGACGTGCTCGACACCACCGGTAAGGCCATGGGCGTGGAGCAGCGCGAGCAGATGTATGCGTCGCTGCGTACGATTCTCAACACTCTGCGCGAGATCTAAGGCCGCCAAGGCATTTGCTTCCCATTAACAACTGCATCGTCCCGTTTGAGCGCGCATGCCGTGCCGGGGCATTGCTGTCTAAATTCCCTGCGCGAGACCTGCGCAAGAAAGGATTTGTTATGTCCGTCCGTATTATTACCGATTCCGCAAGCGATATGTCGCCGGCGGAGCACTCCGCTCTGCGTGTTCTGCCGCTGTCCGTCACCTTTGGCACCGATGTGTATATGGATGGCGTCGACATCGATCACCAGCGCTTTTACGAGATGCTCGTGGAGCGCGATGAGCTGCCCAAGACCGGCCAGGTTAACCCGTACGCGTTTTCGCAGGCGATTGCCGAGGCGCGTGAGGCCGGCGACGAGGCAGTGATTATTACCGTGGGCGCCAAGCTTTCGGGCACCAATCAGAGTGCCCGTACCGCACTTGCCGAGGCGCCGGGCGGCGACGTGTTCGTGGTAGACAGCAATAACGTGACGCTTGGCGAGCGCGTGCTGGTCGAGTATGCCCTGCGCTTGGTGGACGAGGGCCGTAGTGCGGCCCAGATCGCGGCGGCCGTCGAGGCAGTCCGCGACCGTGTGGTCGTCATCGGCCTGCTCGAGACGCTGGAGTACTTGGTGCGCGGCGGTCGCCTGTCTGCTGCGGCCGGCGCCGTGGGCACGCTGCTCAACGTGAAACCCGTTGTGGCCGCCGAGGACGGCCTGATCGTGCAGCTGGGCAAGGCACGTGGCTCCAAGAACGGCCGTAACCTGCTCAACCAGAAGGTCGAAAAGGCGGGCGGTGTCGACTTTTCCATGCCGCTGGCGCTGGGCTATACAGGCCTTTCGGATGCGGTGCTCAAGAAGTACGTCGAGGACAGCGCGGCACTGTGGGCTGGCCACACCGAGGGCGAGCTGCCCGTCCACACCATCGGCGCCACCATCGGCACCCACGTGGGCCCCGGTGCCGTGGCCGTAGCCTTCTTCCAGCCCGCCAACTAGCTTTCCGGTCAAAACCACCACAAAGGGGACAGGCACTTTTGTGGTGGTTTATGCTGGTTTCAGTTGAAAGGAGCATACGATGGCGTCTGAGGGCTTTTTTGAGCGGGTGTACGAGGTAGTCAAACAGATTCCCGAGGGGATGGTCGCCACGTACGGTCAGGTGGCACTGCTCGCCGGTCGTCCACGGAGCGCGCGCTATGTGGGCTATGCGCTGCATAGCAACCCACGTCCTGGCCAAATTCCCTGTCATCGTGTGGTGTTTGCCGACGGCCGTATCTGTGAGGGCTTTGCCTTTGGCGGCCCCGATGCTCAGCGTGAGCTCTTAATGGGGGAGGGCGTGACATTTACCGATCCCATGCACGTCGATCTGAGCGCCTGTCGCTGGCCTGCCGGACTCTAACAGCTCTGCCGTGGCCAAAAGCACCACAAAGGCGCCTGTCCCCATCGTGGTGGAACGCTGTCCCTATTTGGTAGGTTTACCGGGGCTAACTTATGGAGAAGGTGTGGCGGCGTACGTCGCCATCAGAAAGTAAACCACGGTGAACTATATTGTATTCAGCAACGGAGCAGGCAATAGGCGATGAAAAAGCCTGCCCTGTTGAGTTTGATTCGCATTCCTCCCCTCTGTGCGATTCAACGGTGTACTTCGGGAACGGGCCCGCTGGCAACTTTCTGTCAGCGGGCCCGTTTCCGTTTGTCGGGGGAGTGCAATGGGCGGAGCCGAGCCGGTCGGGCACCAAAAAAGGCGGACGCCGTCGCGCCCGCCCTATGGCAATCGAAAGCTCAAGTCAGCAGATCGGTCTAGTACACCATGCCCATGGCGTTCCGAACCTCGGCCAGGGTCTGCTCGGCGATCTCGTTGGCACGACGGTTGCCCTCATGCAGCACGTCCTTCACATAGTCCAGATCGTTCTCATAGCGCTGACGGCGCTCGCGGATCGGCGCGAAGTACTCGTTGACGGCCTCGGTCACATACTTCTTGAGCTGGCCGGAGCCGCCCATGCCAATCTCCTCGGCAATCTCGACCTCGGAGCGGCCGGTGCAGATGGCGGCCGTCGAAAGCAGGCCGGACACGCCGGGGCGGTTCTCGGGATCAAACGTGATCATGCGCTCGGAGTCGGTCTGGCTCTTCTTGATGCGCTTGGCCGTCTCTTCGGCGGTCATCGAGATGTTGATGGCGTTGCCGTAGCTCTTGCTCATCTTGCGCCCGTCCAGGCCGGGCAGCAGCGGGGTCTCGGACAGCAGCGCGTCGACCTCGGGGAACACCTTGCCGTAGCGGTTGTTAAAGCGGCGGGCGATGGTGCGAGTGAGCTCGATGTGCGGCAACTGGTCGCGACCAACCGGCACCACGTTGCCCTTGCAGAACAGGATGTCGCAGGCCTGGTGCACCGGGTAGGTGAGCAGAAGGCCGGTGAGCTCGTGGCCCGAGGCCTCCATCTCAGCCTTGACGGTGGGGTTGCGCGCAAGCTCGGCCTCGGACACCAGCGACAGGAACGGCAGCATGAGCTGGTTGGCGGCGGGCACGGCGGAGTGCGCGTAGATCATGGTCTTGTCGGGGTCGATACCGCAGGCAAGGTAGTCCATGACCATGTTGTACACGTTGTCCTGGATGTGCTCGGTGGTGTCGCGGTCGGTGATGACCTGGTAGTCGGCGATGAGCACGTTGGTCTTGGCACCCATGTTCTGCAGCTCAACGCGGCCCTTGAGGGTGCCAAAGTAGTGGCCCAGGTGCAGACGGCCGGTGGGGCGGTCGCCGGTAAGCATGGTGAACTTCTCGGGCGTCTTTGCCAGGCCCTCGCGAATGGCGTTGCTCTTTTGCAGCGCGACTTCGTAGCTGTTCTCGTTTGGCATGATTGCTCCTAACGTATGTTCATGGGTCAAGATGATAACGCGTTTATTGGAGGGTCGGGGCGTAAGTACGCGAGGGGCGGGAGAGGGGCGGCTTGTGCGATGGGTGCGGCGCGGCTGCACTTGGCCAACGGTGCCTGGGCGTATCCTCGGCGGCTTACCCTAGAGCTTGTGGTGGCGCTCTTCCTTACGTTCCTCGGCTGCCTGCTCCTCTTGCTTAAAAGCGGGGTCGTCGGGGGTTACCAGCTCGTCCTCGTGCGTGCGCTTGTTGTAATGGTGGCGCAGTACGGGCTCAAACAGGTGTAGGTGCTTGGCAAAGGCCGCGGAGCCAATGGCGAGCACGGTAAAGATGAGCACGCGCATGGGGACCTCGACCTGATTGATGGCGGCGGCGCCGGCTGAAAGCATAATGCACCACGCGTAGATGAGGAGCACTGCCTGCTTTTGGTTGTAGCCCTCTTGAATGAGGCGGTGGTGGATGTGGCCCTTGTCGGCCTGCCCAATGCTAATGTGGGCGCGCTTGCGGCGCACGATGGCGCTAAACGTGTCGATGATGGGCACGCCGGCCACGATGAGCGGGATGATGAGCGAGGTGAGCGCGGCGGTGCGGCTCACGTTGAGCAGCGATATGGAGCCGAGCGCAAAGCCCAGCAGCAGCGAGCCCGAGTCGCCCAAGAAGATACTCGCGGGGTTGAAGTTGTAGCGCAAAAAGGCCAGGCAAGCGCCAAACAACGCGATGGAGAGCGCGGCGGCGTCGATGCGGCCCGAGAGAACGGCCATCGAGAACATCGTGAACGATGCGATGCCGCAGATACCCGTCGCCAGGCCGTCAAGGCCGTCGATGAGGTTGATGATATTGGTGAACGCCACCAGGTAGACTATGGTGATGGGATAGGCGAGCCAGCCGAGCATAATCTCGCCGGGGGCAAGCGGGTTGACGATGACGCCGATTTTTAGGCCGCCCACGCAGGCGATAAGCGCGGCGAGGACCTGGCCGGCCAGCTTTTGCTTGGGCTTGAGCTGGAAGATGTCATCGATGGCGCCGGTCGCAAAGATAACGGTAAAAGAAAGCGCAAGTATGGGGTAGCTAATGTGCAGACGGGGGTGGGGCACCAAAACGGGCGGCCAGCCCAGGTACCAGGTGCCTAGGATCCGCACAGTGCAGGCGACGACGAGGCCCAAAAAGACCGCCGTGCCGCCCATGCGCGGGATGGGCTTAGTGTTGATACGGCGCTTGGAAGGATAGTCGACGGCGTCGAGCTTGATTGCCAGGCGCTTGACCAGGGGCACCGTAAGGAAGGTCGTGATAAAAGCCGCGACCGCCACGCAAAGGTACGGTATGAAGCTCGTGGAGGAAGCCATGAATCGATAAACCGCCAAGCGTCGAAGGAAAAGGTCAAAGGATGCCACGCCGCAAAGGGTATAGCTGACCCATGATACTCGACCAAGGAGGGTGTGAGGAATTGCACGGGGCGATAATCACGCGCTTACCAGATATTCGAGTGATGGTGGGGTTCAGCCTGGTGCCTTTTGGGGATCTGGACGAGATTTGCAATGGCGAGTTTCGGCAAAAGAAAACCACCCCCCACGTTACGAAAATGAACCCACCTAAAACAGGTGGGTGCCCTCATCGACTGTTCCAGCGTCCTTAACAACGAAGGATACCTGTACTAGGTACGACTGTGTGGGCTCCCTAAATAAACGCGACGGTTCACCCAGTTGCTCCGCGGGGGGCGGAATACCTACATCATAAAGCGGCACTTTGTGGATTCCAGTCTTGACATTACAAAAATCGTGTCGGACGATTACGGCGCCTTGGGCTCGAGCCGTCTGTGCGGTTGGTCCTTTTGCGTTTGAGCTGCTGAATCGTTGTTTTGGAGCATGTTTTTATGCCGACGTCGTTGACCGAACTTTTTTCGCCCGCCTGCCATTTGTGTCCGCGCCGTTGCGGTGCGGCGCGCGATGAGGGCGCGCACGGCGTATGCGGTGCTAACGACACGCTCAAGGTGGCCCGCGCGGCGCTTCATATGTGGGAGGAGCCGCCTATCTCGGGCGAGGCCGGTTCGGGCACGATTTTCTTTAGCGGCTGCTCGCTCAAATGCGTCTATTGTCAGAACCACGAGATCTCGACGGGCAATTTTGGGCTTGAGATTTCGCCCGAGCGCTTGGTCGAGATTATGTTGGAGCTGCAGGACCAAGGTGCCAACAACATTAACCTGGTGACGGCGACACACTATGCGCACCTGCTGCCGGCGGCGATTGCCGCGGCACGGGCGCGCGGGCTGGTCATCCCCATCGTTTACAACACGAGCGGTTATGAGCGCGCGAGTGCCGTGGCGGCGCTCGGCGATCTGGTCGATGTGTGGCTTACCGATTTTAAATATGCCGATGCGGGGCTTGCGCAGTCGCTCTCCCACATTAAGGACTACCCGCGTGTGGCCGTGTCGGGCCTGGCTCAGATGGCGCGCGAGATCGAGCGCCGCGGGGGAGAGCTGGTGGACGAGGACGGGCTCATGAAGCGCGGCATGATCGTTCGTCACCTGGTGCTGCCGGGGCATGCGGACGATTCGTGTCGCGTGCTGGACCTGGTGTGGCAGACGGTGGGCGATGTGCCGATCTCGGTCATGAACCAGTACACGCCCAATGCGCTCATGCGCGAGCAGGGCGGCGACCTGGCGCGTGCTGTGACGCGCGAGGAGTACGAGCGGGTGCTCGACCATGCCGACGACCTGGGCTTTACGACGATGTTCTGGCAAGAGGGCGGTGCGGTAGATGAGAGCTTCACCCCGGCCTTCGACACCACCGGCGTCCTTACCAGCGCAAAGTAACGCGTTCGCCGATGATTTTTCTGGGACGGGGATTAAAAAATCTTCGAGAGGATTGCCTGCTCGAAAAGTAGTCAAAATAGCCCCGTCCCAAAAAGACTGGGTATTGGGCGTTGACAGTTGGCGAGCCGTAGGTAAAATATCAACTTGTCCTGGGGACGTAGCTCAGTTGGGAGAGCGCTGCCGTCGCATGGCAGAGGCCGAGGGTTCGACTCCCTTCGTCTCCACCCTTGGATTTGATAAGCCGCTGACATTGTGTCGGCGGCTTTTTTTAAAAAGAAAGGGCGGTACCATGGCCGAGCTTGAGTCCCAACCATTGTCCGACGAGGAGCGCGCCGAGTTGGAAGAGCTCCGCGCCGAGAAGGCCCGCCGCGAGGAGCAGGAAAAGGCTCGTCGCGAGCGAGAGGAGCTGGCCGCCCTGCGCGCCGAGCGTGCGAAGGCCGAGGAGGCCGCCGCCAAGGCCGCATCCGAGCCGGCACCCGCCGCGCCAAAACCTCAGCCTAAAAAGGCCGCTCGTCCCAAGCCCGTCGATTCCAAGCCGAGCCGTGACGAGATGACGTTTGCCCAGCGCATGGTCACCTCTAAAGAGCCTGTGGACGAGGACGATATCCCCGGCATGCCGCCGGCTCAAAAGCTCATCATCGCGCTTGCCCTGATTGGGTTTATCGTCTTTATGGGCTACACGATCACGGGCAGCATGGGACTGCACTAAGCGAACCGCACCCGGCGCCCCACTCGCGTATTTCGCCCTGCCCAACCCTCAACCTCTGTACAACGTATTCGAAAGGTCGCCCCATGGCTTTGACCGACATCTCGCATCCCACCGACATCGCAATGCTCACCGATCTGTACGAGCTCACTATGGCCCAGGGCCTGTGGGAGAGCGGCAAAGCCAATGAGCAAGGTTGTTTTACGGCGTTTTACCGTGACCATCCGTTTGGCAGCGCGTACGCCGTCATGTGCGGCACCGCCGAGCTTCCCGAGCTCGTCGAGAATCTGTGCTTTACGCCCGAGGATATCGAGTACCTCGCCTCGCTTCAGGCTCCCGCCGGCGGTGCGATGTTTAAACCCGCATTCCTCGACTACCTGCGCAACTTCCGCGCGCACGTGAACATTGACGCCGTGCCCGAGGGCGAGCTTGTTTTTCCGCGCGAGCCCATGGTGCGCGTCACCGGTCCGGCGCTGGAGTGCCAGCTGCTCGAGACGGCGCTGCTCAACATCGTCGGCTTCCAGACGCTCGTCGCCACCAAGACGGCGCGCGTGGTGTTGGCGGCGGATGGCCGTCCCGTCGCCGAGTTTGGCCTGCGCCGCGCCCAGGGTCCCGATGGCGGTCTGGCCGTCGCCCGCGCAAGTTATGTGGCCGGCTGCTCGTCTACGTCTAACGTGCTTGCCGGGCGCCGTTACGGCATCCCCGTCTTTGGCACCCACGCGCACAGCTGGGTGATGAGCTTTGACTCCGAGCTCGAGGCCTTCCGCGCCTTTGCCAAGTCGAGCCCCAAGAACTGCACGCTGCTCATCGATACCTACGACGTGCGCGAGGGCTGCGAGCATGCCATTACGGTTGCCAAGGAGATGGAGGCGGCGGGCGAGCGCCTGTCGGCCATTCGCATTGACTCGGGCGACCTGGCCAAGCTCTCCAAGTATGTCCGCGGTCGTTTCGATGCCGAGGGCCTGCCTTATGTGGGGATCTCGGTGTCCAACGACCTGGACGAGTACACGATTCAGTCGCTGCTCGACCAGGGCGCACCCATCGACAGCTTTGGCGTGGGCACCAAGCTCGCGACCTGCTACGATCAGCCGGCGCTGGGCGGCGTGTACAAGCTTTCCGCCCGTCGTGCGAGCGATGCGGACCCGTGGACGCCGGTGGTGAAGCTCTCCGAGCAGCCCTACAAGCGCACGATTCCGGGCGTGCAGCGTGTGCGCCGCTATTACGACGGCTTTGGCGGCCCGGTCTGCGACATGATCTATGACGAGGACCATCTGGCGGGGGAGGGCGCCGCGCGCGGCAATACTCTCGTGGCCGTGAACGATGCCGCCCTGGTGACCGATGTGTCGGAGCTTGAGTATCGCGAGCTGCTGGTGCCGATCGTGCGCGATGGCAGTGCGGTGGCTCCGCGTGAGAGCATCGAGGACGCGCGCGAGCGCTGTGCTTGGGCAATCGATCATCTGGACGCGGCTTTCAAGCGCTTCCTGTATCCGCAAACCTACGTGGTGGGTATGGAACAGGGCCTGGCCCAGGTGCGCGACGAGCTCGTGCGTAAGAACATGGCCGCGGCATCGGCCTTCCCCTGGGCAAAATAATCCGCATGCGACGGAGGAAAACGGATCATTTTCTCGTTTGCCCGCCCGCCCGCTCGCTCAGCATTCGATTGGTTTGACGTATGACGACTTCTTATAAAACGATGGTGGTAAAGATCGGCTCGTCCACGGTGGTGGGCGCCGATGGCAAGGTCAACCGCGCCTTTATCGGCGGGCTTGCCGATCAGGCTGCTGTCCTGCGCAAGCTCGGCTGGCGTCTGGTCGTGGTGAGTTCGGGCGCCATTGCCTGTGGCTATCCCGTGCTGGGCTTCGACCGCAAGCCGGTTGGTGACCTGCCGAGCCTGCAGGCCTGCGCCTCGGCCGGTCAGTGCATCATCTCGTCGGCCTACGACGAGGAGTTCCATGCACGGGATCTGCTCACCTCGCTCGTGCTACTCACGCGTCACGACACGGCGCGTCGCACGTCCTATCTGCACGCGCGCGACGCCCTGCTGCGTCTGGTGGAGCTGGGTGTGGTGCCGGTCGTCAACGAGAACGATACCGTCACCGTCGACGAGATCAAGTTCGGCGACAACGACACGCTGGCGGCGCTCGTGAGCTGCCTGGTTTCCGCCGACCTGTGCGTGACGCTGTCCGACATCGACGGTCTCTACACCGCCAATCCGCACGAGGACCCGACGGCCGAGTTTGTCCCGGTCGTGCATAAGATCGATGCCAAGATTATTGCCTCGGCGGGCGATTCTTCGACCTCGGTGGGCACGGGCGGCATGATCACCAAGATTCGCGCGAGCCGCATTTTGATGACGGCCGGCATTCAGAGCGTGATTTGCTCGGGCGAGGAGCCCGATGCGCTCGTGCGTCTGGCCCGCGGCGAGAGCGTGGGCACGCTGTTCGACCCGCCGGCGGAGCGCCTGGATATTGCGCCCCGCAAGCTGTGGATCGCGCTGGGCGACAAGGCCCACGGCTCGGTGACGGTTGATGACGGTGCCGCGAAAGCGCTGGTCGGCCACGGGTCGTCCCTGCTTGCGGTGGGTATTCGCGAGGTCGATGGCGAGTTTGCCGAGGGCGATGTGCTTGACGTGTGCGACCCGAGCGGCATGGTTGTCGCGCGCGGTATCGCCGAGGCCGATTCGGACGTGTTGGAGCTTGCTGCCGGCCGCCGCCAGGACCAGATCGCCGGCAACCGCCTGCTCGCAAACCTGGCTGAGAAGCCCGCGATACACAGGGACAATCTAATCGTCTTCGCATAAAGAAAGACAGCGCTGCGGATCGTTTTCCCGCAGCGCTGCCTCTCTTTATCTCGTGCCGGCACTTGGGGACGTTCCTTTTGTGCCGGCAGTTGGGGACACTCCTTTGCTAGAAGATCTGGCGCAGATCTCCGCGGTTGAGGGCTTCGTCGAAGAGGTGCTTGAACACCACGCTACCGTGCAGGCCATCGTGCTCAAACTCGTTCGTCACCCAGGCATGCGAGTTGCTCACGCGGCTGAGCGTGTCGAGCTGCAGGCCCGAATCGACGTACATGTCATCGAAGTACACGGCGGCCTGGAGTGGTACCTCGTTGCATGCTAGGCGCTGCGGGTCGTAGATCTTGTCCCAGCTGGTGTCTTCCATCAGCAGGTCCA
>CAUBOH010000001.1 GCA_958437495.1 uncultured Collinsella sp. | reverse complement strand
TAATATCCTTCCTTTTGTTTTTCAGAGTTTTTGATTATGATTTCTAATTTTTCAAAAAAGCCCATATTGAAAATGGGAAAAATCTTTTTTGATTTCAATGCTTATCGAATACGCATGCTATGTAACATAAACATTTCCCCCTTTTAATTCGAGCTGGCCGATGAGGGCAATGCTGCCGAAGCGCCTGACGTCGGCGTCCGCAATGGTTAGATTGCCGCTCAGGATTTTTAGCAGGCTGGTTTTGCCTGCACCGTTGTCTCCTACCAAGCCGATGCGATCGTAGGGGTAGATTTCCAATTCTTCGATGTCCAGAATATCGCGGCCGGCATATTCCAAAAAGACGTCTTTAGCTTTGACTATGAGTTCCATAAGTTGAACCACCTTTTGTGTATTGTCGTTTTCTGGAAGCGCAGCCATGCCAATAAAGAATCGTTCACGTCGATTATTCGCCTTTGCCCGATTGCCGGCGCGAGCGTTTTGGCCTTGCGCAAGCCGGCAAATCCGAAAATGATAGTTGGCGACGAATAAGGAGCGCGATGTGGGATGTCGGTGCAATACCTCGTCGTCGCAAGGGCTTGAAGGCTGACGCGCGAACCGATGGCTGCCGCCTCTATTTTTCGAATACTTGGGCTATTGAATCCGCCCGGAATCTTTTTTCCCCACGTTTCGGACGCTCGGAGCAAGCAGCATAGCCATCGCAAGCAGTACCATGGTCGCTCCAGAGCCGACGAACCATAACGGAGCTCCGAGCAGGTCCGCAAAAACGGAGGGGGCCGCGAGGCCCATGGGCATGGCCCACGCCATGATGGTTCCGTAGAGGCCGAAAACGCGGCCTAGGTACTCAGGAGGTATCTGCTCCTGCATAAGGGCAGTCTGGGTTCCCGCGTACAGCGGGGAGCATGCGCCCATAAGAAAGCTCGCCGGTAGGAAGGCGGCGAACAGCGACGGGCCGAGCGATCCGGATGCGATTGCGACGACGCCGAAGCCGGCGATCGCGGCGACCATGGTGAGCGACCTATTGCGGAACCCTCCCGTGGCCGCCAAAATGCCGGACCCAGCCAGCATGCCTGCGGAGAAAAGGACCTCCACCAAAGCAGCATCCCCCGTGCTACCGCCAAAATGCCCCAAGGTCATTATTGGGAACAATGCCGCGAGCGGAGAGAACGCGAAAGCGAAGACGAACCCGCACCAAAGAAGGGCGAACAGCCCCCTGTATCTGTCGACAACGGCGCCCGCAAGGACTCCGAACAAGGCAATCGGCAGAAAGCCTGCCAGCGATGCCAGGGAGAGGAGGGAAGATGATCCTGTCGTGAGGGCGATATGCCAAATGAGACCCATTTGGAGAATCGAGCTCGTCAATGTCGACACGAGCTCCCCGCCCCATACGAAACAAATCTTAAATTGCCATGAATGGCACAGCGAAACAGACCTGCGCCGAGAGGTTTCAAACATCATGGTTATGTCCAATCGTGGAATGGCGTGCAAAAACAGCGCGACGCCATAACAGCGCCGCTTTTAGGCGCTCATCCACGTGCGGAAAAGACCAACCACGACACCCCTCCTTCGCTGGCTCAGTTTGAAAAACCATGTAATTTTAAGGAGGCTAAAGTTCGTTTGTCAAGGATTGCCTGTCGGTAAGGGCAATCCTTTCTGGCCATTCGATCTCTTTTGCATCTTTGGTCGCATGGATGACCCGCCAGGGCTATTACGCTTGGAAGAGGCGCCCGCCGAGCTGGCCGATGAGGCGCTGAAGATGGCCCTGGCCAGGCGAAACAATCCCAAGGGATGTGTGTATCATTCGGATAGTAAGAATGTTGGCAGCAGGTTTTGCGGCAACCGCAAAGGAGCCGTATCCTGCAGTTGGGATCGCGTTGCAGCATCCTGACCCGCATTCCGATTGACGGACGGCCCGCTTCGGCGTCCTGGTCCGCACAGCGATCGACGCCTTGCCATTCCTTGGATATGGCGGTTGCTCGGGGCGTTCCCGACGGAGGCCCTCGCCTCCCCGGTCTGTGACCCAAGAAGGGCCAACACGCTGGTCTGCATGGCTGGTTCCTCCTTTACGTAGATGACCATGCAGAGAAGGGACAACCAAGGAGGCAGGTTACTGATGCGGACTCCCGCACGCCCACGACTACCCGACGGGGACTGTGTTTTCATCTCTGGTGCCCGCATTGTAGCACGCACGAATTAACGATGTTGATTGCCGGCGCCTAGACGGAGATGAAGGCGGTTCGATCTAGGTCAAGCCGGTCGCTCGTTCATGAAGCGGCCGATTCCCTGAAAATAAAAGGCGCCCACGAGGACACCTACAGGCTATCTTCGAACTACTTGGTTTGGGGCAGACGGAGGAAAAAAATAGGGCAGAATCGCTCTCACGATCCCGCCCCGCAAACCCGAGGGTTTCTAACTGGCTCCATTATTCCGGGCTTCTCAGTTCTGTCATTGACCCAGGCATCACCCGTCTCCTATAGCGAGTGAATATAAAAATAGGGCAGAGTCGCTTGCGCAAGTCCGCCCCTAAAACCGTGAAGGTTTTGCTATCTGCAGGCTATTCTACCAACCCGAGCGATTCTGTCAACCTGCGAAGGAACTCGAGCGCGGAGCGAGCTGCGGCGTCGGGCCCCTTGTCGGGCAGCGCCTCGGTTTCGCCGTCGGCCCTGGCGAACATCTCGGCGAGCTCGGATGCGGCGCGCGAGCGCGAGGAGCCCTCGGGTACCAAGCCGGAGTGCGCCACGAGCACGGTCGCGACCTCCTGCATGGCCGTATTCCCCATCCACTTCCTCCTGGTCGCCTTGGGAATTCCCACGGCGGCGACCCTTCGGGAGACGCCGCTGGACGCCGAGCCCCGGGCGGCGCCCCTCTCGGCGAAGCAGTTGATCAGGCACGAGCCGTGCGCGGCGCAGTTGCGGACGGACTTCACGCGCTTGAGGTCGTAGTGGGAGGCCTCGAGGCGCCTGTCGCCCCATCGCCTGGCGCAGAAGCGCACGAAGTCGATGAGGGTGCCGAACGAGGTGAGCTCAAGGAAAGCCCAGGCAGGCATGTCGCCGGAGTACTTCGCGTAGAGGCTCGAGCTGTAGGGGCTGCGGCCGCTCATCTTGAGCTCGCGCAGGCGGTACTCCCTGTTTGCAGTGGTAAGCGATGCCATGTAGTCGGCCACGATGGCGTAGCCGTCCTCTCCACGGTCCTCCATCTCGCGAAGCAGTGTCACCTTCTGGAAATGCTCGATGTCGAGCGTCATGCCGAGCAGGGCGTGGCGCAGCTCCTGGTCGAGCGCCGCGAGCAGGCGCAGCTGGCCGAAGTCGAGGTCTACGTAGCGGCCGTCGCGCGGGCCTCCCTCGTATTTCGAGAAGAGTTTGCGGTAGGATGCGAGCTTGAAGAAGTTGCACTTGTCGCGCAGGTAGTCCGCGGCCTCTTCCTCGGAACACAGCTCGAAGGCTACGCCCTTCTGCTTGAGGTGCTCTATCTGCTGCTCGATCGTGAGGATCGGCTTCCTATCGTGGGGTTCGGCCATGCTCGGTCTCCTGTCATAAAAAGTATTGCCTATTTTACCAGCATGTTCTCGACATTCGGTGGAGGCCTCACCGTCGACTCATGGGCAAGCCGCCTGATACGACTCCCTTTCCCTGTCAGCAGCGCAGTCGCCTGACCTGCGGCTTTGGAATCGCGTTGGAAGCCGCCCGCGACCAATCATTTGCGATTGCAGCTGGCGGCTTGCGGGCAAAAGGGCGGTTGAGTTTCAAAACGGGCGTTTTCGGCGCCATCGAGCCTCCAAAGGCGACCCGCCGCGCACTTTGGGACAAAAACAAAAACTCAAAGCCCTGAGTTTGAAAAAAGTTTTTGAGGTTGTCCCAGCTTTTGTCCCCGAAGCCGACGAAACGCGACATCGCGTCATTCGGCGGCACGCGTTCCGTGTCGATGCCGAAAACTGGGTGTAACTGGAGTGACGGGACGGCAGAACCGACGCCATCGAGTGGGAGTAGGCCGAGGGTCTAAAACGGCACGTCACAAAAGGTAGTGAATAGTAATGAAGCCCCAGGTAGAATAGGCTATCTGGGGTTTCTTCATGCAACGCCGCGTTGCGCTCCATAACGCTCAATGTGGGGTGTTTAGTTCAGGCAATGAAGACGGACACATGAACGCAGAGAAGACGGCGCGAGGCCTACTTGAATCCTCGGCACCCACCCGCATCGTCGTTGCTCCAATGCCCTCTGCATCAAGCGAGGTTGGCGGTTACGTAACGGCCCAGCGAGTGTTATTTTGAGAGCTAAGCGCATCGAAGGCGAGACTTCGTGGTATAAACTACTTGCCGGAAGTCGCGGCTTTCAGAGTACGGCTTACGTGTACGTTTAACCTCCGTGGGCGACGGGGTGCCGCAAGGCGTAGAATATCGCCCACCTGTAGGGGCCTGCAGCGATGCGGGCCCCGCTTCGTATGAAGGGGCGCAACCGGTGAAGATCGTATCCATCTCCCAGGACTTCTTCAACCTCGTCGAGGGCGACCGCGAACTTATGCTCAAGCACAATCGCCCCTGCATCGTGGTGGTGAGGCTACGTTTTCGCGGAAAGCGCAGGGACTTCGCTGTGCCGCTGCGCTCCAACATCGCTCCCAACGTGCCCAAAGACCAGTACTTCGCGCTACCGCCCCGCCCCACGACACGTCCCGGCTGCCGCCACGGCATCCACTACGTCAAGATGTTTCCCATAACCAAGGCCTACCAGCGTCGCTTTAGGACCGAGGGTTCGACCTACTATGAGACGCTCCAGCGCATTATCGACAGCAACACCAAGCGCATTGTCTCCGAGTGTCAGGCGTACCTCGACCGCTACGAGCGCGAGGGAAGGCCCCGCTTTGCCGTCGACATCGACCGCATCGTGGGACTGCTGGAGGGCGAGAAGTAGGGTGCCTTGGCTCAGTCTCGAGCCATGCGGAGTCGCTCCGCATTTTTGAACGCCGCGCGTGCGCCCCAAATACTTGAGAAACAAGCTGTAAAGTGCAGCGGCGCGCCCGTACCCGTGCACAGCCATCGCCATCAGCGTCTATGGTGTGCTGCGACGTCACGTTCAAGACGCCAGAGGCCATCGCATGAAAATAGAACAGGTGTTCGTTTCTATGTTATAGTGTCTGCCAACGGGCGCGGTTTCCTCCGAAGCCGCGCCCGTTGCTTTATTTGAACCGATATCGGCGGAAACCCAAACTCAGGGAGGGCAGTTGCGATGGCATACGATTTCAAGAAGGAGTTCAGAGAGCTCTACGGGCCGTCTGGTAAGCCGAGCGTTGTAACCGTTCCGTCTATGAGTTACGTCGCCGTGCGGGGCAAGGGCAATCCCAATGCCGAAGGCGGCGAATACCAGAACGCGTTGCCGCTGCTCTACGGCATCGCCTATACCATCAAGATGTCAAAGAAGGGCCCGCGAGAGATCGAAGGCTATTTCGACTTCGTCGTGCCTCCGCTCGAGGGCTTCTGGTGGCAAGACCGCGCCGATGGCGAGATCGATTATGCGCGGAAGGACGACTTCAACTTCATCTCGTGCATCCGTCTGCCCGATTTCGTCACTCGCGAGGACTTCGACTGGGCAGTTTCGGAAGCTGCCGCCAAGAAGAAGCTGGACTTCTCGACAGTTGAGCTGCTGGGGGTCGACGAGGGCTTATGCGTTCAATGCATGCACGCCGGGCCTTACGACGACGAACCGGCGACTATAAGTGCCATGCGCGCATTTGCGGCGGAACAGGGATATGCGCCCGACTTCTCCGAATCCCGCCTCCATCACGAGATTTACCTCTCCGACCCGCGCAAGTGCGCGCCGGAGAAGCTCAAGACCGTGATCCGTCATCCTATAAAGTTGATTTAGCGAAACGAGCGGCGCAATAGAAAGCGGTGTCGGTTTCAAGTGGAACCGACACCGCTTCCGTATGAGGCTTGATGCAAATGGCGATCAATGCCCACGATGCTTCTGCTTGCGCTTCAACTTCCGCTGCTCGAAACGCGCCTCCGCCTCGTCCGCGTGGCGTTGTCTTCTTGCGCGGACCGACTCCCGTTTCATTGCCTCCTGCTGGCTCGCGAGTGTCTGCTGCGCCTTGGTGCCCATCGCCGGCTGCTTAAGGGCCTTCGGCGCCTCGCGGGCGCGGCGCTTGGGGTTCCTCGCGGACTTGCTCGCCTCGGTCGGATCGTCACCGAAGACCGCGAGCTTCGCCCATTTGCCTGTAATGAATTGCAGGATTTCCTCATTGGATGGTTCTGCGCCGAAGACGATGCGGGTAACGCCATATCTGCCGTCTTCGACGCGCTCCGCCAGCCCGACCCAAAATTGGCCGTCATAATATCTGGTATGCCCCTACATATGGGATGTGTTGTTGCGGTTGTCGAATCTGGCATACTCGGGGTTGAACGTCAGCGTGATATCGCGCGTGGGGCCGTAGCGGTGCTTGGCGACGATGAGTTCGGCGGTTCCCGGTTCGCCGTTGTCATTGATCTCGGCCTCGGTACGATCGATAAACATAACGATGTCGGCGATCTGCTCGAAGGGACCCAATTTGCGAAGGTCGAAAAGCGTGGGGCGTTCGATCCTGCCCTCTCCATATGGGAAATGCAGATTGGAAAGCGCGAGCACAGGGATACCCATCTCTTTCGCAAGTACCTTCAAGCCACATAAGATTTCAGCGAGTTCAGCGACGCGGTTGCCGTCGCGGCAATTCGGTGGCGGCGGTACGATCTGCAGGTAATCGACGATGACCAGGCCTTTCTTCTTGTCGCGCAGCAGACGGTGCGCCTTGGCACGCATTTCGGGGAGCGAGGGAGCCGGATAGTCGTCGACATAAAGCTCTAGGCCCGAAAGCGCGTCGGCGGCGTTCGCGATGGCATGCCGTTCGCCTTCTTGCAGGTTCCCTTGTCGCATTCGGCGCAAACTCACGTGCGCTTCAGAGCATAGAGTGCGCTTCGCAACATCGTCGCCGCTCGTCTCCAAGCTGAAAAAGACCACGGTAGCGCCGGACTTTGCGGCATTCGTTGCGACGTTCAGAGCGAATGCAGTTTTGCCGACTCCGGGTCGAGCCGCGAGAATGATCAAGTTCCCGCCGCACAAACCCCTGAGCAGCTTGTCGACCTCAGTGAATCCGGTCGGCGTGCCCAGCATCTGGTTCTTATCTCTTTCATCCATACAACCCACCTCTTCCTTTTGATTACAGTTGGCGGGTTGCATGCTAAACAATGGTCGAGTTTCAAAAGGGGCGTTTTTGGTACTATCGAGTCTCAAAAGACTTCCTGTCGCGCTCTTTGAGACAAAAATGAAAACTTAAAGCCCTGAGTTTCGAAATATTTTTGGAGCCGCTCCGGCTTTTGTCTAAACGCCCACACGGCGACCAGTGCCGGGATTCGGCGGTAAAGACGGCCAATGCCGACGACCTAACTGGAACTGACTGGGAGGCATGGCGGCAAGCGCATGTGAAAGAGCGGGAATAGCTAGATTTGGGAATATCCCAAATTTGACATAAGAAAACCCGTGCGATTACCTGCTCGCCAAGCAGGACGCTGCGCTTTTGTCATTTACCAAACCCCTGAGCCATACTCCCTAACAGAAAAGGTGCAGGCGATTCCTCTGTGGGCGATATAGCAAACACGGATAGAGCCCAAGGAACAGAGACGGCATTTGCACTCCTGCTCAAAAACGGCTCCGTGCCGAAGCCTCCTGAGCATCAAACGCCGCTATCGAGCGTGGGCGTTCTCGTAGGCCTCTTTAATCTCTTCCGGCAACCCGTCCGGAATCAGCGCCTTCAACTCAGCCTCGTTGTTGCCTTGATTCAGCTGTTCGTAGTACCAACATTTGAACTTCAGCATGTCCAGCGCACGGTTCATCTTCGCGATCTCCGATTCCATGTGGGCCTTCCGCTCCTCGAACATGGCCTTGCGCTGAGGGTACGTTGATGGGCCTTCCGCGCACCATTCCATGAACAGCTGGATGTCCTTAATTTCCATCCCCGCCTTCTTGAGGCATTCGATGACCCGAAGCGCCTCGAGTTCCCTATCGCCGAATTGGCGAATGCCGGACGCCCGCTCCAATCCCGGGAACAATCCCTGCTTGTCGTAATATCGCAGCGTTGAAGCGGGCAAACCGAACATCTCAGCTACCTGTCCGATTGTGTACATGGCTCCTCCAAATGAATCTAGAGTTCATTCCTTGACCTAAAGTCAGGTTTAGGTATTACCTTCATTCTCATCAATGCAAATCGGAGGTGCAAGGGGTGTCCCGTAATCGCCGGGCATCCCGCTCTGGAGCAGGCGCGACGAATGGGCATGGGAATCTAGCCGGACTGCTTGACAGCGCGGAAGCAGATTTGTGCCTAATACCATCGACAGGAGGAAATCGATCATGGCAATTAAGCAGACGGCGGGCAGGGATGCCCTGGGGGACTTTGCCCCCAAATTCGCACAGCTCAACGACGACGTGCTGTTCGGCGAGGTGTGGAGCCGGGAGGGCGAGCTCTCCCTGCGCGACCGCAACATAGTGACGGTGGTGGCCCTAATGGCGCAGGGCCTGACGGACTCCTCGTTCCAATATCATCTGATGTCCGCAAAGGACAACGGCGTGACCAGAGCAGAGATAGCAGAGATCCTTACGCACGCGGCGTTTTACGCGGGTTGGCCCAAGGCCTGGGCGGCCTTCCGCATGGCGAAGGAGGTCTGGGCGGACGAGGACGACGCCGCTGACGCAGAGGCGCAGCACCAAAACGAGATGGCCTTTCCCATCGGTGCCCCCAACGACGCGTTCGCGAAGTACTTCATCGGGCAAAGCTACCTCGCGCCCCTTTCCACCGAGCAGGTCGGCGTCTGCAACGTGACGTTCGAGCCCGGCTGCCGCAACAACTGGCACGTCCATCACGCCAAAAGCGGCGGCGGGCAGATCCTCGTCTGCGTGGCTGGCCGAGGGTTTTACCAGGAATGGGGAAAGCCGGCACAGGAGCTGCACCCGGGCGACGTGGTCAACATCGCCCCGGGGGTGAAGCATTGGCACGGAGCCGCGCCCGACAGCTGGTTCTCCCATCTCGCGCTTGAGGTTCCGGGCGAGGAGACCTCCAACGAGTGGCTGGAGCCCGTGGACGACGAGGGATATCTCAAAGCGACTAGCAGGGAGTCTTAAGCACCGTCGCCCGTCCGTGCCCCGCTCAAAGGAACGGAGGCGGATGCCCTCTGCCAGCGCCCGCCGGCAAACGATGACTATTATCTGCTCTACTCGGATGACGACGCGTACGCCCGCGTGGCCCAGCGCGTTATCGAGCGCGGCGCGGAGCAGATGGTTCCCTCGATCATGGAGAAGACCGGGCTTTCGCGCGAGGACGCCTATCTGCTCTTCGTCCACAACGTCCAGGGAAATCTCGCGGTCAACCGCCTGCTCGGTTGGAGGCGAGGGCCCGAGTTCGCCCACGCCCAGGAGCTGCTCAGCGCCTATTCCGAAGGGGGCATGCGAGCGGTATCGGCTCGTCACGATTTCCGTAGTTGATCTTGACTGTGGACTCCTTACAAGTCTTGCTCGAGGTCGAGCGGAGACTGGGCTCTGCCGAATCGGAGCTATGGCGACCAAAAATGTTGTCAGAAGACGCCGTCGACGCTGTTTGCGATGGGGCAGAGCTCGATGGCGGTTCGGCACAGTCTGTTTCGTCGGTTTCACGGGGCGTTGATGGCCTGAAGGCGACCGTTGGAAAAAGCTCATTTCCGTGGGGAAGAAACTTCTCGGTGAGTAAAGCTCATCGGAGCGGGGATAGAGCTTTGTCTGCGGGGTACGAAATGCTGGCTAGCGGTTGCGACGCCTTGTTGCAGAAATGCCAACTGCCGCAACTACAGCACCGGCAACACTCAGGGCGGCTGCCATCGCACCGTTGTCGCCCGTCGCGGGTAGGGTGGCCCCGGCTGGTTTAACCGCCGCTACTGCCTTGGTGGAAACGGGATTTGCCGTGGGCTTTTTTGCATTGGGCTGCGGTGTGGGTTCGGGCTTGGTTTCCGGTTCGGGTTTGGAACCGCTCGTATCGGTTGCAATCAAGTGCACGTCACTGTCGAAGACGTAACGGATGTAGTAATCGTGCCGCGTCTCGTGCATAATCCCCTGCCCGCTGTCGAAGTCACGGTCAACGTGTGTGCCAAGGTAGGTTGAGCTGTTGAGGTCCAGCCTGTAAGGGATTTGGTCGTCGGCGTAACTGCCTGTAAAGACTACGGTTGCTCTAACGTGATTGTCGATCATGGTCAGGGCAATAGAGACGCTGGCCTCTTTGGGGTTCTCGGTTTTTATAAGGCTTTCGGTATCGGTGTCGATCTTGAAGAGATGAACGGTGTCGTTAAGCCCGTAGATGAAGTCCTCGGGTTTGTCGGGAAAATCGTATACAAGAGCCTCGTTCTGGACCAACTCGAAAGCAGGGGGTAGCTCCAAATCGTAGTAATGATCGACGACGGTGGTTGCTGTGAGGCTGTCTTCTGCGTTGACTTCATCGCAGGTGATGGGTGTTGCGACATCGGGTTCGGGCATTTCGGTCGCCAGTGCTGCGCAGGGTAGCAAAAGCTGCCCTGCCATAAGAATGCTTACTCCGAAGGTGATGACTCTGGCGCCTGCATGAAGCTTGACGTTGCGGATAGACAGGCCAGTGCGTTTGTTATGGGTTTGCGGTGCAACATGCTGTCCATACATAAGGCGCTCCTTGTTCGTAGGCCGGTTTCCGTGGATCTATATTGCGCCTGTCCGATTCGGTCAGGCTTATACACGCGAACGCTCACGCGAGCAGGAGAAAGCTCTAGTTAATTTTCCCACAGTCGACACTTTGCGGCCAACGATTTGCTGTTCAATTCTCGGAGAGAAAATCAAGACAGTTGAGGAGTCAGGCAATGAGATTGTGTCTAGAGAACACGAACAAGAGATGTGGTCTGCGGACGACTGAATAGCTCCATCTGTTTTGGTTACAACGAAATGTGTGCTGCGCGCCTGCAGCATGAAGGAGAGGGAATCCTATGAAAATCGTTGTATTGAGCGGCAGCCCGCGTAAGGGCGCCAATACCGACACTATGGTGGAAGCGTTTGCCGAGACCGCGCGTGAGGGCGGCCATACGCTCGAAGTCATCCGCGTTGCCGGCAAAAAGATCGCTGGTTGTCTGGGGTGCCAGTACTGCTTTACCCATGAGGGCACCTGTGTGCAGAAGGACGACATGGCCGACGTGATCGAGTCGCTGAAAGACGCCGACATGGTTGTCTTCGCTTCGCCTATCTACTGGTTTGATATCACCGCGCAGGAGAAGGCCGCCATCGACCGCCTGTACGCCTTCGGTGCTACGGGCTTCCCGTTCATCAAGACGGCCCTTTTGCTCGATAGCCACAGCGAGGGCGTCTATGATGCGGCAATCGCCATGTACAAGTCAACCTGCGCGTACTGCAAGTGGGAGGACCAGGGCATTGTCACCATCAGCGGTATGACCGAGCGCGACAGCATGGCATCGTCGCCCAAGTTGGAAGAGGTGCGAGAGCTCGCTCGCAAGCTTGCCTAGCGCGCATTTCCAATAACGAACAAGGCCCGAAAGGTTCATTTGAACCATTCGGGCCTTGCTGCGTTTCAAGGGGGCTGGGCTGTCGGAACCGGCCAGACGGCTGTTAATCAAACAAACTCGGCATGTCGTTTTCCTTCATGAGGGCACCGGCGGAGGGCAGGCTCTGCGCGGTGAACTTCTCGGCCGAGACGCCGGCGCCAAGAATTTCCTCGGTCGTGCCGACGGTGGTGACCGAGCGGCCCTTCTTGGCCGTAAAGGCCTGGACGCCCTGCGTGTTGGTGGTTGTCTTGGTCTTGAGCAGCGACGTGTTGAAGTTCATCAAACGATAGTCGCTCGAGACCAGCGCGAGGTCGCGATCTTCCTTGAGCACCTGTGCATACAGCAGCTTGCTGCCGCCGTAGATGGCGTTCTTAAGGCGCTTGCGGTTGGTCTTGGTGACGTATCCAGAAAGCGCGACGCGCACCACGCGGCCGTTCTCAAAGACGAACAGCACGTCGGCCTTGTAGTCCTCGGGGTCGATGATCCAGATGACACTCTCGTCGGGTTCCATTTCAAGATCGGTCGGCAGGTACGAGCCCAGCTGGGCCGACTTGGTGTCCTCAAACGCCGCAACCTTGCACTTGTACACCTGGCTCTTGTTGGTAAACACGAGCAGCTCGTGGGTGTTGGAGGACGGGAACTCGATAAAGGGTTTGTCGCCGTCCTTGTACTTGAGCGTGGTCGCCTTCTTGAGCACGCGGTCCGTCATCTTCTTAAGGTAGCCATCGCGCGAGAGCATGATGGTGACCGGGTACTCCTCGACCTCGGGCTCCAGGCTCACCTCGATGACCTCATGGGGCTCAATTCTGCCCGTGCGGCGCGGCATCACGTACTTCTTGTTGACCGCTGCCAGCTCGTCGCTTATGACCTTCTTGATGTTCTCCTCGCTGGAGAGGATCTCCTCAAGCTCGGCAATCTCGCCCTCGAGCTTAGCGATGTCTTTGGTGCGGTTGAGGATGTACTCCTCGTTGATGTTGCGGAGCTTGAGCTCGGCAACAAACTCGGCCTGGGTTTCGTCGATATCGAAACCCTTCATAAGGTTGGGCACGACCTCGGCCTCGAGCTTGGTGCCGCGGATGATGGCGATTGCCTTGTCGATGTCGAGCAGAATTGCCTCAAGGCCGTGCAGCAGGTGCAGGCGCTCGGACTTTTTGCCCAGGTCAAAGTTAATGCGGCGACGCGTGGACTCAATACGCCACTTGACCCACTCGTGCAGGATCTGGCGCACGCCCATAACGCGAGGGTAACCATCGACCAGCACGTTGAAGTTGCACGAGAACGAATCCTGCAGCGTGGTCGAGCGATAAAGCTTGGCCATGAGCTTGTCGGGGTCGACGCCGCGCTTAAGGTCGATAGCGATGCGCAGACCCGAAAGGTCGGTCTCGTCGCGGATGTCGGCGATCTCTTTGACCTTGCCTTCTTTGGAGAGCTTGACGATGCGCTCGATGATGACATCGGTCTTGGTGGTGTAGGGGATCTCGTAGACCTCGATGATGCGCTCTTCGGGAATCCAACGCCAGCGGGAGCGGATCTGGAAGCTGCCAAGGCCGGTCTCGACGATCTTCTCCATCTCCTCGCGGCGGTAGATGATTTCGCCGCCGGTCGAGAAGTCTGGCATGGGCATGTACTCGAGCAGGTCGCAGTCGGGATCCTGCAGGTAGTGCATCGTGGCGGTGCAGACCTCGTTGAGGTTGAAACCGCAGATATCGGACGCCATGGCGACGCCGATGCCCTTGTTGGCCGAGACGAGGATGTTGGGGAACGTGGTGGGCAGCAGGCGCGGCTCCTTCATGGCGCCGTCGTAGCTGTCGACGAAGTCGACCGGGTCCTTGTCGATGTCCTTGAAGATCTCGGCGCTGATGGGGGAGAGCTTGGCCTCGGTGTAACGCGAGGCGGCGTAGCTCAGGTCGCCCGAATAGTACTTGCCAAAGTTGCCCTTCGACTCCACGAAGGGGGCGAGCAGCGCTTCGTTGCCCGTCGCCAGGCGCACCATCGTTTCGTAGATCGCGGCATCGCCGTGCGGGTTGAGCTTCATGGTCTGGCCCACGATGTTGGCGCTCTTCTGGCGCTCGCCCTTGAGCAGACCCATCTTGTACATGGTGTAGAGCAGCTTGCGGTGCGAGGGCTTAAAGCCGTCGATCTCGGGGAACGCGCGCGAGACGTTGACGCTCATGGCGTAGGGCATGTAGTTGACCTCGAGCGTCTGCGTGATCGGCTGGTCGGTGACCTCGGAGTGCAGGCCGATGACGTTCTCGGCGTTGACCTGCTTTTTCTTTGGCTGGTTCTTCGTCTTCTTCTTTGCCACGATTTCCTCTTGAACTTCTTATGGGCCGTCGTTATCGATTTGCTGCTATTGCAAGTCCAGCTGGTCCAGGTATTCCTTGCCGTGCTCGGAGATATGGCGCTTGCGGCCTGCCTCGTCGTTGCCCAGCAAAAGGTTGAACATGGTTTCCATCTTGGTGACGTCCTCGGGCTCCACCTTGATCAGGCGACGCGTCTCGGGGTTCATGGTGGTGAGCCACATCATGTCCGGATCGTTCTCACCAAGACCCTTGGAGCGGTTGATGGAACACTTCTGGTCGCCGATCTCCTTAAGGATGCCGTTTTTCTCGAGCTCGGTGTAGGCAAAGTAGGTCTTTTCTTTGCAGTTGATCTCGTAGAGCGGCGACTCGGCGATATACACGTAGCCTTCGTCGATAAGCGTGGGCACCAGGCGGTAGAGCATGGTGAGCACGAGCGTGCGGATGTGATAACCGTCGACGTCGGCGTCCGTACAGATAATGACCTTGTTCCAATTGAGGTTGTCCAGGTCAAAGGCACCGAGGTTCTTGATCCGCTTGTCCTTGATCTCCACGCCACAGCCCAGCACGCGCATGAGGTCCATGATGATGTCGGACTTAAAGATGCGCGGATAGTCCTCCTTCAGGCAGTTGAGGATCTTGCCGCGGACGGGCATGACGCCCTGGAACTCGGCATCGCGCGAGGTGCGGATGGCGCCTGCTGCCGAGTCGCCCTCTACGATGTAGATCTCGCGACGGGTCTTGTCCTTGGAGCGGCAGTCGATGAACTTCTGCACGCGGTTGGCCATGTCGGTCTTCTGCTGCAGGTTGGTCTTGATACTCTGGCGCGTTTTCTCGGCATTCTCGCGCGAGCGCTTGTTGATGAGCACCTGCTCCATGATCTTGTTGGCGGCGTCCTTGTTCTCGATTAAGTAGGTCGAGAGGCGCTCCTTAAAGAAGGCCGTCATGGCCTGCTGGATAAAGCGGTTGTTGATGGCCTTCTTGGTCTGGTTTTCATAGGACGTCTGGGTGGAGAAGCAGTTGGTCACCAGCACCAGACAGTCCTGGACGTCCTGCCATTTGATGCCGCTCTCGTTTTTGTTGTACTTGCCCTGTTGCTTGATGTAGGCATCGATGGCGCTTGTGAGGGCGCTGCGGGCAGCCTTCTCGGGCGAGCCGCCGTTCTCGAGCCACGATGAGTTGTGGTAGTACTCCTGCATCGTGAAGGTGCGCGAGAAACACATGCATGCGGTGATTTTTACGTTGTAGTCGGGCAGGTCCTCGCGATCGCGACCGCGGCGGTCGGCCTCGATAAAGAAGGGCTCGGTAAGGTAGTCGGTACCGACCTTCTCGAGCACGTAGTCCTCGATGCCCTTGGGATAGCAGAAGTCCTCTTCGGAGAACTCGCCGTCGTCGCCCTCGATGCGCAGGCGGAAGGTCACGTTGGCGTTGACCACGGCCTGGCGGCGCATGGTCTCGCGATACCAATCGTGGGGGATGCTGATGGAGGTAAAGACCTCAAGATCGGGGCGCCATTTGATGGTGGTGCCGGTACGGTTCTCGTCGCTGGGCTCAATCTCGAGTGCCTTCTTTTTGGCGCCAACGACCTTGCCCTTCTTAAAGTGCAGGGAGTACTTGTTGCCGTCGCGCCAAACCGTGACGTCCATGTACTCGGAAGCGTACTGGGTCGCGCAGGAGCCCAGGCCGTTGGTGCCGAGCGAGAAGTCGTAGTCGCCGCCCTGGTTGTTGTTATACTTGCCGCCGGCGTAGAGCTCGCAGAAGACGAGCTCCCAGTTGAAGCGCTTCTCGGAAGGGTTCCAGTCGAGCGGGCAGCCACGGCCATTGTCCTCTACCTGGATAGAGCCATCGCGAAAGGCGGTAAGGGTGATGAGCTTGCCGTAGCCCTGGCGTGCCTCGTCAACGGCGTTGGACAGGATCTCGAAGGCAGCGTGTGCACAGCCATCGAGTCCGTCCGAGCCGAAGATGACGGCGGGGCGCAGGCGTACGCGCTCCTCGTCCTTGAGCTGGCGGATACTGTCGTTACCATAGTTTGCGGTGTTTTTTGCCATACTCGCTCTCTCGGTGCTCCTTTGCTGCGTTTTAGTCATATAGATAGTCAAGGTAGCATAGCCCAGCCCACAGACGATTCCATCCAACACGAAATCCATCGAACAATCGTTCGAAATTTGATGGAACGGCGTTTACTCGGACAAGGCCGAGTTGATTCTGCCCGAGTAAGTTTGAAGGCGGCTGGAGGCGCCCTACCTTGTTTGCGGATGGATCGAATCGAACATTGGGACAAGCGTCTCGTTTTATGGGCCACGGGCGTGCGTGTGCGAGTCCCTTTGGCCCATAAGGAACGCTGGCGGGTCGTTATTTGGGCCGTGGGTCACTTCGCCGGCGCCGCGTTTCGTCATACGCTCATAGTGGAAGCCGATGCCACGGAGTCGACTTGCGACTCGGGCAACGGATGAGCTGCAAGCCGAAAGGAGCGGTGAGAACGATGAGGCCCATGACAAAGAAACTGCTGTTAGGAATTCCCACCGTGACGCTTTCGGCTGTGTTGGCGTGTACGCTTGCCGGCTGCGGCGGTAATGCGCCGAGTGGCTCGGGCGGGAGCGCACCTGTGCAGGAGAAGTCCAAGAAGTCCAAGGCCTATGATTCGCAGACGGTCGAGGTGGCAGGCATTACCTATGAGTCGGTGGCTCACGGTACGTTCTATCGCGGTGATGCCAAGAAGCAGGACGGCTTTTACCTGCACATCAAGATTGCCAACAACAACACAAAGAACAGGACGTTCAGTTCCTTTAACGTGCATGCTGCCCAGGGCGATCTTGAGGCAGGCGACCCGTTGTTTACTTCCGGCAAGGCGGCCGTGCTCGACTACGTTGCAAGCGAGGCTCCCGATGATCTGCACAAGGGAATTGACCTTTCCGAGAGACCAGATATCGGTCCGGGCGAGACCGTTGAGTATGTTTACTTCTGGGCGCCCAAGACGGCGTACTACGGGCCCATCACTGTCGAGTTCGTAGACGCTTACGCCCCCGCCAAGAATCATGAGGCCATGCACTTTGACACCACGGGATGCGAGACCAAGGAGTTCAAGGCGGCCGGCGGCGTGGCCGATTCTGACGAGAAGGCAGATTTAACGGGTATCGACTGCGCATCGTACAGTATCGAGGCCGCCGATGGGTACACGCTGGATTCGTCCGACGAAGAGCGCGAAAAGGCAAACTTCTTCCACGACGAGACTGGAGGACGCCTGAACATCAGCATCTTCCCACGCTCGCCGGAGGAAGAGGTTGCAAGCCTAGAGCAGGTCTACGAAGGCAAGGAGACAACAACCGACCAGGTCGAGTACAACGGCATAACGTGGCTGCGCTTTACCGGTCCCGACAACGGCCATACGCTGTTTGCGACGGCTCCCGCAACGGGTGAAACCGTCCGCGTGTCGATTGGCTGGAAGATCGATTGGGACGCCGCCGTGCCCATGATGGAGGCACTGAAGCTCAAATAACACCGCGATTCTTACGTCAGGCGGCTCAGGGCTGGCTCCGAGTTATCGGGGCCAGCCCTTTTTGGTGCTCGATGAGCAGGGCCAGTGCCTCGCGCGGTTTCGGGTACAGCGGGGTGCCGTGCGCGCAATGACGAACATGGTTTCCATAATGACAGATATAGTTGACATCTTCTGATGGATGCAATATATTTCTGTCATGTTGCAACGGATATCTGTCCATTACTACGAAAGGAACTCCATGCCGGGCAAAAAGAACCTACGCATGAAGGCGGCACGCGCGGCGGCTGGCCTTTCGCAAGCTGACTTAGCCCAAGCCGTGGGCGTTACGCGCCAAACCATCGGCCTTATCGAGGCGGGCGGCTACAACCCCACGCTCAATTTGTGCGTGGCAATCTGTAAGGCGCTGCGCGTTACGTTGAACGACTTGTTTTGGGAAGACGAAACCGACGCCGACCCTGACGCTCTTTAGGAGTTCGCTATGAAATTTGAAGATTTAAAACTCGTGCAAAAGTGGCGTGAATATGTCGGCCCAAAGGATGAGCGCCTGGAGGCTGAGAGCGCGAAGATCTACAAGATTGGTTTCGTGCTGCTTTCGTTTGGTATGTTGATGATCTTTTTCTACCAGTTTATAGCTCGACAGGTTGCGTGGGTTCACAGCGACGCCAGTGAAATGCCGCATGGCTTTGCAACGCCGTTCGAGGCAGCCATGTATCTGTGGCTCGTTCTCGTGATGTTGATTTGCGCAGGACTGCAAACGCGGAAGGGCTATGTCGATACCAATCGTTTTGGGCAAACCGAGCATCTTCCTGTTGGATATTTCCTGCTTGTCAGCGGTCTTAGCGGCGCCGCGTTCGCGCTTGTTATTGCCGCAATGCGCTGTATCGCTGAGGCGCAGATCGTACCGCTCGAAAGCGTCTTTTGGCTGGCGAACCTGGCCACGGGCGTGTTCTGCGGTGCGACGATTTTCGCGGCCACGTTTGCTGTCCTGTGCGCAACGTTTTTCACGGCGAAAAGACGCCTTGCCAAGCTCGAGGCAGAACTCGACTCCTCAGATGACATTTAATGCGCAATGGGCTGGCTCTGGGTATTCAGAACCAGCCCATTTTGATGTTCGATGAGCCGAGTCGGCGTCTCTCACAAAAGTAACTAGGAGCTAGCGAGGCTTATCCGAATTGACCTCATTGGCGGTGTCGGTTTCGAGCGCCGTGCGGCGGGCGCTGTAGGCGACGAGGCCGGCGCCTGCCGCGGCGAGTGCTGCGGCGGCTGCTGTAAGGGGAGCGTTGACATCGCCCGTGCCCGCAAGCGCACCCGCTTTTCCGGAGCGCTTGTTATTGCCGTGGTCCTTGTCACTGCCGGAGCTGCTTCCGCCGGAGCCGCCGCCCTCGTCAGTACCGCCGCCACTTGAGCCACCATCGCCGTCCGCCGTCATCGGGGCGTCGTGAAGTCCTGTCGTATCCGCGCTGTCGCATACGCCGACCTGAACTTCTGAGCGTTCGCATGCCGCGTCGGGCACATGAAGCTCGTGCAGTACGGCACCCAGCGCCGAGTTTGCGCCCGGTCGAATTTCCTCGAGCGTTACGGGATCGAGCGCCACCAGATCACGCGCTATCGCATACAGCGTTACGCGTTTGCCCACTTCGTCGCTCCAACTCTCGGGGATGGCGAAGCTCATGCGGAACTGTGCCGTGCAGCCTGGTGCCAGCACGGCGTTTCCATTGTCGGCAACCAGCGGGTGCGTCGCAAAACGTGCGCCCAGCGTCTCGAGCGCGTACTTCACGTGTGCCATGTCGTTGGCCGAAGCGTCCTCGGCAAGCTCTGGATCGTAGATCGAAGCCATGCGTGCGTTCGCTCCGAACCCGATGGATGCGCTGGAGAACGGCTGGCTGGAGCCCTCTCGGTACAGATCGATCGTACCGGCGGTCAGCAAAGTGTTGCCGTCGTTTCGCACCGTGACCATGAAGGATTCGCCTGCTGCTCCGGGCACCACCGCGCCCGAGGTAGCGACCGCGCCCGTCGGAGTGGCACACGCCACCAAGGGCACTTCGATGCCGTGCAGCTCTGCCTCGCTCTTCTCCGCGCTCACAATGTGCGTGGCGAGCGCGGAGAGCATGCCTCCCGACGTCAAAAATGTCGTTATCTGATCGACGGGATGGTCCAGCTCGCACATCACGAACGGCTCCGTGAACAGATCGCCTGCCAAGGTGCTGGCGAAGATGCGGAAGTGCTTGCCCATCACTGCTACCGGGTTGCCTTCTTCGCCGTAGGTTTGTCCCACCTTGCCATCGGTGTTCTCTACATAGAGCACGCACCTGCCGTTGTTGCTTACGCTAAACGACGCCGGGCCACAGCCTGCGGCACCCACGGGCTGCGTTGCAAATGCCGATGCGCCTCGCGTCCAAGTAATATGCTGCAGCTGCTCGTTGACGGTGGCCAAAAAGCCCGAATGTTGTGGCCACGGCACCGCATGGGGTACCGTGGCGTCTGGTGGCATAACGCCCCAGCCCGCAATGGACTGGCCAATCACGGCGTACGATGCGCAGCCGCAACCGTCTGCGGTCTCGTACGCAACGGGCGTCACCATTTTGCCGTTGATATTCTCGGGCTCGCCCAGCTCGATACTCGACGGTGCTTGCGGAAAGCGGAGAACTTGGCGGAACGTCAGGCTGTCGCCCGAAACGTCCGACCACAGGGCAAAGCACTCCAGCGCAACCTCAGCCTCGCTGCCGAGCGCCTTCTCTGCGGTGGCTCCGCGGCGGTGGAGGTAGGCACCCGACAGGCGTCCGTCGACCAGTGTCTTGCCCACCGTGATGCGCGGGCACTGCAGGCAATGGTAGCCATCCTCTTGCAGGCGGCCGCGCGAGATGCTGCGCCATGACGTATGCGACACCACATGAACTCCGCCGTTGCTTATGCGCAGGCGCACAACGGACAGTATGCCGGATGTGCTCGCCGCATCGAAAGGGGTGTTGTCGCCGTCGCGGCGCTCGCCCGAGACCAGCAACACGTAGGCGTCCTGGTTTTCTCTTCCGTCCGTATATTCCACCACGTCGAAGTCGTAATCGTATATGCCGTCGCGCTCCACGTCGCCCTCGCCAAAGCCAAGGGGGAAGTCCACGGGCGTGGGAGCGGACCACGTGCCGTTTGCCTTTGTGTGCACCACCAGGCGCGAGCGGCCATTGTCGCCGTAGCGCACCGAGGCGATGCGGAACAGGCATTCTACGCCGGCGATAATTGCCAGTTTCATGTGAGCTTCGCTGAGCACGCCAGTAAACAGTACGTTGTCGCTCGAGGGTTTGATGCCGCCACGCTCGTCCTCCGATACACCGGCAGAATTGGCGTTGGGGTCCGCAACAGCGTTCGTCGCCTGCCCGATATAGGTGTACTCGTACATCGGCGCGGCGTTTTCGTCGTTCCCTATCAGTGCATGGACGAAATGCTCGATCTGTCCCGTGTCGTCGCTTTCTGCATCTGCCTCGAGCTCAATGCGCGCGACCAATCGGTCCCAATCGCGCACGACGGGCGCGACGTTTACGGCAGTGGCCTTAACCTCGGCGCGTGCGAGCAGCTCGGCGTTGGTGACGATGGTGGCCGATGCGATAAATTGCGGCACGCCGCCCGCCTCGATGTTGCCGGGCGTGCCGAAGCGGGCATCCAGCGTGTAGGGCGTATCTCCACCCAATGCGAGCTCAGAGCGCTGGAGCACATACTGGTCGCCATTGTTCACCGACATATTCCACGAATCGATGAGTGTGGGCCACGACCCCGACCAAGCCTTGGTGGTCCACTTGAACATTACGAACTGGAGTATCACATCGACATCGACGTCTGCACCTACGCGCAGTCGCGGAAGCTGGTGTCCATCTGCCTTCTCGTACCCAATGAACAGCGTGAGGGATGCGGCGCCGCGCACGGCAGACGAAGCGACGCCTGCAACGCCGGCGCCAAAGGTGACGGCAAGCCCGATTTGGATGGTGAACGAGCCCGAGGTGTTTGAATAGTCGAGCGAAATGTTCTTGAAAAACGCCGCGCCGCTACCGTGCGTGTGGGCGCCCACGGCAAGCGCCAGTTTTGCCAGCACCCAGGGGTTGACGTTTAGGAAAAACGGCACCGGTCCTAGGGTAAACTGCTCGGTCCAATTGAGGTCGGTTCTTACCTGGAAGAGGGCCTTAATATTGCCGTATGCGGGGTCGTTGTTGTCGCCCCAGGTTTTGCCCACCCAATCGTAGGCGAGCGAGCCGTACAGCTGTGTGGCGATATCCATCGTGAACAGCGGCGTGCAATGGTGGCGAAGGAGCTTGGTGTTTCTTGGATCGGTGCCCGAACCGGCACTCATACTCTTGTACTGATTCCACTTCCCCTCCATCTCGTCGAGGTAGCGGTTTGCCTGCTTGGCACCCGACTCGCGCGGTGACTTCTTCCAGTACTCCGGATCCGGATTGCCCGAATCGTTCATGTAGCCGACCGGTTTGTATCCTCCGCCAAACAGTACGTACCCGGCAAACGAGAAATCGAACAAAATGGGGAACGAAGGCATCCAGCACGTGAACTTATTGCCGCCGATGCCGGGAAACGCCGCTGGGAAATCAAACGGAGTGATCTCTTGGTCCATAGTGGTGGGAATGATGGTGGTCGAGCCCGATTCTGCCTTTGCGGCCGGCGCGGTGACAACGGCCATAGGGGATGAGAGCGTGTAGGTTTTGCCCTGATAGTCGAGGACAAAGCGCAGCTTGCACCCTTCTTCCAGAAGGCCCGATGTCGTATCGAGGAACTTGTCTTCGAGTGTGAACGTTGCCAGATTGTCCGAACCCGATGCACTGGCCTTGATCTGACCGATCTGCGTGACGGTTTCGGGTGAGCTGCCCGTGGCGGGCATTACCTTGTTGATGTGCAGCGTTGCCTGTCCACCCTGTGGCAGATGTGCCTGTACAATAAAGGCGTGCGTGTCGGGTTGGTCGTTTGCCGCGTCGTCCTTCGGCAATGCCATGAACGTGGCTTCAGCGCACTGGATGTCCCATTCGTCGAATGTGAGCTGGCGGAAATACGGCTTGCCGTCGGAGAGCGGACGCGTGGGCGCGGTTATGGCGGTGCCGCCCTGGATACGCGCAAGGGGAATCTCGACATCACGGTATCCCGCCATGCTAATGGAGATGCCGCCGTTAAAGTCGTACGCGTCAAGGAGCGTTGCCTCGTCCACGTAGCCTTCCGAAAGCGGGGCAATCTCAAAGATGGCCGTGCCTTCGTCATCGGTCGTGGCGGCGAGCTGCTTGCCTGCGGCATAGCGCGATGTGAGCGTGACCTGGGCACCTGCGATGGGCGTATTCTTGTTGGCGACGTCGACCACGACCACACCAAACATGGTGCGCGAGAGAACGAGCACCTTGAAGGGGTATTCTTCGTCGGCATAGGCCGCGGTGGGCGCGAACGGCAGCAGGAAGGCATTTTCGCTTCCCGGCACGCGAGGCAACATAATGCTCGCTAGCGAGGACGCTCCGGCAACAAGTAACGAACGGCGATCAAGCATCTTGGGCTCCCATCCCGCAAATATCGGTGGAAATAATCCAATTTTGCGAGAAGGTGTCCCGTGGCGGTAGTGCCGTTCGATGGCCAAAATGTCCAAATTGATCGAGCGAAGCGTCGGGTTCCGGAACGCGTTCGATGCGCTTGGCAGCCCGGTCGCTAACGCAACATATGCGCGACCAGCTCGGCGCGTGTGCCGATGCCAAGCTTTGCGTATACGCCGGATAGGCGGTTTTTGACGGTGCCCGGCGATACTCCCATATGGCGTGCGATTTCGGCGTTGGTCCATCCGCGGCAGGCGAGCATGGCCATGGTGAATTCCGTGGTCGTTAGATCGTCGGCCACGTCCTCGCCCGAATCGGGGTTGTGGATGCGCCGCCAGCCGTAGCTGAAGCGGTATGTGATCTCGATGATGCGTGCGAAGTCGTCAGGGTATTGCGTTTTTAGGCATGCCTCGATGAGCCCCTGTAAAAGGCCGTGGTGCTCGCCGATGAGCTCGATAAGGCCGTCGGGGCGCGCAATATTCCAAGCGGCTCCAAAATGCGCTTTTGCGGCCTCGATGTCCTTGAGGCTCATGCATGCCATGGAAGCTGCCAAGTGCAGGAACAGTTCCGAGATGGGGTAGCTTCCCTGTTTCATAATCAGGGCGTTTTCCGCCATGCCCAGGCTGCGGCCGTATTCGCCGCGCAGATATAAGGCGTGCGCCATCACGTAGCTGGCGAACAGGCGCAGGCCTTCGGGCAGATGCGCCGCAAGTGGATAAAACTCTTCGGCGGAATACGGGGAAGGCAAGTGCAGCAGGACGCTCGCGGCCGAGGCGAACAGGATATGCATGGCGTGGACGGCGGGTGATTCCTCGTCAGTTGGCGTATCGAGGATGCCAGCAAGGCAGCGGCGGGTGTCGGCGATGCGGTTGAGCGACAGACTGGCGTATCCGCAGATAAAGCATGCAGAATAGCGCAGCGCGGGATCGGTGGCGTCAAGATAGGGACGCGTCGACTTGGCAGCGAGGGCAGCCTGTCCGCGAAAGTACAGCGCTTCTGCCGTGGCAATGGCGCGCGAATCGGGGTCGGAAATGTCTGCAACCGCAGCGTCAATCTGCCCCGGCACAAAGGCGGTGCACATCAACGGCATGGGAACGCATGGGTAGCCATCGCAGTCCATCATCCATCTCCCAACAGCTGGCAACAATAGCAGCAATTGTACTCCTGTTGCTCGGGACTGGAATTTGTGGGTATCGCCTACGATTATGCCGAACGTATAAAGGAAGAGTCTATTGGCGATGCTTCCAAGGTGGCTACCGAAGCCTAGCTGACCTCGACATTAGGATAAATTGCCACCCCTGCAAAAAGCTCTGTCGCAGCGATGAGAAACGCATCTTCTGGGCATTCCGGCGTCTCCAACCAGCGCTGGACTGCTGCTGTCGCCTGCGCGTTGGCGAGCGGGGCGTGGGGATCGTCCGGCGACCAGCGGTGACGGGCGAGCCCTGCCGCGTGCGTGGGCCTCCATCGGCGTAGACCCATGACCCGCATGGTATCGGAGAAGTCCACCATGGCGTCCAGGACCTTACCGTCCGGCACGTCCAGCCTAGCGGCTCTCTTGAACCCGAGGTCGAAGGGGGGGCGTTGTACAAGGCATATGGGGCCGAGTGGAAGTGGATCAAAAGAGCGTTACTTGACGTTTCATGCATAATGCCAACCGCCCCGCGACATCACGTTCGCAGCGCGCAGGGGCCGGAGAATCTTCGCGATGAGAGTTGACCTCTAATACCTTGCATCGTATAGTGTGTATAGCACAGTATATGACGAAAGGAGGTGTGCGGATGGAGGCACAGATGAAGCGCGGCTTCCTGGAGGCCTGCGTGCTTGCGGCCGTCTCCGGCGAGGAGTCCTACGGCTACCAGATCGTGAAGGACGTGCCGGCGAGCATGGGGCTCACAGAGTCGACGCTCTACCCGCTGCTCAAGCGCCTGGAGAAGGCCGGGTGCATCACGGCGCGCTCCGCCGAGCACAACGGGCGGCTGCGCCGGTACTACCGCATCACGGACGACGGGCGAGCGCGCATCGAGGAGTTCCTGGCCGAGTGGCCGTCCGTACGGGAGATTTACGCATACGTTGAGGGGGCGCACCATGACGCGCGATGAGTTTCTGGGCCGGTTGGGCGAGCTGCTCGCCTGCCTGCCGGCCGAGCAGGTGGAGGAGACCAAGGCGTTCTATGCGGAGGCCATCGCCGACCGCATGGAGGACGGTATGAGCGAGGAGGAGGCCGTGGCCGCCATGGGCGCCCCCGGCGAGGTTGCCGAGGCCACGCTCGACGACCTGCCCGCCGTGCCGCGCGCGATCGCGAGGACGCGCCGGTGCAGCACCGCGCTGCTGTGGGTGCTGACCATCGTGGGCTCCCCGGTGTGGGTGCCGCTGCTCGCCGCCTTCGCCGCCGTGGCCGTCACGGTCTATATCTGCATCTGGGTGCTGGCGCTCTGCGTGTGGATCGTCGCGGCGGCACTCGGGGGCGCGGGCGTAGTTGGGCTCCTGCTTGCCGTAAGCGGCGTCACCATCGGCCACTTCCCGTACGTCCTCGCCTCGGCGGGCGTGGGGCTCGGCCTCGTCGGCGTGGCGCTCTTCGTTGGTACTGGCGCTTGGGCCGCCTCAAAACAAATCGCGCGCCTCTCGGCGCTCTGGGCGAGGAAGGCCGCCTCGCCCTTCTGGAAGGGTAAGGGCGAGAAGGGCGGCGCTGCCGCGCATCTTGCGGCGTAGAAAGGAGTGAGTACCATGACCAGCGCGAAGAAGATCTACCTTGCCGTGGCGGGCGGGCTCGTTGCCGCGGGCGTTGTCCTCGCGGGCATTGGCTTTATCGCTTCGGGTTTCGATCCGGCTGTGTTCACAACCCAAATCGACACGCGCGACAGCACCATCGTGCTCGGCGGCGTCGAGGTGGACGAATACGAGAGTATCCCGTTCATCAGCCAGCTCGCCAATCTGGACGAGATCGACACCTCCGACGTCGCGGATCCCGCCGCGCCCTAGGCGCAGCGAGCCCGGGCGCTCTGCCCGCCAAGCTGCGTAAGCCGGCGAAACCCGAACCTCAACCTCTACGCAACTGTCCCCAAGCCTGCGCCGATTCGCTCTCAGCGCTGCGCGGGGGGGCGTGACGCATGCCCAAAAAAGTACGAGGAGAAAGGAACGCACCGCCCACAGCCACGCCCTTCCGCCTTCACGGGGCCACGCAGGACCGGAAGCGACTGGGCCGTGCGGTGGGGCTGTGCTTGGATTGGCTACACTGATATGGACAGATCCGTGAGGGGCGCGAGATACGGGACTCCGGGGAGATCTTTGAGGAGGAGCGCCTCGACTGGAAGCGCGGGTTCAGTGGAGCATGAACCTAATCTCTGTCTCTCTTGTTTTTTTGATTTGCTGAGAAGCCGGCATTTGGGGCATTTTGGATAGCGAACAGTTCAAACAAGAAGCTGAGAAAATAGAACAAAGCCTGAGTGCCTTGAGAGTCGCCGAGCGCAATGCAGTGATTCCCTTCATGAACGGCGACTTTACCCAATGGGATCTATATCTGGCATCCTCCTCTGAGTATGCGATGAGACTGATAGACGGATTCATCTCCATGCTCAAGTCGAGGAATCTTGTTTGCGTCGCCCAGCTTCTCCGCGCACAGGTTGGAGTCTGCCTGCGGACATTCGCGTTATTCGCCGCCGAAGACCGGGATGACTTTCTCCCAAAAGGCTGCCAAGTACCATGGCGTGAGCGTTGGGGAAGTCATCATTCAGCGTGGATACATCCGGATGCGCATAGATCCAGACGATTCCAACGTTCTCGTATTTCCCGTGCAGGTAATCGAAGAGGGCAAGCGACACCATACAGTTGCCGCCGACGGTCACGACTCTGTCGGGGTTTTCTGCCGTAAGCTTCCTCTGCGCATCCTGAATCCCCGCCAGGACTTCGTCCTCGGCATAGATGCGAACTGCCTCCCATTTCTCATGTCCAAGTTTTGGGACGCGTTTCACAATGCCGAGTGGGGCCCCTGGACAGTCGGATCACGTGGTGGCCCCCTTTGAGAGGGTCACGAGCATCACGGTTCCGTTCTCGGAACTTGCTTCGACCTCTACCGTGCCACCGTGAAGAGCTGCAATCTCCCAAACGAGCGCTAGTCCGAGCCCTGCGCCGCCGTATGCCCTGCTGCGGGATTTGTCTAGACGAAAGAACGGCTGGAAGATGCTCTCTCGGTACTGTTTGGGTATTCCCGGGCCCTCATCTTTGACTCGCAGGAGTACATGGCTGTCGCTGTCGTTAATGGAGACGTTGACAGTCGAGCCGGAGCAGCTGTAACGGATGGCGTTTTCGGCCAAGTTAAACACCAGTCGATAGAGGAGCGCATCGTTCCCGATTACTAAAGCGTCTCCAGCACAATTGAGGGCTATGCCCTTATTCTCGGCAAGTGGCGCAAGGTCGGTGAGGACCTCTTCGGACAGGGGACCGAGTTCCACATCGTCCTCGCAAGGGACACTGCGGAGCTCACTCATCTCGAGCAATACCTTGGTCATTCGAGACATGCGCTCGGTTTGTTCTTGTAGCAGGCCGAGCAGCTCGGCTGTTTCGGGTTGCAAACCGGAGCGCTCGGAAATGAATAGTTCAATCTGTGCTTGCATAAGGGCGAGCGGGGTGCGCAGCTCGTGTGCGGCGTTGCCGGTAAACTGACGCTGTGCAGAGAACCCTTCGCCAAGACGGGCGATCATGTCGTTGAAAGAGGCGCTGCATCGTTGTAGCTCGGTGGGCACATCTTCACTGAGTCTGATTTCGCTTAGGTTGTCAGGCTGCACACGCTCAACCTGGGCTGCAAAAGCCCGTAGCGGTTTGAGCGCACGGCCGCTCACAAAGTATGCCAGCACGCCGCCAAGGAGTGTGACTCCAGCCGTGATGCACCAGGTTGTCGTGCCAAAAGACTCCTGTGCGTCGTTTACGACGATCGTGACCTTGTCATCGGGGGCCGCTTTCGTTGGGTCGAACGCCTGGGGCGAATCTTCGCCGGTTGCGTTAAAGGCCGAGATGTTACTGCCGATGGCATCCATGTAGCGCATGCCCGTATAGCCGACCAGGCAGTTCGTCAGCACGCATGCTGCACACGTGAGCAGTGCCGTCATGATCGTTATGCGCCATTGCAGCGAAAGCCCTTTCATTCGCCATCCTCCATAACGTAGCCCTCTCCAATCCGATTGCGAATCGGGTCGTATCCCAATGCGCCACGCAGCTTTTTGCGGAGTGACGAGATATGAACGCGGGTTGCGTTGCTAAAGCTGTTCACGCTGCTATCCCAAACGTGCTCGATAAGCTCCTCTTGACTTACCGGACGCCCCTGATTAAGCATCAGGTATTCCAAGATTCCCGTTTCCTTGCGCGTAAGAGATAAAGCCGCGCTGTCCACGGAAGCGATGCGCGCCTTGGTGTCAAAGCGGAGCTTTCCGCAGGTTAAAACTATGTCGCTTTGTGTAAAGCGTCTGAGGGTAAGGCTGCGAATCCTTGCCGCAAACTCGTCCAGATGAAACGGCTTGGTGAGGTAATCGTTGGCGCCGGCATCGAGTCCGGCGACTTTATCGGATACTTCGCCACGTGCGGACAGAATCAGTACCTTCGTCTCGCAGTCAGTTTTCCTAAGTTCCCTGAGTACGGTCATGCCGTCGATACGGGGAAGGTTGAGGTCGAGTACCACGAGGTCGAAGGCCTCAACGTCCAGTAGATCGAGCGCCTCCTGTCCGTCGTGACAGCAGTCGACGCTGTACGCCAAGTTTCGCAAGCTGCGCGCGATTGCATCGCACAGCGCTCGCTCGTCCTCGACGATCAAAATTCGCATAACAGTCTCCTCGCACATTCCAAATCGCGCTTAACACGGATTTTATAGTCGATATGGTCCAATGGTCGCGTAACGAAAGGAGTGGTCAGGTTGTTCAAAGCGGTAAAACCCGTGGTACAGGTCGCTTTGTTGATCGTCGGAATTGCCATGGTGTGCTTTGGCGTTATGCGTGGCGAGGCGGATGCCGTGCTGGCCAAAGCGATTAGGCTGTGCTTGGAGTGTATCGGAATTGGATAAAAGAGAAAACACTGCGTCGCATGTTTTGGCCCGATTTCGCGGATTCATTCAGGCGGCGGCGACGCTCATCACCAACATTCACCTGCCAAACTTTGCCAAAGGCGGCATCTATCAGGGCGCGGGAAAAACAGTCTGCGTACCTGGACTTAATTGCTATTCGTGCCCCGCGGCATCGGGTGCGTGTCCCATCGGGTCGTTCCAGTCGGTGGTAGGTTCATCCAAGTTCAACTTTTCTTACTACGTCACCGGTACGCTCATTTTGCTCGGCGTGCTGCTGGGACGCTTTGTATGCGGCTTTCTGTGCCCGTTTGGCTGGCTGCAGGAGCTGCTTCATAAGATTCCCGGCAAAAAGTTCTCCACGAAAAAGCTCAAGCCGCTCACGTACATCAAGTACGTCGTGCTGCTGTTTGCCGTGGTGCTGCTGCCCGTCTTGGTGGTTAACGACGTGGGCATGGGCGATCCGTTCTTTTGCAAATACGTCTGTCCGCAGGGTGTGCTCGAGGGTGCCATTCCGCTGGCCATTGCCAATGCCGGCATTCGATCTGCGCTGGGCCAACTCTTTACCTGGAAACTTGCCGTTCTCATTGCCGTGGTAGTGCTGAGCGTTTTGTTCTACCGCCCCTTCTGCAAATGGATTTGTCCACTCGGCGCATTCTATGCGCTTATGAATAGGGTGTCCCTACTGGGGATTCGGGTTGACGCATGCAAATGCGTCTCGTGCGGCAAGTGCTCAAAGGTTTGTCAGATGGACGTTGATGTGGTCCGCGCGCCCAATCATGCCGAATGCATCCGGTGTGGAAAGTGCATTGGGGCCTGCCCTGTCGATGCCATCAGCTATCGCTATGGCCTGGATGTGTCGGCGGAAAAGCTTCCCTTGACCGCCGATAAAAAGTAAACAAGCTTCGACAAAACGGAGGAATGACCATGAAGCTTTCTAAGATTGCGGCCCTGTTTATGGTGCCGGTACTGGCCTTGTGTCTTGTGGCGTGCTCGGCACCTGGCGGCAATGCGAGCGAATCTGCGGGCTCCGATTCTAAGATCGCAGAACTCACTGCGCAGAAGCCGGCCAATGCCGACGAGGCCGCCGAGTTGTATGCAAAACTCATGCAGAAGGAGAACGATATCTTTTCGAGTGATAACGCGCTGTGGGAAAAGGTATTCAATGCGGCAAATAAAGACTCGGCAATGATTGAGGACGGCAGCAATTACGGCGATTTCCTGCTCAAGACCATCGACGGCGCCAAGGATGAGTTCACGGCGGATGAGCTTAAGACGCTCAAGGCCGGTGCACAGCAGATCAAGGAGATCGAGGACAAGCTCGAGAGCCTGGAGAAGGAGTTCCCCGGTTGTGGAAGCACGCCGAGCTCAGGCGAGAGCGTCGACGCTTCGACCGCTGGCATGACGGCTGGTGCCAATGCTTCGAGCGAGGCGACGAAGTTCCCCAGCTTTACGGGCAAGGATCTGGATGGCAACGACGTGAGCAGCGACGAGCTGTTCGCTAAGAACAAGGTTACCGTCATGAACTTCTGGTTCACCACTTGCAAGCCGTGCGTGGGCGAGCTGGGCGATCTTGAGAAACTGAATCAGGATCTTGCCAAGAAGGGCGGCCAGGTCGTGGGTGTCAATTCCTTTACGCTCGATGGCAACAAGGGCGAGATTGCAGATGCCAAGGACGTGCTGAGCAAGAAGGGCGTGACATATAAGAACATCTGGTTCAAGTCGGATAGCGAGGCCGGTAAGTTTACGTCAAATTTGTTCTCGTTCCCGACAACGTATGTCATCGATCAGAATGGCAACATCGTAGGGGATCCAATCGTGGGAGCCATCAGCTCCGCCGAGCAGCGCGCAGCACTCGACAAGCTTATCGACCAGGCGATTGCGAATAGCGAGCAGTAAAAAACGCGTAAAGCATAGCGAGGATCGTGTGTCGCTGTGCGAAGTAGTCCGCTACCTTTTAAGATAAGCTCCACCATATAGAGGTCCCGCTCGGGACCTCTTTTTGGGCACCGTCCTGCTCGTTTTTTGGCGCGCTTCGTTACATTTCTCATTGGCGCTGGTAAAAAATGGGGATAGAGTAGGACAAACGCGTCGAATACGAACGGCGGAGGAGAGCGGGCAGGGTGCCTGCGCAGGAGAGGTTGCCGTCCATGCTGGAGCTCAAAGGAATTTGCAAAAGGTACGTTGCGCAGTCGTTTACGCAGGTGGCGCTCGACAACGTAAGCCTGTCTTTTCGCGATAACGAGTTCGTGGCCATCCTGGGTCCCTCGGGTTCGGGTAAAACCACGATGCTCAACGTTATCGGTGGGCTCGATCATTTCGATTCCGGCGACCTGCTGATCGACGGTATTTCGACCAAGGACTTTCACGATCGCGATTGGGATGCCTATCGCAACAACCGCATCGGCTTTGTGTTCCAGAGCTATAACCTCATTCCGCATCAGACCATTTTGGAAAACGTTGAGCTGGCGCTGACGCTCACGGGTGTGGGCCATGCCGAGCGCCGCCAGCGTGCGCGCGAGGCGTTGGAGAAAGTCGGCCTGGGCGAGCACATGAACAAGCGCCCGAGCCAGCTATCGGGTGGACAGATGCAGCGCGTGGCCATCGCCCGCGCCCTGATCAACGACCCCGAGATCGTGCTGGCTGACGAGCCGACCGGCGCCTTGGATTCAACGACATCCGTACATGTCATGGATCTGCTCAAGGACGTAGCGCGCGACCGCCTGGTCATCATGGTCACGCACAATCCTGAGCTGGCATACCAGTACGCCACGCGCATCGTCAACCTGGCGGACGGCAAGATCACCGACGATTCCGACCCCTTTGATGTAGCAAAGGCCGCGCGCCGCGAGGCCAAGCCCACGCGCAAAACCTCGATGAGCTTTGTGACGGCGCTGGGGCTTTCTGCCCGAAACCTTATGACCAAAAAAGGCCGTACGGCCATGACGGCCTTTGCGGGCTCGATTGGCATTATCGGTATCGCGGCGATTCTGGCGCTCTCCAATGGCGTAAACGGCTACATCAAAAAGGTCGAGGAGGACACGCTCTCGAGCTACCCACTCACCATTTCCAAGCAGGATTACGACTTGTCGTCCATGATGGGCGGGCAGGGAACTGCGGATGATGAGGCGTCCAAGAACGAGGGCTCGTCCGACGGCGGCACCGGCGGCAAGGCTAAGGGAACCGATAAGATTCCCGTGGTCACGGCCGTAAAGGATATGTTTGCAAGCGTTAAGTCCAACGACATGACGAGCTTTAAGGCATGGCTCGATGCCGGTGGCGATGGCATCGATAAAGAGGTCAACGCCATTCAGTACGGCTACGGTGTATCGCCGGTTGTCTATCGTGCCGGGAAGGGCGATGAGAAGCCTGTCCGGCTGGTGCCCAACGCCATGACCGAGGCCATGAGCGGGGGCGCGAGTTCGGCGGCAACGGTGAGCATGGATTCTATGGGAACCTCGGTCTTTAACGAGATGATCGACGATCAGAGCCTGCTCGACAGCCAGTATGATGTCGTCGCCGGTCATTGGCCCACGTCCGCAAACGAAGCCGTGATGGTGCTTTCGAGTCGTGGCACGGTGGGCGACTATACGCTTTACAGCATCGGTGCGCTGGATATCGATGAGCTCAACGATCTGGTGAACAGCGCTATGACGGCTGACGGTGGGGTCGAAACGCCCGAGACCGGCGCCGACTTTACCTACGACGATGCGCTGTCCACGACGTTTAAGGTGCTGTCGCCGGCCGATGCGTATCGCAAAAACGAAGAGACCGGCATATGGACTGACATGTCTGACGACGCCGAATTTATGACGGCCAAGGTTGCCGACGGTATTGACGTGCATATTGTGGGCGTGGTGCGACCCAACGAGACAGCCAACGCAAGTGCGTTGTCCCCGGGCATTGCCTATACGCATGCGCTGACTCGCCAGCTTATGGAGCGCGCCGCCGATTCGCAGATTGTGCAGGAGCAGCTCGCCCACCCCGTGACGGATGTCTTTACGGGCAAGTCTTTCGATGAGCTGCAAGGCGAGGCCAAACAAGGAGTGGATCTGGGCAGCATGTTCAGCGTGGACGAGGCGGCGCTCAAGGGTGCGTTCTCGTTCGATACGTCTGCGCTCTCGGGCGCTGCCGGCGGTATGGACCTTTCTGGTATCGACTTATCCGGGCTGGACATTGACCTTTCGGGCGTTGGGAAGGACATCGACTTCAGCGACATCATGGCCAAAGCGCCGGCCCCAGATTTTTCGGGCATCTTTGACGGTCTGGAACTCACGCCCGAGCAAATGCAGCAGGTGGGAACGCTTGCCAACCAGCTGTTTGAGGGCTTTTTGCGGTCTGATCAGTTTAAGGCGCTGTCGCCCGAAGATCTTAAGGACGCGTCAAAGCTTGCTGCCGCATTCTCGGCGTATCTTGAGAGTGATACGGCAGCTCAGCAAATCCTGGCCCAGCTCAAGGCGCTCGGCGGCGATGCCCTGGCCGAGCGCCTGCAGCAGGCGATGACCGACTATGTGCAAAAGCAGCTGGCTCCGTATCTGCAGCAGGCTATGGATCAGGTCATGAAGGCGATCAGCGAGCAGATTGCGACGACCGTATCGTCCCAGCTCAAAACAGGCGCGGCAGGGCTTATGGACCAGATGGCGACGCAGATGTCATCGAGTTTTGCTAACCTGGCGAGCGCCATGCGCGTGGACGCGAGCGCCTTTGCTCGCGCCATCCACTTCAACATGGACGCCGAGGATCTGAGTTCGCTCATGATGAGCTATGCCAAGGCGTCGAAGCTCACCTACGACAACAATCTGACCACGTTGGGTTATGCGGACGAGGCAGACCCCATCTCGGTCAAGATTTTCCCGCGCGACTTTGAGGCCAAGGAGCGCGTGCTCGATCACATCGACGCGTACAACAAGCAGGTCAAAACCGCTGGCCACGATGAACAGACAATCTCGTACACCGACTACATGGGTATCATCATGGGCTCGGTAACCGACATCGTGAACACCATCAGCTTGGTGCTCATCGCATTTGTGAGCATCAGCTTGGTCGTCAGCTCCATCATGATCGGCATTATCACCTACATCAGCGTACTGGAGCGTAAAAAGGAGATTGGCATCCTGCGTGCGATTGGCGCGTCGAAGCGCAATGTGGCCAACGTGTTCAATGCCGAGACCTTCATCGAGGGCCTCATTGCCGGCGTCTTTGCCGTTGCTGTCGTGGTAGTCGTGAGCTTTCCGGTTAATGCCTGGGCGCTTGCGGCCAAACAGGTACCCAATCTGATGAGCCTGCCCGTGCAGGATGCGCTGGCGCTCATTGCGATATCGGTGCTGCTGACGGTCGTCGCCGGCCTGCTGCCTGCCCGCAGCGCATCCAAAAAAGACCCCGTGGAGGCCCTACGCTCCGAATAATGTGACAAAGGGACAGTCCCTTTGTCACATTGGGGACTCTTACCGTTCAGCACGCTAAGAGCCCCTCTCCCCGCTTAATGCTTGACGAAGCGCCCTGTGGTTTATATACCTATCGGTAGGCATATATGATGTATTGCCGATAGAAATGGAGTAGCCATGACTCTCGCCACACCAGCCATTAAAAATCGCCCCCGTGAGAGTGGCGCATTTGCTTGGATCGTCGTTATTGCGCTCGGTTTAATGTCCGCCGGAACAACTGGCACATATAGCATCATTGCTGGTTCATTCGTTGCTCCAGTATGTGAAGACCTAGGCTTTGACTACACTTCTTTCTCTTTCTATTTCACTGCGATTCTTCTTGGCCTTGCACTTGGACTTCCACTTTTGAGCCGTTTTATTCCAAAAGTAATAGGCAAACCGTGGCATATTTGCGTTGAACTCGTCCTTATTGCCGCCGACGCTGCAATGGCGTTCTACACCGAGGTCTGGATGTTCATCGTCTCCGCCGCAGTGATCGGCGTCTGCTTTTCGTTCACAACGGGCGTCTGCATGTCCGATGTCATTGACCAATGGTTCAGCAAGTCGTCCGGTCTCGCCATCGGCCTTGCCTGGGGCGTTAATTCTCTCTGCACGCTGTTGTTGAGTCCTGTCATTACGCTGGTTATCGAGCAGCAAGGCTGGCGTACGGGATACATCGTACTAGCTGCCGTTTCTGCAGCCATGATTTTGCCTGCGAGTGCATTTATCATTCGCCTTAAACCCTCTGACCGCAACATGCTTCCGTACGGAGAGACAATCTCCGAAACCCATGAGAGCGGCAGCGCCGATGAGCAGGAGAATGTCCTTTCGGGCATGGCACTCCGCGATGCCGCGAAAACGCCGTCTTTTATTCTCTGCGTCCTCCTGCTTTGCGTGGCGCAGCTCACCTGCTGCATGAACCAGCTGTTCCCGACCTATGCAAGCGAGGTCGGTTTCAATCCTATCGTAGGAAGTTTAATGGTCTCGGCAGCTTCACTCTCCGATATCTTCCTAAATCCCTTCGTAGGCAAAACATGCGACAAGCTTGGCGCTATTAAAGCAACGGTCGCATGGACAGGTGTCAGCATTCTTTCCTTCCTGCTTCTCATCATTGGTGGAAGCAATGAGACCGTTTCCATCATCGCAGCCGGCGTAAACGATGTCATGTTCGCCATCGTTGGGACCGCAATGCCGATGCTCCTCCTCTCGCTTTTTGGGTCACGCGATTTTGGAAGAATCTATTCGATCGTTTGCTCGGCGGGCTATGTCGTCGGCGCTTTTGGAATGCCGGTTATGATGAAGGTTTACGGCATGGCAGGGTCATTCCAGGGAGTATTTATCTTCTGCATTGCCTGCAACCTTATGATTGCTGCGTTTGCTATCGTTTCCGGCTTTCTCAGTAAGGCTGCTGAAAAGTAATAAGCGCCGATTGCATCGGCATAGATTGCCACGCAACAGGGGTCGACTCCAAGCCAGGCTGGAGTCGACCCCTGTTTTCGTTTTAAAGGTTGCCCACGGGCACCATGGGTGCCAACGTACGCTTCAGCCTGGCTGGCCTATTTGAACATAAGCTCGACTATTCCCGCCCAAACCGCTTTTTCATCAATATCTTCACCTTGAGCGACCGTATTGCTCGTTCCCTCCAGAACGGTATATAGAATTTGTACGTAAAGCATCACATCGGCACTATCGGAAAACGCGCCGATCTCTACGCCATGGAGAAGGATGTCTTTAAGCGCGCCCATGGTTCGGTTTGTCGCCATCGTCTGACGTTCTTGAACTGCAGGAATTCGATTCGCTTGAATGCTGACCTCAGCCAGCACACGACGACGCTTTTCATCGCTTCGATAGCCGCCTATAACCGAATTGCCGAGCTCGATAAGCGCCGCCTTGAATCCGTCCCTATCGACTATTAGTGAGTAATCGCGCTGATAGTCGATGGTCGGAAACATGCTGTCCAAGAGCGTAGTAAAAATCTCCTCTTTAGAGGGAAAGTAGTAGTACACCGATGGCTTGGATATCCCAACACAATCGCAAATCTTTCCGATGGACGCCTTGTCATAACCGACTTCCGCTACAAGATCGTACATTGCGTCCAATATTTTTTTTCTTGTGCTCACGCTGCATTTCTCCATTGCAAATCACTTCCGTACTACCAACATTATTAAGGATGGCAACGGAACATCAATTCGTGTCCAAACATGACCACTATATACGGTGAACGGTATGTATCAGTAGACGAACGGCAATTATTCAAAACAATCTACCGAACGGTAGGTATAGTAGTACTATAGCAGGTGAAACCCCGCTATTGTCGCGGCCGGACAGCATCGCGGGAAACCCGACGGAAGGACCAACCATGTACGAGAACTATCGTATGCCGGGCGAGTTCGAGAAGCGCTCCAACGTCTATGTGACATGGCTTCCCGATTACATCCGTGCAGAGGGCTACGATAACCGCCAGCCCTGCGTTGACGTGATCAAGGCTCTGCTCGAGTATGGCGACGTTACGGTCAACCTCAATTGCGGCACCCCCGGCTCCTATGAGGAGGCTTGCTCACGCCTGAAGGAGGAGGGGGTTGATCTCGATCGCATCGAGATCACGCAGTTCGAAGACTCCAACTTCTATGTCCGCGACAACGGCCCCAGCATCATGGTCGACGACAAAGGCCATTCTTATATGGTCAACCCCGCTTGGACCTATTACGGCGTGTGGGACAAGAACTCCCCGGAGTGTCAGTCCGCACGTAAGGCAGCCGTTCACATGGCGGTTGCGCTCGGTTGCTTCGATATCGTCAATTCCGAAATGGTTTCGGAGGGCGGCGACCGCGAGTTTGACGGTCACGGCACCCTGATCGCCATCGAGGACACGGAATGCCGTAAGCGCAATCCCGAGTTCACGAAAGATGAGGTAGAGGCCGAGTATAAGCGCATCTACAACCTCAACAAGGTTATCTGGCTTCCTCAGCCCATGCTTGAGGACGACGATTATCGACTGGGCATCCTCGACGAGAAGGAAGACGGAACCCCCGTCTTTGGCATGAGCTTTGCAGCTCACATTGATGAGATGTGTCGCTTTATCACTCCGAACAAGATTCTTCTGGCCGAGGTGTCCGATGAAGAGGCAGCCTCGAGCAAGGCTGGCGCAGAGTCTCGTCGCCGCATTGAGGCGGCCTACGAGATCCTGAGCAACGAAACGGACTGGGAGGGCAAGCCCTTCGAGATCGTTCGTATGCCCACCGCCGAGCCGATTGAAGTCGTTATCGCCCCTGGCGATGAGGATTACGAGCTCTATAAAGGCTTCATCGACGAAATGGGCGGCAAGTTTATGGATGGCACCCCCTGGCCCGAGGGCCCCGTCCACTTCTACGCTGCAGCGAGCTACTGCAACTTCCTGATCTGCAACGGCGTCGTTCTTGGCCAGCGTTATTACCACGAGGGCATGAGCGAGGTCGTGAAAGAGAAGGACGAGCAGGCCAAGGCGGTTCTTGAGAGCTGCTTCCCCGATCGCAAGGTCATCATGATTGATTCCCTCGCGCTTAACCTGTCCGGCGGCGGCGTGCACTGCTGGACTAAGGACGTGGCGGCCAGTCGTTAGTGAGCCTTAGAGCCTGCGCTCTTTGGCTTAGGCGCCACATGTACCGCTCCCCGAGGGATATCCGTGTTTCCTTCGGGGACACATTTAGCAATAATTTTGATAATAATTCGAAAGGAAAATAGGCATGAACAACAGCCTCCGCGGTCGCGACTACATCAACATCCATGATCTCTCCTCCGAGGATTTCCGCTATCTCATCGATCTTGCCTGGAACCTTAAGGCTCAGAAGAAGTCTGGTGTCGACCAGCGCTACTTCCCCGGCAAAAACGTCCTCGCCAACTTTGAGTGGGGCTCGACCCGTACTCGTTGCGCATTCGAGACCTCCTGCAACGATTTGGGCATGGGCTTCACTTATCTGACCAACTCCCACATGGGTGACTGCGAGACCGTCAAGGATGCCATGCGCGTCTTTAACGGCATGTATGATCTCATCGTCTACCGCGCACAGAAGGACGAGCAGTTCCTCTATGACGTCGCCGACCTGGTTGACATCCCGGTCATCAATGCCCTTACTCTCGGCGATCACCCGACTCAGATGCTCGCTGACGCTCTTACGATGGAAGAGCAATGGGGCGGTCTGCGTACGAGCCGCGGCAAGAAGATGGCTTTCGTTGGCAACTGCGCCGGCGCCCCGGTGTGGTATGGTCGTCTGTGCGCTATGCTCGACATGGACTTCCTCGCCATCGGTCCCGACGACCTCCGTCATCAGATGTGCAAGGAAATGGTCGAAGAGGTGGAGGCCTGCTACGCCAAGTACGCTCCCAATAGGACCTTTACCATCACCTCTGACCTCGATGCCTTGGATGGCGTTGACGTTATCGTTACCGAGGAGTGGCGCTACATCAACCCCGAGTGCGGCGAAGAGGTTCTGGATCCCGACGACTACAACTCCTGGCTGGGCGATGCCGAGTCTCTGTACCCCTATCGCGTCACCAGCGAGTTGTGCAAGCGCACCAACAATCCCGACATCTTCTGCATGCATGAGCTTCCTTCTGTCCACAACGCAGATCACCGTGTTGGCAAGATGCTCCTCGACCAGTGCAAGAACGACCTCCATCGCGAGATCATCACCGAGGGTTTCGAGATTGCCGACGAGTGCTTTGAGGCCAACGCTTCGGTCATCTTCCGTGAGGCAGAGAACCGTCAGCACACCATCAAGGCCGTTATGTGTGCCCTTCTAGGTCTCTAGGAGTTGTATCAATGGAAAATGCAAAGTTAAAGAGCAGCAAGGTCTACGCATGGGTTCTCGTAATCGCGCTTGGCCTCATGTCTGCTGGTACGACCGGATCCTATAGCGTAATCGCCGGCTCCTTCGTCGCGCCCGTGTGCGAGGAGTTCGGGTTTGACTATTCAATCTTCTCGTATTACTTCACCGCGACGCTCATCGGTCTTGCGGCGGCGCTTCCGTTTGTCGGAAAACTCATCCCCAAGGTTGTTGGCAAGGTTTGGCTCCCCGTCGTCGAGCTTATTCTGCTCGCCGCCGGCGCAGGCATGGCTTTCTACACCGAAGTTTGGATGTTCATCGCCGCTGGCGCCCTGATTGGCATTTGCTTCGCCTTCACCACCGGCGTCGCCATGTCCGACGTTATTGACCAGTGGTTCAAAAAATCTGGTGGCCTGGCAATTGGTCTCGCTTGGGCAGTGAACTCGATTTACATGCTCATCATGAGCCCCATCATCACCTCTGTCATCGAGGCCGCTGGCTGGAGGACTGGTTATCTGGTGCTCGCTGGCGTCTCCGCCGTGCTCATTCTCCCCGCTTCCGTCCTGATTATCCGCTATAAGCCTCAGGACAAGGGCATGCTGCCCTATGGCTACGTCGAGGGCGAGACGGTCGCCGAGACCGAGGAGACGACCGAGGATAGCACGCGTGGCGTTAACTATGCGCGCGCCATTAAGTCGCCTGCCTTCTTCTTCTGCATCGGCTTCCTCTGCCTCGTTCAGCTCACTTGCTGCATGAACCAGCTCTTCCCGACGTATGCTTCCGAGGTTGGTTTTAGCCCCATGGTGGGCGGCTTCATGGTATCCGCTGCATCACTCTTCGATCTGTTCCTCAATCCGATCGTCGGCACCACTTGTGATAAGTTCGGCAGCACGAAGGCCATTCTGGGCTGGCTCGCTGTCTCCATCCTCTCCTTTGTCATGCTCATGATGAGCAGCGGCAACTCGACGCTCAGCATCCTCGCAGCAGGCGTGAACGACGTAATGTACGTTATCGCTGGCACTGCCCTGACCGTTTTGGTTATGGATGTCTTTGGCTCCCGCGATTTCGGTCGCATCTTCGCGCTGATCTGCTCCGTGGGCTATATCGTCGGCGCCTTTGGCATGCCCGTTATGATGAAGGTCTATGAGCTTGTCGGCTCCTTCCAGGGCGTCTTCATCTTCTGCATCGCATGCAACGTTATTATCGGCCTGTTCTTGCTGCTGGCAAAAAAGACTGGTAAGAACCTCTCCTGGGACGAATAGTTCGATTCGTCTTAGACATACGCTGTAGGGCTTAACCTGCAGCCGCTTTAGGGTATCGACTAACGTCGGTGCCCTTTTTTCATCGAATGTGACAAAGGAGCAGCCCCTTTGTCACATTGAGTGGCTTGTAAATCGAGGCCTAATACTTTTCCCGAGAAGTGAACGAGTGAAAATGGACCCCCGAAGCATCGACACTTTTGGCGAGCAATTTCCTACGGTTTTGCAGTCGAATCCTGCGGTTTTGATGCCTAAAAATGCCAATGCTTCGGGGGTCCAAAAACAGTCGTTCACTTCTCGGGAAAAGTATTAGACCTCGAGATATAGACGATGTTCGCGAGCGGCAATTAGAGCGTAAGCCTTTAGTTCTTTTTTGCAGAGAGCATGAGCCTAATTTCCGGATGGGTGTATTCGTCGAAATCTTCTGCGGCTTCGGTGTCAAAGGTGTAGTACGACTTGATAGATTCGTCCTCCGTCTTGATGCTGATTTCTTTATATAGGGATCCGGCTAAAAATGTCTGTTTAAAATCATCCGACAGGCTGCATGGCGTGAGGAGGCCCGGTGTGGCAACGGAAATGTCCAACCCGTTGAGCGGGGCGCAGAGCGTCGCGATGTCCTGCTCGGCGCGAGCGAGGTTGTCTGCAAGGCTTTCCTCGGGGTTGACCTGGCTGGTGTAATCGACGTCCGTGAGCATGCCGTCTGCATCAAAAGAAAGGTAGACATAGGCTGCTTGAGCGCCAAGGTCATTGTCGCGCAGATAGCCGATAATGCGGTAGCCGTAGTCGTGATACGACTCGTATGGGTCGTCTGCCGCGACGCGTTCACACACGGGCTCCAGGGCATCTTGCGCGATGGCGAGCTGCTCGGCGACTGCAGCCTTTCTCGCCTGAAGCTCGTTATTTCCCTGGACAAACTGCGGGATGTAGACGCCAAGCAGCACAATGGCGGGCACCACTGCGAGAGCTATGACCTGCTTCTTGACGCTTGGAATCGTCACGCCGTATGCGTTTGCCATGGCCTCGGCATTGCTCGAGGTCTCGGCTAGCACGTCTGCCGCGGTGGCAACTGCCCCTACGGCGCCGGCGACCTCCGCGGCGCCGCCTAGGTTGCGCGCGAGATCGTTATCACTGTTCTTGAGCAGGCGGCTGGCAGCTTGCGTGGCGAGCACGCCGGCGACCTCCGCGGAGCGGTCTTTGTTGGTTTGGGCTACCGCAAGCCTGCTCTGCAGCTCCTTCCACTGTTTGCCCTGCATTCCAAAGCGCGGCGCAAGAGCGCAATAGCAAAAGACGACGAGTTCGATTACGGTGAGTGCGATGGCGGTATATATGCCCGCGGGTTGGAATTCCTTTTGGTGGAACGCGATATCGTTGATCATTTGGAGCGGCAGCATGAGCAGACATGCTACGAACGACATGACGAGTGCGGTCGCTGCGATCTTGGGGTACGTACAGTACCGCTGGATGCGTTTCTTTTCTTGTTCGGTGAGCTGCTGCATGGGGCCTCGACTCTCATCGTTTTTGGGCGATGCGCACACGCTCTTGAGTATAGATGAGTGGAGGATGTCTGTTGTTCAAACGTAGTGGTCAACAACGCATTGCTGGTGATCGTTTGATCGTGGGCGCCATTCACCTTCGTTGCACAGGGATGGTTGGAGGGCTGGTTGGCGTCAAGCAACCGCCTCCGCCTTGTGGGCCGCCTCAAGGACAAGGCATAATGCATGTGACAAAGGGACGGCCCCTTTGCCGCATTGATTTGAGAGTAGATGTTGATGATTCTATCGTTGGCCCCTATGGAGGGAATTACCGGGCATGTGTTCCGTCGCGTGCATGCGGAGTGCTTCGGTGCGCTCGATTGTTATTACACGCCGTTTTTGCCGCCGCCGCGGGTGGGAAACCGCTTTGGCGGCAAGGCGTTTAAGGAGATCGATCCTGCCAATAACCAGGGGCTCAACGTGGTGCCTCAGCTGATGTCCAAGAACGCGGACGAGTTTGTGTGGGCGGCACAGGTGCTCGCCGACATGGGCTATCGCGAGGTCAACCTCAACTTGGGTTGCCCTTCGGGAACGGTTGTCGCCAAGGGCAAGGGCTCGGGTTTCTTGCGCAATCTCGACGAGCTCGAGGTGTTCTTGAGCGATGTGTGCGAGCGGTCGCCGTTGCCGGTATCGGTAAAGACCAGGCTGGGACTGGAGAACGACGACGAATACGAGCGCGTGCTCGATCTGTATTGCCGCATGCCGCTGGCAGAGCTGATTGTGCACCCGCGCGTGCAAAAGGACCGCTATACAGGATCGCCGCGCAAGGAGTTCTATGGCGAGACGCTGGAGCGTGCGCCGTTCCCGGTCGCCTATAACGGCGACATTTTTGATCTTGAGGATATGGACGCGTTGGTGGAGGCCTATCCCGGCACGCGCCATGTAATGCTGGGACGCGGCCTGCTTGCGAACCCCGCTCTGGCTCGTATGGTCAACGGCGGCCCTGCTGCAACGGCTGCTGAGCTGCAGCGTTTCCACGACACGCTGTTTGCGGCCTATGCAGAAGAGATTGGTGGCAACGCGGTCTTTCGCATGAAGGAGTGGTGGTTCTACGCCAAGTGCGCCTTTGCCGATCCTGCCACCGTCCACAAGCTCGTGCGCAAGACCAAAAAGGTCGACGAATACCGCGCCGCCGTCGACCGCGTTTTCCGCGAGCAGCCGCTTGCACCCATAGCCCGCTTCCACGGCTAGTTAGTCATTGGGGACGTTCTTTAACGACTACGCATTTAAGTACGTCCCCAATGAGTGAAACTACTCATTTAAGTACGTCCCCAATGAGTGCTAGAGCAGATGCTCCTGTACCCATGCGATGATGTCGTTCGATTCGTAGAGTGGTTTGCCGTCAATGAACAGGCAGGGAACCTGGCGTTTTCCGCCGACGGCGATGAGTGTCTGCTCGGCTTCGGTATCGGTCGAGATATTGCGCTCGGGAATGGTCACGCCGTTATCGGCCAGAAAGCGCTTGACCTTTATGCAATACGGGCAGCCGGTCATAACGAATAGCGCGAGTTCATGATTAGTAGCCATAGGTCTCCAATCGGTTGCGGTTTTGATTGAAATACCCAAAGCCGCCGCGGTCTATGCGCGGGCCAGCGACGACTCGATGGCTTGGACCAGAAACGCCGTGGCTCCGGTGCCGCAGGGCTTGTCGTAGTAGTCAACAAAGCGCTGGTCGGCCAGATAGCCGTGGGCGAGGCCCAGGTATGCTTCGTCTTGGGACTCGTGTCCCCAGTTAAGGCCAATCCATCGACGGTGCATTGCGACAAGTTTGCGGGCTTCGTTACTCTTTGGATCGCCGTCTCCCATGGCAATCGAGAGCTGGCCCAGAATAGCGCGTTCAAGTTCTTTCATGTCATTCCATGTCTCGGGATCCATGTCCAGCAGCGCTTCGTTTGCCACATCGATAGCTTCATCGCCATAGCGCGCCCGCGCCTCGGCACCGTAGCTCTCCTCGTTTTCCTGCACGGTGCGCCAGCGCTCCAGTTGCGGCAGGACGGCGCCCATGAGCGAGACGGCTTCGTCGAGCGACATGCCGGTGTTTTGTGCCAGCCGCGGGGCACAATCCTCAATCATTGCCTCCATGGTGGTGTCGTAGGTGTACTTGCCGTGGTCGTAGCACCACTTGCAGTAATGATCGGTCGCACTGCCCTTAGCATCGGTGCCGCAGTCGTCGGGCGTGAGTATCATGCCGCAGCTCTGGCAATAGTGCTCGGGCATTTCGAGTAGATGAGACAGTGGCTCGCCGGTCACGGCGGCAATGAGCTTCATCATGTCGATGCCCGGTGTGACTTCGCCGCGTTCCCAACGGCTGACGGCTTGGCGTGTGACGAAGAGCTTGGCGGCGAGTTGCTCTTGGGTAAGGTGATGGGCGCGACGGACAGCGATGAGCTTTTCTGCAAAGGCCATAACGGCTCCTTTCTGCTGGTTGATGGCTTAAGCATACGCGGCGGCAGGCACCCTTCCAAGCAACCGTTGGTTGCACGACGGGGGGACCGCGGCGAAGAATTGCGCGCAACGCCCCGCGCCTCCATGCCGTACAATGACCGGCATGGAATCTATCGCACACATACATACCGACCTGCCGCAGAAGTTCGGCATTCCGCGCAACAGCTTTTTGGCGCCTCATCTGCAGGGACGCATCGTTTTTGAGCCGGAATTTGCCTCCAACGCAGCGGTTGAGGGTCTGGACTCCTTCTCTCACCTATGGCTGCTCTGGCGCTTCGAAAACGGCACGCCCGGCGGCACAGCTAAGGACATAGCCGCCGATGCTAAGACGCAGGACAGGTCCGGCGCCAATGCCAAGTGGTCGAAAACCGTACGCCCGCCGCGCCTAGGTGGAGCCGAGCGCGTGGGCGTATTTGCCACACGCAGTCCGTTTCGCCCTAATCCTATCGGTCTCACCTGCGTTAAGCTCGACCGCGTGGAGCTTACCGACGACGGCCCCATCATCCATGTGCTGGGGGCCGATCTGCGCGACGGCACGCCCATCTACGATATCAAGCCCTACATTCCGTTTGCGGACTGCCACCCGGATGCAACGGGCGGCTGGATTGAGGATGCTCCGTGGCAAGAGCTCGACATCGAGTTCCCGCAGACGCTGCAGGATATGGTCCCGCCCACAAAGCTCCCCGGCCTGGTCGAGGTCCTACGCCAAGACCCGCGCCGTGCGGGCAGCAAGCACGAGCCAAACCGCATTTACCACTTGGCTTACGCCGGGCTCGACATATCGTTTACGGTCGACGAAACCCAGCTAACCGTAGTCGCCGTCAACGACGCGCAAGACTAACCTGCCATTCGTCCGTACCCGTCAAATTAAGCGCCAAACCCCGCGCCAAAACCGCCCGCGCTGGTGGACAATAACGCCTACCAAAACAATCACTTTGCACGGGAGCTCAGCATGAAATACGACTTCAGCTCGCTTATCGACCGCCACGGCATGGACTCTATCGCTGTTGACTCTTGGGGTGAGATCCCCGGTATGGCCCCGAACGCACCCGACGAGGGCTTCGATCGCATTCCCATGTGGGTGGCCGACATGAACTTTGCCACGGTGCCCACGGTCCAGGAACACATCATTCGGCGTGCCCAGCACCCCATGTTCGGCTATTTCAATCCGCGTCCCGAGTACTTCGACCGCATCATCGAATGGCAGAGTCGCCGCAATGGCGTCGAGGGTCTGCGCCCTGAGCATATCGGCTATGAAAACGGCGTGCTGGGCGGTGTCGTGTCGACGCTGCGCGCGTATGTCCAGCCGGGCGATGCGGTACTGGTCCACAGTCCTACCTACATCGGCTTTACCAAGTCCATTGAGGCCGCGGGCTATCGTATTGTCCACAGCCCGCTTAAGCTCGACGATCAGGGCGTGTGGTGCATGGACTTTGAGGACATGGAGCGAAAGCTCGCCCAAAACCACATCCACGCCGCGGTGTTCTGCTCGCCGCACAATCCCTGCGGCCGCGTATGGGAGCGCGACGAGATCGAGCGCGCCATGGACATTTATCGCCAGCACGATTGCGTGGTGATCTCGGACGAGATTTGGTCCGATATCATCCTGCCGGGACACAAGCATATCCCGACGCAGTCGGTGAGCGAGGATGCCCGCATGCGCACGGTTGCCCTCTATGCGCCGAGCAAGACGTTTAACCTGGCGGGCCTGGTCGGTAGCTACCACATCATCTACAACGAGACGCTGCGCGACCGCGTGTGCACCGTGTCCAACAAGACCCACTACAACGAGATGAATGTCCTTTCCATGCATGCGCTTATCGGTGCCTACCAGCCGCAAGGCTACGAGTGGGTGGACGAGCTCAACCAGGTGCTTGCCGGCAATATCGAGTACTTCTGCGATTACGCGGACGAGCATTTTGAGGGCGTGTCCTATTCACGTCCGCAGGGCACGTACATGGTGTTTCTGGACTGCACCGAGTGGTGTCGCGAGCATGGCCGCGATATTCAGTGGCTGCTCGACGAGGGGGCGCGCGTGGGCGTGGGGTATCAGGACGGCCGTCCGTTCCACGGGCCCTGCCACATTCGCGTGAATCTGGCGCTGCCGCTTTCGCGCGTAAAGGAAGCGTGCGACCGCTTAGACCGCTACGTTTTTGGGGTATAGGGGGCGCACGATTCGGGTACTGCGGCTTGCGCCCATGTCGTCAATGTGCGTGGACGCATAGGGCGCAGAGGCTTGCGAGTGCGTTTTCCACGTCTGCTACTTTTCTTTAATTTGCTTGCCGCAAAGGTGCTCAATCGTAATCTCATACAGTTGGACGCCTCTGATACTTTGCTTGATTTCCTCTTCGACCTCTTCGGCAGAAGGATAGTACTTGAGGGCAAACTGTCGGACTTTGCCTTCGACAAACGCCGGGTCATCGTTCACGAGGCGGCAACGGCCAAAGACCACGGTGCTCTGAACATAGGGCGCCCAGTCATCGTCTTTGTACCAATCGTTGCCATAGACGGTAAAGCAGACTTTGTCGCTGCGTTTGAGTGCATCGACCTTATGCCCCGCCTTGGCTCCATGAAAGTAAATTTTGTTGTGCTCGGGGTCAAAGTAGTAGTTAACGGGAATGGCGTAAGGATAGTCGTCGTCTCCGTTGACGGCAAAAATGCCGCGCTTGCAATTGACGAGCAGCTCTCGTGCCTCTTGATCGGTGATAGCACGCTTCTTCCTGCGAAGAGGTCTAAACATCGTGGGCTTCCTTTCATTCTGCGTGTTGCGTGCACGATGGTGGGCGGCGTGTCTATATTAAGATACTAGTTCAGGCTGCGAGTTCGATGGGAACGCCCCGTTTTCCGCAGATTGAAACGTGCTTCGTTTTGTTGTGGAAGGATTGTCCCTCACAACCCGTTGTTTAGAAGCGTTCTTGATGATTGGTTCCGTTTGCAGGGGAGGCGTGGGACAATACCGACCAAAAGCGATTGATTGTCCTGAAAAAAGGGGTCGCGATGAACAAGTTGAGGACGCTTGCCGATGTGTTGCGCCAGGCTGGCTTTGCGCGCATCACGGGCCTGTTTCTTGCCTTCTATCTGCTGTGCTCGACGGCCGTCTGGCTGTCCGAGCCCACGACCCTCACCTTTGGCGATGGTCTCTGGTTTAGCTTCGAGACGGTCTCGACGATCGGCTTTGGTGATATCCCGGCCGAAACGCCGGTTGCCCGCGCTATTACCGTTATCTTAAGCGTCATCAGCATCTTCTACATCGCCATACTCACGGGCGTGGCGGTGAACTACTGCAATACGCTTATCAAGATGCGTCAAAAGGACACCATGACGCGCTTTATGGACGATCTTGAGCATTTGGAAGAGCTCGACCGCGATGAGCTTGCCGATCTTTCGCGTCGCGTGCGCGAATATCGCCGACGCCAACGCTAGAACGGGCGTCGCGCGTCACGACGAGGGGGACTGAATATGAATATCACGGTATACCTGGGCGCCAGCGTTGGTAACGACCCAGCATTTCTGCCTGCGGTGCAAGAACTGGGCAACTGGATTGGCTCCAACGGGCATGCGCTGGTATACGGCGGTTCCAAATCGGGCCTGATGGGCGCGCTCGCCGATAGCGTACTCGAGGCGGGTGGACACGTGACGGGTGTTGAGCCGAGCTTTTTTATCGAGGCCGAGTTTCAACATGACGGTATCGACGACCTCATCGTGACGAGTGATATGGCGGAGCGCAAGGCCAAGATGATTGAGCTCGGCGATGCGTTCATTGCCTTTCCCGGTGGGACGGGCACGCTCGAGGAGATTGCCGAGGTCATGTCCGCGGTGTCATTGGGGCACCTGAGTGCTCCGTGCATCCTGTATAACCTGGACGGTTACTACAACGACCTCAAGGCGCTGCTCGGGCACATGATTGATAAGGGCCTATCGAGCCCACGACGCCAGCAAGGCATCTACTTTGCCGACGATTTGCGCGAGATTGCCTCGATTATCAACGGATAAGTCTTGAGCCTGCCCCACTATGACTCCCAATGGTGCCGTTTGCGGCGCGGATGGTTGGCTCGTTCGGGCAACGCTCGCTCTACAATAAAACGTATCTATGTCGACTTTGACCGCGGGAGGACCCGATGGATAACCTTGCCAAGCCCACAAACCGCGCGCTGTTTTTAGTTAGCGTGGCCGTGACCGGTGCGTTTGCGGGCGCTGCGGTCTGGCTGTTTTTCTTTGCGATGGAGCACGGTATCGACTATCTATGGACCGAGATCCCGCATACGCTGGGCGTCGCTTCGCCCGAGCTCGCGAGCGGTCCGTTCGGTTTTTTGCCGTACCCGTTTTTCGTCTGCCTGCTGGGCGGCCTGCTGATCGGTCTGTACGAAAAGATGACGGGCACCAAGACCGACGACCTCAACCAGGTGATGGCCAAGGTTAAACAAGACGGTCGCTACCCGTACGACAACCTGGGCAAGCTTTCGCTTGCGGCATTGCTGCCGCTGCTGTTTGGCGGCAGCATTGGACCGGAGGCCGGCCTGACCGGCGTTATCGCGGGTCTGTGCAGCTGGGTCGGCGACCGCATGCGTCGCTTTGGCACCGAGTTTAGACAGCTCACGCTGCTGGGTACCCAGGCTGCCCTGACGGCGCTCTTCACCGCACCCGTCTTTGGCTTTGTGGCGCCGCTCGCCGGTAGCGCCGGCGGCCAGGGCGCTAATGACGATGAGTCTGCGTCCGACGAGATCACTATCAAGCTTCCCAAGGCGCAGAAGACGGTGGTCTACGGCATTGCGATTGCCGGCGGTCTGGGTACCTACCTGCTGCTCGGCCAGCTCATGGGCGGCGGCATGGGCATGCCCAGGTTCGAGTCCGCCGAGGTGGGCAACCTGGAGCTTACCTGGCTCATTCCTCTTGCGCTGATCGGAACAATCTGCGGCTGGCTGTACTTTGTCTCTGAGCATGCAAGCGAGGCACTGTCCCATGCCATAGGGGAGCGTCCTGTCGTCAAGGCCATGCTGGCTGGTCTGGCGCTCGCCATCTGCGGCACAGTTCTGCCTTATACCATGTTTGCCGGTGAGACCCAGGCCGACGTACTTATGGAGACCTACCTCACCATCCCCGCCGGTGTGCTCATCGCGACCGGTCTTGTCAAGGCCATGCTGACACCCGCCCTCATCAACATGGGCTGGCGTGGCGGCCATTTCTTCCCGGTTATCTTCTCGGGCGTAAGCCTGGGCTACGGCCTTGCCATCCTCACCGGCGCAGATCCGGTCTTTTGCGTCGCCGTCTGCACGGCATCGACGATGGGCGCCGTTATGCGCCAGCCTGTTATGGTCGTGGGCCTGCTGCTCATGTGCTTCCCACTCAAGGGTATCGTTTGCATGATCATCGCTGCAGCCATCGCCGCCGGCATTCCGCTGCCCAAGCCGCTGCGCAAGTAGCGTATTGCGCTTTGCGTTTGTTCAGAACTCGTTTTAAAGAAGCCGCGCGAGGCCGTTTGTTTACGGCTCGCGCGGCTATTGTTTAGAGCTTCCTCAGCACAATGGCGATGGTGTTGAGGTATTCGAGCGCGCCGGCTTCAACGGCAGCGCGGTCGCCTGCTGCGTACTCGTTGTCGCAGGCGAGCCAGTCTTCCCATGCTTCGTCCGTGCAGAGCATGGGCTGCATCGAGACAATCTCGACGCCGGGGGTCGGCTCGATCATGGCGCGCCACCAGGCTATGTCGTGCATATAGTCGAGCTGCTCGGATGTCCAGGATTTGAGCAGGCAGGCGGGCAGGTTGTCGTGGCAGTCGCGAACCATGCCGGGGATGCTTAAGTAGAGCATCCCACCTTGCTTTACGTAGGGGAGCAAGCGCTCGCTCAGATAGTGCGGGTCGCGGCCGTAGTAGTTGTACGAGTCGATGCTCACGACTGCATCAAAATAGTCGTGCTCAAACGGCAGCCCCTGTGAGGCGTCCGCCTTAACAGGGTGAATCGTGTTGCGGGGAATACCGAGTGAATCGAAGAACGCGCGGTTTTCGACAGGATCGCTCCACAGGTCGACAGCATAAGTGTCAAATCCGTATTCGCGGGCAAGCAGGGCGCTGGTAATGCCGGTGCCCGACCCAAGGTCGCAGACACGGGCGCCGCGGGGAATGCTCGCATCGCAAAGGAGCTCTTCGCAGAGTTTGAGGGGGTTCGGCCCCATAATCTTAGAGCGTACGAGTGCCGCGTCGAAGCTGGTGGCTTTTGGGAAGGATTGAGATTTCGCAGAGTTCATTGTTCTTTCCTATCAGGTGCATATGTGGCAGATGACGGAGGCGGAACGGCGCAACAAACCGCGGCCGTTGAACGGCCGTTTTCATGGTTCTATGCGATTGACCGTTCCCTAAAGAACAATGACCAAAAAGACATCCCCTTGGATGATCGAAATTGGGCCGAGGCCCGTGACGTTTTGATTATAGAACGTTGCGCACGGGCCGGGGACATGCCATTTGTCACGGATTTGAGGGGCGCGATTGTGGCCGATTGCGACCTGCGTGGGTCGAGATTCGCCCGCCTACAGGTCGCGTGCCCGGTAGACCTTGGTGCTGACGATGCAGCTAAGTGCACATAGCACGAGGGCCAATACCGCGATGCCCGCACACAGGCAGCCGAGGACGGCAGGATCGGGATTCGCCCCAGCAATCGACATGAGCCAGTTACTGATGGGGTTGGAGGAGCTCAGCGTGGCCATGGCAAGGCATCCGAGCAGGGCAAACAGGCCGACGGAAAGGCGCAGCGCCTCCATGTGTCCAAATCGAAAGAAAAGCGGCTGTGCCAGAAACACCATCATGAGGGAGATGAGCATCGATGCGGCGGAGGCTATTGTGGTCTCAAAGACGATCTGTCCCGTCGAGGGGATACCCGCGCTGTTGAAGAGCGGGATAGAGACGATGCTCAGAAGCGCGGCGGCGCACGCCATGACGGCCGAGAAGACAATGATGCTCAGGTAGCGTGCACAGATGATGTCTTTGCGCGAGATGGGCAGCGTTGCCCGATAGCGCTCCCATCCGTTTTGATTGTCGTAGCCGGCCAGCGAGTTCATGACCACGATGGGCGACATGGCACTGACCGCGCAGGCACCGGCACTCATGCCGGAGTCACCGTCCGATGCGTTGGTGAGGGTCAACACGACGAATATGAACAGGCCGACGCCCGCGATGCTTGGGACGAGCGTGCGAACGATGGCGAGCTCGGACATAAAGGCGCGTTTCATTTCGAAGCCCCTTTCAGCATGAGGCGCAGATAGTCATCAATGGTTGCCCGATCGCAGGGAATCTCGGAGAAGGCCTCGAGCGCTTCGCGCCGGTTAGGCACGAGCACGTCCACACTGTAGGCGTGGTGGGCGGCGTGGGCGCCTTCGACGCAGGCCATGAGCTCGGCGGCCTGTGCCTGAGTGCAATGGGCGATGCCGGCTCGGTCGGTAATGTCCTCGCGCGGCAGGTCAAACACAATCGAGCCGTTATCGATGCAGATGACGCGGTCGGCGGCGCGATCGAGGTCGGACGTAATATGGCTCGAGAGCAGCACGCTGCGCTGGCCGTCGGAAACAAAGGCGAGCAGCTCATCGAGCAGTTCCTCGCGCGCCATGGGATCAAGGCCCGCGGTGGCTTCGTCCAAAACGAGCAGCTTGGCATTGTGGCTGAGTGCGCAGGCAAGCTGCAACTTCATGCCCATGCCGCGGGAGAGGTCCTTGACCTTGGCCTTGGGATCAAGGCCAAATCGGTCGATGAATCCGGCGAACGTTTCGCCGCTCCACGTGGGGTACGCCGGTCCTACGAGCGTCTCGACCTGGCCCACCTTGAGCGTGGAGGGGAAGGGGCACGTGTCCAGGACAAGACCGACGCGGGAGCGCAGGTGGCGCTGCGTCTCGTCGGGCGCGTTGGCGTCGCAGCGCTGTCCAAGCAGATGCACCTCGCCGTCATCGAGCTTTATAAGCCCAAGCGCGGCGCGAATGGTCGTCGTCTTGCCGGCGCCATTTGCGCCCACAAAGCCAACGATCTGGCCGGGCTCCACGGCAAGCGTGACGTCGCGCAGTGAAAAGCGGTCGCTCACGCGGCGCGATATACCTTTGAGTTCTAGCAACTTTTGCATGATATAGCCTTTCTTGCAGATGGCTACTGCATGGTTTCGGGGGCTACCAGGTCGAGCATCTCGTGCAGCTTGTCGCGCGTGACGCCCAGGGTTTCGGCTTGCGTTGCTGCCTGTGCGAGCAGCTCTTCGATATGACAGAGCTGGTTTTCGCGCAAGAGCTCCTGGTTGCCCTCGGCGACAAAACAGCCCCTGCCCTGCACGGTGCAGATAAAGCCGAGTTGCTCCAGGTCGGCGTAGGCGCGCTTGGTGGTGATGACGCTCACACCCAGGTCGCTCGCGAGTGAGCGGATGCTGGGGAGTTTGGCTCCCGCAGCGAGCGTGCCCGAAAGGATCTGAGCTTTGACTTGCGAGGCTATTTGCTCGTAGATGGGCTTGTCGCTCGAATTGGATAGGATGATGTCCACAGCGGCTCCTTAGCTGTTGGGCTACACGTGTATATAACCGGTAAGCACAGTATATATACACTATGCACAGTTACGCAAGAGACAAATTCGGATTGGGCCGGCTACCCAGGCCCCAACTGATGAATTTGTCCTGATAGGCGCCCTAGATCGGGGTTTCGCGGCTACAATAGTGCGGTTACAACGACGTAATGTACTCAATGCAAGAAAGGATCCGCATGGCAAGCCTGTCGGATGAAATCTCGTCGCGCCGCACATTCGCGATCATCAGCCACCCGGACGCCGGTAAGACCACGCTTACCGAGAAACTGCTGCTCTATACCGGCAGCATCCAGACTGCCGGCTCGGTCAAGGGCAAGAGCTCGGCCAAGCACGCCGTTTCGGACTGGATGGACATCGAGAAGGAGCGCGGCATTTCCGTTACCTCCTCGGTGCTGCAGTTCACCTATAACGGCGCATGCGTCAACATCCTCGATACCCCCGGGCACCAGGACTTCTCGGAGGATACCTACCGTACCCTTATGGCCGCCGACGCCGCAGTCATGGTCATCGACGGCGCTAAGGGCGTCGAGGCCCAGACCAAAAAGCTCTTTAAGGTCTGTACGCTGCGCCATATTCCCATCTTCACCTTTGTGAACAAGCTCGACCACGAGGCTCGCGATCCGTTTGAGCTCATGGAAGAGATCGAGAACGTCCTGGGTATCAATACGTATCCCATGAACTGGCCGATTGGCAGCGGCCGCAACTTCCGCGGCGTGTTCGACCGCCAGACCCGTCGCGTTATCGCCTTTGAGGGCGACGGCCACGCCAATGCCACCAAGAAGGTCGCCGAGGTCGAGGCAGAGCTGGGCGATCCCTCCATGGACGAGCTCATCGGCGAGGAGAACCATAAGAACCTAATAGACGACATCGAGCTGCTCGATGGCGCCGGCGACGAGCTCGATTTGGATGCCGTGGCTTGCGGCAAGCTGAGCCCGGCGTTCTTTGGCTCGGCGCTCACCAACTTTGGCGTGGAACCCTTCCTCAAGGAGTTCCTGCGTCTGGCCCCGACGCCGCGTGCCTATACCGATACGCTCACCAGCGAGCCGGTCGATCCCTGCCGCGACGACTTTAGCGGCTTTGTGTTTAAGATCCAGGCCAACATGGACAAGAACCACCGTGACCGTATCGCCTTTGTGCGCATTTGCTCGGGTAAGTTCGAGCGCGGCATGGACGCCTTCCACGTGCAGGGCAACCGCAAGCTCAAGCTTGCCACGGGCACGTCGATGATGGCCGATGACCGCGCCATCGTGGATGAGGCGTACGCGGGCGATATCGTGGGCCTGTTCGATCCGGGTATCTTTAGCATCGGTGACACCGTATGCTCCGGCAAGCACCACGTGCAGTATCCGCAGATCCCGACGTTTGCCCCCGAGATGTTTGCCCGCATCACGCAGGTCGACACGCTCAAGCGCAAGCAGTTTGTGAAGGGCATGGAGGAGCTTGCCCAGGAGGGTGCCATCCAGATCTTCCGCGAGTTGGGTGCCGGCATGGAGAGCGTCATCGTGGGCGTGGTCGGCGTGCTGCAGTTTGAGGTACTCGAGCGCCGCCTCAAGGCCGAGTATCGTGTTGAGGTTCGTCGCCAGCCACTGCCCTATACGGACATCCGCTGGATCCAGAACGACCCCGATACCATCGATATCCCGGGCCTTTCGCTCACGCGCGACACGCTGCGCGTCGAGGATATGCGCGGCGGTAAGCTGCTGCTGTTCACGAGTCCGTGGAACGTGGATTGGGCAACCGACCACAACCCCGACCTTATCCTGTCGGAGTTTGGCAACGTAGCCTTTTAACGCATCGGCGCGGTGGCCCTGCGGGGCTGCCGCGCCATTTACTTGCCTGATGCCGTGTGAGCGGCTATCATACCCACCGTCGTCTCAAGACCGGGGCGTCCGAGCAGTTCGGGTCCGATATCCTGCTCGTTAAACCTAAAACCAAAGGAGTACATAATGATCAAGAAGGTCATGGAGGACTACAAGGTCCTGTTGCGGAGCATTCCCGCGGCAACGGTTTCGCTGTTTTTCGTGAGCGTCATCATGATGAACCTGCTGGCCAACAAAGAGCTTATCAGCCTGCCGTATCTGGCACTCGATTGCGGCTTTGTGGTGAGCTGGGTTTCGTTTTTGTGCCAGGACATGATCTGCAAGCGCTTTGGCGCCAAGGCATCCATCAAAATCTCTATCCTCGCGCTGCTGGTCAACCTGGCCGTGAGCCTGTGCTTTTGGGCATGCTCGCTCACGCCCGGCATGTGGGGCGCCTACTACGACACGGGTATGATCGAGGTCAACACCGCCCTTAACGCCACCATCGGCGGCACCTGGTACGTGGTGCTTGGCTCTTCGCTGGCAATGCTCGTTTCTGCCGTGGTTAACTCCACGCTCAACCAGTCGCTCGGCCGCATGCTCAAAAAGAATAACTTTGCGAGCTTCGCCTTCCGCTCCTATGTGTCCACGGGTGTTGGCCAGTTTATCGACAACTTGGTCTTTGCCATTGTGGTAAGCCACACGTTCTTTGGTTGGACCTGGGTGCAGGTCCTTATGTGTTCGCTGACCGGCGCTGTTGCCGAGCTGCTGTGCGAGGTCTTCCTGAGCCCCGTGGGCTACAAGGTCGTGCGCGGCTGGGAGCGCGAGAATGTGGGCGCCGAGTACCTCGAGCGCCACGCAACCGCCTAAGGAGCAAGTATGCGGGTTTTGATCACGGGCGCCTCGGGCGGTATCGGAACCGCGTGTGTGCAGCGCTTTTTGGACGAGGGTCACGAGGTCGTGGGCCTTGATCTGCTGCCGGCGGCGATCGAACACGAGCGCTACCGCCATCTGATTGTTGATGTCCGCAAGCCGGACGCGTTTCCGGACGACCTTGAGCCCCAGGTGATCGTGAACGTTGCCGGTACGCAGGATTCGGCCGATGACATCGCCGCCAACCTGTGTGGCACCATCAACGTGACCGAGCGTTACGCCTTTGTGGGGGAGGGGCTTGCCGCCAAGCCGGCGCCGGCTATCAAATCCGTAGTCAATGTGGGGTCGGCGAGCGGGCATACGGGATCGGAGTTTCCCGCCTATGCTGCCAGCAAGGGCGGCGTTATCGCCTACACCAAGAACCTTGCAAACCGCCTGGCACCGCAGGCCATCGCCAACAGTGTGGACCCGGGCGGCGTTATCACGCCGCTCAACCGTTGCGTGATGGAAGACGAGCGCCTGTGGAACCAGATTATGGAGCTCACGCCGCTTAAACGCTGGGCCACCGCCCAAGAGATCGCCGAGTGGATCTACTTTGTGGGCGTGACCAACCGGTTTATGACCGGGCAGAGCCTGCTGATCGATGGCGGCGAGGCCGGCCGCACCCAGTTTATCTGGACCGAGTAGAAAACGCGCCCGATGGCAAGATTGCCGTCGGGCGCGTTTTTGATGTATTGATTTTTAGCCGAGGCAAGTCCAGTTGACGGGGGTCGAGCCGTGCTGTTCGAGTAGCCGATTGGCTGCCGAGAAGGGGCGCGACCCTATAAAGGCGGGGAGTTCTGCCGTGGCGCGGTTGGCCGAAAGCGGCGAGGGGTGCGTAGAAGCCAGGCAGAACTTGCCGGTTGCCTTGCCCGCGCCGATCGCGTCGAGCTTGCCCTCAACCATTTGCTGGGCAAAGCGGCCCCATGCCAAAAAGACGACCGGCTGGGGCAGCTGACAGCAGCGTTCGATAATATAGTCGGTGAGCGTGCTCCAGCCCAGCTTGGCGTGCGAATTGGCGGCATGCTCGCGCACGGTGAGCGTGGTGTTAAGGAGCAGGACGCCCTGTTGTGCCCATGGGGTTAGGTCTCCCGTGGCAGGAATGGGGCAGTCCAGATCGGCTTTGAGTTCCTTATAGATGTTGCGCAGGCTCGGCGGCAACTTGGTTTGCGTCACGGGAACCGAGAACGACAGTCCCATGGCCTGGTTGGGTCCGTGATAGGGATCTTGGCCCAAAATGACAACTTTGACCTGGTCGGCCGGCGTATAGGCGAGGGCATTGAGGATGTCGTCTTGTGCCGGGTAGATGGTTTGCTCGGCACGCAAAAGGGCGATGCGCTCGAGCAGCTGGTTCGTCGTGTCACGTACCGGCTGCGGCGCATCGCCCAACCAAGTTGCTATGTTGCGGTCGCGGGTTGCGGTGTCCATGGGGCTCCTTTATGGCAGATGCTCTGTTGGCATCTATTGTAAAGGCGCACCGGTTGCCTTTATGCCACAGCTGTATGAAGAGTGGGGTCTACGAGATGTGCTCGGGCGCTCCTGCCATGCGAGCCTGTCCATGTGCGCGAAGGCGCGGAAGCTCGACGGTTGTCGCCATGACGCCGGTGAGGATGAGGGCGGCGCCAAAGAAGGCGATGGGGCTCAGGACCTCGCCGACCAGGAAGAACGAGAAGACGGCGGAGCAGACCGGCTCGAGCGAGAAGGCAAAGCCGGTGGTCTCGGCGGGCACGTGGGGCTGCACGAGCGTCTGGGTGATAAAACCGTAGGCAGAGCAGATGAGTGCGAGCGCGACGACCACGACGATCTCGTTGGGCGTGCCGGGAAGCGTGAAGCCGCCAAAGGTGCACGCGGCGATGCCCGAGAACAGGCCGCCAAAGCCCAGCTGCCAAACGCCCAAGGCCAGCGGATCGACTTCTTCGACAAAGCGCTTCGCCACAATGATATGGCCGGCATAGACAAAGGCGGAGAGCAGCATGATGAGCGCGCCCGGGTTCAGGCTGGTAAAGTCGGCGCCTGAGAGCAGCAACATACCGCAGGTGACGATGGCGGTGCCGATGAGCACTTTGCGCTCAGGGGCGCGGCGCAGTAGGGCGGCGTTGGCAAACGGCACGATCACGACCGTCAGGCTCTGCAAGAAGCCGGCGGTGGAGGCAGAGGTGAGGCTGGAGCCCAAGCACATGCAGGTGAGCTCGGTTGCCATGATGGCGCCGATGATGGCGGCGCGAACCATGAGGTCGCGGTTGATGCGCAGCGCGTGCTTGTGGAAGAGCAGCAGGCAGGCCACAAAGGCGATGATGCAGCGCAGCGCAACGATGCTCGTGGCGTTCATGCTGTCCATGCCGATCTTCATAAGGGGGTACGAAAAGCCCCATGCGACGGGAACGGAAAATGAGAGCGCGATTGCTTTTTTGCGATCCATGGGACTCCTTTTGTTACAGAACGGTTTCGTAAAAAGGATTCTGCTCCCAGATGTGGATGTAGTAAAGCGAATGTATCTTCAGTATGATTAAGAAACGCTAATGTCGGAAGAAAAAGCCCTGGCAAAACGTTTTACGGCTATATCGATGGGGAGACACGATGGCATCGCGGTATCAGATTGTGTGTATGGTGGTCGATTGCGGCAGCCTGAAACGCGCGGCTGACGAGCTGGGCTACACACAAAGTGCGGTGAGCCAGGCCGTCAAGGCACTCGAGCGCGAGCTGGGCACCACGCTTATCGAGCGCGGCAAGCAGGGCGTGTCGCTTACGCGCGACGGCAAGCAGTATCTGCCGTATCTGCGCCAGATTGTAACTGCCGAGGCCGAGCTTGAGGGCAAGCGCCAGGAGTTGCTGGGGCTCTCCTCGACTGATATTCGTATTGCGACGTTTACCAACGTGAGCCGTACCGTGCTGCCGCGTGTGATCCGCGACTTTGGGGCCCTGCATCCGGGCGTGCACTTTACCCTCAAGCAGGGCGATTACACGCGCAACGCCCAGTGGGTGCACGATGGCGTGGTTGACTTTTGCTTTACGGCACGCGGTTTTACCGCTGGGCTCGAGAAGCGCGTGGTCTATCACGACGAGTTGGTGGCACTGCTGCCGGCCGCGCATCCGCTGGCGGCAAAGGAAAGGGTGACGCTCGCCGACCTGGCGTCCGAGTCGTTTGTGCTGCTGGACGAGGGCGAACAGAGCCTGGTGCTCGATGCATTCGCGGCGCATGGGCTGTCGCCGCACGTGACGAGCGAGGTGACCGACGACTACACCATCATGGCGATGGTGGAGGAGGGCCTAGGCGTGAGTATGCTGTATCGCCGTACCGTCGAGGGCATGCGGGCCGATATTCGCGTGCGCCCCATCGTGCATGCTCCCTCGCGCGACGTGGTGGCAGCTTGGCGCAGCTGGGACACCATGCCCATCGCCACGCGACGCTTTATCGACTATATGAGCTCGCATATTGTCAATTAATGATTGGCGTGGCGTTGAGTGCGGTGTTTAGCGGGCTGTCGCTTTGGCTTGGGTGGCGCGATAGGTGCGTGCCGGATGGCAGAGCAGTACCGCCACGACCATAAAGAACGCCGTGGTGCCCAGGCTGATGGGGTAGACCATCATAATGTTCGCAAAGGTGCGGAAGTGCGGGAACACGCAGAATACCCAATAGAAGCGGATGCCGCAGACGCAGATCATGGTGATGAGGGCGGGCGTGAGCGAGATACCAAAGCCGCGCAGGTAGCCGGACATGTTTTCGTAGAACATGCTAAAAGCGTACGCCGGGAAGATCGAACACACGCGGATATAGCCGATCGAGACGATGTTGGGGTCGCTGTTGAACAGCGACAGGATCTCGCGCCCCAGGCCGACAATAACGATAATCGTGGTGAGTGCAACGATACCGCCTTCGACCAGGCAGACTTTGAGCGTCTTGGTGCAACGGCCGATCTCGCGGGCACCGTGGTTTTGTCCCACAAAGGTGGTGCAAGCTTGGCTAAAGCTGTTGAGCAGGTTGTAGCACACGTACTCTAGGCTCATGGCAGCGCTCGATGCGGCCATGACCTCGGTGCCCAGACTGTTGATGGCAGACTGGATGATGATGTTGGCGACGGCAAAGACGGCGCTTTGGATGCCGGCGGGCAGGCCGATCTTGACGATGCGCTTGAGGGCGACGAGGTCGATAGCCAGGTCGCATGGGGTGACGCGGACAACGGAGTCGGTCTTGAGCAGGCGGATAAAGAGCGTAGCGGCGCTGACGGTGTAGGCGATGGCGGTAGCGATGGCGACGCCCGCGACGCCCCAGTGGAGTACGGGGACAAAGATGAGGTCCAGGCCAATGTTGAGGACGGTGGACACGGCAAGCGCCTGCAGCGGCATGCGGGTGATGCCGACGGAGCGGAAGATCGCGGCCTCAAAGTTGTAGAGCAAGATTGAGGGCATGCTGAGCAAAAAGATGCGTAGGTAGAGCGAAGCGAGCGGCATGGTCTCGGCGGGAACGTTGAGCGCGGCGAGCATGGGCTCGGCAAAGATCTCGCCCAGCGCGATGACGACAAAGCCCACGAGTGCCATAAGAATCGAGGTATGGACGGCGCGTTTGACCATGTTCTGATCGTTGCGGCCGATAGCGTTGGCAATGACCACGTTGGAGCCAAGCGACATGCCAATAAACAGGTTGAGCATAAGACTGGTAAGCGGAACGTTGGAGCCGACCGCCGCCATGGCGAGGGTTCCCTGGTCGCCCGAGAAATTACCGATGATGACCGTGGCGATGAGGTTCGACAGCTGCTCCAAGATGCTCGTGGCGGCCACGGGGAAGGCGAACAGGGGAATATTGCGCCACAGCGATCCGGTGGTCATGTCAATGTGCTTAGATACGGAGTCAGCCATGCGCTCTCAATCTCTAACATGCTATTTCGTGCTTATTTGCGCAGACGATGATACTCCTAATGCATTCATCCGGCACTTGGGGACGTTCCTTTTCTGCCGGCACTTGGGGACACTCCTTGTCTCTTCTATGGCTAGGTGGGGAAGGCGTGCGACAATGGTGGGCGTTGTGTTGTTCGCGCTAAGGAGTTGCCATGTTGTTGTGTCCCGTTTGCCATGAGCCGTTGGTGGACGACGAGCGCGGTGCTGCATGCGCGGGCGGACACCGGTTTGACCGTGCGCGCGAGGGCTATCTATATCTGTTGCGCTCGTCCAAGAGCGGCGATTCCATGGGCGATCCCAAGTCGCAGGCACGCAGCCGTCGTGACTTTCTGAACCGTGGATACTACGCGCCGTTGCGCGATGCGATGGTCGAGCTGGTGCACGAGCGGGCGGCAGGGCACGGGGTGTCTACGGGCAAGCAGCTGACCTTGCTCGATATTTGCTGCGGCGAGGGCTACTACACCAGCGCCATGGGCGCGGTGCCGGGCGTGGATGCTTACGGTTTCGACCTGGGCAAAGAGATGGTGCGCCTTGCCGCCAAGCGCGGCGATGCGACCTACTTCGTGGCCAATATGAAGGACGTTCCCGTGGCGGACGGCGCCTTCGATATGGTGACCGAGCTCTTCGCTCCCTTTAACGAGCGTGAGTTTGCCCGCGTGCTGGCGCCAGAGGGCTCGCTCTATACCGTGGTGCCGGGCGCCCGTCATCTGTTTGGGCTCAAGGAGGTGCTCTACGACACGCCATATCTCAATGACGAGAAGCTGCCGAAGACTACCGAGCTCGAGTTAGTAGGAACGCAGCGGGTGTCTGCGAATATAACGCTCCAGACCCAGGCCGACATCGAGGCGGTGTTCCAGATGACGCCGTACTACTACCGCACGCGCCCCGCCGACAAAGAGCGCCTGGCAAACCGGGACACCCTTCAAACCGACATCGATTTCATCATCGCCGAGTACCGCCACAGCTAACAACCTGCCAAAAAGGGACAGGTTTATTTTGGCAGGTTTTATCTGGGCAAACGTAAAGGGCCGACCGCGGAGATGCGCGATCGGCCCTTTTTAGTTGCTTGGCTTCAGAGGTTATGAGAAGCGAGCGCTTACAGGCGGTCCTTGTTCTCGGCCTTAACCTCATGTGCCTGCTGAACAAAGAACAGGTCGTACACCACGATGACAAAGGCGCCAAAGTTGATGGAGTCGCCGCCGAGTGCGGGAAGCGTGAGCACAGCCTGGGCAAGCGTGGCGACCGCGGCAACAATACCGAGCTTAAACGCGCCGCCTACCTGCGAAGGCTTGTTGGCGCCCTTGATGCCCGCAACGCCTGCGGCGAGATCGATGAGGCCCTTGACGATAATCACGGCCGCGGCGAGCATGGCGTTCGGCCCGTAGGTGGACTCGAACTTGCCGGTCGCGATGCCGGCGATTCCGATGACGAGACTGGCGATGCCCAGAACAAAATAAATCAGGGCAAGGATTTTGAGAGTCTTGCGAGTGAAGCTCATGACTGGTCCTTTCGATACGAGTACGCCAACCTGGCGCACCCTATGTGCTGCACATATGGTGAAGCACATTGTAGTTCAACGCGGCGATGCATACGCCTGAAAGCGTCTCTTGCCTGCACGGTCCAACCTTTCAAAAAGGAAAGCTGGGCGTAAGCCAAATCGATGGCAGCGTATGCGCGGCGCTGCGATGATGGGGCCATGGTAAGGGCTGGACCGAAGGAGGAGCTATGATGTACGGAGTCAAGCAAGTGGGTGAGCCCCGGTCGTTGGGAAGGCGCATGAGTGATTCCGTGATCGCTGCCGTGTGCACGGGATTGATGGCGGTGCTTTGCATTGGGATGCTGTGGGCCATGTCGCATGTGGGACAATAGCGGACGGTTGGGTGCTGGCATAAACGGCGCTCACGTATTCGTTTTGCTTGTTAAGGAGTGTCCATGGGCGTCGTCGATCCCTTTTCTGTTGCTCGGGCCGCGGGGCTTGAGCTGACCGGGAAGTCCGAGGGCCTCACGCTCACCGACGGCACGATGGAGCTGCGCGCCGATTTCGCCCGCATGCTTCCGCGGCTCAAGCAGGGGCGTCTGCAGCAAGAGCTGTTGGTAAAGGCTGCGCGCGCAAAAGGCATCGAGCGCCCATGGGCGATTGATGCCACGGCAGGCTTTGGCGAGGATTCGCTGCTACTGGCGGCCGCGGGCTTTACCGTCGATCTGTATGAGCAGGATTGCGTGATCGCGGCGCTCCTCAAGGATGCTTTGGATCGCGCGGCAGATGATCCGGCGCTTGCGACTGCCGTGGCGCGCATGCGCTTACATGCGGGCGAGGACAGCATTACCGGCCTTCGCCATACAGCTGAGCTGATCGGGCAGGGCGAGCTCGCCGCTCCCGACGTGGTGTATCTGGACCCCATGTTTCCCGAGCGCACCAAGAGCGCGGCGGTCAAAAAGAAGTTCCAGCTCTTGCACCATCTGGAACAGCCGTGTACCGATGAGGAAACGCTGGTCGAAGCTGCGCTTGCGGTGCGGCCGCGCAAGGTCGTTATCAAGCGGCCGGTGAAGGGGCCACTGCTTGCCGGCGTTAAGCCGAGCTATCAACTTGCGGGCAAGGCCGTTCGTTACGATGTTTTGGTGCCGCCGCGCCCGTAGTTTGCGTGCGATGGCTGGTACTCCGTCAGTGCCGTGCCGATGCGGGGCCTATTTCCAGGGGTGCGACGTCAGGTGCCATCCACCGCAGTATTCGCATTTGTAGCAGGACAGGCCGCGTCGTCCGCGGTTTTCGCAGTCGGCCATAACTGCCTCGGCCTCGGCGCGCGTGTCGTAACGGTTTTTGCGCTCGCACGACTTGTAGCGCCAGGCTTCATCGCGCTCGGCGTCTAGTGCGTCGCGGCGCTCGTCTTCGCGTGCAAACAGGTCGCTCATATCGCCGCCCGTGGCAGCGCCCAAAAACTCGCTTTTGGCTTTTGACCAGGCGGCTCGCTTTTTGCTACCCATCTGCTTCGCGCCCCTCTTCAAACGCTGGTATCATTGCTCAATCAAAGTGATACCAATAAACGTGAGGTCGCCGCGTGATGATCAGAAAAACCCTCGATACCGACATTCCCGCCGTCATGGCTATCTATGACGCGGCCCGCGCCTTTATGCGTGCGCATGGCAACGCCACGCAGTGGCCCGAGGGCACGCCTTCTGCCGAGCAGCTGGCTGCCGATATCGCCGCCGGTGGCAGCTATGTGTGCGAAGTCGACGGCCGCGTGGTGGCGACGTTTGCCTTTTTACCGGGTCCGGACGAGTGCTATGACGTAATTGAGGATGGCGCCTGGCGCAGCGACGCTCCATACCATGTGCTGCATCGCGTGGCGTCGGACGGCACCACGCATGGCGTCGCTGCTGCGATGTTTGCCTTTGCCAAGGAACGCACCGACTATCTGCGTATCGACACGCACCAAGACAATCTGCCCATGCAGGGCGCCATCGCCAAGGCGGGGTTCGAGCGCGCCGGTGTCGTATATGTGTCGGACGGCACGCCGCGTGTTGCGTTCGACTGGCTGCGCGAGGCATAAGCGCCCAGGCGCATGCCAACACTCCATCTAAATGAAAATGGCCCCGGGTGGGGCCATTTTTGGTAAAACGCGTCGTTGTGGGACTCGCGTTGTTACCGCCTCAGATGAGACCGGGCGGGCAAAAGGGGAGGTGCCGGCTTTCGCAAGGCGCGAACCTACGAAAATCGCCGCGCGGCAACGCGGGGCGATGAGCTCGGTCGGGGGATAGGGCCCGCTTCGCCCGCCGGCCCGTAAATTGTATCATCCAGTGTGGAGCGTGAACGCCCGTTGCCGCGTGCGATGGGCTTGTAATAAGAGGAGGGCCATGTCGAAGCAAGCGGTCGTTGGAATCTTGGCGCATGTCGATGCCGGCAAGACCACGTTGGCCGAGGCCATACTGTTCAACGCGGGTCGCATTCGCAAGCGCGGCCGCGTGGACGATGGCGATTCGCATCTGGACACTGACGCGATCGAGCGCGAGCGTGGCATCACGATTTTCTCGTCGCAGGCCGTGTTCGACCACGGTGATACCCACGTCATGCTCGTGGATGCACCGGGGCATGTCGATTTTTCTGCCGAGGCGGAGCGCACGCTGCGTGCCCTGGACTACGCGATTCTGGTGGTGGGCGCCAATGATGGCGTGCAGGGGCACACTGAAACCCTGTGGCGCCTGCTTGCACGCTATGACATCCCGACGTTCATCTTCATCAACAAGATCGATTTGGAGAATCCCGGCCGCGATGTTTTGCTGGCACAACTCGGGCAGCGTCTTTCCGAGGGCTGCCTGGATGCCAACGAACTGCTGGCGGGCGGCGCCGTTCAGGAGGACGCTGCTGCGTTGGACGAAGCGGCGCTCGAGGAGTTTCTTGAGGCGGGTGAGCTTTCTGTCGCAACGCTGTCGCGCATGGTTGCCGAGTGCAAGCTCTTTCCCTGCTTTGCTGGCTCGGCGCTCAAGGACCAAGGCGTTGACGAGCTGCTGGATGGCATATGCGCGCTGATGCGTGAGCAGGCGTGGCTCCCAGAGTTTGCCGCGCGCGTCTATCGTGTCAGCCGCGGGGATCGTGGCGAGCGCTTGGCTTGGGTTAAAGTGACCGGCGGCACGCTGCGCGCAAAACAGATGATCAGCGGGCGTTCCAGTGCCGAGGCGTGGGAACAGAAGGTCGATCAGGTGCGCATCTATAACGGCGAGAAGTATGAGCTTGCCCAAGAAGTTGCTGCTGGCGGTATTTGCGCCGTGACGGGTCTTGCGCACGTTCGCCCAGGGGACGCCCTGGGCGCGGAGCCCGCGGGCGATGCGCCCGTCATTGCGCCGGTCCTCACCTATACGGTGCTTCCGGGCGAACATGACGTCCATACGGTGTTCAAAGCATTGACTGAGTTGGCGGACGAAGATCCTATGCTCGGCGTAAGCTGGAATACGCATCTTGAGCAGATTCATTTGCAGTTGATGGGCGCTGTGCAACTCGAGGTCGTGCAGCGGGTGTTGGCCGATCGCTTTGGCCTATCGATTGCGTTTGAACCCGGCGGCATTCTCTATAAGGAGACTATTTCGCAGCCGGTCGAGGGCGTGGGCCACTTTGAGCCGCTGCGCCACTATGCCGAGGTGCATCTGCGCCTGGAGCCGTTGCCAGCGGGTTCGGGCGTGCGGTTTGGCACCGTGACCTCGACCGACGAGCTCGACCTAAACTGGCAGCGCCTGGCGCTTACTAACGCCATGGAGCGCGATCACCTGGGCGTGCTGACCGGCTCGCCCATCACCGATGTGCGCATTACGCTCACGGGCGGCCGCGCGCATGCCAAACACACCGAGGGTGGCGATTTTCGCCAGGCCACGTACCGCGCGATTCGTCAGGGGCTCATGCAGGCGCGTGAGGCCGGCGCGGCGGTACTGTTGGAGCCGTGGTATCGCTTTGAGCTCGAGGTGCCGGGGGAGTGTGTGGGCCGGGCGCTCTCAGATGCCACGCGCATGGGTGCCGAGTACGAGCCGCCGACGATGGTGGGAGACCGGGCGAAGCTTGTGGGTCGCGTGCCGGCATCCGAGGTGCAGGATTACGCGCTGGAGGTGGCTGCCTACACGAGCGGTCGCGGTCATCTGTACCTGGAGTTCGCCGGTTATGCGCCTTGTCATGATGCCGAGCGCGTAATCGAGACGGCCGCCTATGAGCCCGAGGCCGATCTGCCCAACACGCCCGACTCGGTCTTTTGCTCTCACGGCGCCGGCTACACGGTCAAATGGTATGACGTGCCCGCCGCAGCGCACGTAAAGATCGATCCCGCCACCTTCCGCCCCTGGCGAGCAGCAGACGCCGAGTTTTTCGGCCACATGTGACAAAGGGACGGTCCCTTTGTCACATTGATATTTGAGAGAGGCCAATACATGGTGATTCATACTGATCGCTTGACGCTTCGTCCGTGGCGCGAGACGGATGCAGCGAGCCTGTTTACATACGCGAGCGACCCGGATGTGGGGCCGGCTGCGGGCTGGCCGCCTCATCGAAGCATTGAGGAAAGCAGGGAGATCATTCGGACGGTCTTTACGGCGCCCCATACCTTTGCCGTTTGCCTGGCTGCGACAGACGAACCTGTAGGCAGCATCGGACTCATGTCGCCTCGCTGCGAGTCGAACAACCAAAGAGTTGGACTCGAACTCGAAGTGGGCTATTGGATCGCCAAGCCGTTCTGGGGCCGAGGCTTTGCTCCCGAAGCGGTACGAGCCATGCAGCGCTATGCGTTCGAAACGCTTGGCTGCAAGGCGCTTTGGTGCGGATACTACGAGGACAATAACAAGTCGTTACGCGTTCAGCAAAAGTGTGGATTCGCGCCACATCACGTTGAGCGCGATGTGCCCTGCGAGCTTATGGGCGATGTACGTACCGAGTACTTTACGTATTTGACCCGCGAAGACTGGCGTGGGCGAGCAGAAGGGGAGCGATGACGGTGTCGCAACAACCAAGTGCTATCGAGGTGCGTGGCGCGCGTGTACACAACCTCAAGGACATCGATATCGATATTCCGCTGGGAAGGCTCGTGGGCATTGCCGGCGTGTCGGGATCGGGCAAGAGTTCGCTGGCGCTGGGAGTTCTCTATGCCGAGGGTTCGCGCCGTTACCTGGAGGCGCTCAGCACCTATACTCGACGTCGCCTGACGCAGGCCGAGCACGCTCAGGTGGATGAGGTATTGCACGTGCCGGCGGCGCTCGCGCTGCACCAGCGTCCGAGCGTGCCGGGCGTGCGCTCGACCTTTGGTACCATGACCGAGCTCAACAACAGCCTGCGTCTGCTCTTTAGCCGTTGCGCCCATCACGTGTGCCCGCATTGCGGGGCGCGCGTGGAGCCGAGCCTTAACGTGGCCGCAGGCCTGTCGCTCATGTGTCCGACATGCGGTCGCGAGTTCTACGCGCCGAGTGCCGAGGATTTGGCTTTCAATAGCGGCGGTGCATGCCCCACCTGTGGCGGTACCGGTGTCATGCGCGAGGTGGACGAAGCGAGTCTGGTGCCCGACGAGTCCAAGACCATCAACGAAGGTGCGGTGCTTCCCTGGGGCACGCTCATGTGGGACTTGATGAAGCAGGTGGCCGGCGAGATGGGTGTGCGTACCGATGTGCCGTTTAACCAGCTCACGCCTCAAGAGCGCGACATCGTGTTCCATGGTCCGGCGGTTAAGAAACACATTCTCTACGTTCCCAAAAACGGCGAGGGCGCCACGCCGCTCGACTTCACCTATTACAACGTCGTCTATACCGTTGAGAATGCGCTCGCCAAGGTTAAGGACGACAAGGGTCTCAAACGCGTTGCGCGCTTTTTGCGCGAGGGACCGTGCCGTGATTGCGGCGGCACGCGTCTCTCCGAGGCTGCGCGCCGGCCCCAGGTGCGCGGTATCAATCTGGCACAGGCGGCGGCCATGACGCTGGGCGAGGCGATTGAGTGGGTGCGTGGGGTGCCCGCATCCTTGCCGGCCGAGATGCAGCCCATGGCGACGGATATCTGCGATTCATTTTTGAGCACGGCCCGTCGTCTGGTCGACCTTGGTCTCGATTATCTTTCGCTCGATCGCGCAGGCGCCACGCTCTCCACGGGTGAGCGCCAGCGCGTACAACTCGCCCGCGTGGTGCGCAACCGATCGACGGGGGTGCTCTATGTGCTGGACGAGCCCTCGATTGGCTTGCATCCTGCCAATGTCGACGGCTTGGTAGGCGTGATGCGCGATCTAGTGGATGACGGCAACACCGTGGTTGTTGTTGACCACGATACGCGCGTTCTAGCGGAAGCCGACTATCTGGTCGAGATGGGTCCCGTTGCCGGAGCGGGCGGTGGCAATGTGATTGCCGCGGGTACGGTGGATGAGGTCGAGCAATCGCAGGGCAGCCGCATCGCCCCGTTTTTGCGCTCGGAGCCTGAGCGCTTGCGTCCGCAGGTGACTGACGAGGAAATGTTCGACCAGGGCCATATCCGCATGGCGACCGATGCCATCCATACCGTCAAGCCGCTCGAAGTCGATATCCCGCGCGGCTGTCTCGTCGCGGTGACGGGCGTTTCGGGTTCGGGCAAGACGACGTTGGTGCTCGAGACGCTCATTCCGGCACTCAAGGCGCAGGCGGCCGGCGAGCACCTGCCGGGGCACGTGCGTTGGGTCGATGCCGAAGGCATTGCCCGCGCAAACCTGATTGACGCCACGCCCATCGGCGCCAACGTGCGCTCGACGGTGGCGACTTATGCCGACATCCATGATGAGCTGCGTCGCGCCTTCGCCCGTACGCCCGAGGCCAAGGCAGCCGGCTACAAGGCGGGTGCATTTAGCTACAACACTGGCGCCTTGCGCTGCCCTACATGCGATGGCACGGGCTCGATATCACTCGATGTGCAGTTTTTGCCCGACGTCGAGATCGTCTGCCCGGCATGTCGTGGTTCGCGTTATGCAGACGCGGCTTCGCATATCCATCGCGAGGGCAAGGACGGGAGCTTGCTGACGTTGCCGCAGCTCATGGACATGAGTGTGGACGAGGCGCTCGACGCCACGCTGGGACTCAAGAAGGTTCAGACGCGTCTGCAGACCTTGCACGACCTGGGCTTGGGCTATCTCACGCTCGGTGAGCCCACGCCGGCGCTTTCGGGCGGCGAGGCGCAGCGTCTTAAGCTTGCGAGCGAGATGGGCCGCGTGCAGGATGATGCCGTGTTTGTGTTCGATGAGCCCACGATTGGCCTGCATCCGCTCGATGTTCAGGTGTTACTGAGTGTGTTTGACGGCCTCGTCGCCAAGGGCGCCACGGTTATCGTGATCGAACACGATCTCGACCTTATCCGTAATGCCGATTATGTGATCGATATGGGTCCGGGCGGTGGCGACGCCGGCGGGCAAATCGTCTGCGCCGGCACGCCGGGCGACATCGCAGCCTGCTCCAAGAGCATTACCGGCCGCTATCTATAGGCGATGTGACAAAAGGACATTCCCTTTTTCACATTCCCGGAAAACCTGCCTGGCGCAAGGCTTCGTAGAGGACGATGGCGGCGCTGTTGGAGAGGTTGAGTGCGCTGATGCGGTAGTCGTCCGGATTGACGAAGTTGCCGCAGATATCCTGCTGAAGGATGGCTTCGTGGCTGTCCTCGGTATGCCCCAGCGATTCCTCGTGGGCTTCCCAGTCCTCGGCGTTGTCGAGTGAGTCACAATCGCGCAGCATGGGGATGCGCTCGCAGCGCTCGGGCGCCGCGGCAAGCAGCGGCTCGGGAATGCCCGAGCTCTCGCTGCCAAAGACCAAGTAGTCGCCGTCGCGGTAGGTGCTTTGTGCATAGGTGCGGCGTGCCTTTTTGGTCAGCAGATGCAGGCGCTCGTCGGCGGGGGAGAGGCCGTTGCGCGCAAGAAAATCCTCCCAGCCGGCATAGGTCGTCACGTCCAAGTTTTGCCAGTAGCCCAGGCCGGCGCGACGCACCGTCTTGTCGTCGAGCGAAAACCCCAGTGGCTCCACCAGATGCAAGCGGGCGCCGGTAACCACGCAGGTGCGGCCGATATTGCCCGTATTGGCCGGAATCTCGGGCGCATACAGCACAATGTTGAACATGAATCTCCTTGGCATAGAACGAAAAACCACCACGAAGGGGACAGGCACCTTCGTGGTGGTTGGCGACATCTTTGCGGGCAAACGTCCGCTTCGATAAACCTAGGCGCGGTGCCAGTCGGTCAGGCAGGCATCGAGGGAGGCGATGAGCGCATCCTTGTCCATGTGACGGCCGATGATGCACAGGCTCGTCATGCGGTCGCCCGTCTCGTCGTCCCAAATCTGCATGATCTCGGGGTTCTCGTCGATGATCTTCTGCTTCTCGCCCTCGGGCGCGGAGTCAACGAACAGACCGTTCTCCATCAGGCGCATCTGGTGGCCAGCCTGCTCAAACATGTAGCACATGTCCGGATCGCCGGTCTGCCACAGCGGACCCTTGACGCGGATGACCTCGTCGGGCCACTCCTGTTCAACAAAATCGGTGAACTTCTGCAGGTCGAACGGCTTGCGGCGCGAGTACACAAAGGTCTCGATGTCGTATTCGAGCACCTCGGGGTCGTCGTGCTCCTCGGGATGCTCCATGGCCTCGATCCAAGCGGCGGAGTTGTAGGCGCGCATAAAGTCGAAGCGGTCGGTGTCGAGCAGCTCCTCCATGGGGACCTCGCCGTTTTGGGCCTCGACGATCACGGCGTCCTTCTGCAGGCTGCGCACGATGGCCTTGAGCTCGGCGATCTGCTCAGGGCTCACGGTATCGGTCTTGTTGAGGATCAGCGTGGAGCAGAACTCGATCTGCTGGATGAGCAGACTCTCGATGTCGTCCTCGTCGATATCCTCGGCCAGCAGGTCGCGACCGCCGTTGAACTCGTCGTACATGCGGGCGCAGTCGACCACGGCCACGATGTTGTCGAGCGCGAGCTTGGGCTCGCCGCCCACCTTGGCCTCGTCGCAGAAGCTCGAGATGGTGTAGGCGATGGGGATAGGCTCGCAAATGCCCGAGGCCTCGATGATAATGTAATCGAAGTTGCCCGAATCGGCGATGCCCTGCAGCTGGTTGGCAAGGTCGTCCGAAAGCGTGCAGCAGATGCAGCCGTTGGTGAGCGGGATGAGGTCGTCGGTCTCGGAAAGGCCGCCGTCGGCGATGAGGCTGGCGTCGACGTTGATCTCGCCGATATCGTTGACGATCACGGCGGCGCGGATGCCGCCATCGTTAGCGAGGATGTGGTTGAGCAGTGTGGTCTTGCCGGCACCGAGGTATCCGGTAAGCATGATGATCTTTACGGGTTTGTTGGGCATGTGCCCTCCTTTGTTAGACATGGCTTACAGTTGAATCTTATGCCAAACGCCTGCTCTTATACCCACGCGCCGGCAAATAACACAGGCTACTCCCAGGCTCCCCATACATCGGGGCAATAACCGACGGTGGCCTTTTTGCCGTTGCGCACGATGGGCTCGGCTAGAACCTGCTGGTTCTCGAGCAACTTGTCGAAGCGCTGGCTAGGGGTGAGGTGCTGGATGAGCGCGAGCGTCTCCTCGTCCTTGGCCTTGGGGTTGAGCAGCTTGTCGATGCCGCCGACCGCCTGCATCACGCTCGTGAGCTCGCCTTTGCTCATCTCCTTTTCCTTAAGGTCAATAAACTGCACCTTAATGCGGCGCTCCTTAAAATAGCGCTGGGCCTTCTTGGTATCGAAGGATTTTTTGGTGCCAAAAATCTGGATATTCATGTTCCGCCGTTCTAACGAATGAAGTTGGTGCGCTCGCGGTCGGCCTCGGGGGCTTCGATGCCGGCGGCCTGTCCCGCCTCGATACAATGCAGGAGCCAGGCCATGTTTTTGCCGATGTTTCGCATGGTGGCCAGACCCTCGGCATCTCCATCGGCCTCGCCCGGCGCAGCGCCAAAGACGTTGTTCCAGTAGGTGGAGGCGACTACGGGCATCTGGTTGATGGTGAAGTACTTGTTGAGTACATCGAACGTGGTCGACGTGCCGCCGCGACGGGCGACGGCGACCGCGGCGCCCGGCTTGTGAGCAAAGGCCTTGCTGCCAGCATAGAAGGCGCGATCGAGGGCCGAAAGGATACGTCCGCTGGGATGCGCATAGTAGACGGGGGAGCCAAAGACAAAGCCATCTGCCTGCTCGGCGGCAGCGATGAGCTCGTTCACCACGTCGTCGTCAAAGGTGCAGCGACCGCCAAGCTTGCCGCACTGACCGCAGCCGATGCAGTCGCGGATGGGCTTGGCGCCTAGTTGAAACGCCTCGGTATCAATGCCTTCTGCATTAAGTTGCCCTGCGACCTCGGCAAGCGCCGTGGCGGTGTTGCCGTTTGCCTTGGGGCTGCCATTGACTAAAAGAACCTTCATCGCAAACTCCCTCTGCTTTTGGTGACTTCTGCAGAGGATTATCGCACGTTGTGTGCGACGACGTTGGCACGGTGCGGGCGATGTTTATCTCGCAACGTTCTTAAGGGCGTTCATGCCTAAGGCCATCTAGGGGCATTGCGGTACGGCATGGGGAATGCATCGGGAAACGTTCGATAAATGCTTATAAACACGTTTTTGGCGGTATACGTTGACAGATATACTTGTTTAGTTCAAAAGCATGGGGACGGAGATGGTCGCATGGCACAGTCGAATACGACGCGCACGGTGGGGCTTGCGCTCGAGGGAGGCGGCTACCGCGGTATGTATACGGCGGGCGTGCTCGACGTTTGGATGGAGCACGGTTTGACCTGCGACCATATGGTGGGTGTCTCGGCGGGTGCGGCGTTTGGCTACAACTTTAAATCGCGGCAGATTGGGCGCGCCATTCGCTACAACAAAGCCTATTGTGCCGACAAGCGCTATGCGAGTGTGACCAGCTGGCTGCGAACCGGCGATATGTTCAATGCCGATTTTGCCTATCACGAGGTGCCTATCGAGCGCGATCCCATCGACTTGGAGGCGTATCGCGCCTGCCCCATGCGATTTACGTGCGTGTGTACCGATATCGAGACGGGCAAGGCCGTCTATCACGATCTACCGTATGGCGACGAGCGCGATATCGAGTGGATCCGGGCGTCGTCTGCTATTCCTGTGGCGACGCGTCCCGTTGCTATTGACGGACATAAGTATCTGGATGGTGGCGTGGCTGATTCTATTCCCAGCGCATGGCTGTTTGCGCAGGGGTATGACCGCAATATCGTGGTACTCACGCAGCCGGCGGGCTTTGTGAAGCAGCCCAACAGCGTGATGCCCATGCTGCGGCGCGTGTTCCGTCACTACCCGGAGTTTGTTGCAGCGCTTGAGCATCGGCATGAGGTCTACAATGCCACGCTCGATGACCTGGCACGTCGCGAGGCTGCCGGCGAAATCTTTGTGGTGCGGCCGAGCGAATCGGTGAAGGTGCCGTCGCTGTGCCGCGAACCGGATGAGCTCGAGCGCATCTACCAGGTCGGCCGCCACGATGCGGAGGCGACCTTGCCCGCGCTGGAAGCGTATTTGGCGGGGTAAGGGTCGCATATGGAAAGCGCATCCCAGAATGGACGTCCAAACTGGGATGCGCTTTCCATTGCTGAAGATATGAGGCTGCGAATCAGCTGCTCGGCCTATGCCTATGCCTGCTGCCAGGTGTCGACAAGCTCCTTGGCTGCGGCGTAGGGGTCGTCGGCGCTGCAGACGGCGCTCACCACAAAGAAGCCGTCGACGCCGGTGGCCTTAAGCTGCGGCAAGTCGGCTGTCTTAACGCCGCCGCCCACCACGATGGGCACGGGGCTTGCCGCGTGGAGTGCGGCCAGGTCCTCAAAGCTCTTGGTGATGATAGAGCCGTCGGCCGCGCGTCCGCAGTCGCGCTTGGTCTCGGTCTCGTGGAGCGGGCCGATGCCCAGGTAGTCGACCAGGCTCATGTCGGCGGTCTTGACGTACTCGAGCATCTCCTCGCAACGGGCCGAAAGGCCCACAATGGCATCGGGGCCCAGCAGCCTGCGGCAGACCTCGACGGGAATGTCGCTCTGGCCCACGTGCACGCCGTCGACGGCAATGCCCTGCTCGCGTGCGGCGAGTACGCAGTCAAGGCGGTCATCGATTAGCAAGGCGACCTGACCGGTCTTGCCGGCCTGTGCGATTGCCTGCGCGGCGTCGCCGGTCAGTGCAATGATCTCGCGGGCGCTTGCCACCTTGGAGCGCACCTGGATGCAGGTAAAGCCGGCGTCGAGTGCCTGGGCCACCACATCGCCCACGGGGCGCCCGAGCGTGTTTTCGGGGCCGAGTACCAGATAGGCCGAGATATCAAGGTTGTCGCGGATGCTCATCGTGCTTCCTCCTGTTTCTTGATCTGTGCTTCCATGCGCTCGAGCTTGCCGGTCATGGTGTCGGTAAATCCGGGCCGAATATCGGCTTTGAGCACGACTTCGGTGCGGATGCCCTTGCTCGCCAACACAAAGGTTGCGTCGTGCACGACCTGCATGACCTCGTCCCAGTCGCCCTCGATCTCGGTGAACATCGAGGTGGTGCGGTTGGGAAGGCCGCTCTCGCGAATGACACGCACGACCTCGGCGACCTCGGCGGACAGTTCATCGCCGGTGCCGCACGGGGCGATGGCCACGGCGACGAGTGTGTTCATGCCGGCAGCGGTTGCGGGCTCGGACATGGCTTATGCCTCCTCGAGCTCGAGTCGGTTATCGGCAATATCCTGGGCGGTTGCGCGGTAGAGCTCGTCGATAAAGGCGACCTTAAAGCTTGCCGGGGCATCGGCGACAGCGGCGGCACGCGTGCCGGCGACGTTGTAGACGGCGGTACCGCAGACGGCTGCCGTAAACGGATCGGCAGCGCAGGCGTACACGGCCAGCACGCCGCCCTGCGAGCAACCGCAACCGGTGATCTTGGACATGAGCGGGCTGCCGCCGTGGGACTTGGCCACGGTCGTGCCGTCGGTAATCAGGTCGACTTCGCCCGAGACGACCACGGCGCCGCCGGTGTAGCGGGCGAGTGCCACGGCAGCATCGCGGGCGGCGTCGACCGTGTCGGTGGTATCGACGCCACGTATGCGGCTCAGATTGGCCGCCTCGCCCTCAAGACCCCACAGGCCGGCAAGCGCGATGATCTCGGAGGCGTTGCCGCGCACGATGGTGGGCTTGTACTGCTTGAGCTCGTTTACCAGCTGGGTGCGCAGGCTGCCGATGCCCAGACCCACCGGATCGAGCACCCAGGGCTTGCCGGCGTCGTGTGCCGCCTTGGCCGCGCGGGGAATCGTCTGCTCGTAGATGGGGAAGAGCGTGCCCATATTGAGATAGATGGCGCCGCCGCCGGCAACGAGCGCCTCGCCCTCGTCGGGCAGATAGACCATGGCGGCCGATCCGCCCACGGCGAGCTGCGCGTTGGCGACAAAGTCGATCGTCACCGTGTTGGTGATGGAGCCGGCCATCGGATTGGTGGCGCGAATCTCGTCCACCGCCTTGACCATATGTTGCTTAAGCTGTTCCGAATCAATCACTGCACATGCCTCCTTGGCATAGAAAAGGGGCGCTGTGCATAGACAGCGCCCCTGTAAAGGCGGCATGCTCCCTACGCCAGCATTAACTGACAGGTTCAAAGGATTGGGCCCCATGCCCTCTCAGCCTTGTGGTTTGCACCGCCGGCACTCCCGCATCGAATCTGTTGTTCCCTATACTAGCGCACCTGCCAAAAAGGGACAGGTTTATTTTGGCAGATGGCAACAGGGGCGTTGCATTTTCCCAGATAAAACCTGCCAAATATGCCTGTCCCTTATTGACAGGTCGTTACAATGGATACGGTGAAAATGACGGGGGACTCTATGATCAAACTTGTGCTGACCGATATGGACGATACGCTGATTCCAGCCGGGCATGATGGCGCCAGCGACTACGCCATTGAGGGTATTCATGCCATGCAAGCGGCGGGTCTGCACTTTGGCCCGGTTTCGGGTCGTCAGCCGTCCGCGATGGGCTGGATGTTCAAAAACCGTTCCGAGTGTTTTTCGACTGGTGCGTTCTGTAACGGCCAGGTGATGTTTGTCGACGGCGAAGTAGTCACCTCGCGCGCAATCGACAACGATGCTCTGATGCGTTTGGCCGACTACCTGGAGCAAGAGACCGACGATACATTTCTAAAAGTCTACAGCCTGGGCGATGACTTTTGGGGCAACGATTCCTATTGCGTGACGAGTGACCCCGAGCGCGTTCGTCGCGCCATGGAGTCGGGCGGCAACGCGTGGCTCAAAGGCGAAGAGGCCCCGTGCCGTCCCGTCGTCGATGACGCGCCGGTGTTTAAGTCGAATATCTGGAGTGCCCGTTCGCGTGAGGAGCTCGCGGAGCTACGCGAGCGCGTTGCCGCTGAGGTGCCGGAACTCTCGCTTGTGTTTCCCAACAACCGAGTGCGCCTGTTTGACATCCTTCCTGCTGATTGGGACAAGGGCTGCGCTGCGCTGGAGCTGGCGCGCGCTTTGGGCCTGACGCCCGACGAGGTGGCCGTATTCGGCGATTCCGATAACGATCTGCCCATGATTGATGCCGTTCCCAACTCCGTTGCAGTCGCCAATGCCAACGAGGCCGTCACGGCTGCCGCGCGCTGGCATATTGGCGCTGCGGCAGATGATGCGGTCGCCGGGGCTCTACATCAGATTGCCGCCTGCGCCGCGACGGGGGAGATGCCGTCGTTTATGTGCCAAATGGACGCGGCGGGTTTTGGCGTCACGAACGTCTAGGGAGAAGGCTATGAAGCTTCAGCAGCTCAGATATGTTGTAAAGGTTGCCGAATGCGGCAGCATCACCGAGGCCTCGCGCCGGCTCTTTGTGTCGCAGCCTTCGATTACCGCGTCGATTCGCGATCTCGAAAACGAGATGGGTGTGCACATCTTTGAGCGCACTAACAAGGGCGTCGTTGTGTCCGAGGAAGGTGAGACCTTCTTGGGCTATGCGCGTCAGGTGCTCGACCAGGCCGATCTGCTCGAGGGCAAGTACAAGGGCACATCCGAGCAGGTGCCGCACTTTAGCGTGAGTTGCCAGCATTATTCCTTTGCCGTTAACGCGTTTGTTGACGTGATCCGCGAGTTCGATGCCGCGCGTTACGACTTTACCCTGCGCGAGGAGCAAACCCACGAGATTATCGAGGACGTCGCGCACATGAAAAGCGAGCTCGGCATCCTGTATCTGTCGGAGCACAATCGCGAGGTCATCGAGCGCATGTTGGCGGCCAACGAGCTCGTGTTCGAAGGGCTCTTCTGCGCCACGCCGCATGTCTTCGTGTGCGCCGACCATCCGCTGGCGGGCCGCTCGAGTGTGATGCTCGAGGACTTGGAAGACTACCCGTTCCTGTCCTATGAGCAGGGCAGCTATAACTCGTTTTATTATTCTGAGGAGCTGACCTCGACCTTTGAGCGTCGCAAGAATATCCGTGTGCGCGACCGTGCGACGTTGTTTAACCTGGCAATGGGCCTCAACGGCTACACGGTGTGTTCGGGCGTGATCAGCCATGAACTTAACGGCCCCGGCATTATCTCGATTCCGCTCGATGTAGACGAGTACATGGAGATCGGCATTATCACGCGCAAAAATACGACGCTCACGCGCTATGGGCAGGCCTATATCGACGCGATTCGTCAGCATATCTAGGCTGCTGTGCTCCGCGCGGGTCAAATTTCTTTATGGCAGTTCAGTTTGATATAGGAAACATCTATATCAAACTGTTATAAACGTATATTTTACGATGGCCATATGAACGCTCATACTCTGTCTCGGTAAAGCAACCAATGCAAAAGGAGATATCTATGAGCACCTCGATTCAACCGAACGCGCCGTTTCGCGCCGATATCGTCGGCAGTTTTCTCCGTCCCCAGGCCGTGAAGGACGCCCGTGCCGCCTATGCCGCGGGCACGCTCGACGCCGCCGGCCTTAAGGCCGTCGAGGACGAGGCCATTCGCGATTTGGTAGCCAAGCAGAAGGCCGCCGGCCTGCAGGTTATCACCGATGGCGAGTTCCGCCGCAGTTACTGGCACCTCGATTTTATGTGGGGCCTTAACGGCATTGAGCGCCGCACCTCACGCACGGGTTATATGTTCCACGACGAGGAGACGACGGCCGACACCGCTGTGGTTACCGGTCCCATTAGCGGCGAGAATCATCCGTTCGTCGAGCACTTCAAATTTGTCAAGGCGCTCGAGGGGGAGGGCCAGGTCGCGCGACAGACCATTCCGGCGCCGATCCAGACGTTTTCCGAAGTCACGCTCGACCGCTGCGATGGCCAGCAGGAGAGCCTGCGCGCCGTCTACAAGACCGACGAAGAGCTCGCCGATGCCATCGCCGCAGCATACCGCACCGTGATTGCCGACCTGTATGCCGCAGGCTGCCGCAACATTCAATTTGATGACTGTACTTGGGGTATCTACTGCGACACCGATTTCGTGGCAAAGACCGGCATGAGCCCGGTCGACCTGCAAAAAGTAAGCGAGTTGGGCGTGGCGCTCAACAACGCCGCCATCGAGGGCAAGCCCGACGATCTGGTCATCAACACGCATGTATGCCGCGGCAACTACCACTCCACCTATGCCTTTGAGGGCGGCTACGATCCCATCGCGCCGTACCTGTTCGCACACGAGAACGTCGATGCGTTCTATCTGGAGTTCGACACACCGCGCGCCGGTGGTTTTGAGCCGCTCAAGTACGTTGCCCCGGGCAAGAAGGTCGTGCTGGGCTTGGTAACCACCAAGGCGGCAGCGCTCGAGAACGAGGACGCTATCGTCGAGCGCATCCGCGAAGCCGCGAAGTACGTGCCGCTTGAGAACCTGTATCTGTCTCCGCAGTGTGGCTTTGCCAGCTGCGAGATTGGCAATAAGCTGACCGAGGATGAGCAGTGGGCAAAGATCGCGCTGGTCAGGCGTATTGCCGAGCGCGTTTGGAAGTAACGCTACCGTTTGCAGGTGACGGCGCGTGCGAGACGTGGCGTATCGCGTACAATGGTTCGGATCGTATCGTTCGGGCAGGTTATCCGATATGCCTGATCGCCCTTCCATTCGAAAGGACTTCCATGTCCCAGTCTTCGACGCCCGCCGTCACCGATGCCATCTACGATGCATCGTCGCTCGGCCGCCCGCGCATGTTTTTGCTCGGCCTGCAGCACCTGTTTGCCATGTTTGGCGCCACGGTGCTGGTGCCCGTGCTCACCGGTCTCTCGGTATCGTCAACGCTTTTGTTTGCCGGCTTGGGCACGCTGCTGTTCCACTTTCTGTCGCGCGGTAAGGTCCCCGCATTCTTGGGCTCATCGTTTGCCTTTATTGCCGGTTATGCCGCCATCGCGCCCAATGGCGAGGCCGAGCTATTGCCTTACGCTTGTCTGGGCGTTGCCTGCGCCGGATTGCTCTACCCGGTGCTGGCGGCACTCTTCCGTGCGTTTGGCGCCAAGCGCGTCATGCGCTTCTTCCCGCCGGTGGTGACTGGCCCCATCGTCATTTCCATCGGCTTGATCCTGGCAAGTTCCGCTATTGCCAACTGCCAGACCAACTGGCTTGTGGCTGTCATTGCCGTTGCCGTTATCGTGATCTGCAACATCTGGGGCCGCGGCATGGTCAAGATTGTGCCGATTTTGCTGGGCGTTGTGGTGAGCTATGCCGTTGCGACTGCTCTGGGCGAGGTCGATTTTTCGGGCGTCGCAGCCGCTCCCTGGGTTGGCTTGCCCGTCGTGTGGGACAACACGGTGTTTGCACTCTTTGGGCCGCAGTTTGATAGCGGCCGCGCCACGACGGCTATCATCACTATCATGCCGCTGGCCTTTGCAACCATGATCGAGCATATCGGTGATATCTCCGCTATTGGCTCCACCTGCGAGCGCAACTACATTGCCGACCCCGGCCTGCATCGCACGCTGCTCGGCGATGGTCTTGCCACGATTCTGGCTTCACTCTTTGGCGCTCCGGCCAACACTACCTATGGCGAGAACACCGGCGTGCTCGCTCTGACGCGCGTGTTCGACCCGCGCGTGATCCGCATTGCCGCGTGTTGCGCCATCGTGCTTTCGTTCTGCCCCAAGTTCGCCGCGGTCATCGCTGCCATGCCGGCATGCGTTATCGGCGGCGTGTCGCTCGTGCTCTATGGCATGATCAGCGCTGTGGGCGTCCGCAACCTCATCGAGAACCAGGTCGATTTCCAGAACAACCGCAACGTGCTGGTGGCCGCGCTGGTGCTCGTGCTTTCTCTCGGCATTGCGTACAGCACCGCCGGCGCCATCGTGCTGGAACTGGGCGGCGTGACGATTTCGCTTTCGGGCCTTGCCGTGGGCTCGCTGGTGGGTATCGTGCTCAACGCGATTCTGCCCGGCAATGATTTTGAGTTCGATGTTTCAGAACTCGAGGAGACTGTCGAGTAGTAGTTGTGTTCAGCTAAATCAAAAAATGGCGCCCATGCGTACGCGTGGGCGCCATTTTTAATGCGTCAGTATCCAGTGTATGGCGTGGGCCATGCGCAGGTCGGTCTGGGCAAAGTGATTGCCGGGGTTGAGTTCCAGCGTTGTTGGGATGCTTCGCTCGATGAGTAGCTCTTCCATTGCGCGCGTGTCGTCGAGCACGTGCCTCATCATGCGGTTGGGTGTCTTGGTCTCTTTTTTGCCGAGTGACAGATAGACGGCATCGGGCGCGTTCGACATCGTGTGCTCGTGCGCGTAGTCGATAAAGCCAGGAAACCACAGGGAGCCCGATGCGCTTGCGGCGCGGTCAAAGACATCGGTCTGCCAGAGGGCCCAAAGCGAAAAGAGGCCTGCCAATGAGTAACCGGCAATGCCGCGCCAGGTGGGCGGGCAGGGAAGTGATGATTCGACCTGTGGGATTATCCGATTCAGTAGCTCATCGAGAAAACCGGCAGCCTGTCCGCCAAAGGGCTCGCTATTGCGTACGGTTCCGTCGCATTCCCAAGGGCTCAGCTCGCGATTCCAATCGAGCCCGCCAATGGCGACAAGGGTGAACGGTGGGCAGTCGAGCTCTTGGCAGCAGTCATAAATCTCGCTGCCGTCGCCCATGACAACGGGGAGATAGACGACGGGTGCGCTTTCGGCATGCTTTGAATGAACGGTTATTTGCTTTCGGCACGCTTTCATGACGGGCTTCTCTCTGCATTTCGACATCTACAAACACGATTGTCGCACGTCGGTGTAGGGACTGTCGCCAAAAGAAAGGCGCAGAGCCGCTTGGTACGACTCTGCGCCTTATGGTTTTGCTTTGGCAGGCTGTGCCGTTACGCCACGAAGAAGTAGACGAGGAAGGCAAGGGCTGCGATCCACATGAGCGGCTTGATCTTGGAGGCCTCGCCCTTAAAGAGCGCGACGATCACGTAGGCGATAAAGCCCAGGCCAATGCCGGCAGAGATGGAGTAGGTGAAGGGCACGCCGGCGACAATCATGAACGCCGGGAAACCCTGCGACACGTCGGACCAGTCGATCTCGGAGGCCTCGCTCATCATGAGGTAACCGACGTAGACCAGAGCACCGCAGGTGGCGGCGCTGGAAACGATGGTGACGATGGGGGAGAAGAACGCGGCGAGAATGAACAGCACGCCGGTGGTGACAGAGGTGAGGCCTGTGCGGCCACCGTCGGCAGCGCCAGAGGTGGACTCGACGAAGGTGGTGATGGAGGAGACGCCCATGAAACCGCCCACAGCAGCGGCGGCGGAGTCGACGATCAGGATCTCCTTGATATTCTCGACGTTGCCGTCGTCGGTGAGGAACTCGCCCTGCTTGGCCACGGCCATCGCGGTGCCCATGGTGTCGAAGAAATCACTCATGAGCAGCGAGAACGAGATGACGAGGAGCGCGGGGTCGGTAAGGACCTTGACGATGGCGGGCACGCCGCCGGCGTCGGCGATGGGGCCACCGATGCTCGAGAAGTCGAGCGGGGCGATGATACCGGTCGGAGCCTGGGTCACACCTAGGGGGATACCGGCGATGACGGCGACGACGATGCCGATGAGCAGCGAGCCGGGGACGTTGCGGCAGGCGAGGGCGACCGTCACCAGGATGGAGATGATGCCGACGATGAAGGTGGGGGAGGTGATGTCGCCCAGACCGACGAGTGTACCGGCGCCAGCGGTGATAATGCCGGCATCGCACAGGCCAATCATGGCGATGAACAGGCCCAGACCCACCGAGATGGCGTGACGCAGAACAACCGGGATGGCGTCCATGATGGCCTCGCGCAGGCCACAGAGCACGAGCAGCAAGATGACGATACCCTCGAGGAAGATGACGCTCATGGCCACGTGCCAGTCACCGCCGCAGACGGTGGTGGCGATTCCAGCGATCATCGCGTTGACGCCTAAGCCCGACGCGCAGGCGAGCGGGCGGTTGGCGAAGATGCCCATGCAGATGGTCATGATGCCGGCGCCCAGGCAGGTGGCGCAGGCGAGCGCTCCCGCATCGATGCCAGCGCCCGAGAGCACCGCGGGGTTGACGGCGATGATGTAGGCCATCGCCAGGAACGTTGTCAGTCCAGCGCGGAGTTCGGTCCCGATTGTGGACTTGCGCTCGCTGACGTGAAATAGTTCGTCCATGCATACCCTTTCCTTGTTCGGCCCCGAGTTTAGGCCGATTGACACGAACTCACCCACTATAGCCCCTTTACGACGCTGTTGTTCCTCGCATGTTGATGTTCGGCGCTTTGTAGCAGACGGACGGTATTTTTCGCATGAAAATGTGTGGGTACCGTATACTTAAGCGGTTACAACGACCCCTATGGAGGAACGTATGATTAAAGAGCTTTGCCATGACGAGGCTATCCTGTCCCAGCGTTGCGAGGTTGCGACCGTCGAGGACGAGTCGGTCGCACAGGACCTGATCGATACCATCAAGTCGCTCGACGATGCCGGCTGCCTTGCCGCTAACCAGATTGGCGTTACCAAGAAGGTCTGCGTCTATCTGGACGACGCTGGCGAGCCCCACGTGCTCTACAACCCCCGTCTGGTGTTTGGCCTGGGCGCCAGCAAGATGGAGGAGAGCTGCCTGACGCACGAGGAGGTCACCAAGTCCACGCGCTATATCAAGTGCAAGGTCGCTTATGACGTGATCGTCGACGGCAAGATGCGCGAGCGCAAGCAGGACTTTGTGGGCTTCGAGGCGCAGATGGTCCAGCACATGATTGACCACTGTCTAGGAAAGTTGGTCTAAGGGGACCAAAGCACCGCACCTTGCCGCTCAATCGTCGCTCGCGTACCTTAAGTACGCTTCACTCCTCTTTCGTGGCAATCTGCGGCACTCTGACCCCTTAGACGACCTGCGGGGTTAACTTGGTTGAGTTTATCCTGCTTGAATAGTCCGGGCGTGACATTGTTGTCATGTCCGGGCTTTTGTGTTTAGCGCCTTTTTGTTTGGTGACAATGACCTTAGCAAGAACGTAAAGCTAGGAGGCGCTATGTGCACGAGCATTCGATTTACCGATAATTCTGGCCACATGTATCTGGGCCGCAACCTCGACTGGAGCTTTGACTACGGCCAACAGGTTCGCGTGATGCCGCGCGGGTTTCACATTCCGTATTCGTTTATCGACGACGCGACAGCGGCACACGCGGTGATCGGTATGTGTATCGATTACAAGAACTACCCTATGTTCTTCGACTGCGGCAACGATGCGGGCCTCGCCGTGGCGGGTCTCAATTTCCCGGGTTATGCCGAGTATGCCGAGGACCCTGTCGACGGCAAGACCAATATCGCAGCCTATGAGTTTCCCCTGTGGGTGGCAGCGACGTTCTCGACGGTCGACGAGGTCGAGGCTGCGCTGCGCGATACGGTGATTGTCGCCAAATCTGCAGGAGAGGGCCTGGGCGTGTCGCTGCTCCATTGGATTATCGGCGACAGCCAGCGCAGCATCGTGGTCGAGATGATGGCTGACGGCCTGCATGTATACGACGATCCGGTCGACACCCTTGCCAACCAGCCGACCTTCCCGTGGCACATGGAAAACCTGCGCACCTATATCACTGCCACAAGCGATTTTCCGCAGGCGGCGACATGGCGTGGCGCCGAGCTCAAGCCCTATGGCGCGGGTGCCGGCATGCGCGGTATTCCGGGCGATTGCTATTCGCCGAGCCGTTTTGTAAAGGCGGCGTACCTCAATGCCAATTACCCGCAAAAGGAGAGCGAGACCGAAAACGTCGTCCGCATGTTCCGTTCACTCGAGGGCGTGGTGATGATTGAGGGGGCGTCCAGGATGGGCGATGGCAAGTTCGAGAAGACTATCTATACCGGATGCTTTAGCGCGCGCACGGGCAATTATTACTACGCGATGTATGGAGATCCGTCGATTCGCTACGTGAGCCTGATGGATGCCGAGGGCGCGAGCCCCGATAGGCTCGTGGTTCCCGAGCCGCGTCGTTCGTAGCTCACCGGTCCGTTGCGACATAAAACGGCCCCGCACCTCTTATGAGATGCGGGGCCGTTGTCGTCAATGGCTGGTGGCGTGTTAGAAGTTGGCGTCGTTGAGTTGTTCGCTCTCGAGGCCGTCGAGCTGTTGCTGTTCGGGCGTATCGGCGACGCTCTCGAGCAGCTCAGTGGGATCGACGTTCATATTCTTACCGGCTTCGTTGCCGTTGACCAGGTCGTCCGAGAAGATGTCGACTTCCATTTCTTCGGCCTCTTCGATCTGAACCTCGAGCGGCACCTGGGTGCGCACGAGCTTAACGGCCGGGCGCATGCGGGCAAACAGTGGCACGTACTCGATGATGATGGCCGAGTTCTCTAGGCCGTACCAGCGTGCCGGGCTTCCGCAGGCGCGGCGGACGGCGTACTTGATGGCCATCACGCGGTGGTCATTGCGGTTGATGTCCGTTTCGGGGGCGAGCATCTTGCGCAGCATACAAAAACGGAAGTCGCCCACGTTGCCGCGCGTCTCGTAGATGGAGTAGGTGTGATGCTGCGGCGGCAGCTCACCCGATGCCATCAAGTCGCCAACGATTTGGCGCAGGTAGGCATTAACGCGCTGGTTGACCTTAAAGCCCAAGTCCAGGCGCACGCGGAACAAAAAGTCCGTGCCAAAGGTCTCGACGGAATACTCGTGCGTATAGGGCTCATCGGTAACGTGCACGTTGATGAACCAGTATGCCTTGGCGCGCTTGGGATGTTTGTCCAGGATGGAATAGAGCACGTCGCGGTCGAGCGTGAGTGGATCGGGGCTGTTGGTGAGGAACACCAGATTGTCGGCGAGCACGGGGTAGGTCTCGTCGTTGCGCAGGCGGTTGAGCTGATCGATGTACTTGGAGACGGGCAGCAGGATCGTTTGCGTGCGCTCGATGGCGGTGCCGCGGCGCCACACATACATAAGGCCAAACAGCAGCGAGGCCAAGAAGATCATGACGTAACCGCCGTCAAAGAACATGGTGAGGCACGAGGCGAAGAAGCACAGCTCAATGGCACCGAAGAGCAGGGCGAAGACGCAGGCGCCCAGCTTGTGCTTAAGAATGCCGGCGATATAGCTCGTCAGCAGCGTGGTGGTCATGAGCATGGTCACGGTAATGGCGAGGCCATAGGCGCTCTCCATGCGCTCGGAGTTCTGGAACAGCAGCACAATGAAGATGCAGCCGACCCACATGATGTTGTTGACGAGTGGAATATAGAGCTGACCCTTGGTGTCGCTGGGGTAGTGGATGCGCAGGTGCGGCATGAGATTGAGACGGGTTGCCTCGGATACCAGCGAGAACGAGCCGGTGATGAGCGCCTGCGAGGCGATGATGGCCGCCACGGCCGAAAGCACGATGGCAAAGGGGCGCAGGGGCTCGGGAAGCATCATGTAGAACGGGTTGACGATATCCATCGCGAGCATCTGGGGGTTGGAGTTATTGGCGAGCAGCCAAGCTCCCTGACCCAGATAGTTGAGGATAAGGGCAGCCTTAACAAACGGCCAGGATGCATAGATGTTTGCCTTGCCCACGTGGCCCATGTCCGAGTAGAGCGCCTCGGCACCGGTTGTCGACAGGAAGACAAAGCCGAGCACCATGATGCCCGAGTGGTTGATGGGCGAGAACAGGAACATGATGCCGCGGATGGGGTTGAGCGCGCGTAGGATGGACAGGTTGCCGAGCATGTTGAACAGGCCGGCGCCTGCCAAGAACAGGAACCATAGCGTCATGAGCGGGCCGAACAGCTTGCCGATCGACGAGGTGCCGGCGCGCTGCATGGCAAATAGGCCGCAGATAATGATGATGGTAATAATGATGACGTTGGTTTGCCCGTCACCCAATAGCGCGTGGCCCCACTCGATGGTGCGCAGGCCCTCAATGGCTGTGGTGACCGTGACCGCGGGGGTGAGGATGCCGTCGGCGAGCAGCGCCGCGCCGCCGATCATGGCGGGGAGAATCAGCCATGGTGCCACCTTGCGCACAAGACTGAACAGGGCGAAGATGCCGCCTTCGTTGTGGTTATCGGCCTTCATAGCGATTACCACGTACTTGACCGTGGTCACGAGCGTCATGGTCCAGATGACGAGCGAAAGCGCGCCCAGGATCATGTCCTCGCTGACGGTACCGATGCCGCCGTTGTTGGCGACGATTGATTTCATGGTGTACATGGGGCTCGTGCCGATGTCGCCATAGACGACGCCGAGCGTTACGAGCAGCATGCCAGCGGAGAGGGGAATGGCTCCGTGCCCGCCCTGCACATGCTGATCTTGGAGGTTTGCCTCCAGTTTGTTGTGTGCCACGTGGACTCCCTTAGACATCCGGTTATCTGTCTAGGACAGATAACCTTTATGCCGTCTTTATACATACAAGAGCAGTTTGGCACATCGGGTTATTTTAGACAATAATCCCCAGCTGGGGATTATTTATCTACGCAGGTAGCATTTCAAAGCAGGGGCTTTTAAGCATGTACTGTCTGGGCGATGCCAGCCTTGGCGTTTGCGCGTTTGCCGGCGAGTTCGCAAAAAATCGCGCCGCCGATGATAAGCGCGGCGCCCATCAGGCGGACCGGTGTTATGGCTTCGCCCAAAAGGACGGCCGAGAACACGACCGCCGAAAGCGGCTCGAGGTAGCCGACGACGGCGACGGTCTGGACGGGCAGCTTGGCGACGGCGCTAAAGTAGAGCAGGCAACCAATGCCGGTGTTGACGACGCCGAGCATAGCGACGGCGCGCCAATCAATACTGGCGGCGACGCCGGCGGACAGGAACGAGGGAGCGCCCTGCGTGATGAGCGTGAGGACCAGTGCGGTCACAAAGGCGGCGCTCACCTGGAGCGCGGAGTTCTCGAGGCCCTCGATGTGCGGCGCACCCTTGCTGGCGATGACCATCAATGCATAGCAGAAGGCCGAGGCGATTCCACAGACGATGCCCGCAATGGGTATATTGCCGCCTAGACCTTGCGCTGCAATGAGAAAAGCACCGCAGGCGACGGCGACAAAGCCGGCGATTTTGCCGCCGGTCAGCTTTTCGCCAAAGATGAGCGGGGAGAGCGCCATGACAATGATGGGGCCGCAGTAGTACAGCAGCGAGGATACGCCGACGCCGATCGTCTGGTAGGCGCGGAACAGAAAAATCCAGCTGGCGCCCAGCGCAGCTCCCGAGAGGAGGAGGGCCGCGGCTTCGCGGGGACGAGATGGCGCCTGCAGTTTATGGTGTTGGGTGATGGCGAGGATAGTGACAAGCGAGAGAGCGCCCAAAAACGTGCGTAGCAGCACGATATCGGAGCTCGGCAGCGCGATGGCAGCGGCGATGATGCCGTTGGAGCCAAACAATAGCAATGCTGCTAAGTACGTAAACAGTCCGTTGTTCATGCGCTTCCATCCCCTCTATATCCGAGCATGTTCACTATGGGTGAACTGGCTTTAGAAGAAAAGCGAATATAATGCATGGAAAACATGACAAAAACTCATACAAGGGTGGGGACGTGCCGTGGAGACCAATATCCAAAAGATGCAAGTGCTGCTCGAGACGGTGCGTGCCGGCAGCTTTACGCGTGCTGCAGAGCGGCTGAGCTATTCGCAGTCGGGCGTGAGCCGCATGGTGGGCGACCTTGAGGCAGACTGGGGTTTTAAGGTGCTTGATCGCAGCCGCGAGGGCGTGGTGCTTTCTGCCGATGGACGGCAAGTTATGCCGGCGGTCGAGGCGTTATGCGAGGAATTTGTTCGTTTGCAGCGACGGGTGGATGAGATGCGTGGGCTCATGCGCGGCAAAATCTGCATCGGTACGTTTTCGAGTGTGGCGACCCACGTGCTGCCGCCGGTGATTGCGCGCTTTCGCGCCGATCACCCGGACGTCGATTATGAGTTGCTGATGGGCGATTACTCAGAGATTGAACAATGGGTGGCTGAGGGTCGTTGTGACCTGGGCTTCATCCCGCGTGAGCCACGCGGCGCCGGCATGGCGTCGCGGCCGTTGGTGCAAGACGAGCTGATGGCCGTGGTGCCACCGGACTCCTCGCTTGCCACCGCGGAGGTCGTTTCCCTTGCCGATTTGGCCAACGAGCAGTTTATTCTGCTGGAACGCGGTAGCGACGACGAGATTACGCCGCTGTTTCGCCACGCGGGACTGACAGTGCGCTCAAAACTGTCGACCTGGGATGACTATGCGATTATGGCCATGGTCGAGGACGGCCTGGGCGTGAGCATTCTTCCCGCGCTCATCTTGCGTCGCTGCCAGTTCGATGTTGCCGTGCGCCCGCTCGAGGGACATCCTCATCGGCAGATCAACGCCATATATCGAACGGCTGACGTTTCGCTTGCTGCCGCTCGTTTCCTTGAATACCTCTAAACGTGTACACGTCATTGTCTGCTTTGGGCAAATCTCAGAGCCCGGTACATTTTCTTATGAAATTGAACTTTCGAATGAGGTGCCGCGTTATACTGCTGCCTAAATTGAACTCTAGTTCAATTCGTGTTCTATAAATTGAACTTTGCCAGCAAGGAGGTTCTAGTGGCCCAAAAGACGTTTAGCGATCGCCTGCGACAGGCTATGTCCAATCGCGACGTTCGCCAGTCGGACGTAATCCGTGCATCGGAGATGCTCGGCAAAAAACTCGGCAAGAGTCAGATGAGCCAATATGTGAGCGGCAAGACGATTCCGCGGCGCGATGTGGCAGAGCTGCTCGCCCGTATTTTGGAGGTCGATGTTACCTGGCTGATCGCCGGTGACGCCGATCAAGGCGAGACATCATCGCCCCGCAACGTTTCCAAGCCCGAACCCCATCCCTCAGCTCAAATTCCAAGGAGCACCACCATGCGTACTTTTTCTAAATCCACTAAACTCGATAACGTCCTGTATGACGTGCGCGGTCCCGTCGTCGACGAGGCTGCCCGTATGGAGGACGAAGGCGAGCGTATTCTCAAGCTCAACATCGGTAATCCGGCACCCTTTGGTTTCCGCACGCCCGATGAGGTCATTAAGGATATGCGCCAGCAGCTGCCCGACTGCGAAGGCTATTCCAACTCGCGCGGCCTGTTCTCTGCACGCAAGGCGATTATGCAGTACTCGCAGATCAAGGGCCTGCCCAATGTTCAGATGGAGCACATCTACACGGGCAACGGCGTGTCCGAACTCATTCAGCTTTCGATGAACGCGCTGCTCGACAATGGCGACGAGATTCTGATCCCCAGCCCCGACTATCCGCTCTGGACGGCGTGCGCAACCCTTGCCGGCGGTCATCCCGTTCACTATCTGTGTGATGAGCAAGCGGATTGGTATCCCGACCTGGAGGATATGGAGTCCAAGATCACGAGCGCGACCAAGGCCCTCGTCATCATCAACCCCAACAACCCCACGGGCTCGGTCTATCCGCGCGAGGTGCTCGAGGGCATCGTTGAGATCGCGCGCAGGCACCAGCTCATGATTTTTGCCGATGAGATTTACGACCGCCTGTGCATGGACGGCTACGAGCACGTCTCGATTGCCTCGCTCGCTCCCGACCTGCCCTGCGTCACCTTTAGCGGCCTTTCCAAGTCGCACATGATTGCGGGCTATCGTATTGGCTGGATGGTGCTTTCGGGCAACCAGCGCTGCATGAGCGACTTTATTATGGGCATCAACATGCTCTCGAACATGCGCCTGTGCTCCAACGTGCCGGCTCAGTCGATCGTCCAGACGGCGCTCGGCGGCCATCAGTCTGTAAACAACTATATCCGCCCGGGCGGTCGTGTCTACGAGCAGCGCAATTTTGTGTATGAGGCACTCAACAAGATCGACGGCATCTCGGTGGTCAAGCCGCGTGCGGCGTTCTATATCTTCCCCAAGATGGATGTGAAGAAGTTCAACATCACCGATGACGAGCAGTTTGCCCTTGACCTGCTGCACGAGAAGAAGATTCTCATCACGCGCGGCGGCGGCTTTAACTGGGGCGAGCCCGACCACTTCCGCATCGTGTACCTGCCGCGCATGGAAGTGCTCAAGGAGTCGCTCGAAGACCTCGCCGATTTCTTTGATCATTACCGCCAGAATTAATAGTTCCGCCGTTCTACCGAACGGCGGACCGCTTGACGCTGCGCGAGCCGCATTCACGCCAATCTGACGTTCAATTTCGAGGGCGCGACCAGAAGGTCAGCGCCCTCTCATTTCACGTCACCTTGGCGCAAATGCGGCTCGCTCGCTGTCGTGTGCTCAACCTGCGTCGTTACCTTGGCTGTCTAAATAACGATCCCGTTGCAGTGATCGATTTCGTGTTGGATGATCTCGGCGGTGTAGCCCGAGAAGTTTTTGATGCGGTGGACAAAGTTCTCGTCCAAATACTCAACCTTAATGCGGCGATAGCGAGTGCAGGGGCGCTCGCCGGCAAGCGAGAGACATCCTTCGCTCGTCTGATAGGAATTGACCTGCTCAGGAATTTGAGGGTTGTACATCAGCAGCGCCCTGTTGCCGTCCTTTACGCAGATGATGCGTTTGCGCACGCCGATCATGTTGGCGGCGAGGCCCACGCACTCGTGCTCATGCTCGTTGAGCGTATCCAGGAGGTCCTGCCCGGTCGTGGCGTCATCGGGCCCCGCGTCTTCGGAAGGCAGGCGCAAAAAGAACTCGGATTTCATGATGGGCTTAATCATGGCGGGCTCCTTAAGGTGGACACGTTTGGTTCAGGCCATGATACCGCGACATGTCGCATTAATGTGTGCACATAGATTCTGCAGCTAGATTGGCGGGCGACACCATAAACTAATGGACGTTTTGCCGAGAGGCATGAATGTTTAAAGCGCAAAGAGTGCGCGACGGGCCCCGCGAATGGGGCGATGATGCCCGAAAGGGCCAAGAAGGAGTCTCATGTCTGAGAACGAAGAGATCATGAACGAGACCGAGAACGAGACCATGGCTGCCGAGGTCGAGGCAGTCGAGACCGTGGAGACCGAAGCTGCCGAGGTTGAGGCTGCTGACGAGGTTTCTGCCGAGGAGGAGGCCGAGGTTGTCGAGGCCGCCGTTGATTACGATGACGAAGAGCTGATGGACAAGATGCAGAAGGCCGCCCGCCTGCTGCGTAGCCGTCGCTTTGCTATTTCCAAGGAGGAGGAGGCCAAGGCCGAACGCATGGCGAACATCGAGCGCGCCATCAAGCTTCTTGACCTCAAGCCCAAGATGGAGCAGAAGGAAATGTCCGACCTGCTGGGCATGCGCCTTCGTGAGCTCGATGGTCTGATGGCCGAGGCCGAGGCTGCCGACCTGGTCGGCCGCATCGACGACGCCGAGGGCGATATGCGCAAGATCGTTGTCTTCGCTGCCGAGGATGCCGCTGAGGGCCTGGTCGAGCTTGCCAATAAGAAGGAGAAGCTCCTGCCCGAGCTTTCTTACGAGGAGGCTACCGAGCTGATGGCCGCTCTCGATAAGGTTATCGCTCCGCTCGTCGCCATGGGCCTGGACGAGGACCGCGGTCCTCGCGGCGGCCGTGACGATCGCGGTGGCCGTGGCGGCGACCGTGGAGGTCGCGGCGGCTTTGGCGATCGCGGTGGCCGTGGTGGCGACCGTGGCGGTCGCGGTGGCGATCGCGGCGGCCGTGGCGGCTTTGGTGACCGCGGCGGCGACCGTGGCGGTCGCGGCGGCTTTGGTGGCAACCGTGGTGGCTATGGCGACCGCGGCGGCAACCGCGGCGGCTTCGGCGGCAACCGTGGTAACGACCGTGGCGGTCGCGGTGGCGATCGTGGCGGCCGCAACGGTGGCGGCTTCCGCGGCAACCGCTTCTAATTGGGTTACGCGGTTCTACGAACCGCGTAACTAATTGACGCTGCGCGCCCACCAGAGCGACAACTTGTCATTCAAAGAGGACGGCATGACCAGAAGGTCTATGCCGTCCTCTTTTCATGCCAATTTGTTCGCCCTGGTGGGCGCTCGCTGTCGGTGCCAAAACATCGGCGTTCCCACAGTCCAAACCTGCCAAAAAGGGACAGGTTTATTTTGGTCGGTTTTATCTGGGCAAACGTGGTCGTCTATCGCTATGCGTCCGAAAATCCACGCTCGTTTGTTTTTTGCCTACATTTGGAGGAAGAGTTCGTGGAGGCGCGTGTCGTCGTCGAGCTCGGGGTGGAAAGTTACGCCGAGCTGGTTGCCTTGGCGGGCGGCGACGATGCGACCGTCGACTTCGGCTAGGGCCTCAGTGTCGCCGTGCACTTCGACGATGCGGGGCGCGCGGATAAACGTCAGAGGCACCTCGCCGTCGATACCGCCTACCTGCCCCTTGGTTCGAAAGCTGCCGAGCTGCCTGCCGTAGGCATTGCGCTCGACAAGTACATTCATGGTTGCCAAACGCGGCGTGCCCTTATCGTCCTGGGCGGCAAGGTCGTGAGCCAGCAGAATCAGGCCGGCGCAAGTTCCCAGTACGGGCATGCCTTCAACAATGCGGGTGCGAAGCCCCTCGAGCATACCGAGCTCGGCAAGCAGCTTGCCCTGAACGGTAGACTCGCCGCCGGGAAGTACCAGACGGTCAAAGTCCTGCTTCAAATCGGCCGCCTGCCTCAACTCCACACAGCGTGCGCCCAGCTCGGATAGCCTTGCCTCGTGCTCGGCAAAAGCGCCTTGGACCGCCAACACGGCGACCATTTGGCCTGCATAATCGCTCATGTGCGATCCTTTCTGCCGGACTAGCGCCCGCGCTCCTCCATGATAATCTCGATCTCGTCGGCGTTGATGCCCACCATGGCCTCGCCCAGGTCCTCCGAAAGCTCGGCGATGAGCTTGGCATCAGTGAAGTTTGCCACGGCCTTGACGATGGCGGCGGCGCGCTTGGCGGGGTCGCCGCTCTTAAAGATGCCCGAGCCGACAAAGACGCCCTCGGCACCCAGCTGCATCATCAGCGCGGCGTCGGCAGGGGTTGCCACGCCGCCAGCGGCAAAGTTCACGACGGGAAGCTTGCCTGTGGCATGGACCTCGCGCACCAGCTCGACCGGAACCTGCAGTTGCTTGGCTGCCTCAAAGAGTTCATCATCGCGCAGGGCAGCAACGTCGCGGATCTGCTTTTGAATCTTGCGCATGTGACGCACAGCCTGAACGACGTCGCCCGTGCCCGGCTCGCCCTTGGTGCGAATCATTGTGGCGCCCTCGGCAACACGGCGCAACGCCTCGCCCAGATCGCGGGCACCGCAGACAAACGGCACGTCAAACAGGGTCTTGTCAATGTGATAGACGTCATCGGCAGGGGAGAGAACCTCGGATTCGTCGATGTAATCGATCTCGATGGCCTGCAGGACCTGCGCCTCGACAATGTGGCCGATGCGGCACTTGGCCATAACGGGGATGGAGACGGCCTCCTGGATGCCCTTGATCATCTTGGGGTCGCTCATGCGCGACACGCCGCCGGCGGCGCGGATGTCGGCCGGGATGCGCTCGAGAGCCATGACGGCGCAGGCGCCCGCCTCCTCGGCGATGCGTGCCTGCTCGGGCGTGGTGACGTCCATGATGACGCCGCCCTTGAGCATCTGCGCGAGCTCGCGATTGAGTTTGACGCGATCGGCCTTGCTGGTCTGTTCTGCCATGGTTGCTCCCTTGGTTGGCATGTGCATTGCTTGACGGAACATCCTATCGGGAAGCTGGGTATGGCGAAATACTCAGTTTTCGAGATAATAACAAGGTCAGACTAATGCCAGATTGATTGACTCGATAAGGTCAGGTGACAAACTCATGCTTGACTATAATTTGGAAAACCGCGGCGAGGCATCGCTCTATGAGTATGTTTACCAGCAAATTCGAGATGATATCGTAGCTGGACGTATTGCGGCGGGGGAGCATCTTCCGTCTAAGCGCGCCTTTGCCAGTCATCTGGGAATCAGTGTCATTACCATCGAGAATGCATATAGCCAGTTACTTGCCGAGGGCTATATTTGCTCAATGCCGCGTCGTGGCTACTACGCTTGCGAGCTTCCGGATGCACCGGTTTTGGCTTCGGCTGCGGAGGGCATCGACCGAGATGCCGTCTCTGTGGGCCTCAGCGCGCATGATGTCAACGGACAGGTCGAGCGATTTGATACGCTTTCTCCTTCCGCTTTGGAGGCGGCGCGGCTTTGGCAAAGCGCGCTACGGGCGACGCTGGCATCCGAAGACGAACGCGAAATCTTTTCGACCGCGCCGGCACAGGGCACCGCTCGGCTACGACGCGCAATTGCACGCCATCTGCACGGGACGAGGGGTATGAATGTCGACCCCGACAACATCGTTATCGGCGCGGGCGCCCAGTTGCTCGATACCATGTTGGTTCAGTTGCTTGGAGCCGACAAGGTGTATGCCGTTGAGGACCCGGGCTATTTGCGTCTGACGCGCATCTATCAGGCTATGGGTTGCAAAGTTCGACATATCCCGTTGGATGATGAGGGCGTGGACTTGAGCACTCTGCAGAAAACCGGGGCCGATGTCCTTCACCTGATGCCGTCCCATCAGTATCCGACCGGCCTGGTAACGAGCATTGCGCGTCGCTATGCCCTGTTGAGCTGGGCCGCCGAGCAACCAGGTCGGTATCTCATCGAAGATGACTTTGATTGTGAGTTTCGCCTTGCCGGCAAGCCGATTCCCGCGCTCGCGTCGATCGATGCCGCCCAGTCGGTTATCTACACCAACACGTTTTCGAAGAGCCTGTCGTCGGCGTTGCGTCTAGCGTACATGGTGTTGCCCGATGAGCTGATGGAGCGGTTTAGGCACGACCTTGGTTTTTACGCCTCGTCGGTGAGCTCTGTTGACCAGGCCGCGTTGGCACGCTTGCTGGAATCGGGCGATTACGAGCGACATGTGAACCGTGTGCGCGTTCGCGCTCGCGAGGCGCGTGATGGCCTGGCGGCGCTTGTACGGAAAGCGTTTCCGGCAGGGGAGGTTTCGATCGAGCATGCAGACGCGGGCCTTTACTGCACTGTTGCCCTGGCCGAGGACAAGGCGGGGAAGAGCTTCGCGAAGGCTCTTGCTGGCGCTCATATTTCCTATGTCAACATCGCCGATTGCCTGTGGACGGGTGAACGGGCATCGACTAAGAACGCTCCATCTCGCGTCCTCATACAATACGACGACCTGAGCTCTCAGTCGCTCAGTGTTCTTCAGGAGCAGCTGCAATAAGCCCACGAAAAAGGCCCGAACCAATACGGTTCGGGCCTCATCGAGCTAGAGGTTATGTCTCAGGCGGTTGGCTTAGCCAAAGTAGCGCTTGAGCAGGCCGGCGAAAGCCTTGCCGTGACGAGCTTCGTCGCGAGCCATCTCGTGCACGGTGTCGTGGATGGCATCGAGACCAGCGGCCTTGGCACGCTTGGCAAGATCGGTCTTGCCGGCGGTGGCGCCATTCTCGGCCTCAACGCGCATTTCGAGGTTCTTCTTGGTGGAGTCGGTCACGACCTCGCCCAGGAGCTCGGCAAACTTGGCGGCATGCTCTGCCTCCTCGTGGGCAGCTTTCTCCCAGTACAGGCCGATCTCGGGATAGCCCTCGCGATGAGCGACGCGAGCCATGGCCAGGTACATACCGACCTCGGAGCACTCGCCCTCAAAGTTGGCGCGCAGGTCAGCAACGATGTCCTCGGAGACGCCCTCCATCTTGGCGACGCCCACGACGTGCTCGGCAGCCCACTCGAGCTGGCCCTCCTCCTGCTTCAGAAAGCGAGAACCGGGAACGCCGCACTGGGGGCACTTAAAATCCTCGGGCAGCTGGTCGCCGTCGAACTCTTCCACATAACCGCAAACGGGGCAAACAAACTTCATGATTCGATCCTTTCGATCGATGGCGATGGCGCGCTCGTCCGGTCCCGTAAGGGCCCTCTCCGGACGTGCGTCTTGACGGGTTCTATTATCCATAAATGCAACTAAATGTGAAGCCTATTAGGAATGATTTTTAATAAAACAATTTAAGCATGTGAAGATGTTGATTGATTAACGATTGGCAAGCCATATGCGGACGCCGATGAGTACAATCGGTCGAGCAAATGTTGACCCATCAACAAATGAGGGAGCTTCCTTTATGCATCTAGCCCGTCGTGCCTGGTGCCGAACGTATCAAACGGTTTTTCGCATCGCATTGCCGGTGCTGCCCTATACCGAGCCATGCATTTTAGAGCACGCTGAGGAAGTGCCCGCAGTGCTTCAAAAGCGTTCAATACAGCATGTTCTTATCGTGACGGATCCCGGCATCGCCCGTCTGGGGCTCACGGTACCGCTCGAGACAGCGCTCGCGTCCAAGGGAATTAGCGCTGCGGTCTATGCCAAAACATCAGCGAACCCCACGGTTTCAAACGTGGAGGAAGCGGCGTCCCTGTATCGAGAGGGCGCCTGCCAGGCCATTATCGGCTTTGGCGGAGGATCGGCCATGGACTGCGCCAAGGGTGTGGGGGCACGCATTGCGCAGCCAAACAAACCCATCAACAAGATGCGCGGCCTGCTGCGCATTCATCGTCGCCTGCCGCTGCTCATCGCCGTTCCCACCACGGCGGGTACGGGAAGCGAGGTCACGCTTGCGGCGGTAATTACCGATGACGAGACGCACTACAAGTACCCTATTAACGACTTTGTGCTTATCCCGCGCTATGCGGTGCACGACCCCGAGTTTACGCGCGGCCTGCCCGCCTCCATTACGGGGCAGACGGGCATGGATGCCCTGACGCATGCTGTCGAGGCCTTTATCGGGCGAAGCACCACGTCCTACACGCGCAAGATGGCGCGTCAGGCGGTTCAGCTCATCCACGACAATTTGCTGGAGGCCTATGAGCATGGCGGCAACATGCGTGCGCGCCGCAATATGCTTTCGGCGGCGTATAAGGCGGGTGTTGCCTTTACGCGCTCCTATGTTGGATATGTGCATGCCATCGCACACAGCTTGGGCGGGCGTTACGGGATTCCGCACGGCTTGGCCAACGCTATCATCCTGCCGCATATGCTTCGCACCTATGGTGACGCCGCCGCCCCCAAGCTTGCCGATCTCGCCCGCATGGCCGGTATCGCGCCGGTTAACGCGCAGGACAGCCTGGCGGCCGAGGCCTTTATCGATTGGATCGACCGCATGAACGAGGCCCTGGGAATCCCCAAATATGTGACGGGCATTCGTCGCTCCGACATTCCCGAGATGGCGGCCCATGCCGATGCCGAGGCCAATCCGCTATACCCCGTTCCACTTTTGATGGACCGTTTGGAGCTCGAGCGTATGTACGAAGTTATCGCAGGTGGTATGTTTGAGGCCGAGAACTAGGAGGGCCCATGAACACCGAGGAAATCGCGCGCATCGTTGCCGATCAGCGCGCCTATTTTAAGACGCATGCCACGTTTGATGTCGATGCTCGACGTCGTGCGCTCGTGAGTTTACGCGATGCGGTACGGGTCCACGAGGCCGATATTGCCCATGCGCTCAAGACCGATTTGGGTAAGTCGCATGACGAGGCGTATATGTGCGAGATCGGCACGTCGCTTTCCGAGATTCGTCATCAGATAGCACATGTGGCTCGATGGAGTCGTCCGCGCCTGCGTCCGTGTGACCTCGCCAACGCCGTAAGCGTGTGCAAAACGCAAGCCGTGCCCTATGGTGTCACGCTCATCATGGCGCCCTGGAACTATCCGTTTTTGCTGACGCTCGAGCCGCTCGCTGGCGCCCTTGCCGCGGGCAATACCGTGGTCATTAAGCCGAGTGCCTATGCTCCGGCATCCAGCGCAGTTCTCAGGCAAATCTGTGAAGAGGCATTTGATCCGCGCCTGGTGACAGTTGTCGAGGGCGGGCGCGCCGAGAATGATGCGCTGCTCGATGAGCGCTGGGACAAGATCTTCTTTACCGGTAGCGTTCCGGTCGGCAAGCTCGTCATGGAGCGCGCGAGCAAAAACCTTACGCCCGTGACGCTTGAGCTGGGCGGAAAGAGTCCCTGCATCGTGGATGCGACGGCAAACTTGAAGGTCGCGGCGCGGCGTATCGCCTTTGGTAAATGGCTCAACGTGGGACAGACCTGCGTGGCCCCTGACTATCTGCTGGTCGACGTGCGCGTGCACGATGAGCTGTTGGGCCTCATCAAGGAAGAGGTCCGTCGCATGTTTGGCGAGCACCCGCTCGATAACGAGGATTACGGGCATATCGTCAACGCCAAGCATTTCGTGCGCGTACGCGGGCTGATCGACTCCGATAAGGTTGTGCTGGGAGGCACGGCGCGCGAGTCGTCGCTCAAGATTGAGCCGACGATCCTAGACGGCGTGGCGCCTGAGGACGCCGTAATGCAGGAGGAGATTTTCGGCCCCATCTTGCCGGTGCTGACGTTTGAGAGCTTAGACGAGGCCGAAGCGTTTATTACGGATCGTCCGACGCCGCTGGCCCTGTATATCTTTAGCCAGGACCGTGCGGTTCAGGAGCGCTTTGTGCGCTACGTGCCCTTTGGCGGCGGCTGTGTTAACGACACCATCATGCATCTGGCTACGAGCCATATGGGTTTTGGCGGCATGGGCGCGAGCGGCATGGGGCAGTACCATGGCCGCGAGAGCTTCGATACGTTTAGCCACAAGAAGAGCATCGTGAACAAGGCAACCTGGCTGGACGTGCCGTTTCGGTATGCGCCCTACGCAAGCTGGAAGCACAAGTTCGTGCGCATGTTCGTGCATTAGAATCAGATGAGGATGAATTTGTGTCCGCACGGGCCCGTAAGCTTCTCAATAAGGTTAAGCGCCGGTTTATCCGGCTGTTAGAGGAGCTACTATGTACGAGCCTTCGCGTGTTCTTTTGTCGTTCCATATCGCAGGATTTCAGTATGCCGACGGTGCCTTGGTCCTGGGCGACCTTAAGGTTGGCGATAAGCTGACGCTGTGTGCCGAGCGCGATAATCCCCATGACCCCGAGGCGGTTGCAATCTATTACGGCAACACCAAGCTTGGCTATGTTCCAGGAAACGAGGTCGCCCCACTGTCCTTGATGATGTATTACGGCCACGAGGACGTATTTGAGGCCCGTGTGCAACAGGTCGCTCCCGAGCGCAGCCCGTGGCATCAGGTGCGCGTTGGGCTCTATGTGGTGGATGCTCGCTAGTCGGCAATGGAGGCGGTCATGTTTGATGACGACGACCTGTTCGATCTGACAGACGATCCGTTTGAGTGGGATATGCTGCTCGATGACGATGAGTTGGAGCAGGACCGCAAAAAGCAAAAGGATAAGAACGCCCAGGGCAAAGGTTCGAATAAAAAGGACAAGCGCCGCCGCGGCCTGTTCGGCGGGCTCTTTGGATAACCGCTGCATCGCTGCGTCTGTATACTTAGCACGAGTTGAACACGTTGCGAAATGAGGACAGAGACGATGATGTGGTTTACCGCCGACCTGCACCTGGGCGATACGAATATCTTGCATGACATGGATCGACCGTTTGGTTCGGTCGAGGAGATGAATCGCAAGGTTATCGATGCCATCAATGAGTGCGTGGCTGCGGATGACCGCCTCTATATTCTGGGTGACTTTACCTATCGTTTGCCCCTGGCGGAGGCGGTGCGCCTGCGCGAGCGTATCGAATGCCAGAACGTGACGCTCATCCGTGGTAACCATGACGGTGACTGGGAAGATCCCGATGTACCGCAGATTTGGGAAGACGTGCGCGATTACCTGGAGATCGCTCCCGGTTACGCAAAGGGCCATCGTCTGGTGATGAGCCATTACCCCATGCTCAGCTGGAATGGCAAGGCGCGCGGCGCCATTATGCTGCACGGGCATATCCACAGCAGGGGAGACCGCACCAACGCACGCAACCGCGATCGCGAGCGCCCCATTTTTCGCTACGATGTCGGTCTCGATGCCAACGAGTACAAGCCCGTAAGCCGTGACCAGATTCTCGGTTTTTTTGGACTGTAATTCTCGAACCGCGACACGAGCCACCGCAAAGGTGCCTGTTCCCTTTGTGGCGGTTCTGGCGCCGTTGCCATTATGGCAGCGGCGTCTTTTTTGTCCGTGTGGCGCGGTAGAGTGTAGGCGGTTGAAATTTGCGTCCATCGAGGAGCTGCCATGAACGAGATTAAGTGCCCGCATTGCGGCGAAGTTTTTAAGGTTGATGCGTCCGGCTATGCGGATATCGTCAAGCAGGTGCGCGACGCCGAGTTTTCGCGCGACCTGGATGAACGCGTGAAGGCGGTCCAGCGCGAGGGCGAGCAGGCGTTGGAGCTTGAGCGCTCGCGTTCGTCGGCTGCTTTGCAGGAGGCAGAGTCTCAGCGCAACGCTCAGCTTGTCGAGCAGAAGAACGCTGCAGCTCAGCAGCTGGCACAAGAAGTCGCCAAGCGCGATGCCGAGCTTGCCGAGCTGCGCGCCAAGCTTGAGGGCGCTGCCGCGGAGCGTGAGAGCGCAAGCCAGCGCGCGGCGGTTGAGGCCCGCGCCGATGTTCAAAAGGAGAATGCGGAGCTCCAGCGCGAGATCGACAATTTGCGTGCGCAGCTGGGACGCAAGGATGATGAAGCCAAGCTTGCCGAGTCGGCGGCGCGCAACGCCGCTCAAAACGATGTAGCCGCACGCGATGCGCAGATTGCAGAATTGCAGGCAAAGCTCTCCGCGGCGGACAAGGCCCAGGAGATGGCGCTTGCCGCTGCTGCTGCCGAGTCGCAGTGCGAGCTCGATGCCGCTCGCAGCGAGGCCGAGCGTACGCTTACTGACTATCGCGCGAAGGTACAAGAGAAGTTTTTCGCTGCAAAGGCTCAGTCCGAGCAAGAGGCCGAGGGTCTGCGTGCGCAGCTTCGTGAGCAAGAACTTTCTGCAAAAATGGAGCTGTCGAAGGCGGTCGCCGCGGCGGAGCGTGAGCGTGATGAGGCCCGCGCAAAGCTCACGAGTGAGCTGGCGGTGCGCGATTCGCGTGAGGAGCAGGCCAAGGCAGCCCACGAGCTTGAGCTTGCGCAGGCCAAGCGCGTGAGCGACGAGTTGATTCGCTACAAGGATGAAGAAATCGAGCGTCTTAAGGACATGAAGGTCCGCCTGTCCACCAAGATGGTGGGCGAGTCGCTCGAGCAGCACTGCGAGACCGAGTTTAACCGTCTGCGCATGACGGCGTTTCCCAACGCGTACTTCGAGAAGGATAACGATGCGTCCGAGGGCACCAAGGGCGACTTTATCTTCCGCGAGTGCGACGCGAGTGGCAACGAGGTCATTTCGATTATGTTCGAGATGAAAAACGAGAACGACGAGACCGCGACCAAGCATAAAAACGAGGACTTCTTTAAGAAACTCGATCACGATCGTCGCCAGAAAGGCTGCGAGTACGCGGTGCTCTGCACGCTGCTCGAGCCCGAGAGCGAGCTCTATAACGCCGGCATCGTGGACGTGAGCTATCGCTACGAGAAGATGTACGTGATCCGTCCACAGTTTTTCATTCCCATGATTACGCTGCTGCGCAACGCCGCCATGGGTTCGCTGCACTATAAGCAGGAGCTAGCGGAGTACAAACAGCAGAATATCGACGTCACGAACTTCGAAGCTAAGATGGAAAAGTTCAAGGACGGCTTCTCGCGCAACTACAACCTGGCGAGTAAGCAATTCGAGTCGGCAATCAAGGAAATCGATGCCGCCATCAAGCAGCTCGAGAAGACCAAGGACGATTTGCGTCGCAGCACCGAAAATCTGCGCCTGGCCCACAACAAGGCCGATGAGCTTACCATTCGCAAGCTCACGTGGGGCAACAAGACCATGAAAGCAGCGTTTGATGAGGCACGCGAGACCGCGTCGGAGACAGGCGATGAGCCCGCCGAGGCGGATTCGTATGAGGTTGAGGATACCGAGTAGGTCATAGCGGATAGTTCAAAAGCGGGGCCGCTGGCGATATTGCCACCGGCCCCGCTTCGTTTCGTTCCAGTATGTTCGGCTAGTCCTCGAGCAGGTCCTCGATAAAGCCGACGCGGTAGTTTTTGAAGATGACCTCGCCGCCGTCTTGCGTGGCGTCCAGATCGACATCGCCCATGATGCCAAAGTCGTGGTCGCCATCCTCGTCGGCAAAGATCTGGTGCACGTGCCATACGTGCGCGGTCTTCTCGTCGGACTCGTCGATGGAAAACATCGCGGCGCTGCGGGCATCTCCGTCGGTGAGGATCTCCTCGTGCTGTTCGTGGTAAGCGTCGAGTGCTTTTTGCCAGCGAATCTCGCTCATGCCCCAGTCGTCGTCGAGTTCGCCCAGGTCGCGAACGTGCTCGCGAGCGGCAAGGGTTACGCGGCGGAAGAGCGCATTACGCACCAGCAGCGTGCAGCCGCGGCGGTCCGCCACGACCTCGTCGATGCCCTGCGGCGGCGCGGCATCGAGGGCTGCCGGGTTGCCGGCGTTCTCCCATTCGTCCACCAGGCTCGAGTCCACCGAGCGCACCACAAAGCCCAGCCACGAGATAATGTCGCACAAGCGCTCATTGCGCTTCTCAATGGGCACGGTGCGATCGAGGGAACGGTAGGCCTCTGCCAGGTAGCGCAGCAAAATGCCTTCGGAGCGAGCGATGCCGAGCTTTTGAATGTAACCCTTAAAATCGCTCGCGCTCTCCAGCATGTCGCGCAGGACGCTCTTGGGCGAGAGCTGGTAGTCGTTTGCCCAGGGTACTTCCTGGCAGTACTTGTCAAAAGCGGCGTCGAGCAAATCCTCGAGCGGTTTTTCGTACGTGACGTCCTGAATACGTTCCAGACGCTCCTCATACTCGATGCCGTCGGCCTTCATCTCGGCCATAGCGCGATCGCGCGCGGCGCGCTCCTGTGCGCGCAATACCTGCTTGGGGTCCTCGAGCGTAGCCTCGACCATCGAGATGAGGTCCATGGTATAGGTCTCGCTCTCGGGATCGAGCAGCTCCAAAGCGGCAAGCAAGAACGGCGAGAGCGGCTGATCGAGCGCGAAGTCCTCGGGCAGATCGACCGTCAGCGCGTAGTCGATCTCTGGTGCGGCGTCAGCCGGAGCGTCGGGTGCGGGCGGCACCTCGGTGCGCACGACGACGCCGGAGTCGATGAGCGTGGCGAAGATCTCGTCGGCACGAACCTCGAGCTTTGCCTTTTCCTCGGGCGTTTGCAGGCTTGTCTCGATGAGGTCGTGCACGCGGGTGCGAGCGTCGCCGCCCTGCTCGACTACGCTAATCACCATGGAGTGTGTGATGCGAAGGCGCGGCTTGAGCGTTTCGGGCTGCGTCTCGATCAGGCGTTCAAAGGTCTGCTTGTTCCAGGTGACAAAACCCTCGGGGGCCTTCTTCTTTTTAATCTTGCGGAGTTTTTTGGGGTCGTCGCCCGCTTTGGCCATAAGTTTGGCATTCTCGATCTCGTGCTCGGGTGCCTCGGCGATGACCATACCCTCGGTGTCAAAGCCCGAGCGACCGGCGCGACCGGCAATCTGATGGAACTCGCGGGCGCGCAGACGACGCATCTTGTAGCCATCGAACTTGGTGAGCGCGGTGAGTACCACGGTGTGGATGGGTACGTTGATGCCGACGCCGAGCGTATCGGTGCCGCAGATGACGGGCAGCAGGCCCTGCTGCGCCAAGCGTTCGACCAGCAGACGATAGCGCGGCAACATGCCAGCATGGTGCACGCCGACGCCGCATCCAAGCAGGCGCTTGAGAATCTTGCCAAAGGCCGTCGAGAAACTCGTTCCCTTGGCCGCCTCCTTGATGGCCTCGCGCTGCTCCTTGCTAGCGATGCCAAAATTGGCGAGCGACTGTGCCGTCGCAAGGGCGGCATCCTGGCTAAAGTGCACGATATAGAGCGGGGCCTCGCCGCGGCGCATGGCGAGCTCGACCGTGCCCTCGAGGGAGGTCGTCACATAGTCGTAGCTCAGCGGAACAGGACGTGGGGCGTCGACAACCAAGTCGCAAGCAGCGCCGGTGTGCTCCTCGAGTGAGGCGGCGATCGCGGTGACATCGCCGAGCGTGGCGCTCATGAGCATAAACTGCGTGTGGGGCAGGGTGAGCAGCGGCACCTGCCAGGCCCAACCGCGATCGGGGTCGGCAAAGTAGTGGAACTCGTCCATGGCGACGCAGCCAACATCGGCATCTTCGCCCTCGCGCAGTGCGTCGTTGGCAAGGATCTCTGCCGTGCAGCAGATGACGGGCGCTTTGGTGTTGATATGCGTGTCGCCGGTGATCATACCGACGTTATCGCGGCCGAGCACCTGTACCAGATCGAAGAACTTTTCGCTGACCAGGGCCTTGATAGGGGCCGTGTAATAGCAACGTTTGCCCTGCGCCATGCCCATAAAGAGCATGCCCAGCGCGACGAGCGATTTACCCGATCCGGTCGGAGTGCCCAAAATGACGTGATCTCCGGCGGCCAGGTCCATGAGGGCCTCTTCCTGGTGGTCCCACAGCTCAATACCGCGATCGCTCGTCCATTCAAAGAAGCGCTCGAAGGCTTGATCGGGCGTGAGCCATGGTTCGGGCTCGCTGCCGTCCTCGGGCTCCCACCAGGTGGGGGAGAGCGCGCCGAGCGAGCCAAACTCGGCCTCGGTTCCCGTGCCGCCCGAGAATGAGCTGGCGGCCCCGGCGCCGGAGACGGTGCTGGCGGCGGTATCTGTCGTGGTCTGTGCCATGTGGTTGCTTTCTCTCGTCGTTTGTCCGCCATCCATTATGGCGTAGCGGCGGCGCGGGGTGCCAGTGCGCGGGAAAATGCAGGAAATGGGCGCGCGGTACTAGCGTTCCTGAGGCAGGCGCTTCTTGCCTTTGCGGGCGCGGTTTCTAAAGTTCTCGACGGCCTCTTCCATGCCGAGGGGCACGTAGGTGAGCTCATCGAGGTTGTCGGGCAGGTAGCAGGCAAGGCTTTGCTCCTGCATGCGACCCGCTGCGAGCTGTTCGTCGCTAGGCTGCGCGCCGGGTGTGGCGCAAATGCCATAGACGACGGCACCCATCTCGCGCGTGCGGCACTCGTACTCGGTCTCGGGATGCTCGGGATGGTCGCGGCGGACGTCGTCGCTTACCCAAAGTGTGTCGTAGCCCGCCGCGGCAAACTGCCCCAGGGCGTAATCGCGCAATGGTTTGCTGTCGGTGCGCAGCGTGACGGTGGCGCCGGCTGAAAAGAGCGGGCGGTAGAGCATCAGATGGTCGACATGGACGAGTCGTTTTTTGGCGTACTTGGCCTTGGGCTGCGGCGTGGGAAAGTTGATGGTGATGGCATCGAGCTCACCTGAGGCAAACAGCTGCGGCAACGATGCGGCGCCTCGGGGCAGGACGAGTGCGTTGGACAGCTCCTGCTCGCAGATTTTCTGCGCGGCATAGGCGATGCAGATGGGCTCCTGGTCCATACCGATAAAGAGCGTGTTTGGCTCATGGGCCGCGCGCTCTACAAGGTACGTTCCCTTGCCACAGCCAAGATCCAGGTGAAGGTGTTCGAAGGGTTTGATGCCAACTGGTGCGCAAGCCTCGCGCCAATCTCCGGCATAGGCCTCGGGGTTCGTCTCGATTGCGCCGGCATAGCGCTCCAAGCGCTCCTCGAGCACAAAGTTCTTAGGCGTGCGAACGTGGACGGCTCCCATGAGGCTCCTTGGTCATAAGTATGGAACGCATGGCTGCGCGTTCCGGCGATGGGTTAGAAGGGGGCGATTTGCCCGAAAATTGCGGCGCGGCTCGGCGGCGAGTCGTCGGTGCCTACAGACGCTTGAGAATCACGTAGCGGTTGAGCTCGCCGCTGCGACCGTCGGCATGGAAGCGCTCAAGCTCGCGCACGGGGACCTCGCCACTCTTGTAGAACGTACGCACGCCGCGCACCAGGTCGGTGATCTGCTGATCGTCAAAGTGATGGCAATAGCGGTAGGCGTGGCGGTCGTTTTGCCAGCCGATGAGGTGGTCACCGGCTTCAAACTGCGCGGAATCGTAACCCTCAAACGGCGGGGTGAGCTCGGCACGGGCCTCGGCGCGAACGGCCTTGCGCGCCATGCGCTCGTCGTTCATAAACTCCCAAAAGCTGATGGCGATGATGCCACCCGGGCGCGTCTGACGCACCAAGGCGTCGAGCACGCGTACGCGGTACTCGCACGACGGCACGTGGTGCATAAAGCCAAAGCAGACCGAGATGTCGGCGAGCGGGGCGTCGAAAAGCACGTCGGGTGTCTCGGCGGGGTTGAGCTTCATGAGGGCATCGAGCACATCGAGCTCCTGGAAGTGCAGGTTGGGGATGCGCAGGGCGTGGCCGCGCGCATCGATGGCCAGGTCCTGGCATGAGTCGACGCCATAGAACTCGAAGGGGCAGCTGGCGTCTGCCGAGGGGCTTGCGCCGTCTACGCCTTTGGCAGCCAGCGTGCCGCCGGCGGCAAAGTTCTCGAATCGCATGTTGCCGCAGGCAAGGTCGAAGACACGGACGGGATGCTCGATGGTGGCCACATCGAGCTGGTCGAGCGCGATGTCCATGGTGCGCACCCAGCCGGGCCAAGGGGCCTGGCGTGTATCGGAAAAGGAGGCGGAGTGCTCGCGATAGAACGTATTGTTGAGCTGGATGAGCGATGAGGCGAAATCGCGGTTCACGGCGCGGGACTCCCTCCGTTGGCGGTGCGGAATAAACAGTACGACCATACTACCGTTAACGCCGCAACGGGGACAACCGAGCTGCGGGTCATTGCTTTGTTTGGACACATTTCCGCAGCTCATATGCACCCGCAACCGCCGGTTGTCAAAAATCTCACTAGAATAGGTGGCATGCTTTTGGCGGTGGCGGATAGATTTTTAACTGTGCAAGGCGCCTTAAGAACAAAAACGGTCCGGCGGCACGGCTGGCATCACATAGGAGGAACCATGAATGTAGAAACTGCGCAGCGGCTCGCCGACCTTCGTCGCAGTAAGGGTTTTAGCCAAGAAGGGCTGGCGCGAAAGTTAGGGCTGTCGCGCCAGGCGGTCAGTAAATGGGAGCGCGCGGAGAGCTCGCCCGATACCGAGAACCTGATCTCGCTCGCCAAACTCTATGGCGTGAGCCTGGACGAGCTCCTCAATCCGAGTGACGAGATTGAGGACGATATCGAGTTTGAGAACGAGGACCGCGCCCGTCAGCGCGAGGCCGAGGCAGCAGAGCGTGCGCGTACCCACGAGGCGGCGGCACGCGCAACCGAGGCAGCAACGCAGGCGAGTGATGCTGCGGCCAAGGCGGCGCAAGCGGCAAGCTGGAGTGCGCAGGCCGCCAATGCCGCTACGGCGCAGGCGACGAGTGGCACCGCGGTTGGCTCGACTCCGGTGAAGGGCCCGTTCCAGTCGTTTCCGTATTGGGCCGTGTGCTGGCTGTTGTTCTTTTTGCTGATGTTCCTGTTTGGTGGCGCCCCCTTTGCCGCTCTGATTTTCTTTACGATCCCCATTTATCACTGGGTGGCGCGTGCGCTCGATGGTGATTGGGCGCGCGGGGATATTCGGGTCGGTCCGGCGCCGGTGGACGCTAGTGCTCAGAATGTTTCCGCTCCGGTTGATACTGACGTTGCTACCGCGACTACCGCTGAGCCGATTGCCAAGGAGGGTGATGAACGATGAAGCTTTCGCATGAGTCAAAAGTGCGCCTGGGCGTTGGCATCGGAGCGTTTGTGCTCATCATCGGGCTTGTCTTTGGTGCTTCGCGGCTATTGGCTCATTCCGATATGGTGCGTACGACCGGTATTCTATCTGGCAATTTGTCTGATTTTGACGATATGTTTGACGACGATGATCTCTTGGATAGCGGTAACTATTCTGCTCGGCCTCAGCGGCTTTCGAGCGAAACGTTTGATGCCGACGCGTTCCAATCGCTCGACTTGGACGTGACGTCGGGCACGGTCGAGGTCAAACACGTCTCCGGCGGCCCGGTGCGTGTTATCGAAAGCGGTCGCGTTGCGAAGGGGACGTCTGCTTCTGATGCGGCTACCCGGAATCTTGCTGAGGTCAAGGGCTCTACGCTCAAGATTAGTCAGTTCGACTACGATGATAAGCGCGCGATTGACCGCACAATTACCATTGAGCTGCCGCGAGATGTTGCGGATAACCTGGTGGGCATTACGGCGAATGTAGGGTCGGGCGACCTGGCGGTCTCGGACATTGCGTGCCATGATCTGGATATAACGTTGAATTCGGGAGACGTTGAGTTTACGGGCACCGTGACCGACACCCTGAATGCCGAGGTCGGTTCGGGCGACATGACGTTCGAGCTCTACCAGGCGCCCGCGAAGTCGATGGACGTGAGCGTGGGCTCGGGCGACGTGGAGATGACGGTTCCGAACTCTACGGGCTTTAAGGCGAGCCTCACCTTGGGAAGCGGCGACTTCGAGAGCGATTTCCTTCCGCTTGGCTACGACGGCGAGACCATTTTGGATCTTGAATTCGATAACGGCGATAAGTCTGCCACGTATCGTTTTGAGGTCGGTTCGGGCGACATGTCGTTTGATTCGGAGTGACGGGTGGTTTTCGGAGACCCGCAAACGTAGCCGCGCTGTTTGATGAAGGCGCCGAAGCCGAGATCGGCTCCGGCGCCTTTGCCTTTACAATGGGGTCATGGAACAGATTATTTTGAACATACTCGAGGCCCTGCGTCGCGGCGAGACTGTAGACGACAAGGCGCTCGTCAAACTGATACATGCCGAGGCGCGCCGTGAGGGTGCCGATAAGCGCGACTTGGCAAAGCGCCGCCTGCTGCCGTTTTACCAGCGGGTGAAGCGCGAGGAGCCGGCTCGTTGGGCTGGGTGGAATGTCGATGCCGAGCTGGAACGTCGACTGATGCAGGTGCTGCGCATGAAGCCGCGTCGCACGGCTTCGGGCGTGGCGACCATTACCGTCATCACCAAGCCCTGGCCATGCTCGGGCGATTGCCTGTTTTGCCCCAACGACCTGCGCATGCCCAAGAGCTATCTGCATGCTGAGCCCGCGTGCGCCCGTGCGGAGCAAAACTGCTTCGATCCGTATCTGCAGGTGAGCGCCCGTTTGACGGCGCTTTCGCAGATGGGACATGCGACCGATAAGATTGAGCTCATTGTGCTTGGCGGTACCTGGAGCGACTATCCGGAAGGCTATCAGACATGGTTTATGTCGGAGCTCTTCCGTGCGCTCAATGACGATGCCGTCGCCGGCGTGGCGGCCAACCCCATGTTGGCGCGTCCGGGCATCAGCCGTGCCGAGGCAGGGCGCCTGCTCGATGACGCTCCCGCCGATGCGCTGCCGCCGGTGGTAGCGGAGCGTCGCGAGCGCTATCGGGCCGCCGGCATTGCGACAGACGAGGCCAAGCTCGCTGCCGGCGTTGCCGACGAGCAGGGGCGTGTGGATGCTGCCGTGGGCGGCTATAACCGCGCGGTGCGTCGTCTGTACGGCCCTGGCACGCCGCGGGGCGAGGTCGCCGAGTGGCAGACAGCAACGATGGAGGAGCTCGAGCGCCAGCAGCGCATCAACGAGACGGCGAAGCATCGCGTGGTGGGACTCGTTATCGAGACGCGCCCCGATGCTGTAACGCCGCAGGCCCTCACGCTCATTCGTCGCCTGGGCTGTACCAAGATTCAGATGGGCATTCAGAGCCTCGACCAGCACCTGCTCGATATCAACGAGCGTCGCATTTCGGTGGCGCAGATTGAGCGGGCGTTTTCGCTTGCGCGCCTGTTTGGCTTTAAGATCCACGCGCACTTTATGCTCAACTTGTTGGGTGCTACGCCCGAGGGGGACAAGCGTGACTACGAGCGCTTTATGACCGAGGGCGCCTTTATGCCCGACGAGGTCAAGGTCTACCCGTGCGCGCTCATCGAGGGCTCGCGTCTGGTGGGCTGTTACAAGCGTGGTGAGTGGCGTCCCTATACCGAGGAAGAGCTGCTCGATGTGCTGGCCGATGACATCGTGGTGACGCCGTCGTTCTGCCGTATCAGCCGCATGATTCGCGACTTTAGCTCCGACGACATTATGGTGGGCAACAAGAAGCCCAACCTGCGTCAGCTCGTCGAGAACCGCTTGGCGGCTCGCGGAGAAGGCGCGGCGGTGCGCGAGATTCGCTATCGCGAGATCAGCACCGCGGGTGCCGACCTGGATGAACTGTCTCTTGATGAGGTCGCTTACGAGACGCCGGTGACGCGTGAGCGCTTTTTGCAGTGGGTGACGCCCGAAGGCAAGATTGCGGGCTTTTTGCGGCTGTCGCTTCCCGATCGCGCTTTTGTAGCCACACATGCGGACGAGTTGCCGACGACGCCGGACGAGGCGATGATTCGCGAGGTGCACGTGTATGGCATGGCGGCGCGCGTGGGGGATCAAGGCCAGGCAGCGCAGCATCACGGGTTGGGGCGTTTGCTCGTAGAGCATGCATGCGAGATTGCCCGGGATGCGGGTTATGCGCGCATCAACGTGATTAGCGCGATTGGCACACGCGAGTACTATCGCCATCTTGGATTTTATGACCATGGCCTTTATCTGCAAAAGGAGCTCTAGATGAACAAGCCGAGTGTTTCTGCTGGCGTCGTTGCCGGCGTTGCTCTGGGAGCCGCGGCGCTTGGTGCGGCCGCCGTCGCTGTTCGTGCTGCCTGTCTGCAGGTTGCGCGAACCCGCAATGGGTTGGCGCGTGTGAAACGCGTGCACGATGAGAGCGGCGATGAGATTCGCGTGCTGGTGCAAGGCGGCGTCTACCAAAGCGCGAGTTACGTTGGCGAGCGTTGGGCGGAACCCGTCTTTGCGTACTATCGTGCGTTTGACGACGTGTTTGAGGCCGAGGGCGCAATGCGTGACGCTTATGGTCACGGTCTCGACCGCATGCTTATGCTGGGCGGCGGCGGGTTTGCCTATCCTAAGTTCGCGCTGATGTCGCACGAGGGCTTGCGCATGGACGTCATCGAGTATGACGGAGAGATTACGCGCCTGGCGCGCCGCTGGTTCTACCTAGACGAGCTGGAGTGCGAGGCGGGCGATCGCCTGCGAGTGATTACCGCTGAGGCTCGCTCGTATCTGGGTGTGACGAGTGTGGGCCATCGTCGCTACGACGTGGTCGTGAGCGATTGCTTCGGCGGTGCCGAGCCCGTACGCGAGCTGGCAACGGTTGAGGCGCTGCGTTTGGTGCGGGGCAGCCTGAACCCCGGGGGTATCTACGTGGCCAATATCGTGAGCGCAAACGAGGGGAGCGATGTGACGTTCCTGCGCGATTGCGCTGCCGCGGCGCTTGAGGTGTTCGACCGCGCTTGGGTGGTGCCTTGCGGCGATGCGGAGTTCGGCGGCGAGGAAAACTACCTGCTCATCGCCAGCGACGGCGACTATGCCTTTGCCGAAGCCGTGCCCTTCGACGCTGGCTTCCTCGGCACTGCCCTCCACGACTAGCGCGTCTTCCTGCGACCAGTCTGTTTATGACGGGGCTTGTTGAGCTACTTCTTGGTCATGCCCAAGGTAGCTCAACAAGCCCCGTGCCAAAAAGACTGGTTCTATGTGTGGTTACGCCAGCTGCGGACACGCTGCTTCATGCCTTCGATGTCGAGCACGCCTTCGGCAAAGCCTTTGCGCACGAGCTCCTCGGGAACGAATTCGTCGTAGCGATCAAAGTAAGGCACCTCGCCGGGATAGACGAGTTCGATGGGGTCGAAGTCCTTCTCGGCCTCGGCGGCGAGCACCTCAAAGAACGTCTCCTCGTCGGCCTTCATCTTAAACTGCATAAAGTACGGGCGCGACGGATCGAGCCCTCGAAGGCCCAGCTCGGCGGCACATTTAATCTTGAGCATGCGCTCGAGCGCCAAAAAGGCGTAGCTGCCCAGCCAGGGGAAGAGCACCCAAGTGTCGCCGCCCAGGTTGATGAGCGGCTTGGTTCCCGCGCCCGAAATCTCGGCCGTATGACGAGCCTGCGCCAGACGGGCCCGCGCATTACCCATAAGGTACGGATATGCCGCGTGCTCGTTGAGCGCCTTGCGCATGCGTTCGAGTACGTGTGTATTGATGTCACCGGGGCAGTCGCCAAAGTAAGCCGGCACACGGCCCTTGACCTGCGTGGCAAAGACGGTATGACGCTTCCAGTCCACCTCCTCGACAATCCAGCAGTGTCCGGCGATGGCGATGCGCTCACCGGGCGGAGGGGGATTGACGATCGTGCCCAACTCGGCCGACTCGCTGCGAACGGTGAACTCCTCGTTTTCCTGGAACACGGCGTAGAACTTAAAGTTGTTAATGATGCGTTCGCCCGCGAGACCCACGATGAGCCCACCGCCCTCGGTGACCTGGATATGGTCAATGTCAATGAGGTGACGCAGCAGCACGCGATAGTCATCGGCCGAGATGCGATGGAAATAGCTGAGCGTGAGCACGCGCTGGGCAAGTGCTGCTGGCGTGAGCTCTCCGGTGCTGGCGAGGGTCGACATGGTCTGGTGATAGAGCAGACTGTAGGGGAGTCGATCGAGTTCGGGCGGCTCGACCCACTTTTCCTCGCGATAGAGTTGTACGAGCGCGATGCCCTGGAGGAGCTTCCAGGGAATGGTCTCGGGCATCATCGTGCGCGGTTCGGGCTCTTCCTCGCGCATGACAAACCACATCTCGGGCGGAAGATCGCGGCGTCCCGTGCGGCCCATACGCTGCAAAAAGGAGCTGACGGTAAACGGCGCGTCGATCTGAAAGGCACGCTCCAAGCGGCCGATATCAATACCGAGTTCCAGTGTAGAGGTAGTGACGGTTGTCTGCGCCTGTTCCTCGTCACGCATGAGTTCCTCGGCTGTCTCGCGCAACGATGCCGAAAGATTGCCGTGATGGATGAGAAAGCGGTCGGGCTCGTGTCGGCTCTCGCAGTAGCTGCGCAGCATGGAGCATACGGCCTCTGCCTCCTCACGCGAGTTGGCAAAGACCAGGCACTTGCGGCCGCGGGTGTGTTCGAAGATATAGCCCATGCCGGGGTCGGCGTTGTCGGGTGCGGTGTCGGTGGGGTTGAGGAGCGCCTGCTCGGTCGCTCGGGGAATGTCGACTTCGCCCTCGGGGGCCGAGGAAGTTCGGCGGTCCTTGGGAGCGGCCTTGCCCCGTGCCCGCTCACGACGTTGACGACGCTCCTCTTGTGTGAGCTGTCCGCTGTGACGCATGTCTTGGGCGCCGGCGGGCAGCGCCGCGGATGTCGCTGCCTCGATGCGCTCGCACGCAAGCACTTCGGCCTCTTGAGGACCCGTGCTCTCGAATCCTCGCTGCTGCGCCTGGGGACCCGAGTTGTAGAAGTGCTCCATGGAGATACGCCACACGCGGCGCGGCTCCTCAAAACGGGGGATAACGCAGTCGCGTCCCGTTCCCTGTGAGAGAAAGGCACCCGTGCGCTCGGGGTCGCCGATGGTGGCCGAAAGGCCAATGCGACGGGGCTGCACGCCTGCCATGCGCGACAGGCGCTCAATAAGGCAGAGCGTCTGCCCGCCTCGATCGCCGCGCATAAGCGAATGGACCTCGTCAATGACCACATAGCGCAGGTCACAGAACATGCGCGGGATCGCCATATGCTTATGGATCAGGAGCGCCTCGAGCGACTCGGGCGTAATCTGCAAGATGCCGCTCGGTTTTTTGATGAGCTTAGCCTTGTGCGACTGTGAGACGTCGCCATGCCAGTGCCAGACGGGGATATCGGCCTCTTCGCAGAGGTCGTTGAGGCGGACGAACTGATCATTGATGAGTGCCTTGAGGGGGCCGATGTAGAGGGCGCCAACGCTTGCGGGCGGGTTCTCCCAAAACTCGGTTAGGATGGGAAAGAAGGCTGCTTCGGTTTTGCCGGATGCCGTGGATGCCGTTAGAAGCACATTGTCTTGCGTGTTAAAGATGGCATCTGCTGCCGCAACCTGGATAGAGCGCAGACTTTCCCAGTCGTGAGAGTAGATGAAGTCTTGGATAAACGGGGCGTAGCGGTCAAAGGCGTTCACGGGACCTCCTTTCAAAAACGAATCTCTCAACGCGGTGGGCAGTGGCTTGCTGCATGACTGCTTCAGCGTTTGCCCAGATGAAACCTGCCACAATAAACCTGTCCCTTTTGGGCAGGTTAGATGGTGAATTCGGCGAAGTTACGGTCGCCGTCTGCGGCGCCGGTGTCGCCTGTTGCGGCTGCCGGCGCCAGCGCGTCGCCGCCGACGCTTTGCAACAGCTCGGCTACGTTGGCGTCGGGGTTCTGACACAGGATGTCGAGTAGCTCGATAAAGTCACGAATGACTTCACGCGGCGTCAGATGCGTGTCGGCTCCCACACGACCGAACTCGATCTTGAGGAAGTCCACCAAGTCGTTCTCGGTAAGCGTGGGTGTCCAGCCAAAGTAGCCGGCGTGAATTTGCATGAGTTTTTCGATCAGCACCAGCAGCTCCTCGTAGGTGAGTGGCTGCAGACGGATGATGGGCGCGAGCATGTCCTTAAGGTCCTCGCGCGCAAAACGACCCTGAGCGAGTCGGCTGCGCAGAGCCTCGTAGGAGAACACGCCGCGGCGGCGGTCTTCGATGGAGGTTGGCGTGCCGCCCATGATCATGCCCAGGTACTGCGCCTTGCCCTGAAGTGTGTCGTTGTACATGGTCAGGATCTTCTCGTAGTTGTACTGGCGCGTGATGGCGTTGGGAATCTTATACAGATTCACGAGCTCGTCGATGAGCACCAGCATGCCCTTGTAGCCGCTGCAAACCAAAAAACGCGCGATGAGCTTGACGTAGTCGTACCAGTCGTCATCGCTGATGATGGTTGAGGACCCCAGTTCGGCGCGAGCCTCGCTCTTGGTGCGGTATTCGCCGCGGATCCATTTGGTCACGCGGCTCATAGCTTCTTCGTCGCCATCGGATACGGCCGCGCGGTAGCGGCGGAGCATGCGGGTGAAGTCGAAGCCGTGGACCATCTCCTCGAGCGGGGCCAATTGGGCATTGACGGCGGACTCATCGGCATCGGCACACGAGGCGACCCAACGATCCAGGATAAGGTTGAGCGCGCCGCCCTCGGGGCGCGTCTTGGTCGATATGTTGCGGATGAGCTCGCGGTAGGTGGCAAGGCCCTGTCCCTGACCGCCCTGCAGACGGCGCTCGGGCGACAAGTCGGCATCGGCGACGACGAATCCCTCGCCCATGGCGTGCGTGCGGATGGTCTGAAGTAAGAAGCTCTTGCCGGCGCCGTAGCGACCGACTAAAAAGCGGAAGCTCGCGCCGCCATCGGCGATGAGACTCAAATCGGTGAGCAGGGCGCGAATCTCGACCTCGCGTCCCACGGTGATATAGGGAAGGCCGATGCGCGGGACCACGCCGCCCTTGAGCGAGTTTAGGATAACGGCGGCGACGCGTTTGGGTACGCGGGGCGCTGCGGATGCGGTGTCACTCATGGTCTAGGTATCCTCTCACGTCAGCTTCGTAATCTTCGATAATCTGCGGTCCTGCCGTTCCGAACTCGATAACGGTGTCACCCACCAGGTCAAAGAGCGCCTCGTTGATGCTGTCGACGAGCATATCCTCGCTCTGGCCCGACCTCTCCACTGCCGATGTCGCTTGCACTGCGTTCTGCTCGAGGAGGGCACGCAGATACGCGGTTGCGGCGGGCACGAGTTCGGTCGCAGCTTCGGTGGGCGTGGACGTTACGGGTGCGGGCACGGACACGAGGAGCGGTGCCACGACGCCAAACTCTTTGGTGGAGACAGTCGGCTCGTCGGGTTCATCTTGCTGTATGACCATCTCGCCAGGTTTGGCAGCCATGTCGGATGCAGGCTCGGTGCTCGGTTGCTCGATAAGCGTCGCCTCGGCTTCCACAGGCGTGCCGTCCTCGCGCTCCTCATCGATCAAAAGCGCCTCACGCGTTTGTGCGGCGGCGCTCCGAATGTGTCCCAGCTGACTCAAATCGATATCGATCTTGACGGGCTGGTGCGCGGCGTCCCACGAAAGCCATGCCACGATTTCGTCATCGATGATCTTGGCCAGATATTTGGGGACCTTCTCCTCCTTCAGGGGGTGGGTGGGGTCTAGGGCCAGGCGCAGGCGTTGGTCGCAGGCGCGCATCATCTCGCCAAGCTTGCTGCTCTTTTGCCTGCTGCCGTGAATCCGCATGCATTCCCAAAAACCGTTTTGGCAACGGTAGATATGGATGGGATCCAGGCGGTATTCGCAGTCCTCGTGGCGATTGGGCGCAAAGAACACGGCCGAGGCAAACATGGTATAGGGCATGGCCGTCTCCTCCCCAAACAAGCTCGCCACGATACCGGTCTTTCGGTGCGTGTCATAGTAGCGCGCCATGCGGACATACACGGCGCATGCCACGTGGCGCAGATCGCGGTGGTGGTTGCGGTCGAGCCGCGAGTTACTTAGGTTGTACGTGGAGAGGGCGTTGATGGCGGCCATGAGTCGCTCCTCGCGCGCCTCATCGGGCGGAAGGGGGAGCGTGGGCTCGGAGGTTTTGCGACGCTTAGGGGTCTGGCCGGACGGCGCCGGCGCCGGTACAAGGTCTCGTGCTGCGCGCCGCAGCTCGATAAGGGCGTTGTCGAACATGACGGTTTTAGAATCACGAAGCAGCTTGGGATCGAGCCCGTGAAAAACGGCGTAGTCCTGCAGCCACACGCGTGCAAACCGGTCGATGCCGGGCTCAAAGGCGCGATAGGCATCCCAAAAGGCCTTGATTTTGTTGAATCCATCGAGTGGATTGTCCACGCCAATGCCACAGATCAATTCGTAGAGATACAGAAAAGCAAACGAGGTCGACGTTTCCTCGACAGTTCCGCGGCGCACTTGGGCACGCCAAGTAAAATAGCCACGCAGCTGCCGATCACTCATGGCGTTGTAGGTTGGGAAGTACGACTTGAACGTACCGTTGTAGGGGCAATCGTCCTCAAAGTTGGCCATCAGCAGGCCTTGGCGGTAGAAGAGCTCGGCTTCCGAAAGCCAGCGTCCCGCACCGCCTTTGGGGTCATCCTGCCAGCGCGATATCTCGCGCATCTTGCGGTACTGGTCGGGAAGGAAATCCTGCATTTGACGACCGGTTTTGAGAATTGGCTCGTCAGCATAGACTTCGTTTGAGAAGCGAGCAGACTGATGGGTCCGGGCCTCGGCCATAATGCGCTCGATGAGCATCTTGATGTCCTGGTCGGCCACCGTCTCTCCTCTCCTAACGCAGCTACGATGACCTCATATCATAGCACAGCATCAAACAGATGTTCGAGATATCACTATGCAGATAGTTTAGAACAGGAGGGCGTAGATGACGGCTATGACGACGGAGGGGAGCATGTTTGCCGTGCGGAAGGTCTGAGGCCGGATAAGGTTGACGCCGACGCAGAAGATGAGCATGGAGCCCACGAGCGAAAGGCTGTCGAGTGCTGTGGCGGTCATGATGGGGGAGAGCGCGCCGGCAAAGAGCGTGATCGTTCCCTGGAACACGGCGACGGGCAGGGCCGAGAAGATGCAGCCGCGTCCGAGCGAGGCCGTCATGGTGCAAACGATGATGCAGTCCAGTGCGCCCTTGAGAGCGAGCGTGGACCAGTCGCCGAGCAGACCGTCCTGAATTGAGCCCACGATGGCCATGGCGCCGATGCACACCGTGAGCGATGCCGAGACAAAGGCGTTGGTGAACTCGTTGTCACCCTCGCTGCCGGTTTTGCGCTTGAGCCATTCACCGAGGTTCTCGATTGCCGCCTCCAGATTGACGGCTTCGCCGATGAGCGAACCCAGGGCAAACGAGACAATGAGCATGGTGGTGCCGGTGGTCGAGAGGGCATCGCCGTCGATGACGAGCATCTTTTGCATGGTTCCGCCCAAGCCGATAAACAAGACGCACAACCCCGATGCCTTCATGAGCGTGTCTTGGATCCGGGGCGTGATAAAACGTCCGCCTGCCAGCCCCAAAAGGCCGCCTGCAATCAAAAGTACTACGTTGATGATCGTTCCCAAGCCCGGCATGAACCCTCCCGCATTGATGTCAACGCGGCAATCGTAGCAGAACGGGGCGCGGGGCTGCGCTATAACACGTCTAATACGTTATGCATGCGGTATACGAACATCGTGGAGACTAAATACTATTTGAGGCTTGCGTCACGATATACGAGCTGTAATCGAAACGTAGTGTCATAAGGCGCTGCGGGGACTCAATCGCCGCCGCAATAATATCTGCATCACGGGCGCGGTCGAATCCTTCGAGCCTTAGCTCATACGATACGTCCTCATTTCTTTGAAGGACGCGGTTGACCAGGAGTTTCTCGCCGTCAAATTCTTCGGTTTTGTTTCCATCCGCGCCGACGGCATACAGACGCAACGTGGCGGTAGTCGCAGGGTCGACAACCGTGAGCTTGTCAATTATGTTGCGATCCCTCTTTGCACCCAGCAAGGTGAGCATTGAGGGTGCCACGATTTCACCCGAAGGCAAAAAGATAAGGTCGACGGTTTTGGGGAACGTGATAAGGGTGTTTTGGCGGATGGGATTGCCGGCGGCGACTGGCTCAATACTTGCGGCGTCGATGGTTTCCGTATGGTCGAGCGCAACCATCATGCAGCAGTTGCCTGCGTCGACATCGGGGGGCGCGACAAGATCCAGATCGTCTTCGGGCTGGGCGTCACTTGACTCGGTGGCGGTGTCGCCTGACGCATCGGAAGGAACCGCCTCGTTGCTTTCTGACGACAGCGCATCGTCTGCGATACCAACATGCGCTGGCGTGTCCACCGCCTCGTCCTTTGGATGACCGCTCGTATCACCGGACATGGGGAAGACAATCCCGACGGCCCCCGTTCCGCTCCAGGACATTTGTAGGAGCGCCGGGTCGGCAAGAATGCGCTGCACACCTTGTGTCTGGGCGTCAATATCGATGGGGCCAGGTTTCGATCCTCGTGTGACGCTCAACGAGCCCTTCTGTGTTTTGCTCTGGCCCTTTTGGCCGTCCATACCGTCTGCGTAAAACAGCAGGGGAGCCTCCCCCGTCGCAATGGCGTCGGTTCCTGCCTTGGATAGCTGCAGTGATGCCGTGTAGGAGATGATGGGCTGCGCGCCATTGGCATTCGAGGGAACGCAGCCCAGGCAAACACCTCCTTCTTCATGAGTTGCGCTGTCGAAGGCGACCTTCGCCTCGTTTGCCGAGTCGTTGGTCGAGGCGATGTCGATGCACAGCACTACGTCACACAAGTCGCCGTCGGTGTCGATCGCAGCTGATTTCCATGTGCAGATGGCATGACCTGCCCGGGGGCCATTTTCCTTGTCCGGGCGTTCGATATCCACGACTATCGAGCCGTCCGTGTCGCGGTAAAGGCACCCCGAGGTCGAGATTGTTGCCTGCGCGAGCGAAAACCGCTTGCATGCATTGGTATTTGGCGAAGCTGGCGCGGGGCTTAGGGCTATCGGTAAGGAGTCCACCACGGCTGGTGTCGCCCAAGCGGCGAGAGGCGTGCCGGTCGCCAGGGCGCTGCAGAGCGCGGCGACGGGCAAAAGTTTTTTGGGTGCCATAGTTCTCCTTACTGTCCGAGCTTTAGCCTTGCCGTGTTTGGCTTATTGGCTTCGTTTGATATGCAGGCCAAGACACGTTACGGCCGCGCCCGCCCCGGCAATATAGGCCGATACAAGTGGCGATGCGTCGCCGGTCTGGGCAAGCGCCTCGCGATGATCGCCGCGGTCAAGCGCCGTTAGGTCGACGGTCACCTGCGTGGCGGCTTGCGCCTGATCCTGCTGGGCGAGAGCCGCGGTCGGGGCGAGCATCAGGATGCCGGTGGCGACTGCCAGCGCGATGGCTCTAGGACGCGACGTGCGCACCGGGCTCAACCGTCCAAGTAATGCTTGCTACCGAGTCGCCGGTTTCGGCCTTATTTGCAGCGCTTGTGAAGTGGAAGATGTCGCGCGTGACGCGGGCGACGTTTCCGCTCGCTTTGAGCTTGATCTTGTCCGACCCGTCGGCAATGCCCTGATAGCCCATGTCGAAGGCTGCGTTCTTAGAAAGATCGATGCCTGTCCCCTGCGTTGCGGCGTAGGCATCCTGGAGGTTGTCCGTCGGACCGACCTTAAAGTCGATGGAGTTCTGGGCGGATTCTGCCTTGGCGTCGGCGGCAATGGTCCAAGTGTTTGTGGCGTCGATCTTCATGTTGGTAACGTGAATACCGTAGGCCGAGAGGTTGTCGATTGTGATGGCGTCCTCAGAGGGGCATTGAAGCTTACCGTCGGCGTTGGCGACAAACGGAATGACCGTCGGGGCTTTGAATGAAATGTTGTCGATTTCGGTCCTGACCCTGACATCGGTGGTTCCGAAACGCCCCGCTGCCATGGCCGGCGTCGGCGCGGCGCTCACCGCAAGCATGAGCGCCAGCCCTGCGCCGACGGCGAGCGCTCTGGCTCCGTTCAGATTTCTGGTTATGTCCATAGTCGTTCCTTTCTGTTCGTCGCGGGCCATTCCCGCGATGATTGGACGAATACCGAGTGAGTCGCGTGCAACGCCGTCGGGGCGGGGAAGCTAGCCTTCTACCTGCTCCACCCGTACTTTGACGCGCGTGGGGTTGCCATGCTCGTCGTGGGTCTTGGCGTCGAGCGCCTGAATCTCTATGTAGGCCTCACCCTCCTCAATCTCTCCTGCGGGGCAGGTCTCAACCGTCTTGCCTGTCTCGACCACGCCGGATTCGTAGATGGTCTTGTCGTTTTGAATGACACGGAAGCGCTGGGGAAACTTGTTGTCTGAGGTGTTTTGCACGTTGACGCGCAGCTTGCCGCCCTCCTGTAACTGAGCGACCGGCGCAACCGAGATCGTCATCATGTTGTCGCGGACGATGGCGTCGAGCTCGTCTTGGATTTCCTGGCGCGTTTTGCCCTCAGCCCTCGTAACCGAAGCGCCTGCCTCGGGTATGGGCTGCGATTGCCAGACATACAATCCTACGGCGACGAGGGCGCAGACGATTGCCAAACAGGCAATGATGAGTTTCTTGCGATGCCCCGAACTCGCGAGCCGGGGCGGTTTCTTCGCGCTCATGCGGCATCCTTGGCGGTGTAGACGCGCGCAAACGTGGAGGGGTCTGCACCAAAGAGCATGTGAAGCATCAGACGGCGCGAGAAGACAAGCTCATCGAAGCCGGGAGGGAGCTCGATGTCGTGGATGCGTGCGATGTGGTGGGCGAGCGCCGAGAACGACTCGGGGTCGCAGATCACATCGGTGGTGACGTGGTAGACCGTCGTGTCGGGGAATGCCTCTTCATCGAAGGGCAAGAGATAAGGGTCGTCGTCGACCTCGATGGCGATGCCATACTGGGGCCAGTAATATGCCATGGGAACCTCCCTGCTCTTGGGCCAAAACTTCTATCGGCTTTGGCTGTCGATGCCGACCGTATCAGCCATAACTTGACCAAAAGCTGACCAAATGCTTGACGGATTGACGTCTCTGCAGGTAAAGGGCGGTAAAAAATACTTCAACTTTTTTCGAGCGACAATTTTGCGATCGCTGGTGGCGGAACGATATGTGTCAAAAGCATCGCCTGCCGAGGAAACTCGGCCGTTCGCCGAATTGCATGCGCGTAAAAAACCTCAATTATGGAGGCGGTCTCGAACACGTCAACGAAACGATGCGGTAACATCTCCCTGCAAACACTGTAGTTAGCTAAAGGGGAGTCTGCATGTCTGCAACCATCAAACCCTTCACTGATGAGTTCGAGGAATACGGCCGCGACGAGTCTCGCTCGTCGGGCGAGGCTTCGAGCATTTCGTTTCCGACATCGGAAGACGAGGTGCGCACTATCTTGCGGCAGCTCCATGTCGACGGTGTTTCGGTGACCGTCCAGGGTGCCCGAACGGGCCTCGCTGCCGGCGCCGTGCCTCATGGCGGGCATATCCTCAACACCTCGCGCATGAATCGCTACCTTGGTCTTTGTTGCGATGACGAGGGTCGGTTTCTGCTGCGCGTGGAGCCGGGCGTCGTGCTGTCGGAGCTGCGCAAACAGCTGGGCAAAAAGGCGCTGCCGACAGACGGCTGGGACCAGGCGTCGCTTCGGACATACGAGGAGTTCCAAGCTGCCCCCGAGCAGTTCTTTCCCACCGACCCCACCGAGGCATCTGCCTGCCTGGGCGGTATGGCGGCGTGCAACGCCTCCGGTGCCCGCAGCTATGCCTATGGCCCCATGCGTCCGCATATCACGGGCCTTCACGTTGCGCTGGCGGATGGCGACCTGCTCGAGCTTCATCGCGGTGAGGTTTTTGCTCAGGGCCGTCGCCTGTCACTTGTGACGGTGGAAGGCCGTTCGCTTGAGCTTGATCTTCCTGACTACATCATGCCCAAGACCAAAAATGCTTCGGGCTATTTTGTTGCGGACGATATGGACGCCATCGATCTCTTTATCGGCGCATGTGGCACGCTCGGCGTTATCACCGAGCTCGAGATCGCCCTGCAGCCTGCTCCTGCGGTTGTGTGGGGCGTGAGCTGCTTTTTCGATAGCGAGGACAAGGCCGTGTCCTTCACCGATTCCGTGCGCCCGGTCCTGTCCCACGCGGCCGCTATTGAGTATTTCGATGCGGGCGCCCTGGATATCCTTCGCCGCCAGCGCGAGCAGTCAACGGCGTTTGCCTCGCTGCCGGCGCTCGACAAAGAGGCCAAGGTCTGCGTCTACGTTGAGCTCGACTGCGATGATGAAGCCCAGGCGACCGAGGAGTTGCACCACTTGGGATGGGTGCTGGAACTTGCGGGCGGCCGCGACGACGCGACCTGGGTCGCGCGCACCGAGGCCGATCGCGAATGCCAGCGGTTCTTCCGCCACGCGGTTCCCGAGAGCGTCAACATGCTCATCGACGAGCGTCGCCGCACGGACCCCACCATTACCAAGCTGGGCTCGGACATGTCGGTGCCCAATGCGCGCCTGGCCGATGTCGTCGCCCTCTATCGTCGCACGCTGGCGCAGAGCGGCCTTGAGTCGGCTGCCTGGGGGCACATCGGTAACAACCATCTGCATGTGAACATTCTGCCGCGCGATGCGCAGGATTACCGCCGCGGCGGAGAACTCTTTGCCCAGTGGGCTTCCGAGGTCACGGCCATGGGCGGCGCCGTCTCCGCCGAACACGGTGTCGGCAAGATCAAAGCGGGCTTCTTGGAGACGATGTACGGTCACGAGGCCATGGTCGAGTCGGCGCGGCTCAAGCTCCAGCTCGATCCTGCCGGGCAGCTGGGTCGCGGTAACCTGTTTTCGGAGAAGCTCTTGGATGAGCTCGTCCAGAAAGGGGGCGCGTGAAGATGAGCGATTTCCATATGGTGGTGTGCGTCAAGGCGGTGCCGGGAAGCACCGAGGTCAAGATGGACCCCAAGACCAATACCATCGTGCGCGATGGCAAGCAGGCGGTCATTAATCCCTTTGACGCGAGCGCTTTGGAATGCGCGCTGGCGCTGAAGGACGACTTTATCGGCTGTGGCATGGACGTGCGCGTAACGGTGGTGTCGATGGGCATCCCCGCGACTGAATCGCTATTGCGCGACTGCATCGCCCGCGGCGCCGATGACGCGCTGTTGCTGACCGATCGCGCCTTTGCGGGTGCCGATACCTTGGCGACCACCTATGCCCTCAAATGTGGCATCGAGGCGCTCGACGAGGACTTTGACCTGCTAATTTGTGGCAAGATGGCAGTTGACGGCGATACGGCCCAGATTGGTCCCGAGCTTGCCGGAGCCTTTAAGATTCCCTGCGTGACCGACGTGAGCTGTGTGCAGAGCGCGGGCTTTACGACGTGTGGCTCGCTGGCGCTCGTCCACGGCTGCGATGCCGGCGAGGAGACGGTGTACCTGGAGATGCCGTGTGCGATGACGACTGCCAAGGAGATTGGCCAGCTGCGCATGCCGAGTATTGCCGGTATTCGCGCGGCCGAGGATGCAGACGTGCGCGTGGTCAACGCTGCCGACGTGAACGCCGATCCCTCTCGTTGCGGTCTTGCCGGTTCGCCGACGCAGGTCGTGCGCTCGTTTGTGCCCGACCGCGACCAAACGTGTGAGACTGTTGAGGGCACGGCGTCCGAGCAGGCGGCAAAACTCGCCAAGATTATCGAGGGGATGGCATAGATGAGCGGACTGATTATCGATGGCGAAGCCTGCATTGGCTGCGGTCGCTGCGTTCGCGCCTGCGCCTCGGGCGGTATTGTGGTGGAGGGTGAGCGCCCCAATCGCTGTGCCCGCGTAACCGACGGCTGCATCCTGTGCGGCGGGTGCGTCGACGCCTGCCCCGTCAACGCCATCTCGATCGAGCGCGATGAGGCTACCGGTGCGGTAGACCTTGACGCATATCGAGACATTTGGGTCTTCGTGCAAACTGACGAGCACGATGCCGTGGCATCCGTGGCCTTCGAGCTCATGGGCAAGGGCCGCGAGCTTGCCGATGCACGCGGATGTCGCCTGGTGGCGCTGGTCGGCATGGGTCCCGAGGGCTCGCTCGGGGACCTGGAGCATCTGGTTTGCGCCGGTGCGGACGAAGTTCTGGTCTGTCGTGACGAGCGCCTGCGTCAGAACGACGCGGAGGTCTTTGCTCGCCTCATCTGCGATTTGGTAGCCGAGCGCAAGCCCGAAGCCATTCTGTACGGTGCGACCGCCTTTGGCCGCGAGCTGGCGCCTGGCGTTGCCGTGCGCCTGCAGACGGGCCTTACGGCCGACTGCACCGTGCTTTCGATGGATACGGAGACGGGCCTGCTGCAGCAGACGCGCCCGGCGTTTGGCGGCAACTTGATGGCCACCATTATTTGCCCCAGCCACCGTCCTCAGATGGCAACGGTGCGTCCCGGCATCTTTAAGGCGCCCGACTTTGACTATAGCCGCTCCGGAACGATTACCCAGGTATTTCTTGCGGAAGACGCCAAGGCTCGTGTCGAGATTTCGATTCCCGCCGAGGAATGGGGCCAGCAGGCTTCGATTGCCGATGCCGAGCGTCTAGTTGTTGTAGGTCGCGGTATTGGCTCCAAGAAAAACCTGCCCTTGATGCGAAAGCTTGCCGATGCCCTGGGTGCCGAGCTCGGCTGCACGCGACCCGTCGTGGAGGCGGGCTGGTTGGAGTATCGCCACCAGATTGGCCAGACGGGCGTGTCGGTCTCACCCAAGCTCCTCGTGAGCATTGGTGTCTCGGGTGCCATCCAGCACCTGGCCGGCATCGGTGGGGCGGAGTGTATTGTCGCCATCAATGAGGACCCAGATGCTCCCATCTTTGGCACCGCCCAGTACAAGGTCGTCGGCGACGCCGTCGAGGTCGTTGAGGAGCTGCTGGCCCAGCTTGATCGCTAGGCGCTCGCCAGCCAGTCGCGCATCTCGTCCTTTAGGCGCTCCCAGGTCGCTTGCGTGGCGGGATCGGTAAAGGGGCGCGTAATGCCAAAGGGCGCGTCGAGCAGGCGGTAGATATCGCCCTGCTCGCGCGCCAGCGCGCGGCTTGCTGGATAGACGAGCTCAAACATAAAGCAGATGAGCCCTACCAGGTAGTCGGCGGGCTCGTTGCGCTCATCGCGCGCGACGCAGCGATGTTCATCAAAGGCAGCAAGCGTCGACGCCGAGAAGTGACTGGAAAGAAACACGTTCTCGTCTACCTTAAGAATGGTGTCGACCGTGCTGTCGGCGATGGTGCGCATGATGTCGATCTTGTCGCCATCGCGCACGATATCGCAGAAGTTCCGCGTGCGGGTGTCGAGTTCCGCGGGCAGGCGAAAATCGCTGTGGTGGGCGATGCTTGCACGGATGAGCTCGTCTTCTACCGGATCGTCGATAAAGTCGCGGATACTTGTTGTCGCGGGCGCGTCTGCAGGGTTTTCGCCAAAGAGCACCTCGACGCCCAGCGCCGCATGGCTCATGCTCTCGGCATCCTTAAACGTGTCCCAGCGTCGCAGCTGTTCAAAGCGACCCATATCGTGCAGCAGGCCGCAAAGCCACGCTAGGTCAATGTCCTGAGATGACCAGCCCTGTTCGCGCGCCACGGCATCGCATGCCTCGGCAACGAGGTACGTATGCTCGATTTTAAGCGCGATACGCGGATTGGCGGCATCGTAGGCATCGGTGTAGGCCTTGAAGGCCGCGGCAGCCCGCGTTCGATCGATAGCTGTCATAATGACTTCCTAAAAAGTTGTGTCTTTCTGTGTCTTTCGATCCGGGGGCAATTGTAGGTGAACTCGGTTGCCATCGGGCGATGATTCTGCCGCGTCGTTGAATGCGGCTCGGAAATCTTGTCGGGACGAGGAACGCTATGGTGCTCAAAATCGTTAAAACCGTCTGGCCGGTGATGCTTACCTATGTTGCGATAGGCGCGCCGTGCGGAATGATTATGGCGCAGACGGGAATGGAGCCCTGGATGGTCTTTGCCCTGAGCAGCACGTTCGTGACGGGTAGCGGGCAGTTTATGGTCTGCAATCTGTGGCTGGCAGGTGTGCCTGCAGCATCGATCGTCGCGAGCGTCGCCGCAATCTCCTCGCGCTTCGCGCTTTACTCGGCATCAATCGCACCGCATTTGAGGGGTGCCTCGAAGCGTCAGACGCTGGCTGTTGCCGCGACACTTACCGAGGAGGCATACGGCATCTCGCTTGCCAAGTTGGTTAAAGGGGAGGATTGGGGTCCGCGCGAGTCCTTTGTGCTCAACGCGATCCTCATCGCAACATGGGGCGTTTCGTGTACGACGGGCGCCATCGTCGGCGCCGTTGTCGATGTTCCTACCGCTATTGCGGGTTTTGTCTGCACATCGCTCTTTATCTGCCTACTCTTTTCGCAGCGACTGTCGCGCGGCAATGTCGTAGCTGCCGGTTTGGCCGCGGTGTCCGTCGCCATATGTAAGTTCTTGGGGTGGATGAATATCGCCGTGCCGGCAAGCGTGCTCGTCGGCGTTGCCGCGGCGCTTATGTGCGATGCTCTCGCCGAAGGAAGGGATGCTCGCGATGCCCGTTAATGAGTTTTTGGTCCTGTGGCTGTCGTCGTGGGCGGCCATCGCATTTTTCCGTATTGCCCCAGCGTTTGCCTTGCGCAGGAGAACGCTGTCGCCCCGCGTTACCGAGGCCTTGGGTTATATTCCGCCCGCCGCCTTTGCGGCGCTGGTCGCCAACGATTTGATAAGCCCTGGCGCTTTTGACGCCGGCCTGTGGCAGGGCTTGATGCCCTGGATTGCGGCTGCCGGTGTCGTGGCGGTGGCAATCAAGACAAAGTCGATGTTGTGGTGCTGCGTCTCGGGTATCGTGCTCTATATCGTTTTGAGCCTTGTTTAAAAGCGGGGTGCGCTTACCGTCCTGGCCCAACGAATCGAATTTCTCACTGAGTCGGTCTGCTTCTTCTGGTACCATGGTCAAACTTTACTGTAGCAAAGTATGACGTGGGCTTTTGTTCCACGTCAGCGGAAATGGGGGTTTCATGGCACAGAAAGCGACCGCCAACGAGCAAAAGAAATTCAAGGTACCGCGCATCCCGGGTGACATCATGATCTACCCGATGATCGTCGGCCTTTTGCTCAATACCTTCTGCCCGCAGGTCTTCGAGATCGGTGGCTTCTTTACCGCCGCCTGCCGCGGCGGTTCCAACACCATCGTCGCCGCGATCCTGCTGTTTGTGGGCGCCGGCATCAGCTTTAAGTCCACGCCGGGCGCCATCAAGACCGGCATCGTCGTGCTGATCCCTAAGCTTGTGGTGGCAGCCGCGCTGGGTCTGGGTGTTGCGTATTTCTTTAACGACAACTTTTTGGGCCTGAGCTCGGTTTCCATCATCGGCGGCATTACGTTTTGCAACATGGCGCTCTATACGGGCATCATGGGCGAGTTCGGCGATGAGTCCGAGCAGGGCGCCGTGGGCATCCTATTCTTTACGGCCGGCCCCGCCGTCACCATGATCATCCTGGGCGTTTCGGGTCTCGCCAACATCCCTGTCGGTACTATCATCGGCTCCATTTTGCCACTCGTTATTGGCATGGTTCTGGGCAACCTCTTCCCGTTCATCAAGAACCTGCTGGTTCCTGGCGCCAATCCTGCGATTGCCGTCATCGGATTTCAGCTCGGTGCGTCTATGAGCCTGTCGAGCTTTATCACCGGCGGCATCTCGGGCATTCTGCTGGGCCTTGTCACGCTGTTTGTCGTCGGTCCCATCACCTTTGCGTTCGAGCGCTTGTGCGGTGGTAACGGCAAGGCTGCCGTGGCTTGTTCCACCATCGCCGGCACGGCTATGACCACGCCGGTTGCCCTTGCCGAGGTCGCGCCGCGCTACGCCGAGCTTGCACCCACTGCGTACGCCCAGATTGCCACCGCCGTTATCATCACGGCAATCATGGCTCCAATTCTGACCGGCTGGGTCGACAAAAAGTTCTGTCAGGGTAAGGAAGACCTGTCGCCTGCCGGTGTCGAGGCTATCGAGGAGGCCGTCGCAACCGATATCGACGGAGAGTAACGACCGTTACCGATAATTGATTCCGGCGTGCAACTCGCGCCGCTCGAGCGCCCGAACAGAAACTGTTTTGCAGTGATGTTCGGGCGCTCTGCTATTATTCCCTTTGCCCCTGCGGAGTAAGGGGTGTTTATTGCCCAGACATGAATCGGGCGATTCTGACCACTTGGATATTGAAGGGACGGCGTCTAGTGGTTAAGGCACTCAAGATTGAGATATTCGTGCTATGCATGATTGTTCTTATCGGGCTTGCCGTGCGAAGTCGTCGTTCCTTGTTCTCGAGCACCCAGCAGCTCTTGTTTAGCATGCTTGGCTACACCTCTGCCGCGTACATATTATTCGATATGATCTGGACGCTTTCGGACGGTGCGAGCGGCACGTTGGGCATTGCCGCCAACTGGATTTCCAACGCGGTTTCGTTTTCGCTCTTTGCCATCGCGTGTCTCATTTGGTTTATCTATTCCGAGACGGTGCAGGGTTCTCGCCTTTTGACCTCGCGCTATAGGGTGGTGCTTGTAGCGTTGCCTACGGCTCTGGTGGTCGTGCTGGCGTTTACCAGCTACTGGACGCATGCCCTGTTCTATATCGATTCGCAGGGCGTGTATCGTCGCGGCTTTGCCTATATGATCCAGCCCATCGTCAGCTACTGTTACGTTATACATACGTCCCTGCATGCGTTTGTTCAATCTCGCAGGGTCGAGAGCCTGCAGACGAAGGCCATCTATCGAACCTTGGCATTTTTCGCCATTCCCGCTCTGGTGGGCGGTACCTTCCAGGTTTTGTTTTCGGTACCGGGCCTTTGTGTCGGTATAACGCTGAGCATTTTGCTGCTCTACATCATCTACCAGGAGCAGCTGATCTCGACCGACCCGTTGACTGGCCTCAACAATCGCAATCGTTTTGAGACCTATATACTGTCGCTCTTCTCAAATGTGGCTCAGGCCGAAGATGTGTATCTGCTTATGATGGACGCCGACGGCTTTAAGCAGATTAACGATCGCTATGGACATGTGGAGGGCGATCATGCCCTCCAGGTCATATCTGCTGCGCTCAAAGAGGTCTGCTCGGCGTCTGGTGGCTTTATCGCACGTTATGGCGGCGATGAGTTCGTGGTGCTTCAAAAGGCGACGGCGGAGCAGGATATCATGCATCTGTGCGCGAAAATCAACAACGAGCTCGCGCGCGCCGAGGTGCCGTATCTGTTGCGGATGTCCATCGGCTACGCACGGGTCGGTGATGGTGTCGATACCTGGCAAGACTTGCTTCGCGCTGCCGATGCGGAGCTCTACCGTGTCAAGGCCGAGAAAAAGAAAACCGGCATCCAGATATGCTAGAGAAAGGGCGCACGCTTGCGTGCATGGCGGCCTTGGCTCTCCGATGTATTCCATTTAACTAAAGTATGTGAATCCCCTCTGCTAAATAAGGGCAGTTCGCTAGGCCTTTTTAGGCCTGTTGACGATGATGATGCCGCCGCAGACCAACAGCAGGGCAACTATAACGGTAACAGGGCTCGTCCCGGCGCCCTCGCCAAGCAGCAGCGCGCTCAGCAGCACGCCAAAGACCGGGTTCATAAAGCCAAAGACCGACACGCGGCTGACGGGGTTGACGGCAAGCAGACGCGACCATAGCGAGTACGCGACGGCGGAGATGAGTGCCATATAGATAATGAGCACGATGGCGGGGGCGATTGCGGTGGGGGAGAGCGTGCCGCCCATCAAAAACCCGATGGCGGTAAGGACCAGGCCGCCGACTAAAAACTGCCAACCGGCGAGCAAGACGCCGTCATGCTCGCGCGAGAAGATGCCAATGAGGCAGGTCGATAGGGCGCCCGCAACGGTGGAGGCCAGGATAAAGCCCTCGCCGTCGAGCGTAAAGCCAAAGGTACCGTCCGCGCCCGAAAGATTGACGAGTGCGACGCCGGCAAAGCCTAACACACAGCCAAGCACCTTGGCCGTATTGAGCCTCTCGGTATGAAATGCCAAGGCGGCAAAGAGGATGGCCAAGAAGTTGGCGCTGGCCTCGATGATGGAGCTCGACATGGCACTGGCGCGCGAGAGTCCCAGATAGAAAAAGAAGTACTGCCCGATAGTCTGGAAGAGCGACAGGATGCAGATGGGCTTAATGTCGCGTACCTGTGGGACGAGCGGGCGGCGCTGGGCTGCACTCATACCGGCGATAACCAGGATACCGGCAAGCGTGAAGCGCAAACCTGCAAAGAGTAACTGCGAAGCGCTATCGTGCGCTGGGATACCAAAGAGTGCGTAACCGATCTTGATGCAGGGAAAGGCCGATCCCCAAAGTGCACAGCAAACAAGACAGCCCAGGATGAGTCCGGGCGGGGTGGCGAGATGCGGCTTGCGGCTTTCCATGATGTCCTTCTCCTATACGCGCAAAGCAAAAAAGAACCCGCCACCGGGCGTGCCGGTGGCGGGTGTTGTTACCCGAGGGGATTGTACCCGATGGGAAAGCTTTAAGCGAAGTAGGCTACGCCGCTCTCAAAGATTGGCATGAACTTATCGCCGGGGACATGCTCGGGCACGTTGCGGTACAGGTTGTCGCCGCGGCGCTCGGCATGGCCCATCTTGCCCAGGACGCGGCCGTCGGGGCTCGTGATGCCCTCGATGGCAAGTGCGGAGCCGTTGGGGTTGACGGAAAGGTCCATGCTCGGCTTGCCGTCCTCGCCCACGTACTGCGTGGCGACCTGGCCGTTGGCGATCAGCTGAGCGAGTACCTCGTCGTTGGCGACAAAGCGGCCCTCGCCGTGGCTGATGGCGACGGTGTAGGGGTCGTCGAGGCTGCACTGCGACAGCCACGGGGACAGATTAGACGAGATGCGAGTGCGCACCAGACGGCTCTGGTGACGACCGATGGTGTTAAAGGTCAGCGTGGGCGCATCGGGTGTGGCGTCGACGATGTCGCCGTAGGGCACCAGACCGAGCTTGATTAGGGCCTGGAAGCCGTTGCAGATGCCCAGCATCAGGCCGTCGCGGGCCTTGAGCAGGTCGCGGACTGCCTCGGTGACCTCGGGAGCGCGGAAGAACGCCGTGATGAACTTGGCGGAGCCGTCGGGCTCGTCGCCGCCCGAGAAGCCGCCGGGGATCATGACAATCTGGCTTGCACGGATGCGGCGGGCAAGCTCGTGGGTGCTCTCGGCGACGGCCTCGGGCGTGAGGTTGTTGATCACGAAGGTGTCGGCCTCGGCACCGGCGGCACGGAAGGCGCGGGCGCTGTCGTACTCGCAGTTGTTGCCGGGGAACACAGGGATAACCACACGCGGGCGGGCGATCTTGGCGCCGCCATACACGTGGATGTCCTTGGCGCGGAAGTCGATCGTCTCGACCTCGGCGGTCTCGCCGGCGCTGCGGTAGGCGAAGACGCTCTCGATACCGCTTTCCCAGGCCTCCTGGAGCTCGGCGAGCTCGATGACCTCGGAGCCGGTGTCGATGACGTAGCCCTCGACGGTGGTGCCCAGGGGCTCGACGACAACGCCGTCGGTGACCTCGGGCAGCTCGGCATCCTCGGCGAGCTCGACGATAAAGCTGCCGTAGAGCGGGGTGAAGAGGCTTTCCACGTCCACATCCTCGGCAAGCTCGATACCGATCTGGTTGCCGACGCACATCTTAAAGAGGCTCTCGGCGCCGCAGCCGTAGCCGGGCGTGGAGACGGCCAGGGCGTCACCGGTGGCGGTGAGCGCCTCGACGGCGTCAAACGCGGCGAGCAGCTGCTGGGCGTCGGGGCGGTAGTCCTCGCCATAGGTGGCGGGGGCGATGCGCACGACGCGATGCGTCAGACCCTTGAACTCGGGCGAGACGGCACGGGCGGCCTTACCCACGGCAACAGCGAAGCTGATCAGGGTCGGCGGAACGTTGAGCTCACCGGCCTCGTCCTCAAACGAGCCGCTCATAGAGTCCTTGCCGCCGATGGCACCGGCACCCAGATCGACCTGGGCCATAAGGGCGCCCAGGACGGCTGCCATGGGCTTGCCCCAGCGCTCGGCCTCGGTGCGCAGGCGCTCGAAGTACTCCTGGAAGGAGAGGTAGGCGCGCTTGTGCTCAAAGCCGGCGGCCACGAGCTTGGCGATGGACTCGACCACGGACAGGTAGGCGCCAGCAAACTGGTCGGCCTCCATCAGGTAGGGGTTGAAGCCCCATGCCATGGCGCTTGCCGTGGTGGTCTCGCCGTCCACGGGGAACTTGGCGACCATGGCAGAGCTCGGGGTGAGCTGCGTCTTGCCGCCAAAGGGCATGAGCACGGTCGCGGCACCGATGGTGGAGTCGAAGCGCTCGGAAAGGCCCTTGTTGGAGGCGACGTTGAGGTCGGTGACCAGCGAGGTCATGCGCTCGGCGAGCGTGGTGCCGGCCCAGCTGGGCTGCCACACGCTGCGGGCGCACACGTGAGCGACCTGGTGCTTGGGCGCGCCGTTGGAGTTGAGGAACTCACGGGACAGGTCGACGATGGCGACGCCGTTCCAGGCCATGCGCATGCGCGGCTCGGCGGTAACCTCGGCGATAACGGTCGCCTCGAGGTTCTCCTCGGCGGCGTAGCCCATGAACTCCTCGACGTCACCGTCGGCGACGGCGCAGGCCATGCGCTCCTGGGACTCGGAGATGGCGAGCTCGGTGCCGTCCAGGCCGTCATACTTCTTGGTCACGGTGTCCAGGTCGACATACAGGCCGTCGGCAAGCTCGCCCACGGCGACCGAGACGCCGCCGGCGCCAAAGTCGTTGCAGCGCTTGATCAGACGGCAGGCGTCGCCGCGGCGGAAGAGGCGCTGCAGCTTGCGCTCGACCGGGGCGTTGCCCTTCTGGACCTCGGCGCCCGAGGTCTCGATGGACTCGGTGTTCTGGGTCTTGGAGGAGCCGGTGGCGCCGCCGATGCCGTCACGGCCGGTGCGGCCGCCCAGCAGGATGATCTTGTCGGTGGGGGCGGGGCACTCGCGGCGCACGTGGTTTGCCGGGGTAGCGCCCACGACGGCGCCGACCTCCATGCGCTTGGCCACGTAGCCGGGGTGATAGAGCTCGTTGACCTGGCCGGTGGCAAGGCCGATCTGGTTGCCGTAGCTGGAGTAGCCGGCGGCGGCAGTGGTTACGAGCTTGCGCTGCGGCAGCTTGCCCTCGAGCGTCTCGGACACGGGGACGGTGGGGTCGCCGGCGCCGGTGACACGCATGGCCTGGTACACGTAGCTGCGGCCCGAGAGCGGGTCGCGGATGGCGCCGCCCACGCAGGTGGCGGCACCGCCGAAAGGCTCGATTTCGGTCGGGTGGTTGTGGGTCTCGTTCTTAAAGAGGAACAGCCAGTCCTGGTCCTCGCCATCGACATCAACCTTTACCTTGACGGTGCAGGCGTTGATCTCCTCGGATTCGTCGACATCGGTCATGACGCCGGTCTTTTTAAGGTACTTGGCGCCGATGGTGCCCATGTCCATGAGGCAGACGGGCTTGGCGTCGCGGCCGAGTTCGTGGCGCATCTCCATGTAGCGGTCGAAGGCCTGCTGCACCACGGCGTCGTCGATCGTCACGTCGTCCAGGACGGTGCCGAAGGTGGTATGGCGGCAGTGGTCGGACCAGTAGGTGTCGATCACGCGAATCTCGGTGATGGTGGGGTCGCGGTCCTCATCGCGGAAGTACTGCTGGCAGAAGGCGATGTCCGCCTCGTCCATGGCAAGGCCGCGATCGGCGATTAAAGCGGCAAGGCCGGCCTCGTCGAGCTCACGGAAGCCGTCGAGCACCTCGACGGGCTGGGGCTCGGGGGTCTCCATGTATAGCGTCTCGGGCAGGTCGAGCGAGGCGATGCGCGCCTCGACGGGGTTCACCACGTAGTGCTTGATGGCCTCGACGGCGGCTTCGTCCAGAGCGCCCGAGATCATATAGACCTTGGCGGAGCGCACGGCGGGGCGCTCGCCCTGGCTGATGAGCTGCACGCACTCGCTGGCGGAGTCGGCGCGCTGGTCAAACTGGCCAGGCAGGAATTCGACGGCAAAGACGGCGCCATCGCTTGCGGGGAGCTCGTCGTAGGTCACATCGACCTGGGGCTCGCTAAAGACGGTCGGCACGCAGGAGCGGAAAAGCTCCTCGTCGATGCCCTCGACGTCGTAGCGGTTGATGATCCTCAGGGCCTCGATGCCCTTGATGCCGAGAATCTCGGTCAGCTCGCCCTTGAGCTGCTGAGCCTCGACGTCGAACCCGGGTTTCTTCTCCACGTAGATACGAGAGACCATTGGTTCCTGCCTTCCTGATCGGTTGGGCGTACGGTACGGTATGCGGCAGCGGTCGGTTTGCGGGGTCTGCCCTGCGGTCGCCTTGAGCCACATGTTTGTAAACCTCACTATGATACGACAGCTCGCGGCGCGTTGAGGACGGCGAGGGTGCTACAGTGAAGCGCAAACAAGAGAAAGGCATCACATGGCATTCGTTTCGCTCGCCATCATCGCACTCGTGGCCTTTGCAAGCCCCTTTATCGCCTCGGCGATTCCCGGAAAGCCCGTTCCCGAAACGGTCTTTTTGCTCGTGTTCGGCGCGGTGCTGGGACCCCATATGCTCGGCGTCATCCATGTAGATGCCGAGGTCTCGCTTGTGTCCGAGCTCGGTCTGGCCTTTTTGTTCCTGCTCGCCGGCTTTGAGATCGACCCCAAGAGCATCACGGGCGTCGAGGGGCGCTACGGTATGGCGACGTGGGTCGTCACGTTTGGTATCGCCTGGCTTGCCGTGCGCTTTACCCCATGGTTCTCGGTCAGCCATTTCGACGGTATCGCCGTGACGCTTGCCCTCACTTCGACGGCGCTCGGCACGCTCGTGCCCATCATGCGTGAGCGCTCGCTCACCGGCACGCGTGTGGGCGACTCGATTCTCGCGTATGGCACCTGGGGCGAGCTCGGTCCCGTGCTCGCCATGTCCGTGCTGCTGTCTGCCCGCACGGGAATTCAGACGTTGTTGATCTTGGGCTTGTTTGCGGCTGTGTGCGTGTTACTTGCCGTGGTCCCGAGCCGCTCCAAGCGCGTCGGCAGCCGCTTCTTTGCGTTTGTCGAGGAGCGCGCCGATACCACGTCGCAGACCTTCGTGCGCCTGACGGTGCTCATCCTGGTTACGCTCGTGGCGTTCTCGGCCGTCTTTGACCTCGATATCGTGTTGGGTTCTTTTGCCGCCGGCTTTGTCCTGCGCTACATCATCCCCGAGGGCAACCATACGCTCGAGACCAAGCTCGACGGCCTGGCCTACGGCCTTTTGATTCCGGTGTTCTTTACTGTATCGGGCGCAAAGATCGACCTGACGGCCGTGGCGTCGCGTCCCGGGCTGCTCGCGGGCTTTATCGTGGCGTTGTTGATTATTCGTGCCGTGCCCATTCTTATTTCTATGAGCATTTGTCCTGCGACGCGCGATGTGTCGGCGTATGGTCGCATCACCGTGGCGCTCTACTGCACCACGGCCCTGCCGATCATCGTTGCCGTGACAAGCGTTGCCGTCAACGCGGGCGCGCTGTCGCAAGATATTGCGTCGGTCATGGTTGCCGCCGGTGCCATCACGGTGTTCTTGATGCCATTGCTCGCGCAGCTCTTCTACCGCGTGGTCGATGCCGCGCCGGTCGCCGCCGTGGCAGAAGTTGCCGAGCATCCATCCGATGCGCTCGATATCCTGCGTGCCCATCACGATTTGGCGAGTCTGCTCGCACGAGAGCACGAGCTGCTGACCTCGCATGGCCATGGTCGCGTATTCGAGGGCCTGCCTACGCTCGATACGATTGCCGAGCGTCTTTCCGCCGAGGCGGCGAGCGGCCACATCGATGCCCGCATCGTGGACGCGGCGCGTCTTCTTGCCGATAAGACCTATGGAGACGAGGTCGACCCGTCCGAGCTGACTCCGCGCGAGCGTCGCCGTCTGGAGCGCGCCAAGCTCGCCGTGCGCGAATACCGCCGCCGCATGCTGGAGCTCTACGCACGCGAAGAAGCCGAGGATGACGACGGCAGGTAGCCAACGCCGCCGCGGAAAATGCATCCCGGAATTGGCGCCCAGAGTGGGATGCAGTTTCCGTGAGAGGCCCGTTGCGGAAAGCGTGTCCCAGAATCCGCGCCCAGAATGGGGCATAGTTTCCGAAAGAAGGCCCTGAGGGAAGCAGCGTCTCGTTCTGAGCTGAAATACTGGGACGCTGCTTCCCTTACAAACAGAACAAGGCGCGCTGCCTGCGGTTGATGCAGGCAGCGCGCCTTTTGCGTTGGGCCTCGTTGAGGTTCGAAGTCGTGGACTAGTTGGCCATAACGCCTTCGGTCCAGGCATCAACGTCCTCGATGCGCAGGACGTTGGCGACCTCGGCCACGCAGTCGACGCTGGCAAGCTCGGCGGCGGCAGCCTGGACGTCCTTCTCGAGCGCGCGGTGCGTCAGGAAGATGACCGAGCAGGCATCGCTAACGCCCGACTTGCCGTCCTCGACCTGGTTGATGAGCGAGATCGAGATGTTGTGCTTGGCAAAGATATCGACCGTCTCGGACAGGGCGCCCACGCGGTCGGCGACCTTCAGGCGCACATAGTACTTGGTCTGGAGCTCGTCCATGGGCTTAAAGGCGAGGTTGTGGCCATAGGGCTCAATCTCGGGCAGCGGAGCCACGCCGCGGCTGATCTGCTCGGAGAGCGACAGGATATCGCCCACGACGGCGCTTGCGGTGGGGAAGGAGCCTGCGCCGGCACCGTAGAACATAGTCTCGCCCACGGCGTCGCCTACCACGTAGACAGCGTTCATGGCGCCGTTGACCTTGGCAAGCATGTGATCGGCGGGGATCAGCGTGGGATGCACGCGGACGTCGACACCGGCGTCGGTGTTGCGGGCGATGCCGAGCAGCTTAATGGTGTAGCCGAGCTCGCGGGCCTGGGCGATGTCCTCGGCGCCGATGGTACGGATACCCTGCTGGTACACATCGTCGGTGGTAACGCGGGTGCCAAAGCCGATGGAGGCGAGGATGGCCGTCTTGCTGGCGGCGTCGAAGCCGTCGACGTCGGCGGACGGGTCGGCCTCGGCATAGCCCTTGGTCTGCGCGTCGGCAAGCACGTCGGCGTAATCGGCGCCCTCGGCGTCCATGCGCGACAGGATATAGTTGGTGGTACCGTTGAGAATGCCTGCGATGGTCAGGATCTTGTTGCCCACCAGATCGTGCTCGAGCGTGCTGACAATGGGGATGCCACCGCCGCAGCTGGCCTCGCACTTAATCTGCACGCCGCACGCGCGTGCCTTCTCGGCGAGCGTCTCGACATGACGGCCCAACAGGGCCTTGTTGGCAGAGACGACGTGCTTGCCGTTCTCGAAGGCGGTGGTGAAGATCTCGGTCGCGGGGTGCTCGCCGCCGATCAGCTCGACGACGATGTCGACGGCGGGGTCGGTGACGACGTCGTGCCAGTCACTCGTAAAGGCCTCACGCTCAATACCGGCTGCCTCGGCCTGCTCCCAGGCAAGCGCGCAGGCGCGGGTTAGCTTAAGGTCGATGCCGTAGGCGGCCAGGTACTCATCGTGGTGGCTCTTAATCAGACGGGCCACGCCGCCGCCGACGGTTCCCAGACCGATGAGGCCGACGTTCACGGTGCGCAGGGGTTCGCTCATAGATAGCTCCTTCGTGCATCTTATGGATGGATTATCCGCTTAAAGGTTGAGTGCATTCTAGCGTGAACCGAGGGCGCGTGCTCGCCAGGCAACAGGAGTCGCACAAAACGGCACCCCCGAAACGCTGCGGAAATATTGGAAACATGCTCGCTACAAACGAACTTCCGTAACAAACTGTCAACGTTTGCGCCATAAGGTTTGCCCCGTACCGCAAGACGGCCGCACCGCGGCCAGCGAAAAGGGGGACACCATGTTCAACATCAACAGCACGCTCAGCCGTAGGAACTTTCTCGCCGGCGCCGCGGCGCTCGGCAGCACCGCCGCGCTCGCTGGTTGTTCGTCGGGTGGCTCGGACGGCGGCTCCGCCGATGACGGCAAGACCTTCAAGATCGGTGTCATCGGCCCTCTGACCGGCGCTGCGGCAACCTATGGCATCTCGGCCGAGAAGGGTGCCAAGCTCGCCGCCAAGGATTTCTCGACCAAGGACCTCAAACTCTCGCTTAAGTCCGAGGATGACGTTGCCGACGGCGAGAAGGCCATCAACGCCTTCAATACCCTGTGCGATTGGGGCATGCAGGCGCTCGTCGGTCCGGTCACCACCGGTGCTGCCGTCGCCGTCTCGGGTGAGATCGCCGACGATATGCTTATGGTCACGCCTTCGGCCTCGTCGCTCGACGTCACCAAGGACAAGACCACGGTTTTCCAGGTTTGCTTCACCGATCCCACCATGGGCGCCAGCGCCGCGAAGTTCTTGGCTGAGAAGTATGCGGACGCCAAGATCGCCCTGTTCTACAACTCCGGCGATACGTACAGCTCTGGCGTTGCCGACGCTTTTGCCGAGCAGGCCAAGGCGTCCAAGCTCGATATCGTCGATACCGAGACCTTTAAGGACGATTCCTCCACGAGCTTTACCAACCAGCTCACCAAGGCCAAGGAGGCCGGCGCCACACTCATCTTTGCGCCGATCTATTACACGCCGGCGTCCGTCCTGCTCAAGAACGCCAAGGACATGGGCTACGACATGACGCTTATGGGGACTGACGGCATGGACGGCCTGCTCTCTGTGGAAGGCTTCGATACCTCTCTTGCCGAGGGCGTGCTGCTTATGACCCCGTTCTCTGCCGACGACGAGAAGAATGCCGACTTCGTCAAGGCCTATAAGGATGCCTACGACGAGACGCCTAACCAGTTTGCCGCCGACGCCTACGATTGCGTCCACGCCATCGCCGAGGCTATTGATAAGGCGGGCATCGACATAACGGCTGACGGTGCCGACATCGCCGGCGATCTTGCCAAGGCCATGCGCAAGATCAAGATCGAGGGCCTGACGGGCGAGCTCACGTGGAACGACGAGGGCCAAGTCGAGAAGCCCGCTACAGCCTATGTGATCCAGGACGGCAAGTACATCGCCGCCTAAGTGCCGCATAAAGCGCTGCCGGTGAGGCTGTTTTAATCAGGGCAGGGGCGCTTGTAACGGAATGGAAACATTACTTTCACACAATAAAGTGGCTAAACTGCATAAACTGATGTAAATACGCATAATTATGGATAAATGGACAAAGAAAAAGAAAAGTTGAAATAATCGCCACTTTTCTCAACTAAAGCGTCTACTATTTTGCGAACGCCGAACACGGCGAAGGATGGCCTGTCGGGTAACCGAAACCCGACGAGATATGAGAGGAGAGCCGCATGTCGAGCCTCACCGGTAAGTCATTGAACCCTGTTATGAATCGCAGGAGCGTTATCGCGAGCGCAGCAGGTCTGGGGGCGATGTCTATTCTAGCTGGCTGCTCCTCCAACGGCGGCGACAGCGGTTCCGCTTCGAGCGACGCTTCGTTTAAGATCGGCACCATCGGCCCGCTGACCGGCGCCAACGCGTCCTACGGCAAGTCCGTTACCCAGGGTGTCGAGCTTGGCTGCAAGGATTTCTCGACCAAGGAGCTGCCGCTTGCCAGCAAGGCCGAGGACGACCAGGCCGACGGCGAGAAGGCCGTCAACGCCTTCAACACCCTGCTCGACTGGGGCATGCAGGCCCTCGTCGGTCCGACCACCACGGGTGCGTCGGTTGCCGTTGCCGCAGAGTGTGGTAACGACCCCAAGACGTTCATGATCACCCCGTCCGCGTCCTCCGAGGACGTCACCGACGGCAAGGATTGCGTCTTCCAGGTTTGCTTCACCGACCCCAACCAGGGTGTCAACGCTGCCAAGTTCCTGGCGCAGAAGTATGCGGACGAGAAGTTCGTGCTGTTCTATAACTCCGGCGACGCCTATTCTTCGGGCATCGCAGATTCCTTTAAGGCCCAGGCTGCTGAGTCCAAGCTTGAGGTTGTTGACGAGGAGACCTTTAAGGACGACTCCGCCACGAGCTTTACCAACCAGCTGACCAAGGCCAAGCAGGCCGGCGCCACCATGATCTTTGCGCCGATCTACTACACGCCGGCGTCCGTCCTGCTCAAGAACGCCAAGGACATGGGCTACGACGTCAAGATGATGGGCTGCGACGGCATGGACGGCATCCTGGGCGTTGAGGGCTTCGACACCTCTCTTGCCGAGGGTCTGCTGCTCATGACCCCGTTCTCCGCCGACGACGAGAAGAACGCCGACTTCGTCAACGCTTACAAGGATAAGTACGGCGATACTCCCGACCAGTTTGCCGCTGACGCCTACGACGGCGTGCACGCGGTGGCCGAGGCCCTCAAGGAGGCCGGTCTTGGTGTCGACGCCGACCCGACCGAGGTCGCCGAGAAGCTGTCCAAGGCTATGCTCAAGATTACCGTTGACGGTCTGACCGGCAAGCTCACCTGGAACGATAAGGGTCAGGTCCAGAAGGAGCCCACGGCGTACGTCATCACCGACGGCAAGTACGTACAGGCCTAATAGACCGCCTTACATAGAGCGGTTTTGATCCCAAGCAGGGGAGGTTTTGGCCTTCCCTGCTTGCTTGGTATCTAGGGACGATGTAACGTCCCTGTTTCATACATCAACTGGAAACCTATTCGAAAGGGGGATGTGGAACATGACGGTCTTTATCCAATATCTGGTCAACGGCCTGTCCATGGGCAGCGTCTACGCCATCATCGCGTTGGGCTACACCATGGTCTATGGTATCGCCAAGATGCTCAACTTCGCTCACGGCGACGTCATCATGGTCGGTGCCTATGTCTCGTTCTGTGCCACGTCGTATCTCGGCCTCCCGGGCTGGGCATCTGTAGTTCTCTCTTGTGTGGTCTGTACCGTTCTCGGTGTTCTCATCGAGGGTCTGGCCTATAAGCCGCTGCGTCAGGCGGGCCCGCTGGCCGTTCTGATTACGGCCATCGGCGTGTCCTACTTCCTGCAGAATGCCGCGCAGCTTCTGTGGGGCGCCACGCCCAAGAACTTCACTTCGCTCGTCACCTTCCAGGTGCCGGAGTTCTTGGCCAGGTTCAACGTAAGCGCCGTCTCGCTCGTCACCATCGTCGCCTGCCTGGTTATCATGGCCGGCCTGATGTTCTTTACAGGTAAGACCAAGATGGGCAAAGCCATGCGCGCCGTGTCCGAGGACAAGGCCGCCGCTCAGCTCATGGGCATCAACGTCAACCGCACCATCTCGATGACGTTTGCCATCGGCTCTGCCCTTGCCGCTATCGCCGGCGTGCTGCTGTGCTCCTACTCGCCGGTGCTGCAGCCCACGACGGGCGCCATGCCTGGCATCAAGGCCTTCGACGCCGCCGTCTTCGGTGGCATCGGCTCCATCCCCGGCGCTTTTGTCGGTGGCATTCTCATCGGCATCATCGAGGCGATGGCGCAGGCTTACATTTCCACGAGCCTTGCCAACTCCATCGTCTTTGGTGTTTTGATTATCGTCCTGCTCGTCAAGCCTGCCGGCCTCTTGGGCAAGTACGTCCCCGAGAAGGTGTAGGTGAGCGTTATGAAGTTTCTTAAAGACAAGCAGACGCGTCACGACTTTGTTACGTATGCCATGTGCATCGTGGCATTTGCCATCGTGTTCTTTATGCAGTCTAACCACATGATCCCGCGCATGATTGCCGGTCAGCTGGTTCCCATCACGGCCTATATCGTCATGGCCATTTCCCTTAACCTCGTCGTCGGCATCGCGGGTGACTTGTCGCTGGGCCACGCGGGCTTTATGAGTGTCGGTGCCTATACGGGTATCGTTACCGCGGTCGCCCTCGAGAGCGCCGTTCCCTCCGATCCGATGCGCCTGATCATCAGCATCGTGGTCGGCGCTATCGCCGCTGCCATCTTGGGCTTCTTGATCGGTATCCCGGTACTGCGCCTGAGCGGCGACTATCTGGCCATCGTGACGCTGGCCTTTGGCGAGATCATCAAAGAGATCGTCACCTGCCTTATCGTGGGCGTTGACTCCCGCGGCCTGCATGTGATCTTTAACATCACGGGCAACTCTACGATCGACGACCTGCACCTGCTCGAGGACGGCACCGCCATCATCAAGGGCGCCCAGGGCGCCTCGGGCGTGTCGACCTATTCGACCTTCCTCGCCGGTGCCATCCTGGTCATGGTCGCACTCGTGATCGTGCTCAACCTGGTTCGCAGCCGTACTGGCCGTGCCATTAAGGCCGTGCGCGACAACAAGATCGCTGCCGAGTCCGTGGGCATCTCCGTCACCGAGTACCGCATGATCGCCTTCGTAGTTTCCGCTGCCCTCGCCGGTGCTGCCGGAGCCCTCTTCGGCGGTAACTTCTCGCAGCTTTCCGCCACTAAGTTCGACTTCAACACGTCCATCCTCATCCTGGTGTTCGTGGTCCTTGGCGGTCTGGGCAATATGCGCGGCTCCGTCATCGCGGCGGCGTTGCTCACGGTGCTTCCCGAGCTGCTCCGTCAGTTCTCGGACTACCGCATGCTCATCTACGCCATCGTGCTGATCCTGGTCATGATTTTTACCAACAACCCGCAGCTCAAGGCGTTCTTCGGTCGCGTCAAGGACCGCTTTACTTCCAAGAAGGAGGTGGCAGCCGATGCCCAGTAAATTTGAGTTCAACAAGGGCAAGATGGTCCCGTATCCTTCTGGCGCCATCGTTCCCGACCGCGACCTGGGCGAGCGCCCGGCACTTGAGTGCATCCACCTGGGCATTGAGTTTGGCGGCCTTAAGGCAGTCGACGACTTTAGCCTGACTATCGGCAAGACCGAGATCGCCGGTCTGATCGGACCCAACGGTGCCGGTAAGACCACGGTCTTCAACCTGCTCACCAAGGTGTACCAGCCCACGCACGGCACCATCCTGCTCGATGGCGAGGACACTTCGGGCAAGTCGGTCTATCAGGTCAACCGCATGGGTATTGCCCGTACCTTCCAGAACATTCGCCTGTTCAACACCATGACGGTGGAGGACAACGTCAAGGTCGGTCTGCACAACCAGGAGCGCTACTCCGGCTTTGAGGGCGTGCTGCGCCTGCCGACGTATTGGAAGCACGAGAAGGCCGCCCACGAGCGCGCCATGGAACTGCTGTCCATCTTTGATATGGAGCATCTGGCAAACGAGCAGGCCGGATCGCTGCCTTACGGCGCTCAGCGTCGTCTGGAGATCGTCCGCGCGCTTGCCACCAACCCCAAGCTACTGCTGCTCGACGAGCCTGCCGCTGGCATGAACCCGTCCGAGACCGCGGAGCTCATGGAGAACATCGTTAAGATCCGCGACACCTTTGGTATTGCCATCATGCTTATCGAGCATGATATGTCGCTCGTTATGAACATCTGCGAGGGCATCTGCGTGCTTAACTTTGGCAAGATCATCGCCAAGGGCACGGCCGAGGAAATCCAGAATAACGATGCTGTTATCGAGGCGTATCTGGGCAAGCAGGATAAGGGGGAGAACTAAATGGCAGAGCCGATGCTTTCCGTCTACAACATCAACGTCTGGTACGGCGCTATCCACGCCATCAAGGACATCTCCTTTAACGTTAACGAGGGCGAGATCGTGGCCCTGATCGGTGCGAACGGTGCCGGCAAGTCCACGACGCTTAAGACCGTCTCGGGCCTGCTTCGCTCCAAGACCGGCTCCATCAAGTTTATGGGCGAAGACATTACCCATACGCCGGCTGACAAGCTGGTGGGCAAGGGCCTGGCTCAGGTCCCCGAGGGCCGTCGCGCCTTTTTGCAGATGACGGTTGAGGAGAACCTGGAGATGGGCGCCTACACACAGCCCAAGTCCACGGTGGCTCCGGGCCTTGAGCGCGTCTACGAGCAGTTCCCGCGTCTTAAGGAGCGCCGTCGCCAGGTCGCCGGCACCCTTTCGGGCGGCGAGCAGCAGATGCTCGTTATGGGCCGCGCCCTTATGAGTAACCCCAAGCTGCTCATGCTCGATGAGCCTTCCATGGGCCTGGCGCCGATTCTGATTGAGCAGATCTTCCAGATTGTCGAGGACCTGCACAAGGCCGGCACCACGGTACTTCTGGTCGAGCAGAACGCGCAGATGGCGCTCTCGATTGCTACGCGCGGCTACGTGCTCGAGACCGGCAAGATCACCATGACCGGCACCGGACAGGAGCTCCTGCACGACGATAACGTCCGCAAGGCCTACCTCGGAGGCTAACTAGTTACGCGGTTTTACCAAACCGCGTAACAGCTCGACGCTGCGCGCCGCCCAGGGCGACAATTTGTCATTCAAAAGGCGAGGCATGACCAGAAGGTCTATGCCTCGCCTTTTTCATGCCAACTTGTTCGCCCTGGACGTCGCTCGCTGTCCGTCCTCTACCTGCGGTGTTGTCTTGTTCCGGGGGTGGCGGTTAGGGACGTTCCTTTTCTGCCGGCAGTTTGGGACACTCCTTGTCAAGATAGTCATCGGGGACGTTCTTGAATGACTAGTCGTTTAAGAACGTCCCCAGCGACTAGGTCGCCACCCCCCCTGCTTCAAAATAGGGCCCCGTTCTGGAGTGTTTCGGAACGGGGCCTTGGTGGTTGGGGTCTATTGGGTTTTGTTCGCTAGTCTACCTTTTGTCCGCATGTGGGGCAGAACTGGGCTTCGGGTACGAGCGGGGTTCCGCAGTGACGACAGAAGCGGGCGGGCTCGTTTGGTGCTGCCGGGGTGGTCGGGATTGCCGGCGCTATGGATGCCACGGCGTTCTGCTGGGCGCGCTTCTGGCGACGGCGCTGCTTGCGCTGGGGCTTGGGCGTTGCGGCAGCCACGCCATTCGTGGCCTTCGCGCGCTTCTTGCGGATGCAGAGGACGACGATCGCGCCACCGATGATGAGGACGATCGCCACGCCACCGCCAATAACAAACGGCAGGTGAGTCTGGACAAAGTAGAGTACATCTTCGGGCACCGAATGGGGGATATTGGACTTGTAGATGTCCATGTGAAGCGTGGTGGGGTCATCATCGTCGAAATAGGTTGCCAAAATCTTGCGATCGCCGTTCATGAACGAAAGGTCGCACCAATGAGGGCCAAACTCGCTCTTTGCCCCGGTCTGAGTATCGACTAGGCATGCCGAGGACCTGTCGTCGTCTGAGTATTTCCCAAGCAGGATGCTGCCGTCATGCGATACAGCGCTGAGATATCCATCGCCAAAGGGATATGCAATTGAGCTGATGATCTTGTCGCTTTTCAGGTCATAAATACTAAGATTCGCATCCTCTTCATTTAAATAGTAATAGCCGTCATCTTCTTCAAAAAGATCGTTCGACCCCTTCTTTGTATAGAGGGCATAAAACTCCGCTGAAGGATATGAATAAATCCATTCAGGAGCGTGATCGTCATCGTTGAAAAGAACACTCATATTTCCATCGCGGTCCGCTTTTATTAATGCGGTTTCGCTCTGCAGATAGATATCATCCGAATTCAAGCTGGACCTAACACTGTCAATCTCTGAAGATCTGCCGTCTTTTTTAACGTTGACGGTCTTTAATTCCGTTGACCCCGTGTCGCAATTGAAAACCCTAAGCGCGACAACGCCGTCTTTGGTATTGTCCTGTAAGGCATACAGACGGCTCATGTCTTTTGAGTAACTGTACGGCCAAGAGTCATCTTTATCTGGCTGGTATGTCTGGATCAGTTTGTCGGATTTAAGATCATAGATTTCGATTTTTTTAAGCTCAGATTCATGGTCATAGTGACTGATGGCCGCTCTTTTTCCGTCGTAAGAGATGGTTGCACCGGTGTTGGCATATTTGGCCGAAGCGATGGGATGGACTGTTTGACTTTGGTTGTCTGGCGAGAACACGACCAAATTATTGCCGTCTTTCCAGTAGAGTTGATTGTTGGATGTGGGACATCCTGACTCGAGGCCTTTATCCGGAATGGCAATTGGGCATGCGCTACCGTCATCAAAATTGATGAGAGATACGCTCTTTAAGTTGTAGTCGTCATCCTCATCGTAATCGTAATCGTATAAATAGCCGAACTTCGAATCGTCGCCCGTGCTGATATACGAGTCGTCGCTGCTTACCTTAAAGCTATAAGACTTCTCAAGTTCAGGCGTCGGTACGCTGCCGCCGGCTAATGCTGCTGGAGGGGCTGCGAGTGGAGACAAGGCCGCGATCAGGCCGATGGCGACCGCTGCAATCCTTCCGCTCTTTTGGATGCTCTTAAACATGGCAATCCTTTCCTCTGGATACGACTGTCGATACTGCTATGGTTGACCAAGATTTGCGAACCATGTTGCGCAACATTCGGCATCGGCAACATTTTTCGGCCAGCCGGAATAATCCGTTTTCTTCCGTCCCCGAGGGGTCATTTGAGTTGCGGTGAAATAGGGACTGAATACGGGCTCCAGAGGCCAAAACAGTCCCTATTCCACCGCAACTTCATGGGGATGTGTGACAATGCCCGTCGGAAAACATCTGCTGTCTTTGGGGGCCTATCTATGCTGTACGAGTTTTGTGCCGAGAACTTTGAGCGAGTGCCGGCGGCCATCGAGGCCGGTGCGGGGCGCATTGAGCTGTGTGACAACCTCGTCGTCGGTGGCACCACGCCTTCCGCCGGCGTTATCAGCGCTACAGTCAGCTACGCTCACGAGCATGACGCGCGAGTGATGTGCATGATTCGTCCGCGTGGTGGCGACTTTCATTACAACCAGGACGAGCTGCGCATGATGGAGATGGACCTGGGCCTTGCTGTGAGCGCCGGCGTTGACGGCCTGGTCTTTGGCTGCTGCAAGCCCTGTGCCGGCGGCTGGGCGCTCGACGAGCTTACGTTGGGCGCACTCGTGATGGCTGCGGGCTGCGCGACCGAGGAATGCAAGCGTGAGCCCATCGACATCACCTTTCACATGGCATTTGACCAGCTCTCGCCCGAGGCTCAGCTCGATGCGATTGATACACTTGCCGACTGCGGCGTTACGCGCATCCTCACGCATGGCGGCGCTGCCGGTACGTCGATCGAGGATAATTTCGATCACCTGGCTCGTTTAATCGAGTATGCGGGCGATCGTTTGACCATCCTTCCCGGCGGCGGCATCACTACGGCAAATCGCGACGCGGTCGCGGCGGCGCTAGGTGTCTCCGAGCTCCATGGCACCAAGATCGTGCCGCTGGAGGTATAACCCGTGGCGCTGGTATTTGACGTTCAGCAGGCGAGCGGCAAGCCCGACGATAATCGTCGCCCTGGCACCGCGTGCCCCTTTTGCGACACGGAGGGGCTTGCCAACATCATCGAGCGCGATGGCGACTGCATCTGGCTCGAGAATAAGTTCAAGACCTTGCGGGCCACCCGTCAGACCGTATTGATCGAGTCGGCCAATCACGACGCCGATCTGGTGACCTACGAACCGGATGAGCTGCATCATGTGATGCGGTTTGCCCTGGGCTGTTGGCAGCAGATGATCGATTCCCAACAGTACCGCAGTGTGCTCATGTACAAGGACAAAGGCCCGCTTTCGGGCGGCAGCCTCGTCCATCCACACATGCAGATTGTGGGTTTGGAGCAGGAAGACGGCTATGCGGCGCTGACCTCAGCCAACTTTGAAGGCATCGATGTCTGGCAGCAGGGGAGAATCTCGGTCAACATCTCAACCGAGCCGATCATGGGGTTCTTTGAGGTCAACGTCTCGGCTCCACAGGGAATCGCCGCCAGCGACGACGCCCGCGACCAAGCCGAAGCAGACCTGTTTGCCGATGCGATTCAGGTGGCCCTGCGCTATATCCTGCACGAACACCACGGCGGCCGCGCGGAGTCGTACAACTTGTTCTTCTACCACATGGACGGCCGGACCATTGCCAAGGCGTTGCCACGTTGGGTGGTATCGCCCTACTTCGTGGGCTATCGTCTGGCCCAGGTTAATGCCGAGACCACGCTCGATATCGATGCTGGGCGCCTACGCGCGCATCTGGAAACGCTCGTATAGCAAGGCGAGCGCCTGCGAAAAGTGTGCTGCTTAGCGTGCCATCGCGTCGCGCCCGGCCTTGACCCGCTTGCGCTGGGCGGCGCGCTCCTCGCCGGTCAGGCGCTCAAAGAGATGTCCGATAACCGAGGCGAGTATCTGCTGAAACAGCGTTCCGCACATGACGGGAAACACGACTTCGCCCGGAAAGTACTGCGTGGCGATGACGGCGCCCGAAGAGATGTTACGCATGCCGCAGGTAAAGCACATGGTAGTCGTCTCGCTATATGGCAGATGCAGCGCACGGGCGACCAAAAAACCGACGACAAAGCCGCTGATGGCGAAGGTCAAAATAAAGAGAGCGACTTCCAGGCGCACAGCGTTCATGTGCAGCACGTACTCGCTCATGGCGGTGGAGTTGGACGCGATGACGCCCATCATCATGAACTTGCAGGCGGGCGAGAGCGCGGGGGAGAGCTTCTCGTGTCCCCATCCACGCGTGAGCTCGTTGATCACGATGCCGAGCACGGCGGGGATGGCGATCATAAAGGCCATGTCCTGCATCATGCTCGGCACATCGATCGAGACGGTGGCACCCAGCAAGAGCTTAAGCGTGAGCGGAATCGTCACAGGGGAGATAACCGAGGACGTCAGGATGATGGTGAGCGCGAGCGGACCGTTGCCGCCAAACATGCTAATCCACATAAAGGCAGTGACTGCCACGGGTACGCTGTACTCGAGCACGATGCCGCAGACAAGGTTGGGGTTGGAGCCAAAGAACAGCGATCCCATGGCATAAGCTGCTACGGGAATAAGCACCGCCGAGACGAGCAGCGCCAAAATCAGATGCAGCGGACGGCGAAACACCTCAGCCACCTGGTGGAAGGTGTTACTAAGCGCGCCTTGGAACGTCATAAAGGCAAACAAGGTGGGAACGATGGGCTTGAGAACGCCGATCTGTTGAGGAAAGAGCACGCCAAGCGCCACGCAAATCGGAACGATGATCTGCATGTGCCCCGCGAGAAACTTGCCCAGTCCAACCCATTGCTTCATATGCTCTTGTGACTCCCTTTGCTCGTGAACCCGTTTTGAATGGATATGCTAGACGCTCGCATGCGTCCGTGTGGCTGAAACGCTCGATTATTTCGAGGCTATTACCGCCCTCGTTTATCGAAACCACGGCATGCTGGACGTTGTGCGTCCGCGCTGCACGGTATAATAAATCCGTTCAACAGATCTGCCTGCCGAAGCGGGCATACACAGAGGACTCATCGCTATGAACCGTGAGAGGTATTGCGGCGACCTGCCCCTATCGGGGGTGGGCGCTTATGTCATCGCTTAAGACGACGCATCGCTGGGCGGTCGCTCAGCAAAACCCTGAGCTCGAAAAGGAGCTTTCGGCCGGCCTGGGCATACCCGGGCTGGTGGCGCGCATTATGGTTGCGCACGGCATTACATCCATCGAGGAAGGCCAGCTGTTTTTGACGCCTTCGCTCGATCGCGACTGGGCGGATCCGCTCGTTATTCCGGGCATGGCGGTCGTCGCCGACCGCGTTGAGCGCGCTATTCGCAGCCACGAGCGCATCGCCGTCTTTGGCGATTTTGACGTCGACGGCATTACGTCGACCTGCCTGTTGACCGAGGCGCTACGTTCGTTTGGCGCCAACGTCACGCCGTTTATTCCGCATCGCTTTGACGAGGGCTACGGCCTGTCGCGTGCGGCGCTCGACCGCGTCAACGAGCTCGCCCAGCCCAACCTGATCGTGACTGTCGATAACGGTATTGCTGCCAAGGAAGAGGTCTCCTATCTGGAGAGTCTGGGGATCGATTTGGTGGTCACGGACCATCACGAGCCGTCCGACCAGGTGCCGCAGGGCGTGCCCCTGACCGACCCCAAGCTCGAGGACGAGGGCCCCTCGCGCGAGCTTGCCGGTGCCGGCGTGGCGCTTAAGCTGGTGCAGGTCCTGGGCGAGCGTCTGGGCAAGCCGTCGTATTGGCGTTCGCTGATAGAGGTTGCGGCGCTTGGTACCGTGTCCGACATGATGCCGCTCACGCCCGAGAATCGCGCACTGGTCGCCGAGGGCATCCAGCAGATGCGCGTGACCGCCCGCCCCGGCTATATCGCGCTTGCCGCGCTCGCCAAGGCCGACCTTTCTACCATTACGGCCGATGGCCTGTCGTTTTCGCTCATTCCCCGCTTAAACGCCGCCGGCCGCATGGCCGATCCCAAGCTGGCGCTCGACCTGCTGCTTGCCCGCGATCCTATCGAGGCAAGCGCTCTGGCGGCCGAGCTCGAGGAGATCAACCGTCAGCGCCGCGAGATCGAGGCCGAGCTCACACGCGACGCCATGGCGAAGGTCGAGGAGACCTATGATGGCGGGCGCGCAATCGTCGTGGGCGGCGAGGGCTGGCACGAGGGCGTCAAGGGCATCGTGGCAAGCCGCCTGACCAATCGCTATCACGTGCCGGCGCTGCTCTTTTCGATCGAGGACGGCGTTGCACGCGGATCGGGCCGCTCGGTGGGCAAGGTCAACCTGTTCGACGCCGTCGAGCGTTGCTCCGATCTGCTGATTCGTCGCGGCGGGCATGCCGGTGCGGTGGGCGTGACCATCGAGGCATCCAAGCTCGATGAGTTCCGCCGTCGCCTTTCGGCCGTGCTATCGGAGCTTCCCGCCGATGATTTTGAGGACACTGACGAGGTTGCCGCCACCGTTGACCTCTCCGAGCTAAATATCGAGACTATCGAGCAGATTTCCCGTCTTGAGCCGTTTGGCCAGGGCAATAAGGTGCCGCTTCTGGCCGCCGAGGGCGTGACGATGTGTGATCGCGCCGTGGTGGGCAAAACCGGCGAGCACATGCGCTTTGTGGCGACCGATGGCGCCGCGAGTGTGCCGGCCATCATGTTCCGCGTGCCGCAGATCGATAGGCTCATCAATTGCGACAGCGCCGTCGACTTGGTGTTCGAGGCCGTGGCCGAGCATTGGCAGGGACGCGTGAAGCCCAAGCTCATGATCAAAGATGTCTTGGTGCGCGATACCGCGGCGCCCAATATCGACGATCCGGCATGTGAACTTCGCCGCGGCGTGCAACCGGCGGATTCTGGCCTGCGCCTGGAGTCGCGTAAACGCGAGACGCTCGCCCAGCTTTCTTATACCGAGCTCACGCGCTCGCTTATCCATAGCTTTATCGGCTCGAACCAGCCACATCGCGCGCAGGTCGAGGCACTCGACGCGCTCGCTGATCACCAGAGTGTTTTGGCCGTTATGGGGACGGGGCGTGGCAAGTCGCTCATCTTCCATGTGCACGCCGCGCGCGAGGCGGTCCTTCGAGGGCGTGCGAGCATCTTTGTCTATCCGCTGCGCGCGCTCGTCGCCGACCAGGCCTATCATCTTTCATCGACGATGGCTGCGCTCGGCATTGGCGTCGGCGTGCTGACCGGCGAGACCGTGGAAGCAGCACGCGATGACGTGTTTGCCGGCCTGGCTTCGGGCCGCACCGGCATCGTACTCACGACGCCTGAGTTCCTGTCTATTCACCGCGATCGCTTTGCGCGTTCGGGGCGCATCGGCTTTGTCGTTATCGATGAGGCGCATCATGCCGGTCTTGCCAAGGGCGGCGACCGAAGCGCATACCTCGACATGCCCGATATCCTCAAGGCCCTGGGCGATCCGGTCGTTCTGGCCACGACTGCCACCGCAACGGCTCCGGTTGTGGCGGAGCTTGCCCGCGTGCTGCCGATTACCCGTACGGTGGTCGACGAGACCGTGCGCGAGAACTTGCAGCTCGAGGACGACCGCGATCTTGCGAGCCGCGAAAACCGCCTGGTGTCCATCGTCGCGACGGGGGAGAAGACCGTCATCTACGTCAACTCGCGTGATCAGTCCGTGGCGCTTGCCAAGACGCTACGCAAACGCGTTCCCGACTGCGCGTCGCATATCGCCTTTTACAACGCGGGCCTTACGCGCACCGACCGCCATCGCGTAGAGGAGGCGTTTCGAGACGGCAGCCTCAGCTGCATCGTCTCGACATCCGCCTTTGGCGAGGGCGTCAACCTTCCCGATATTCGCCATGTCGTGCTCTACCACATGCCGTTTGGCGCCATCGAGTTCAACCAGATGAGCGGACGCGCCGGTCGCGATGGACAGCCCGCCGTGATTCACCTGCTCTATTCGTCGCGTGACGCTCGCATTAACGAGCGCCTACTCGACTGCTATGCGCCCGAGCGCGACGAGCTCGTCACGCTCTATCGCGCGCTGCAGACTATGTGGCGCTCCAACCGCGGCAAGACCGGAGACGACTCGTTTAGCGCGAGCGATATCGACATCGCGCAGATGTGCCTTGCTATCGATGCTCGCACGCCGGTCGACGAGCGCTCGGTGGAAAGTGGCCTGGGAATCTTCGAAGAGCTTGGTTTCTGTCGCGTTTCGGGGTTTGACGACACCCGTCGCATCGCGATGGCCGAAAACCCCGGCCGCGTGCAATTGAGCAGGTCAATTCGCTATTTGGAGGGCTTGCGCTCGCGCATGGAGTTCTCGGCTTTCCGGAGTTGGGCGCTCGATTCGTGCGCTTCTGATATGCTAGCCAAAGTTAACCGCCCGATCGTACCGCGGGCCTAGGGGAAGGGGACCTCGATGGATGCCGCAGCCCGTACCGCCCATGATTCCACCCTCCAGCCGTTCTCGGAGATGGAGCACTATAAGCATGCCGATGAGCTGCCGCCCGAGATTATGGCGGACAGCTACGACAAGCTGGAGCGCCTGTGCCTCAAATATATGAATGAGGATGACTTCTCTAAGGTGGAGCAGGCCTACTGCTTTGCCGCCGAGAAACACTGCAACCAAAAGCGCCGCTCGGGCGAGATGTACATCAACCATCCCGTCGAGGTTGCCATCATTTTGGCCGATCTCAAGATGGACTGCGATGTGGTGTGTGCCGCGCTGCTGCACGATACCGTTGAGGATACCGAGACCTCGCTTGCCGATGTTTCCGGCCTGTTTGGCGATACGGTGGCCGAGCTCGTCGATGGCGTGACCAAGCTCACCAACATCGAAGTCGATAGCATGGACGAGAAGCAGGCGCTTACGCTGCGCAAGATGTTCCTCGCCATGTCCAAGGACATCCGCGTCATCATCGTTAAGCTTGCCGACCGTCTGCACAACATGCGTACCCTTGCAGCCCTGCGTGAGGACCGTCGCCTGTTTAAGGCCCGCGAGACCATGGACGTGTATGCGCCCCTGGCCGACCGTCTGGGCATGAGCTCCATTAAATGGGAGCTCGAGGACCTGTCCTTCTTCTACCTTGAACCCGACGCCTACCAGCGCATCGCACGCATGGTGGCGGAGTCGCGCGAGGTCCGTGAGCGCTATCTGGCCGAGACCATCAAGACACTCACCGACGAGCTCAACCGCATTGGCCTGGAGGACTTCCAGATCAACGGCCGTTCCAAGCACTATTGGTCCATCTACCAAAAGATGAAGCGCAAGGGCAAGGAATTTTCCGAGATCTACGACCTGGTGGCACTGCGCGTCATCACACATTCGGTGCGCGATTGCTACTCCACGCTCGGCGCGGTGCATACGCTGTGGCACCCTATGCCCGGTCGCTTTAAAGACTATATCGCCATGCCCAAGGTCAATAACTACCAGTCGCTCCATACGACGGTTATCGGCCCCACGGCCCGCCCGCTCGAGATTCAGATTCGAACCTATGAGATGCATGAGCAGGCCGAGTACGGCATTGCCGCCCACTGGCTCTATAAGAAGTCGGGCGGATCGTCTGCGTCTAAGACCAATGATGCCCAGCGTCTGGACGACCAGATTAACTGGCTTAAACATTCGCTCGATTGGGCTGCGTCTGATGAGATCACCGACGCCAAGGAATACCTGCACTCGTTGAAGGTCGATTTGTTCGACCAGGAGATTTTTGTCTTTACACCCAAGGGCGAGGTCATGGCGCTTCGTGCCGGCTCCACGCCGCTCGACTTTGCCTATGCCGTTCACACCGAGGTGGGCAACCACTGTGTCGGCGCTAAGATCAACGGTGCGGTGGCCCCGCTCACGCACGAGATCAAGACGGGCGACCGCGTTGAAATCTTGACCAACAAGAGTTCCAAGCCGTCGCGTGATTGGCTCAAGATCGTTAAGACGCCTTCCGCCAAGTCAAAGATCCGCCGTTACTTCGCCGCCGCGACCAAAGACGATGACGCTGCCGCCGGTCGCGATATACTGGCCAAGGACCTGCGCAAGCGCGGGTATGGCATCTCTACGCCGCGATCCACGCGTGCGCTCAACGCCGTGGCGGAGCAGTTTAACTACAAGCAGCTCGAGGACCTGTTTGCCGCCGTCGGCGCCGGCAAGGTTGCCCCGCGCGCTGTGGGTAACAAGGTCGAGCAAATCTTGGACCCCAAGCCCGAGGAGCAGCTCTCCAAGGCCGAGGCTATCGCCGAGGTCGTCAAGCAGCCTGCCCGCGGCTCCAACCGCAAGCCGCAAAAGCGCGGCAAGAGCGCCAGCAACGGCATTATCGTCAAGGGCGAGAGCAACAGCGGCCTGCTGGTCCGTCTGGCGCATTGCTGCAATCCGGTGACGGGCGACGACATCGTCGGCTTCATCACGCGCGGTCGTGGCGTTTCGGTGCATCGCGCCAACTGCCCCAACGTGAAGGGTCTTATGGAGCATCCCGAGCGCATGATCGACGTGGAGTGGGACGGCGCTGCCGACACCCTCTTCCAGGTCGAGATCGTGGTCGAGTGCCTGGACCGCATGGGCCTGCTCAAGGATGTCACCATTGCCATTGGCGATGCGGGCGGCAATATCCTTTCTGCCGCCACCTCGACCAACCGCGAGGGTATTGCAACCCTGCGCTTTATGGTCGAGATTTCGGACGCGAGTGGTTTGGATCCGCTGCTGGCCTCTATCAGCAGCGTTGACTCGGTCTATGACGCGCGCCGCCTGATGCCCGGCGAGGGCGGAGCCCAGCTTAAGCGCCGCGTTTAGTCGCGACGAACGTGTCACATTATTGATATTCGCTACACTCGAGGCATCGTTTGATGCCTCGAGTTCTATAGAGAGGAGAGGGACATGAGTACTGTGTCCTTGGATTTAACTTCCAAGGGATCGGTCGAGATTGAGACGCTCGTAAACGGTCCCATTCAGACCAATAGCTATGCTGTTATTTCGGATAATGAGTGCGTGATTATCGACCCCGCATGGGAAGGCGAGCGCTTAGTGGAGCATATCCGAGCCGAGCATCCCGGCGTACGCGTGCTTGGCGCCGTATGCACTCATGGCCATGCCGATCATGTTGGCGGTGTTGCCGGCGTGCGAACCACCGTTGGCGAGGGCTGCCGGTATGAGCTGTGCGCTAAGGATGTGGCGGTGCCGCATGCGAACATCAAGGAACAGCGAGCTATGTGGGGCATTGAGACGCCCGACCCCGGGGAGCCGACGCGCCTGCTCGCCGAGGGCGATGCTATCGAGGTGGGCGATATCTGCCTACAGGTGATCGAGACACCAGGGCATACGCCGGGCGGGATCGTCTTGTTTGCTGCCACCGAGCAAGGGAACATTGCCTTTGTGGGCGACACCCTGTTTCCGGCTGGGCACGGCCGCACCGATCTTTCTGGAGGAGACGAGGCGGCGATTCTGCGCTCGCTCTCCAAGCTCGCCCGGCTTCTCCCACCCGATACCGTTTGCCTAACCGGCCATGGCGATTCGACCACCATGGCACGCGAGCTCATGCAGAACCCTTTCATGCAGGTGTAACTTTATAGTCAGCTCTAAAGCACGAGAAGCGTCCAAACGTCAAGCTATTTTTCCCCAACAGGTCGATTTCGTAGGGCAAACGGTCAAAAAAAGTCTGTTTGGACGATATTCGTGAACAAACGAACGTTTATGCTCGGGTGCGCCGTGGTAAAATCACAGGCGTTATCGGAGCAACCTTACAGGAGGTTTCTTTTATGCTCGTCAACGCAGCAGACATGCTCAAGAAGGCCGAGGCCGGCAAGTACGGTCTCGGTGCCTTCAACACCAACAACCTCGAGTGGACCCTGGCTATTCTCCAGGCCGCCGAGGAGGCCAAGTCTCCGCTGATCCTTCAGTGCACCGCTGGTGCCGCTAAGTGGATGGGCGGTTTCAAGGTCTGCGCCGACATGGTCAAGGCTGCCGTCGAGGCCACGGGCGTTACCGTTCCCGTCGCCCTTCACCTCGATCACGGTTCTTACGAGGACTGCTTCAAGTGCATCGAGGCCGGCTTCACGTCCATCATGTATGACGGCTCTCACGAGGAGACCTTCCAGCTTAACCTCGACCGCACCAAGGAGCTCGTTGAGCTTGCCCACTCCAAGGGCATGTCCATCGAGGCCGAGGTCGGCGGCATCGGCGGCACCGAGGACGGCGTGACCTCCAGCGGCGAGCTCGCTGATCCTGCTGAGTGCAAGCAGATCGCTGACCTGGGCGTCGACTTCCTTGCCTGCGGTATCGGCAACATCCACGGCGTGTACCCTGCCGACTGGGCTGGCCTTTCCTTCGAGCGTCTGGGCGAGATTAAGGCCCAGACCGGCGACCTGCCCCTCGTCCTGCACGGTGGCACCGGCATCCCCGAGGATCAGATCAAGAAGGCCATTTCCCTGGGCATCTCCAAGATCAACGTCAACACCGACCTGCAGCTCGTCTTCGCCAAGGGCGTTCGCGAGTACATTGAGGCTGGCAAGGATCAGCAGGGCAAGGGCTTTGACCCCCGCAAGCTCCTCAAGCCTGGTCGCGACAACATCGTTGCCCGCACCAAGGAGCTCATGGAGGAGTTTGGCTCCGTCAACAAGGCGTAAGTAGCGGTTTAACTTTCCCGTCGGAGGCCCCGTTCACCCTACGCTTTTCCCTTGCGCTCACCTGGCTTTGCCAGAAGTCGCGCAATGGGAAAAGCTCCGGGTGAACGGGGCCTCCTTTGTTAACTCGCTACAGGGTTACTGGGTTGAATTCATTTTTTATAGGTACCGTTTATCGGTGTTGAGGGCTCCTTTATTGGGGCTTTCTTTTTTATCTCGCTACAATGTACTTCAAGAGTTCTAATGACTTGGAGTTTGGTATGGCTGTTATTGATGTGCTGCCTTCGGATGGGAAGGTTATTGACGAGGGTCCTGTTGGTTGCTCTGTTGATGTTTGCTGTGATGACTTTCGTCATCTCGATATTGGACTGCCGCCCGAGATTCTTCGTCTTAAGGATGCCGGGTATTTGACGCAGGCTGTTGCTGCCTGCGATCGCCTTTTGGAACAGAACCCCGAGCCTTCGCTGGCCGCCTGCGTTCGCGCCGAGCGGTATCGCATGCTCGAGACGCCGCTTCATTTTTCGGTGTCGCGTGATCGGGCCATTGCGATGATTCGCGAGGAGTGGCCAGAGTTTACCGAAGAGCAGTTTGACGACCTGATTAATCGCAAGCGTATTGACTGGCGTTTTATCGATGGCGAGCTGTTCGTTCTCGACAACTTCCTCGATTCGCTTCGCGTGTATCCCAAAGAGGTCCCCGGCATGCGTCCCGATCCTGCGGACGGCATAGCGCTGCGTAACCAGATGCTCAAGGAGATGGGATCGCAGAATGGATTGTCTCGCGTCATTACCCTTAAGGCGTCTGTGTCTGTCCCCGGTGCTCTTGAGGGGGAGGCTGTTCGCGCGTGGCTTCCCGTTGCTGCCGCCTGCCGTCAACAGTCTCAGGTCGAAGTTCTCGATATGACGCCGGAGGGTACCGTTGCCTCTGAAAACGTTTCGGCTCGTACTGCCTCTTGGACATCTTCGACTGAACATTCATTCTCGGTGACCTATCGCTATCGCATCGATGCCGCCTATTGCGATATCTATGGTGGTGCGCTCCCATCGCATGCGTGCATGGACACGCCGCTGCCCGAGGACACTTCCGAGGACCGTCCGCACATTGCGTTTACGCCGTACCTGCGACAGCTGACGGAGCGTGTTATTGACGGGCTCGAGGATCCGCTCGATCGCGCTCGTGCTATCTATGATTACCTGACACAGCATATCGACTATCGCTATCAGCCACCGTACCTGCTTTTGGGATCTATTGCCGATGACTGCGCACACTCGCTCCGCGGCGATTGCGGCGTTATGGCGCTCACGTTTATCACCATGTGCCGCATCGCGGGCGTGCCTGCCCGTTGGCAGAGCGGCCTGTATGTTGCGCCCGATTCGGTGGGGCCGCACGACTGGGCTGAGTTCTATACGCCACAGACCGGTTGGCTTAACGCCGATGTTTCGTTTGGTTCCTCGGCGCGCAGAATGGGGGAGGAGTGGCGCCGTCGTCACTACTTCGGTAATCTCGACCCGTGGCGCATGGTGGCCAACAATCGATTCCAGGCTGAATTTGTGCCTGCTTTCGATGGCATGCGCGAGGATCCCTATGACAACCAGATGGGCGAAGCCTCGGTTAACGGACGCGGATGCCGTCGGCGCGAGATGCTTCGCACGGTCGAACTCATCGAAATGGCCGAAGTTCCATTTTCGGACTAATCAACAGAAAGCTGTGATAAACTAACTCACGCATTACGTGCCCGAGTGGCGGAATTGGCAGACGCAGTGGACTCAAAATCCACCGTTGGCAACAACGTGCGAGTTCGAGTCTCGCCTCGGGCACCATACATGCAAGTGAGCGTTCAAGGGGGTCAAGGCCCCCTTTTTCGTGCCGAACTCGCGTGAGTGCGCGGAGCGTTAAGCAAACAGGCCTGTGGCCTGTTTGTAGCGGAGCGTGGCGAGGGCGCCGTGCGCCCGAAGCCCGGGGCTTCGCGAAGCGAAGACCCTTCGAGTCTCGCCTCGGGCACCATACATGCACCTGCGCTTCAAGGGGGTTGAGACCCCCTTTTTCGTGTACGTAATGTGATAACGCGCGGCACGTGTTATTATTCGCTAGGCGTTGTTCCCGCAATGCCCTAAAGAGGAACCCGAGGGTTCCCACCTTTTGGCGCCAATGAGCAGCTGACTGGTCATACAACCTAGATTCCCTTCCTCATACCGAGGATGTCTATGTGTACGACCTGGTTGCAAAGAAGCGCCGGGTTATTTTTTTATGAATGGAGGTAGGGAAAATAGCTAAGTCTGATGAAACCCGCATCAACGACGAGATTACTGCATCTTCGTGCCGTTTGATTGGCGTCGATGGCTCTCAGCTCGGCCTGTTCGCCATCCGCGATGCCCAGCGCGTCGCTGACGATCAGGGTCTCGACCTGGTCGAGATCGCTCCCAACGCGGAGCCGCCGGTCTGCAAGGTCATGGACTACGGTAAGTTCAAGTACCAGCAGGCCATGAAGGCCAAGGCCGCTCGTAAGAACCAGTCCAAGGTCGAGGTTAAGGAAATGAAGTTCCGACCCAAGATCGACGTTGGCGACTACGAGACCAAGAAGGGCCACGTTCTGCGTTTCCTCAAGAAGGGCGCGCGCGTTAAGATCACCATCATGTTCCGCGGCCGTGAGATGGCTCACCCGGAGCAGGGTCTTAACGTTCTCGAGCGTCTCGCCGAGGATCTTAAGCCTTACGCTACGGTCGAGTCCAAGCCTAAGATGGAAGGCCGTAACATGCTTATGCTGCTCGCCCCGATTAAGGGCGCCTTCGATGAGGATAAAGCGGCAAGCGATACCAAGTAACTAGTGTTCTGTAACCGATTAAGGAGTATTTCATGCCTAAGATGAAGTCCCACAGCGGCACCAAGAAGCGTTTCCGCAAGACTGGTACCGGCAAGCTTATGCGCGCCAAGGCTTTCAAGAGCCACATCCTGAGCAAGAAGTCCACCAAGCGTAAGCGTGGCTTCCGTCAGGAGACCGAGATCGCCGCTGCCGATCGCAAGGTCATCAAGTCGCGTCTCGCCTAAGTTCGCGTTTCCGTTTTTCGTTTAACCGTCTAGGAGTTGATAGAACATGGCACGTATTAAGCGCGCTGTTGCCGCCAAGAAGAAGCGCCGTACCGTTATGCACCGTGCGAAGGGTTACTACGGTGCCGCTTCGCGTACTTACAAGCATGCTAAAGAGCAGGTCCAGCACTCCCTGCAGTATCAGTATCGTGATCGCCGCAACAAGAAGCGCGAGATCCGCTCTCTCTGGATCACCCGTATCAACGCTGCTGCTCGCCTGAACGACATCTCTTACTCTCAGTTCATGCACGGCCTGAAGGTTGCCGGTATCGAGCTCGACCGCAAGGTCCTGGCTCAGATGGCTTACGAGGACATCGAGTCCTTCAACGAGCTGGCTACCATCGCCAAGAAGGCTCTCGAGGCCTAATTGATTCTCTTGAATCGCTAGGGGAGTGTCGCGCTGTGCGCGGCGCTCCCTCTTTTTATCTAAAGCGCTGGTTTATATAGCAAAAGCGTGGGTAGATAGACACTTACAGGTGACCGATCTTTATATATCTCTTAACCGAAGGGTCATCATCTGATACGTGCAGTGTTTCTGCACCAGCCTTTCTATTGCTTATATAGGAAGCTATATGTTGTGTAGGACTTGTGAAGAGTGGAATTGACGTCCCACATCGCTTCGCGGTCTGGCAATATATCTCCTTGCCGCGCGGCCCGGTGGAACCGGATGAGCCGCG